>DATLIP010000046.1:0-28822 GCA_035539375.1 Bdellovibrionota bacterium | reverse complement strand
AATTCATAAAATTAAAAACGCACTCGAAGAACTTTTTGACAAAAATGAAGAGCAAACCCTCAAATTGATTCAGCTCAGTGAAAACAAGATCACCACTGAGATTAGTCGCCAACTAGCACATGACATCAGGTCTCCTTTGGCTGCGTTAAACATGCTGACAACGCATGCTGCCTCATTGCCAGAGAATCAAAGAATCCTGATCCGCTCGGCCATAGGCAGAATCAACGACATCGCAAACAGCCTAGCGACAAAGGCGTCTGACATTGAAAAACAGGGAAGATTATCGCAGTCTGCCGATTTAACCGCTGAACTAATCCCAATATTAATCGATTCTGTTGTTTCCGAAAAACGCATCCAATGGCGAACAAATCACGAGATTCAGATCCATTTTGAAATTCCAGACCAGTGCCACACCATGCTGGCAACCGTTTCACGAGCTGATTTCCAAAGGATCATTTCAAACATCATCGATAATTCTGTCGAGGCGCTTGTGGACAGCGCAGGGACGGTGACGGTATCCGTAAAAAATACCGGCCGCGATTTGGTAATAGAAGTTTCAGACAGCGGAAAAGGCATATCTCCAAGCGTACTGCCAAAATTATTTCAGCATGGTGCTACTTTTGGAAAAACAACCTCCCTCAAAAGTGGAAGTGGACTGGGACTTTATCACGCCAAAACAAACATTGAATCCTGGGGCGGAAACATCTCCATCGCCTCTGAGCTAAATCATGGAACGACAGTCACAATCACTTTAAACAGAAGTGACACTCCCGCATGGCTGCTTCAAGAACTTGATCTAAGGTCCGTTGCTTCGATCGTGGTAATTGATGACGAAAAATCCATTCATGACATGTGGGATGAACGACTTAGAGAAGTCTCGAAACAGCTAAAAATCATGCATCTCTCTAGTGCAACGCAGCTGTCCGATTATCTAAGCGAGTCGGAGAACAACCAGGCTTCTTCAATTTTCCTTTGCGACTATGAGCTCTCTAAGTCTGGTGTTGATGGGCTCAGTTTAGTGAGTTCACTTAAAATTAGTGACCGATCCGTATTAGTCACCAGCCATCATGACAACTTGGAGCTCAGACTCAGAGCCCAGAAGTTCGGAGTGAAACTCCTCCCAAAACTGCTCGTGACGAAGATCCCCATACTAAGTTAGGGCTAAAGATCCAACCATTCTAAGTACTTAAACCCCCTCACCCAGAGGACATTTTGTCGCAATAAATTCAGCAGCTTGCTCCACGAGGAAAAGTTGACCCGGCGCATTATTTCCTGTATATTCCAGCTGCTTTGTTTTGGGCACTGTTGATGAGGTATCAGAAAATGCAGACGTCGATCAACTTACGTAAAATCAAAACGATTAGCGCAGCATCCTGCGTGCTTTTGGCGAGCACCTCAGCACTTGCCGAACGAAAATACAAAGAAGACGTCAAATACTACAACGACAACATGGCCGTGATTATCGAGCAGTCGGTTTACGACATGTTTGAAGATCCCTCTTCTAATGTTGATAGAGAATCAATAAAAGATCCTATTTTAGAAATCATGATGGATTTTAAATACCTTAACCAATCTAGCCTTCCGAATGATTTACAGATGGCGAAGAAATGGCAGATCAAAGATACAAGCGCAGGAAGTTGGATGAACTGGTTCAGCGAAAGGGTCAAAGTTATTACGGCTGCTGATCATTCTAGAAATGAATTCTGGACGAAAAGATTCACGATTGAAAAACAGTTCCCATTTTTCGAAAAAATGCTTATCGCCCAAAATACAAACAGTTCTGACAATGGGGAATCTGTAGCTTCTAACGTTACTAGCGATTTAATCTTAAGAATGGGGCGAGATGGATTTGTCTACAAATATGAATATAAACCCCAAGACCCTCTTCAAGCTTACTCAACTTTAATTGGTGGCTTGCATTTCGGGCTCGTGAAAATTAGTGCCGCCTTCTTAAGCGACAATTACTCGCTTAAAATATCAGATAAAAATCGGTTTTCTTTCATAAGCAGAGTTTACAGACTCTCCACACTGTTACACGAAGCACGTCATAGCGACGGCAACGGAGATCACGTAACTTTTGGCCATAGCCTTTGCCCCAAAGAGCACCCTTACTCTGGCGTAGAAATTTGTGATCGCTCTCAGAATGGCCCTAATTCGGTGGCTGCAGATTTTATTGATTTATACATTAAAGGTTGTCGCAGCGGAGCAAATGCGATTTGCACAGACTCAGAACTTGACCGACTCGAAGGATTAAAGCTTAAAAATCTTTCCGTTGTATTAACGCCGGACCAATACAAAACTGATGGTGCAAACAAGAAAGTCGTAAAGTATTTAGACGCGACACCACTGAAAATTGATGGAATTCCTCAAAAAGAGATCCCAAGAAACTAGTTTTTGGACTTCATGTCGTTACGCAAACAATTCTGAGTACCACACTCATGTATTACTGTTTTGGTGAGATCTTTAGCCTGAGCTCCTGCTTTGTTTGCCTCAGCCACAGCCCTTTCTTCAACAAGGGTGTTAGTTTTACTCGCTGTAAATACAGTCGCTCGAACTCCTTGGACTTTTCTCTCCACATCAACAGCCGCCAAAGATAACAATTCCCTTAAGTCACACTTCATTCCATCTGCTACACTCAGGCTAGATTTAATAGTCCTTTGCAACATTGCCTTGGAGCTCTCAAGAGCGAGGAGGCCATGTTTCAAGTGCTGAACCAGTTCTTCTTGTTCAGGAGATAAAACTGGCTTCGCCCCACCCGTCTCAGGATCCAAGACTTTAGTCATAGCCAATGGACACTCCACCACATCAGAGCTGCAAGCCCTTCCATACATTTGCTGAAGATCCTCATGCCCTCCCATGAACTTGACGGATCCCCTGGAAGCAGCAACAGCCACCCATTTTACAACAGCAGCAAAGTAGTATTCTTCAATACTTCTCTCATCCCCCGAGGAAGCACACGCAAAACTTCTGGCAGCCATGTCAACCAAGGCACAAGTGGCTTGAGCCTCAGCCGTCATATCACGTGTATTCACACCACTAATCGAACAGCTGGATTGCTTTCTAGCCGATTCGGTAGAGGTGAAGAATTTTCCACATTGAGCCATATGACCCTGAATGTAGTCGTCTAGTTTATCGACTCTTTCTTTTTTCGCAGCGCCCTCAATACATCCAGAAAAGTATGACTTAACCATCCTAGCTGAAGCACTTAGGTTGAACTGTTTGCTCGATTCCTTAAGACTTGAGAAGACGCCTGCACCAGAAGGCTGATCATGCGCCTCTTGAGAGCTAATCGTATTATCATTCGAAAGTAACGTTCTGCCCTCTGGTGATTTGAGGGTATCAGCTGACTGTTGAATCTCTTCGATCCCTCGCTTGGCTTTCTCGGCCAAACTCCTGAAATTACCTGATCCTGAATCATCAGTGGATGTAATCGTCTGCTGTAGATTATCAAGAGTATCCAAGAGCGAATCACCACCCATCGACTGAACAGGTGCATTCGTCCTGGGAGCACTGTTGTCAGTGGATACCTCAGGCTTTTTCGGATCATTCACCTGAGCGCTAACATCAGGCAAATTTGTTGTAGGAGCTGGAAGCTTCGTATCAGAAGCAGGAGTGCGACTGTGGGTAGCACTGTCTGAGGGCGCCTTTGGCACCGAGGATCCATTCGACATCAAATGGCGAACCATGGGGTTCGAAGCGGTAGCTGGCAGCTGCCCACTAGAGCTTTGCGCGCCATTGCCACCATTATAAAAGCTAACTTGAGGAGCCTTAGAGCTCACAAAACCTTCAAAACCCAAAGCCGAAGCGTTAGGATTGTTGGCAAGCTGTGCGAGCTTGGCGTTTGCAGGAGTTTCGAACTCAGGACCTTCCATTACGAATCCACGCTCGCCGCCACTCTTTTGAGCTTCGGCCAGAATTCCATCGAGCGCCCCTGAAGCGGCATCAAAGATAGCGCCGCTTGAATGTTCTTCACCGGCACCATGTACCGAAACCATAAACGCAGACTGGGCATTGGCATCACCATTATGGACGCCGCCCTTTGCGAGCCATTCCATCCAGTTGGCTGAGCCCTCGCCATCTTGGGAACCACCGGGCATGCCGCGGGACGACCTCGCTAGTAAAGAAGGTGTATCAGTCACAAAGAAGTTGCCTTCTTTAGTGATACAAAGACGGCTGTAGTGTTCCATCGAAACACCCAGAGCGTTTAGATTGCCTTTGTTCTTGATCTCGTTTGCCATCAATGCGCAAGTTTGACTATTCAGAAAAATGTCGCCCTGAGTTTGGATGCGCTCAACGTTTGATCTGCTTGCGATGAGCCGCACGTTGCCAGCCACATCGATAGCTGCGGCTTCGGCCTGAGCCGAGCCCTGGAGGTTGTTTATACCGTTGAGAATCGCCCGCGGGCCAGACATGAATCCATCATCCGGAAGCGCAACCGCTGCAGCAGATGCCGACCACGAAGCTAGCATCACGATCGATGCATACACATATACGACAGCACGAAGGCTTTTCATGCCTCTATTATGGAATATCAGCGCCCTGCGATGCTTGTTAAACTTTGCTGAAAATGCCGTTAAGGACAGGTTAAGTGCCATAACGCTGAACTTGATGAGTTGGCATTATGCAATAACAATCCCCTTGTGCACTCCCCAAAACCCAAGGTAAGTACCTATATCTTAAGGAGAGTTATTTACTTGTTCGCGTTGTCGCGCTGTGTTAAAAATCGGCTCCAGTGGGTAAGCTCCTTCAATCATTCATTTTTTTTAGCTGTTGCAGCGCCTTTGCCATGAAGGAAAGACGCTGCAATCTGATCGTGAGAAAGGCTGGTTCCATGCTGAACTTTAAAAACGTCCTCGTCGTTGCTGCCATGGATGTTGAGCACAATGCCCTGACCCAACAACCCCAAGCAGAAACCGTGGTGCTCAGCGAGCGACTCGGGCTTACAGCGTCGCGCTTTCGCGTTGGCGAGACCAACGTGAACATCGTCAAATCCGGCGTGGGCGGGGTCAACGCGGGCGTCACCGTCGCTTTCGCTCTCGACCGGCTCGACATCGATGCCGTGCTCATGATCGGCGTGGGTGGGGCTCTCGACGAGAAATTAGACGTCGGAGATTTCGTGGTGGCTAGCACCGTCGTGCAGCACGATGCGCTGATTTCGCGAACCGAGGACGATGGCGGTACCACCCTCATGTCACCGGGTGAGCTTTTTTTGACCAAAACGGATGACTCCCTCGCCGATCCCATCATCTCCACAAACGCCGAAATGCACGACGCGATCTACTCGGCCTTCGACGCGCTCGGAGACCGGGTCTTCAGTGGTCTTTTGATTTCGGGTTCTGAATTTGTGGGCACCCATGCGCGCAAACACGAACTCACTCAGCGACACCCCGGCGCCCTGCTGGTCGACATGGAAGCCTGCGCCGTAGCCCAGCTCTGCCGAAAACAAGGCGTGGCCTTTGTCATCGCCAAAACCGTCGCTGACCGCATGAACCCCGATGGCTCCGTCACTGTTGATTACAAAACCTTCCTCGAAGCGGCCGCCCAGCGTGCTGGCCGAATCCTTGAGATCCTTTTCGGAGAAAGTACGGATGGCGCCTAAACTCCTTCTGCTTTTGCTCTCGGCACTCTCCCTTTCGGCCAACGCCTTGGCTCAGGTGACGTGTGAGAAGATCGGAATCCTCGGGGAATTCAAAACCGCCACGGGCCGTACGGTTTCTCCCTTCGGACTCGACATCCGAACCGGCGTTCAGGTTGCCCTCGACAAGCTGAAACGCGACGGGCGAAAAATCTGCTTCACCACCGTAGAGATCGACATCAATAATTCCATCGCCAACATTCCGGGCCTGATTGCACAAAGCATCCGTAAGGACGGCATCAACATCTTCTTGGGTCTTGGCATCTCCGACCAGGCCATCATGGCCACCGAGGTGCTCGTCAAACACAACGCCCTACTCATCACGCCCACCGCATCGAGCGATGAACTCGTGGGGCCCGAGTTCCGGCAGATCATGCTCTTTCCGCGCAATTCCCTCATTGTCGAAGCCCTGGCCAAAGAGACCATGCGCCGAGGATTAAAAAAGGTCGCCATCATTTCGGAGTCGAACAGCACTTACAGCAAAAACATGGCCCTTCAATTTCGCACTCAGCTCCAAAACCTCGGCGGCACAGTCACCACCACACTTGCCGCGCGCAAAGCCGCCTTTTCCGTAAATCAGATTTGCTCCCTCAAAGCGGACAGTCCCCAGGCCATCTTCATGCCCATCTTCGAACTCGACGCGGCCCGGGTCATTTCACTCTTGGACAAATGTGCGATTCATCCGCTCATCATCGGTGCGGACTCGTGGGGAACCGATTCCAAAGTCATCCAGGCCGCCACCAAGGCCATTAGCTTCGAAGCGATCTTGCCGCAGATCTACCCCCTGAAGGAGAAGCCCCCTCAAGACTTGGAATTCCGAACCGCCATGGACAAGAACCGTATCAACGATCTCTCGGCCTTTAGCTACGACGGGATTCTTTTCCTGGCCAAGTTGATGGAAACTTGCAGCAAGGCCTCGCTCCTGCAAACACCCAAGCTCTGCGTCGACAAAGCGCTCCCGTTTGAGTCGCTCACGGGTCCCGTTCCCACCGCCACTCACCTCAGCCTAGACCGGAGGGTTCAAGTTAGGAACTTCTAGATCATGACGAACCTTAGGCTATTCCTTACGAGGATCTATTTTAAGTTCGCCGCCGGGACGTTCATCGCCATCGCGATTTTTACCGCACTACAAACGCATTACTTGGCCAAGTCCTCCATCGAGCAAACCAAGCTGAAGATTGAGAACCTCGTTGATTTTCACAAAAACGAGCTGCTCAACGAAGTCGCCCTCGACGACCAGACCGCCCTCGAGCAGCACCTCAAAACGATGCTGCATGAATTCAATGGCGAGTCCATCGAACTCATTTCCGATGGCATCTACATCAAAGAAGCGCCTGCGAATCACAACACCACCAAGCGCATTCTCGACACGCTCGTTATGTGGATTTATCCCTGCAAGGCGCTGGAGATTTCCCTAGCGAACGACTTTGGCGACTTTAAGACGTCTCTGCGTATACATTTTGCGAGCTCTTCGATCCAAAAAGAAGTCATCCCTTTTTTGATCAACTCCTCGGTGCTTTCTCTGCTGATCTTGCTGTCAATCTTCATCTGGTCATGGATCAACTACAAGGTTATCAACGATCAGATCGTTGTGCCTCTCTCCGAGGTCGCCGAAAACCTGCAGTCGCAAAACTCACAAGCGCTCGATAGCCTCAAGGACAAGCAGTTCACGATCACAGAGGTCAACGCCTTCGTAAATGCTCTAAGCGAGTACCGCGAATACTCGGCCCTCAAAAAAATGTCGGACATCTACGCACAGCTTTCGCACGACATCCGCTCGCCGCTCGCCGCATTGACCGTGGCCGACAAGGATCTCAAGCTATTGCCCGAACACAGCCGCACGATGATCCGCGGGGCGATCGCCCGCATCCGAGACATCGCCAACCACCTGCTCGAAAAAAATCGCCAGGCCCAAGCCAAAACCCTCGAAAACCCGCCGAGCGAAACGCTCAAAGCCGAATACCTACCGGGCCTGCTGGAAGCCATCATGAGCGAAAAGCGCATGCAGTACAGCACCCGCTTGAACTTGACCTTTGACTTCCACCTGGGCCAAGAAAGCTACGGCCTCTTTTCCAGCGTGAACCCGGAACACTTCAAGCGCCTCGTTTCGAACCTCGTCAACAACGCCGCCGAGGCGATCCGCGAATCGGGCGTGGTTTCGGTGACCCTGCGGAGCCATAATGATTTCGCCGTGATCGACGTGAAGGACACGGGCTGCGGAATTCCGCCCGAAATTTTGTCCAAGGTTTTCGACAAGGGGCTTAGCTACAACAAAGAAAATGGCTTCGGCCTGGGGCTTTACCACGCGCGTGAATGCGTTAAGGAGTGGGGAGGCAAGATTGAGATCTTCTCGAAGCTCGACGAGGGCACCCACCTCGAAGTTTCCATTCCCCTCTCCTCGCCTCCCTACTGGTTTGTGGACAAGATCGACGCAACCAAGGAAATCGTCGTCGTCGATGACGACCCGAACATCCACAACCTTTGGGTATCTAGATTTTCGACCCTGAAAAAAGGCTCTCGGCCCCAGCGTGTGATTCATTTTTCTGATCTCAAAGAATTTCAAGATTGGCACAAGACGGCCGCCAGCTCGCACACCTTATTTCTCGTGGATTACGAGTTCTCAAATTCGAACGAAACGGGTCTCGACATCATAGATTCGCTAGCCATTCACCCCCAGTCGATTCTGGTCACGAGCCGCTTCGAGGAGCCCGAAGTTTTCGCCCGCTGTGAAAAGCACCGACTGAAACTCTTACCCAAGGCCTGCGTCGGCCTCGTGCCCCTCTCCTAGGACAATCCCATGGACCTTTGGATTTTTGCTTACGGAAGTCTGATGACCAAGCCGACCTTTGATTACGTCGAAAGAATTCCGGCTACGCTGCTGGGTCACTCCCGCAACTTTTGCATTCTCTCGAACGTCTGGCGGGGAACTCCCGAAAAGCCAGGGCTCGTGGTGGGACTGGTGCCCGGTAACCAATGCCAGGGCTTTGCGTTTCGTATCGCGCCCGCCAATCATGCCGCGGCCCTCGCGGCCACCGACCAAGTGGAACTGATTCGCGACGTTTACCACCGTAAGACCGTTCCCCTGAGTCTCGCCGACGGCCGACGCGTGGAGGGACAGGCCTACGTGGCAAATCTCGACTCGGCAGAATTTCGCGACTACTCCCCCGAAGAGAAAATCGCGATGATCTCCACCGCCGCAGGCCGCAACGGCACTTCGGCCCAGTACCTCTCGGATCTTCGCGCGCGATTGCAAGAATTAAGTATTCTGGACGAAGAGGTCGAAACCCTCTATCGCTTGATATTTAAAGAATAATTTTCGCCAGCCCATCTAAGTAAATCTAAGTTTTGCACTTTGCGTCATATTACTTATTTGCTAGGGACACTAGCAACATGTCTGGCTTTAAAAACGTTCTCCGCCTTAGCCTTCTCATCCTCAGCTCTCCGTCGTGGTCGCAACCTTCGCCGAGCCCCAAGCCCTACCGCATTGCGGCCCTCTATCCCAAGCTCTCCGCCCTCAATCCGCTCATTGGCCAAGAAGCCATTTGCATCACCACCGGCGCCATTGAAGCCGCGCAAAAAGAAGGCCTGCCCATCGAACTCGAAGTGATCGACAATCAGCGCAATGCCCTCGAAACCGTGCGCGCGGCCCAAACCGTGGTCGATAAAAAATTCGATGGCGTGGTGGGCACACTCGACTCTTCCGAAGCCCTGGCGGCTTCGCCAATTTTCAGAAAAGCGGGCATTCCCTTCATCGCCACCATGGCCAGCAACCCTGGCGTCACCCAAGACAACCCCCTCGCCTTTCGCATTCAGTTCGATGACAATCGCCAGGCCAAACTTCTCGCCAAACTCACGGCCAACGAACTGGGCGCTAAAAAAGTCCTCATTGTTCGCAACGCCTCGCTGCCTTACTCGGATTTCTTGGGAACCGAGTACCAAAAACAATTACGCCTCTTACGTCCCGAAATCGCGATGCGTGAAATTGTCATTATCGAAGGCTTTTCGGATTTCGAAAAATTGCGGGACCAGATCGTGGCCGAAAAGGCCGACGTCAACTTCTTGCCCTTGTTGCAAGCGCAACTCGCTCCCATCTACAACCAACTCAAAGCCCTACCAGGCTCGTTTACCTTACTCGGCGGTGATACCGTCGGCGGCTCTCCGACCTTTATGAACATGCTGGGTGAGGTTTCTCCCCGGATCAAATTTTACTTTGTGCGCGGTTGGGATAGTCGCCCCGTCGGGCCCCTCGCGGACCTTTACGTTCGTCTGCAAAAAGCGCACTGCCCCCACATCGCCCAGTCCGTGGTCAACGGCTCTTCGTTCGACGCCGTTCAGGCTTTCATTGCCGCAGTTCGCGCGAAGGTTAAAAAGTCCGACGCGGCTCCGCTGGCCGAGATCATTCGTCGCAACCGCCTCCGAGGCGTTACCGGTCCCTTGGACTTTAGCGAATCCGGCAGTCCCACCAAACCTCTCTACATTTACCAAATCAAACCTCAAACCCCGTCCTTCTGGAAACTCTATCAATGACCCCTCGCCAGCAAGCGGCCATCTTAAGGCGACGCATTTCGATTTCGATCCTGCCCCCGGTGCTCATCATGGCCGTCATATTTCTGCTCACCACGGGAAGCGTTTTCTATAGAAACGCGATCGAGCAGGGGCGCGGCTACCGTGAAGACCTCAGTGCGACCATCAACTACCAAAGAGACGCCATTGCGCAAGAAGTTTACCTGAGTCGCAGCGAAGCGCTGCAAATTCGCTTCGACGAGATCCTCCGCACTTGGCACCGCAAGCACCCCGGCATTTCTGCGTGTCTCGTGGTCTATCCCGATGGCGACGTCGATACCACCACCACCAAAGTCGCGAAATGTACCTCTGAAGAGCGCATCAAAACTTTCGAAGGCGACGAAAAGCTGTCCTCCACCATCGACCTTAAAATTGGCAACTCGCGTCTCGCCCGCCTCATCATTTTCGTCGTGCCCGAAGTGAAGTGGTACCAAATCATCCCCTCGTCGATTTGGTGGATCACGCTGCTCTCGATCATCGTCTGCTGGGCCGTGCACCGTATCCTCATTTGGCGACTCGAAACCAATCTCGTCACCCCCTACATACGCACCATCGCCGAGAACGAGCGCAACTCGGCCATCGCCCAGACCACCCAAATGATCGCCCACGACGTGCGCCGGCCCTTCGCGATCCTCAAGGTATCGCTCGACGTGCTCAAAACTTGCGCTGGCAAAAAGGATATCCAACCCCTCCTCAACCAAATGTCGCGCGACGTGGGTCACGCCATGAACTCGGTCAACAGCATGCTCCACGACATCATGGACCTCGGCTCACAGAGCAGCAAGCCGCTAAAAACGGCGCCCACCGCGATCGAAGAGCTCGTGGAAGCTGCGCTCAAAGACTGCCAGTGCGAACACCTGCAAAAAAACGTGCACATGCATTTTGATTTTCGCAGCACCAAGAAAGTCGTGGCCGATGCTCACCGGATTTCGCGGGCCATGACCAACATCATCGAAAACGCCATCCAGGCGATGCGCGGCACGGGTGAGATTTTTTTCTCTAGTGTCGACACCCGTCACGACGACCAGCCCGCCGTAGAAATTTCTATCCGCAACACCGGATCGCACATCGAACCGGCCGTGATGGGCCGTATCTTTGAATCTTTCTATAGCCACGACAAGCCTTCGGGCACAGGACTCGGTCTGGCCATCGTCAAAAACGCCGTCCAGCTACACGGCGGCACCGTGCACTGTACGTCGAGCGAAAGCGAAGGGGTTTGTTTTAGCATCACGTTGCCCGCGGCCCGGGAAGATGAAGACAGTCCTTCACAAACCCTTGTAACGAACCCCGTCTAGGCACTAAGCTGCCCCCTGCATGAGATCCATCGCCATAGGCAACTTTGACGGCGTGCACCTGGGGCACCAGGCGCTCATCGCGTCGGCAAAAGTCGGCAGACAAAACCCCTCAGACGCAGTGGCCGTGGTGACTTTCGACCCTCACCCCAAAGAAGCCCTCAATCCGGGCGTTTTTGTTCCGCGCCTTACCAGCATCGAAGACCGCATCGCGCTTCTCAAAGAGCATGGCGCGGACGAAGTTTTTGTGATTCCCTTCAACCGCGACTTTGCCCAAACTTCGGCACGAGAATTTTTTGAAGATTACATCATCGGCAAATGGAACGCGCACCACGTGAGCGTGGGCCCGTCGTTCTTTTTTGGCAACGACCGCAAGGGCACGCCCGATCTGCTCGTGGACTGGATGAAGGCCATCGGCCGCAGCGCTAAAGTCATCACTCCGCAGGCCCTGGGCGGCAAGATGATCTCCTCGAGCGCGATTCGCGACGTGCTTCGCGCCGGAGACGTCGCCACGGCGGCCACTCAATTAGGGCGCGCGCATTACATTCGCGGCATCGTGGCAAGTGGCTTCAAACGAGGCCGTAGCATTGGGTTTCCCACAGCGAATCTCTACCCTCTCAACAGCCCGCCGCCGCATGTGTGCCTGCCACTCGAGGGGGTTTACGCCACCACCGTGCTGCTCACCGATGGCCGGCGCATCGATGCCATCACCAACGTCGGCTTTCGCCCAACCATCCACCAGCACTCGCCACTCAGCGTGGAAACCCACCTCTTAGATTTTAGCGAAGACCTCTATGGTCAATCGATCGCGGTGGAATTCCACGAGCGCATCCGCGCGGAGATGAAGTTTGCCGGAGTGGATGAGCTCAAGTCGCAAATCCTTAAAGACATCGAGGCGTGTGTAAAAATCCATCTTAAGCGGAAGTCCGACTGACGTGGCGTCAGCAGCACGTATGTGTTCCGGGTTTCTGGACTAATATCCATCACGCGATCAGTTCACTTTAGCAATTTCAGCTTCTCGCTTGACTTCATGATGGCATAGCATTTGCTTGGGTCTGCCTATGCCACAAACTGAATTCAATTTAAATCCTGTCCACCAACTTCGTGCGCTCTTTGCCTTTCTCAAAGGCGTGATCCCCTCATTCATCCCCTCCATCAAGGCTTGGCAAGGGACTAAATGGAAACAGGCCACTTACTGGACTGCCTTCTTAGCTTTCAGCCAGGCTATTGTAGCTGTCGCTTTTTACCCATTCTCAGGAGGGCTCGGAGAAGCAGTATTGCAGGCTGCCTCAACCTTCACCTCAACGCTGGCCGTCTATGCCATCTCTTCCACCATTTGGATTCTTATCGGAGGAATCGTTCTTCAGCTGATCACTGTGGGTTTTGATTGGCATAAGTGGGTAGAACTCCACTTCTTGACCCAACTACCATCATTCCTCGCCTCCACTTCCATCATCATTTATTCGAAGAGCGCTTTTGGGCTTTTTGTAGGGCCACTTCTCGCCCTAGGAACAGGGCTTCTGGCAATCTGGCTACTGTACGTAGGTTTGACGAATCGGTTCCAAATTGAAAAGAGCAAAATCAAAGGACTCAAGATCGCCCTCGGATTGCTTGCGCTATGGTCTGCATCTACGAGCATTTCTCAGCTTGCTGCATACCGAGATTATCAGACGAATAATCTCGGATCAGAAATTTCGGACACAGGGAATTGGCCCCCCACACTCCCCGCAAAAATCGACACTCAGCTGAAAAAAACATATGGCTCCGATAACAAAAAGTTACGAGCGGCCTCTCAATACGCAAAGGCCCAATGGGCGTTTATTGACCCTACGATTGATGCCCACAAGGGCGCATTAGCCATATTCAAGGCCATGGACTGTATCGAAAAGTTTGGCATCGACTATAAGAACATTGATAAAATCGTTTTATACAACACCACGCTGGTTAGAATGAGCTTCGCCAATAGCGCTAAGAATGACGGGCGATTTTTCGAACTCCAAGAGTATGAAGGCGATCCATGCGAGTAAAAAAGTTAATCCTATTATTTTGCATCCCCGTTACATCCCACATTTCACAAGCACAATGTCCCAACCGAATGTACCTAACGTTTATCAATGGCGTCCTGAACAAAGAAAACCAAGCGAGAGAAAGCTTACAACAGCTACAAGCTTTTACCCTGAAAAACCACATCATCGACAACGTCGACATCAGATGGAAACCCAAACACGCCGGATTGTTTTATAATTACACCCAGGGCATCCTAGATATTCTTGAAGCCTATGAACAAAAAGAAGGTGAAATCACTGACAACTTCTGGGACTGGATGTTCGACCTTAGCAAGGCTCCTAAATGGTTTTTGGAAGCCTATAGAGATACGGCAAAAAAAGAGTTGCAGAGGCTCAGAACTCCAGGATTGGCCGAAAATTTAGGCCGAATGCTTCTCAATTTAGACACCTTGGTCATGGATTTGAACCTAAAGGTACTTATTGTGAGTCATTCACAAGGAAACTTTTTTGCTAATTCCATGTATGAGGAGAGGGAGTTATCACCTTCCGATCAAACCGAAATACGCATAGTTTCCGTGGCTACCCCCTCGGGGGAACTCGCCACGGGCGGGTCATACACCACCCTCGACTCTGATTTCGTCATCCGTTCTTTGCCAGATACCTTACCCGCAAACGTGAAAAATGATTCCCCATCCCCAGGCATGTTTGATCATGCGTTTGTGAAATACTACCTGCGTGGCGACGGTGCCTCGGCGCACATCGCTGCCAACATGAAAGCCGCTGCCCAGGCATTAGCTAAGATTGGACGCCGTTCCGGCAAGGCCTCCTGTTGGAAGTGGTTTCAGCGAGAGATGCCGCTCGGCACCTCCCCCGAGGCCTGCCCTTCGGTTTGTGCTGCCCTCCCTATCGGCATGGGAAATTTTGACTGCACTTTACAGTGCAACTCACTTTGCAAGTGCCGTAAATAACTCCACGCAGCGCTTAACCCTCAAAGGCCCGGCGCAGCTTTTCGATATCGAATTTCACCATCTCGAACATCGCAGCCGTGACGCGTCGGATGCCCGCCTCGTTGCCACTCGCCATGATCTCATCCATCAGCGTGGGCACCACTTGCCATGAAAGTCCGAACTTATCCTTGAGCCATCCACATTGCTGAGCTTTTCCACCACATGCGAGGAGCTTTTCCCAATACTCGTCGAGCTGTTTTTGACTTTCGCAGGGAACCATCAGCGAGATGGATTCGTTGAACTTGAAGCTCGGGCCGCCGTTGACACCCACAAATCTCTGGCCGTTGGCTTCAAAGTCTACGGTCATCACCGAGCCCTCAGGCTTGCCGTGGTGCTCAAAGCCTTCTTTGCCGTAACGCTGGATGAGGCCGATCTTGCCGCCCTTGAATATAGAGGTGTAAAACTTCGCGGCTTCCTCGGCCTCACTGTCGAACCACAAGCAAATTGAAAACGGCTTCATGATGGAGTCCTCCTTTGACGATTGTCTAAAACTTTATCACTTTGGAGGTCTCAGTGATTCCCAGAGCATAGATTTTTTGCGATCTTAAGTGTCCAATTTTGTAGGGCAAAATTACTCATCTTCACGAAGACCAAAAAAATGACTCAAGTGGCCCAAGTCTTGCTGCCGATAGGTTGGGTGAGGAATGGGATATGTCTACATATATTAAATTTCAGGACTTAGGAAAACGGGCTCTCGGCGCCGCCGCTATTACAAGTTTGCTTGTGTTTGCAAGCGCTTGCTCGCAGCCGGAATCGTTTATCAAAAACAACGTCGACAACTTCACGATTGATACCGTCGACAGCTACACCCAAGCCAAGTCCCTCCTCCAGGCTGATTATTTGATCTCTGTCGACTTCTCTTGGTCGATGAGCGGTGGTTGCACCAACAACACCAACTGCCCCGACGCTAAGACTGCAAAACTCTTTGATTCGCTCGACACCTTTACAAACGCCCTCGTCTCTAAAGGCATCGACTACCGCATTGGTCTCGTGCGCGGCTCCAAACAGAGCACCACGAACACCGCCGATAGCGATTTTATCTCGGGCCTTGTGATCGACTCTACCTTTAGCGGAAGCCTCAAAGATCTCGTTCGTGCGCGCCTCGGCGCTGTCGGTAAGCCCCTCGAAGGCAACCGCACTGCCGTTGTCGAAGCCACCAACAAAGTGCTCATGAACCGCGGTAGCGAGTTCCTTCGCGATGCCGCTCAGCTCGTGGTGCTCTTTATCACCGACAACGATGACGAAGAATACACCGCTGCTCAAATGAGCCAGATCCGCGCCATGAAGAGCGACGCCTCGTACCTCAGCGTCCGCTCCGTGCTCACGGGCATCGGCGCCAACTGCTATACCGACAACATGGTTCCCACCGGCGGCAACGACAACGCCTACGGTGAAAAGTACGGCACACGCGTTGTTACCGCTACCAACTTTATCGACCCAAGCGGCACGCCTAAAACGGCTTGTATCCTGAACAACTTCGCAAGCATCATGGACAACGTCGCTCGCACGATTTCGCGTCAGACCAAACGCTTCAAGCTGCAAGTCCCCAATCCGGACGTCAGCTCGATCAAAGTCTATGTCAACGGAAGCCTCGTGCCTTCGACCGACTACGACTACATGAGCGCCACTAACGAAATCGTTTTCGAAGACGCCAAGAAGCCCGATCCCGAAGCGCAACTGCGCCTCGAGTACGACCAAAACTACGTGCTCTCGTCGACCCCCACGCTGCAGACCATGGTTGTCACAGTGGATGGTTCGGTGATCTCGCAAAGCTCGTCGAACGGCTGGAGCTACGACTCAGCCAAGAACCGCATCCAGTTCCACGGCTCGGCCAAACCGGCCAACGGTTCTAAAGTTCAGGTGACTTACCGAACAGGTAGCGGCGCTTAATTCGCGCCGCTTTTGTAAATTGTTCTAAAACTCTCTCGGCACGTCTGTTCTTACGGCACTCTAATAAGGAGTCAGGCGATGCGAGCGATTTCGTGGATGACCTTCATATTCGTGGTTGCGTTTGCGATGTACTTTAGGTCCATCGAAAGCTTTTCGGGCGCCAACCGCGACCAAATCACGCTCTTAGAACGCCACCAGGCGGGCATCGAGCGCAGCCTCTCGTCTACCGACGAGAAAAACGTCAAACGCTGGAAAGAACTGCAAGAGGCGATCGAGCCTCAGCCTTCCATCCAAGATTTCCAGTAATCTTTCCACTCACAGGCATCGGCGGCATCTTGATCCACTTCAAGGTACTGCCGAGTGTCGATCATCACAGCGTACTCGTCGGTGCGCTCTTTGGAATGCTGATTTTTGAGCGCCTTAGGGTGCGGCCCGTGGTGAATGCCCGTCGGGTGAAAGGTCATCCAACCCGGCTTGATGTTGTCGCGGCTGAAGAAATCCCCAGCGTGGTAAAAGAGCACTTCATCATATTCCACGTTGCGATGGTAGAAAGGCACCTTGAGGCAGGTCTTGTCTTCCTCAAGGGGGCGCGGCACAAAAGAACAAATAACAAAGCCCTCACCCACAAAGGTGGTATGCACCGAAGGCGCGAGGTGCGCACGGTGGCTCATCACAGGGCGGATGTCCTTGATGTCGAGGGCGAAGGGCAAGTGATCGCCCTTGTAGCCGATCGTATCGATGGGCGGACGCTTGTGATAGAGGCCCGTCCAGCGGCCGGCGCGCTTGATGGCGATTTTCCACTGCCCGTTAGGCTCGGTGGGTTTGGGCACCTCAAGGGCTTCGAGCTTGGGCAGGCGAAGCACGGCTGGGTCGTATAGGGCATGGTGCCCCAGGATGCCGCGGTCGGGCTGGCCATAGAGGGCATTCGTGTTTTGGATGATCAGGCGGAACTGCTCATCCTTGCCCATAAAGCGGTAGGTCATGGTGCGGGGGATATAGAGATAGTCCCCAGCCTTGTACTCAATGGCTCCCAGGTCGGTCTCTAGCACCCCAGTGCCCTGGTGCACGAAGTGGACTTCGTCCCCGTCGGCATTGCGGTAATAGCAGGCGTCCTGGCCATTGGGGTTACGGAGCACGTAAACCTCACAGTTGCGGTTGTTAAGTACGAGCTGGCGGTTGTGCACCCCACCCACCTCGGCTTTGTTAAGGTCGAGCGCACGGGGCTTGCAATCGCCTTCAATGTTGACCCAGTCCGTAGGGGCATTGGCGTGGTAGATGTGCGTGGCGGGTCCAAAGAACCCGTGGCGCCCTAGCTCCTCCTCGTAGGACCCGTCGGGAAGGCCGACGTGGGCCTGGGATGAATGTTTTCCGGCTCGGGTGGGAAATGAAAAATCCTTTTTTGCCATAGCGGTTACCAAGACTAACACTGTGTCTAAACTTTTTACACCTGTAGTCCAGAGATGCAGCGTAAGGCCCCTTTTCTCATGTTTTATCGAGGTTTTAGCCTTGGCCCGCGAATTGCACCTATAGGGTTAGAGGATTTATCTATGATCAGTAAATTTATGCTTCGAGCAACCTTTTTCTCGGTACTTAGCGTTTCGCTGTTTAACACCTGGGTATACCAGAACCGCAGCCGCGAACTGGCGAGCCAAGACAAACAGCTCGAACTGCACATCAAACAAATGATGGTAGACGACGGCGCCGCTCCTCACCGCGTAAAAGGAAAATTCTTTCTGCGCGTAACCTTCTCGGACTCTTATGTGTTCGAGTTCGGTAAAAACGAAAACCTCACAGTACAGCGCGGCGTCGCAGTTCCCTTGGATTACAAACTTGATGTGAACCACGCTTGGGTTCGCGAAGGTCAACTCCCCTTTAAGGTGGAACTCGTATCGAGCGAAGGTTTTGAAAAAACCATCGTAAAATGCGAACAGCTCCCCCAAGGTGTATTTGACTACAACCGCAGCTTCCAGTGCTTCTTGCCCATGCAAAAGCAAAGCTTCTTAACTTACCGCCTCGGCGACAAGTTCTCGAAGCCCGAAGAACCTTCGAAGCTCGTACAAGTACGCTAATCCTCTAGATCGAACACAAAACCCCTCGAACCGATGATTTCGGTTCGAGGGGTTTTTTTATGCTCAAATCGTAGAACTCTTTAGCCCAGCCTAAAGATTCTCATCGGTCGCGGAGTTTTGGATCTTATGATCAGCCAAGCTAAAACAATCACCAACAAGATTCCTTTCGCAATTTCAATTTCGTAGTTGCCGCTCTTGAGTCCCGACCCAGGGAACACCGCAAACCAAGGATAATGGCGCGCCTCTAAAAAAGGGCCTGGCCCAAGAGCCAAAAACCACGGCACCAAATTCACAGAGTTGTTGACCGACTTCTCTTTGCGAAAGCCCCAATTGGCAATGAAAAAGATTCCCAGCGAAGCAAAGATCGCCCAATAAAAGAGCAAGAATCCCAGCTGCATCCATCCGCTCGGCAAGTACAGCACCACCAGCGTTGCAAAAAAGGCTACCGGAAGCACCGTTTGCGAAAACACAAAGGGAAGGCGTGTGAGCCATAGCGCGAGAGGTCTTTGATGGATCTCTTCGCTGACACCCAAAAAGTGCTCGCTCTCGAGCGAGCTCATTGCGGAGAGTAGGGCAAAGTACGGAACAAAGTACACGTGACTTGAGGCCAATACCTGCCAGTCCCAAGCGTTCGAAAAGAGCGGGTTCATCACCAGGAACAAAATCAGTGCGGAGAGCGGCTCATGCACCAGCACCTGGGTCAAGTAAGTTCCCACTCCCACCGAGCGCACGTAATCGAGATAGGGCAAACAAAAGCGTTTCATCTCAGGCCACCTTCAACTTGCTTTTGTTTTGCAGCGACTCTACGGAGCGAAGCGTTTTGTGAGCTAGGAGCACCCAGGCCACCAAGGTCCACCCAAGGCTGAGTCCCACTGAAGCGGCGAACTGAGCGAAGAGAGATCCGCCCTCCAAAGCGTGCAAATCAAGGATCCAGTAAAAGGGCAAAAACTTTGAGCTCCACTCGATCCACGCAAAAGGCAGCATGTTGAGCCCCACGAGAAGATAAAAATACCGCATCCATGGCACCCCCCTAATGGGGTGATCGAGAGTGTTCAGCACGAGGGCGATTTGAAAGCCCGCGCAGCTGACGGCAACGAAGATCGCCAGCAGGGCGAGAACGAGGTTCACCGAAGCCAGCTCGGGGAACTTCACCACCGCCACGGCAAAAGGGAAGACCACCGAAGAAAACGACACCACCGTATTGGCGAGACAGCGTTTAAAAACGATCCAGAAAATATGCTCGCGACTGAGCAGCAGATACGAAAAGGTGCCAAAGCGAATGTCGTTAGCAAGGCTCGACATCGCTGCAAAGAGCGTGATGCCAATGATATTGAGCAGCGAAGCGCGCACGGCCAGAGCAAAGGCCTCGCCGCTGTTTTGCGACTTGTCAAAGATCGAAAGGCAAAGCACCGCAGTCTGGATGCTGAGACCGATCAAAAATGCGGAGGTGTTGACCCTATCGATCCACTGCAAACGCACAAAGATCTTTACTGACTGCCAAAGAGCGCTCATGAGAGTTTGAGCTCCAAAATCTTGGGGTCGAGCGATTTCACAAAGTGTGCATCGTGACTCACCAGAATGCGGGTCTTGCCCACCAGTTCTTCTGTCAGCAAACGTCGGCAGAGTTCCACCCCGTCGACATCAAGGCCGTTGGTGATCTCGTCCACGAGAAAAAAGTCATTGGTAGGCAGGAGCAAACGGGCCAAATGCAGACGCTGACGCATGCCGAGCGAGTATTCATGAAATTTTTTAGCGAGGGCCGCGAGGCCCAGCCCGACCCGTTCGCCCAGTTCATCGATCTGATCGGGGCTCAGTGAGATGCCCTTGATCGATGCAAAGAACGTGAGGTTGTCATAGGCGTTGAGACGCGGGTAAAACCCCAGAGGCGCGCCTGCGCTAAACGCAATGCGATTGCGCACGTGGCCCGCTATGGCTTTGGCACTAGACTCACCGTTGAATTTCACTTCACCATCGGTGGGTCTCACGAGAGTCGCCAAAATTCGCAGCAACGTGCTTTTGCCCACGCCGTTTGGCCCGCGGATGACGTGCACCTGACTCGCATCAAAACGGTAATTCAGCGACCTAAAAAGCTTTGGGTGCTGGGGTCCGTACGCGTAGGCAAGGTCACTCACTTCGATCATGTTGGGCTCCTCTGAGTCTTTGGGGCGTGTACTGCTTGAGGTCGTTCGTCACATGGGCCGCATAGTTCAGGTCTGGCTGCGCGGCATAGAGCGGCACGTCTTCTGCTGGTGGTTTGTAAAATTCATTGGGATCTCGGTAGGGGCGAAGAATGATTCGCTGCTCACGAGTGATGGACTCCAAATAATCCGCGCGAAACCCTTGGGCTTCCGAGTTCTGAAGCCACGAGGGGCCATACTCTAAGTAAAGATTTCGGCGCGTGTGGGGGCCCGTGTTTTCGGCCACCCGGTGCCACAGTCCGCTGTACATGAGTACGATAGTACCAGCTTCGACTTTGAGCTGTCGCTCCTCTGGATGTTTTTCGTGCGTTTTGTATTGCTCCAGATGAGGCCATCGGTGCGAGCCGGGAATATAAATGAGATTTCCCCACTTTTCTTTGGTGACGTCGGACATGTAAATGCCCACCTTGATGCGCATAGGAAGAGCTTCGGAAAACAAATGAAAGGGCAACACGCGCGGCCCATCAAAGTGCCAGTCGTTGCGCTTGGTACCGGGCTCCTCGGGAGGGCGCACAAAGCCCTGGCTCGAGAGCAGTCGCAACCCTTCGCCGTACACGTCATAAACCAAACCGGCGTACGCCGGATGATCAATGAAGGTGGCCATTTCCCGACAAAGCCCGACGACGTGATTCAGGCGCAGCGATTGCGATTTGGCGAGCGCAAGCAAAATGCTGTCGGCGAGCTTCAGTTCCGAGGGTGCGATCGCATTGGGAATCACAAGCAGGCCATCGCGCATAAAGGTTTGCCATTGCTCCTCAGAAAAACCGGCGGGACGACTTAAGAGCTTCATGAGATCCCCTCCTCAGCCACGGGATAAGTCAGAATCCCCTCCACCGGAGAAGGCGTCTCCAAAAAGTCCGCCGATTCCCATAGCCCCACATAGGACATCGGCAACCGCGCTCCCGATTTGGCCACAAAGCACACGGGCAAAATCTTTTTGCGCTCATTCGACGCCTTCTCCCCTCGCCCCCCTCGCAGATGCTTGTGCGTGTGGATCAAAATCGGCATATATCCGCCCCCCAAAAAGGCTCCCGTCAACACCGCAAAACCGCCGACCACATCAACGGCGAGCCCCTTGCCCAGAATCGCATCGCGTCCCATATAAAAAATCGAAGCTTCTGCCCGACTGCCGTGCTCCACGTGAAAGACTTTGGCCGAGAGGCCAATCACCGCACGACCGCTGAGCTTGAGCACGCTGCGATAAAAGCTCAGACAATGCGTGCGCAGCTCGAGATCTGGCTGCGAGGCGATGTCGGTCATCGCCACAATGCGCAGCACTTCGGCAAGCGTGTAACGTCTATCGGAATATTCAAATTCGGCCGCCCAGGGCACCAGGTAATCGCGGGCGTCGACAAGCTCAGCACCCACGTCGCGGGCGATCTCGACAAAGGCCTTTTTTGAAACCAGTGCGGGGCCAACGCTCCCCTTCGCCGCATCCATAGCCACTCCCAAAACCAGCGTGCGCGCTCGGGCCTCGAGAGACGCGACATGGCGCTCACTCATGGACCGGGCGACGCTTGTCACTAGCGCGAGTCGCTCAAGGCGGCTTTCGGGCACATGAAACAAATGGTCAATGCCATCGCCCGGGGCCAGGTAGAAGTCTTTTTTAGATCGCAGCGAAAGTGGGGATGGCGGCGCCGAAACGCGACGTGAGAGGTGCTCGCTCAAAAGATCCGTGTCCGCATGACGGACTACCGCTTCCAGCAGGAGCGCTCGGTAGTCGTAAGGCATCAGCAGCCGCTGCGCATCGGTGCCCAGATCCCACAGCTCAAGCCAAATTGGCGAATCCGAGTGCTCGGCGCCTGCGGCGGCCAAGACCTCGAGACTCCAATAAGGACTCAAGCCACCCTCGCGATGCACCCAGCTGGCAGGTTGTGCCGCACCAAAGCCCAGCACCTCGCGAAGCGTTTCGCTCAGGGTGCCCGCGCGAAAGTTCTCTTTTAGAGGCTCCACAAAGCTTTGAATGAGATGCGCCCGTTCTTCTTTGTCTAGCTCGTCCCAAAAATCGTGACCGATGCACAGGATTTGCTCTGGACTAAAATCGATGAGAGTCATGGCGAAATCCCAAAGCAAAGTGCGTGCCACCGTGCAAATCCTATAGAAGACACGCGCGCGAAGCGCGAGTTCCCACTTTCCGGAAAGGTTTCCAAGTTCCCAAACATAAAAGATCTTTCCAAGGTCGGCGCAAGGCTCCCAAAGGCCTCCCTAGCTTTGGCACGCGCCTTGCTTTGCGCTTTGCCGTGCCGCCAAAGGGTTTGGGGGCAAAGAAATTTGGAGGAACTATGAACAAAGAAGAAATCGTAAGCGTGCTTGAATCTCTCGGCCTGGTTGCCACGGTCACTACCGAACAACCTTCGTCTGGCGAAGTTCAACTCGCTGGCGGCGGCGTCAAACACTAAGGACGATTGCCGTGGTAAGGGTGGCGTTCGTGGGCTGTGGAGCGATGGGATCGCTCTACGCCCAAACTTTTCGAAAACTCGGCCATGAGGTTTACCTCAGCGTCGATCCCCGCTCCGAAAAGCAACTCGGATGCCACCACTACCTTCGTATTCACGAAATCCCCGACCACCGTTGGCGCGAAATTGATCTGCTGGTGCTCTCGGCACCCACCGACCAACACCTCACCGAACTCAGGCGTATCGCCCAGAGGTCTTTTTCGGGTCTTGTGTTGCTCGAAAAACCCTACGTGCTGCCCCACCAAATCGCGGAACTGCGCGAATTCCTGCAAGACGAAGGGCGTTCCTTGCGCCTCTTCTTCTCCGATCCCTACAACCAAATTCCCATCATCGAGAATCTGAGTTCTCTATGGAATCTTGCGAACTTGAAGCGCATCGATGTCGAATTCTCAAAGAACCGCCTCGCCGACGAAGCCGCAGGGCGTTTTGTGGACCACGATTTTGGCGTCCTGGGTTACGAATATTTCCACATGCTATCCATCGTTGGCCAAGTGCTCCGCACTCCTTGGCGAGCGGAGATCAAATCCCTTAGCATCGCCGCCCATCGGGCCGATGTGCTCCTCCGCGATCCTGCACGCTCCCTCGACATTCGACTTTCGAGTGCGATGGACGGCGAAATCTTCCAACGCGACCTACACCGCGCGGATGTTTTTCCATCGGCAGACCTCAGATCTCCCAGCATCGCCGTGGGTAGCGCCTTTCGCTACCGCAAAGCTTCGTTTTACTTTACGGGTGACGAATCCATACACCTTGTCTTTGAACGGCACTTTGGCAACGCCGAGCTCGACTATAAGAATATCCACAGCATTCTCGTCTGCCAGGGAGAGCGGATCACGGACGTGATCGACTTTCATTTTCACATGCTCGAGCGGCAAGTTCAGAACGCCATTCTCGCCCTGCGCCCTTCGGCGCCGAACGCCGGAGCTCGCGAAGCCAAGCTGCGCACGGCTCTAGATTCGCACAGGATGATTCACTCCTTTCGGGAAGGGCACCTATGAGAGCCCTTCTCGAATCGATCGCTCAGATCCGCCTCGCGCTGCCGCACTTTGAATTCGATGCCAAGCTCTTTTTGTGGACCGTCGATCGTGTCGAAGCGATTGAGGAGGCGCGCGATCGCTACATCAATCTGCGACCGTGCCCCATACCAGCCATCGCCACAACGAGCAAAGCCGCCCTGCGAGTCCTGGGCCCCGAAGCTTTTTTGAATCCCGAATATCGCGGGCAAAAGTTCAAACGGCAAACTTCGGGATCTTCAGGTTCGCCAAGCGTGCTCTACAAATCTGAGCGTGCGGCGCTTGTGGACCTGTGCTTGCCTGCCTGGAAAGCCATGCGCCTCAACGATATTGACGACTCGCGCCGCGTGCGCAGCCTCTTCATCACCGACAACAGCGAATCCACTACGGCCATTCTTGTGGATCCGAGCGGTGACGAGCCACGCCTCATCCTGCGCTTGGCGCTCGGTGCCGACCAAAGCCTAGGTTTCGACCGACTTATCGAAGCTATCCGCGTTTGCGAGCCACTGCTCGTGACCTCGAACCCCAACTTGCTGCGCGCTTTTTTAGATCACTGCGAACAGCGAAACCTCGAGCCCCGTGAACTGTCTTTTGCCGGTTTTCTGTGCAGCGGCGGTGTGCTCTCCCCCGATACCGCCAGGCGCTTGCGGCGCGCCGCGCCCGGAGGCCTCTTGCTTGACGCCTACGTGTCGACAGAATTTGGTTATCTGGGAGCCCGCTGCGGTGAAGATCGATTTCACCTGGACGAATCGCTCAACAGCTACCGCATCGACGAGGACGGTAAGCTGCTCGTCAGCTCGATCTACAACGAGGCCATGCCACTCAAAGATTTCGACATCGGAGATCGGGTGACGCTCCACCCCCGCTCCAACTGCGCGTGTGGAAAACCGGGACTTCTCGTCGACCGCATCGATGGCCGGGTGCTACCGGACTTTTTCTTGGCGGGACGAAGGGTATCCCCCTCGGTGTACATGCACGCTTTTAAAAAATTTCCCGAACTCGAGGAATACCAGCTCACCCAGACCGGGGATTTGTGTTTTGATCTCAAAATTGAAGTCAAAGCCCGCACCACGAGCTTCCCCTTTGAAGCGTTTTTGAATTTTATCCGGGCGCCGCTAGGCGACGGGGTTACGATCACCGCGAGCCTCGCCGCGGGACTCCACCAGTACGACAAGTTTCAGAGATTCCGCAGGTGCCAGGTATAAGTGCCGGGTATAGGTTCCAGGAACCTAATGAAGACTAGTGGCCCAAGTGATATGGCAGTTTCTTGATGATGGAGAGCGCGCGATAAACTTGCTCCGAGGCCACTGCAGCAGCGAGTTCGTGCGGCAGAGTCATGGGCCCAAAAGACCAGGTGCGAGAGTTGGGGTGACGTGCGCGCTGGCGCCAACCGTCTGACGCTCCCACGGCGATCACAATTTGCGAAAGTCCGGCTCCCCACTGGCTTTCGATCCAGGTGGCGAGGTCTTCGGAACTCAGAAGATCCTTGGGAGAACGTGAGATATCCGTATAGAGCACCACCGTCTGGCCCTGCTCCAGTAGCTTTCTTGGCTCACCGCCAACTTCTATGGGTACAAATTTAGAGATTCTTTCTATATACTCTTGAAAAAGGCCTAGTGAATTCACGTTTTTGAATTCTTGGGCCAAGCGTTTGCTCGGACGATACCAATCGAGCCAGAAATAGATCTGCATCAAAAGGAGTTAAAACACTTCCGTATGGCCAATACCACCGCAAAATCTCCGACCATCTCGGTCAAACGAGTGCTCATCGCGGACGCTAGCGCCAATCGCTTCAAAGAAGTCATGGCGGCGCTCAAAGATGCCGGCATCGAGGTGGATTTCACCTCGGATCCCACAGATTTCATCAACCGCTGTCAGAACTCCCAGCCCGACCTCATCCTGATCAACCTTTTTCTGGGCCGGGGTTCTTCGCTCGACCTCATCACCAAGGCGCGCGAAATCACCAAACGTATCGGCACCAAGATTCTCGTGCTCAGCGCACACAACAACAAAGAGAACATTCTCAAGAGCATGCAGGCCGGCGCCACAGACCTCGTGATGGATCCCTTCGAGCCGCGTCTTTTGCTGCAAAGGATTCGCTACCAGCTGCAGGAGCGTGAAGCTTTTGACGCCAACGATCTGCGTGCCGATCCGACCCAGATTCACGTGGGCTTTCAGATGATCTACGATGTTCTTCGCATCATCTCAGAGACCAAGAGCGCACACGCTGCGATCTTCCGCTCGCTCAAGATCACCCAGGACACCACCAAGGCCTCGCGCATCAACGTCTACATCGCCAACCTCGAAACGAGCGAAGCCTTTGTTGTGGCCGCCTCGGACGATGAAAAGCTCGCCAACCTCAAAGTGGACATCGAAAAGTACCCCGAAGTTCGCGAAGCCTATTTCCGCAACCAGATCATCAACATCAAAGACATCACGGCCAACCCACTCACCAAAGAGATCAAAAAAGAGATCAAGAACGTCGACATCATGTCGATGCTGGTGCTGCCGCTGCGTCACCGCGGCGAAACGGTGGGCGTGATGAGCCTACGTTTTGGCTCTAAAGACCAGCTCAACATCTCCGAAAAGCACCTCAAGGCGTTTTACACCATCGCCCTAGCGATGGCGCCCAAAGTGGCCGCCCTGAAGCTGATCAAAGAGCAGTCGACGACTTAGTGATTTTTTAGAAAAGCCTGAATACGCGCGATGACCCAATCTGGGTCATCGATCGCCAGCTCATGCCCTGCGGTGGGGTGAATCTCCAACATCAATCCCAGAGCTTCGGCGATGCGCATGGTGCACGTCGGATCGACAAGCCTGTCGGCGGCCGAAGCCATCGCCAGTGTCGGTACCGTCACTTTCGAAGGACGACGAAAGCGTGATGAGGCCACGAGCTGGGCCACGGCCACACGGCGGATTTGAGCCTTGGGCAGGGCGATCTTCGCCCAAGTCTCGGCCAGTTCGTTTTTGGTCTCATCGCTGAGCATGTTGGTGCACATGTCGAGGATCTTGCGCTCGCGCAGCACCTTGTCTTCGGCCCTCGCCAGGGCGGTGAAGGTGGGCACGTTGCTGAGCAAAATGCGCTGCCAGGGCGTGGAATCCTTAGACGAAGAAACGTTCATCAAAAATTGGTAGTCAAAATCCTTCGCAAAGCTGGCACACCAGCTGAGTGAGACCATCGACCCCATGGAAAGCGACACGATGGCCCAAGGACCCGTGTCCGAGCCGCGCAGCTGGAGCCAGCGGGCGCGCAGGTCAGCGGTCATGGCGGCGATCGAGTAGACGGGGCGACGCCCCGCTTCGGTGCCCACTGCGATGTGATCAAGACAGTGAACATTTTCGCTACCGAAGGCGGCGTCGAACTTTTCGCGAAAGGGCCCCCAGTGACGTTGTTCGCGAGTCAAGCCGCGCAGTAGGAGCCACTTCATGGCCCCGATCCTACCCAGGCCTTGTGATTGCGCACAACCTTAAAGAAGAAGTCCAGGAGCGACCGGTGGCGGCGCAGAGTACGCTTAAAGCGGTGTTCTTTCATCGGATTGAAGGGGCCGAGCGCGGAGAAGATCTGCCAAGGGTTCTTTTTGAGCCATAACCAAGAGCCCATCTCAAGAGTCCAGGGTAGAAAGATCGATTTGGATTCGGGACCATGCTTTTCCCAGTGCGCATCAAAAAGATAATCCCACAAATCTCCGTGCGTGGTGTAGCTAAGCGACTGGGGCTCTACACTGTACACGTGGTTAGGGTACGACCGGTCGAGCAGCTCCTTGAACTTCAGCACCTCGCGCAGTCTGGGAAAGGTCGATGTGGAGCGAGCGTAAGGGTACCAAAGCCGATCTTTGGAACCAAAACCCGAGTGCAGGTCCACCGCGATGGCCAGCTCAGAGTCGAACATCTCTTTTTGCACGAACTCGCAGAGCCAGCGCGATTCGTCTTCCATGCGGCTGACATCGCCGCGAAACCAAGGCAGCACTTTTGAGAAACGATGCCCGCCGAGAAGGAATGCTGGCTCGAGCTCGGCTTCGACCGGGGAGTTGCGCATGAGGTCTACACCATTGGGATTGCTGCGCATGCCGAGCGCCATGCCTCCGGGGTTCACGATCGGAATCGCCACAATGCGAATGTCTTTGAGCGCGGCAATAAGGTCTGCATCCCAGCGGATCATTTCGACGATGGATTCGAGCCAGCTGAGGCAAAGCTGCGAGCCGATGCGCTCGAGTCCGTGCACGCCGCCGAAAATGCCGAGGGTGGGTTTTTTGGGATCGTCGGCTCCGATCACCACGCCGTAGACCGGGTATTCCGACCCATCCGGACAGCGGACCATCCCAAGCACGCGGTGACGCATGAAGGTTTCAGATGTTTTCAGGATGGATTCGAGCTGATTGAGTTCGGAGAGGAGCTTCGACATGGCTCTTTTCATTTTAAACCTTTGCCAGAGGGGGAGCCACCAAATCGGTTGTCAAAAAAAGGGCAAAAAAAAACCTGAGTCCCGGTTAGGGGACTCAGGTCTTCCGGGTCGATCGATCGAGCACCCGGAACTAAGGAACCTTACTTGCGCGCTTTGCGCTTAGCAGGCTTCTTAGCAGCAGTTTTTTTAGCTGCTTTTTTAGTAGCTTTTTTCTTTACTGCTTTTTTGGTTGCTTTCTTCTTAGTTGCTTTCTTCTTAGCTGCCATTGTAGGTGGCCCTCCTTATGTTGGT
>DATLIP010000045.1:0-20666 GCA_035539375.1 Bdellovibrionota bacterium | reverse complement strand
CTTTTTATCGCATCGTTTTTCGCGTTTCTTGGCTCGGGCCAAGCCCAAAACACCGCTCCTTCGTCCGCTCGACCCAAGATCCCGCACTCACACCACGCCGATCACGGAGGCCAAGTGCTGATGTTCGGAGATGATCATATCGAATTCGTCGCCACCTTGGAC
The DNA here is from genome assembly GCA_035539375.1 of Bdellovibrionota bacterium. GTDB lineage: Bacteria > Bdellovibrionota > UBA2428 > UBA2428 > UBA2428 > DATLIP01. The sequence continues at coordinate 20,504 of DATLIP010000045.1, read as the reverse complement.
TCCAACCAGGTGACCTTTTACGCCAGCGACAAAATGCGCTCTCCTGTGGCCCTCAACCAATTGACGCTCGTGGTGGAAGTCGTAGACGGCACTAAAGTCACGCCTCTGAAAGTGACCCCTTCGGCCAAGGCCCCGAACATCGGTCTCTTGATCGTGCCCAAAACTGCGCGAAAAACCGGCATCCTCAAGGTGCAGGCCTACCGAGAAACGCCCCCCAAAGGTCACGTGAGCGTGAAATCGGCGCAGTCCCTACCGCTCGTCCAGCTTTTCAAGTAATTTAGGGGGATGAAACCCAGTCCCGCCGCTTTTGAAATTCCTCGCGACCGCGTGGAAGTCCGTGCCGCACGTTCGGGCGGCAGTGGCGGGCAGCACGTCAACAAGGTGGAGACCAAAATTGAGATTCGCTTTTCGCTGGATGACTGCGATTGGATCCCGCCGGATGTCCAAGAACGCCTGCGCGCCAATTTCAACAGTCGCATCAACAAGGCCGGAGAGTTTTTGGTGAGCAGCGAAGCCTCACGCAGCCAAAATCAAAATCTCGAAGACGCGTTTAAGAAATTGCGCGAGATGATCCTCAGCTGCTGGTACGCCCCCAAAAAACGCATCAAGAGCAAACCGACGCGCAGCTCGCGCGAAAAACGCCTCAAAACAAAGCGGGTGCTTTCGGACAAGAAAAAATCCCGCTCGGGCAAACCCGATTATTAAAATACCCCCACCCCCTATCACACCAACCCAAACCACCGGGGACGGGTAAAAGGGACGCCTTACGAAGGGTATCCGTTACTGGTAACGGATACCCTTCGCATAAGTTACTAATATATTTACACTAGCATTGCGGGGGACGGGTTAAAGTACCGGGTTAAGGTAACGGATACGTTTTCTAGAGTCCGAAGGTGGCGTTCACGCGCACTTCAATCTCGCCCGTGCCGGGATCGATCGTCACTGGCGACGCATCGGCCATCTCCATGCCGCCGCCTCCGCGCATCGACTTGGCCATGGCCATCGGCATTGGAGTGTGAGCGGCGCCCTGCTCAGAAGCTTGCTTGAGGTCACCAAGAGTTTTGCCCGCAGCCGCCGCAATTTCCTGGGCCTTCGAACGCGCATCGAGGAGCGCCGCTTTAAGACAATCTTTGTAGGCCGCATCGAAGAGCGCATCGGAGACGAACATGTTGAGCGAGCCAAACTCGTTGATGCCCACTTTCGCGGCGAGATCATAGAGCTCATTGACTCGTTCGAGAGATGAGGTGGTCACCTGCAAGCTGGCACGGGCTTCGAAGCCCTTGTTCACATTGCGATTGTTGATCCACTCCACTCGCGGCGAGAGCGAAATGCTGGTGGTCTGCGGTTCGTAATTTTCAAGCTTCAGCTCTTCCACACCCTTGCGAAAGGCTTCGTAGCGCTGCTGAGCTTGCTGGCTAGCTTCTTTAGAAGAGTCGTGCGTTTGTACCGCAGTAAAGAGCACGGAGAGTCGGTCGCGGGGCACGGTTTTTTTGCACTGACCCGAAGCGCTGATGCCTTCAAAAGCAGCTCCTGGATCCATGCAGCCGCCAAGCATGAGAATCAAACCAAAGGCTAATGGAGAATTTTTCATGACTTCACCAGGTTATATTAGCGTCTCGGCATTGCAACTCGGCCCGAGCGGTTTTACATATAATTTTATGAAACGTTTGATTGGCCTCTGGCGAGATGCTGGCCGTGAACGCATCGGACTAGACGTCATTCTGGGCCACGCCAACGCGACGGCACCGCTCGCCGAGCGCCTCGAGTGGCTCATCGAACTTTTCCAGTGGCTCAAATCTCCGGGACGCATCGAACTCGCCAAAGACGAATACAAAACAGGCGTCGTGCAGGCCACGCGTATTCGCTACCTGCTGCTCATGCTCGACAAAAACCCGCAGTGGAAAGCTTCCACCTCGGCGACGCTGCGCTCGATTCTCAGAGAAACCAAAGCGATGAATTTGTTCTGCGCCACGGGCCTGCCCTCGGAGGCTAGCTTTTTCTCTGAAGCCGTCGATCGCTTTATGACCCTCGTGCTGCCCTCGCCGCCGCACGAAGATGACCTCGCCGAGGTTTTCTCCAAACTCTTCACTTCACTCGACGACATCCAGTGGCTACAGCGTCTCGACGCCGCCACTCTCACCGAAATTTGGGCTCTCTTTGCCGAACCCGACGCCTCCGGGGCTCAGAGTATCGGCCAAAAGATCAAAGACGACCTCGAAGAATCGCTGCTTTTTTTGACAGGCCAGGTGCGCACCTACGGACTCGAGCCCAAGATACGCCTGCGTATGACTCCCGGACGCATTCAGACGCTTCCATTTTTTGAAATCACTTTCGGAGGACGCAAGCTGTTTCAGGCCCTGCACGGCGACGACCTCTTTGGCCGTAGACAGGCGATTTCAGAATTTCGCGAAGTCGTCGCCCGCTGTAGGCGCGAGCTCAAAGAAGCGCACAACCACCTCGACGAGTACGGCGTCAGCGTCACCATTGTTTATCAGCTTGATCGCATCCACTCGCTTCTGAATCGCATCGAAATCATCGTGCGCATTCTCTCGGGTGAGAACACCGACCCACAACGTATTGTCGCCTTTTTGTGCCACCTCATTGAAGAGGTTCAAAAACAGCGCAGCCTTCCCTCTCTCTTTTCTGAAAACCTCTCGCTGATCTCGATGAAGATTGCCCAGCGCAGTGCCGAGACCGGATCACACTACATCAGCAAAACGCGCGAAGATTACCTGGCCATATTCTCCAAGGCCGCCGGCGGGGGTTTCCTCACTGGTTTCACGACGCTCATCAAGGTCATCATCGAATCGGTGCACAACGCTTCTTCGTTCGCCTCGGGCATTCTCTCCTCGCTCAACTATTCTGTGAGCTTTTTGTGGATGTACGCCGCCGGCTTCACTCTCGCCACCAAACAGCCCGCCATGACGGCCAATGCACTGGCCGAGAAGATGGGCAACCTCGACAACGAGAGTGCGCAGCGCGATCTGGTCGACGAAGTGGTGAACCTCATTCGCTCCCAAGGCGCCGCCGCCTTCGGTAACCTCGCGGCGGCAATCCCCACCGTGCTCGCCATCGACGTCATCGTGTATTTCCTCTCGGGAGAATCGGTGGTTACCCCTGAGCACGGCTACGCAATGCTCGAGAAACATTCCATCCTGGGTCTTAGCCCCTTGCACGCAGCCTTTACAGGCGTCTTGCTCTGGCTCTCGTCGATCATTGCCGGCTGGGTGGACAACTGGTCGGTGTACCGAGAAATCCCGCAGGCCATCGGCGCCAGCCGCCGCCTCAAACGCATCCTTGGCCCGAGCCGACTCCAACGCTGGACCAACACCTACCAAAAGAACCTCGCCGCCTGGACAAGCAACATCGCCCTAGGCTTTATGCTCGGCATGGTACCCAAGATCATCGCCTTCTTCGGAATCCCGCTCGACGTGCGTCACGTCACGCTCTCCACGGCGACGATCACCTTCGGGGCCTCGGCCATTGGTTTCGGCGTTTTCATGATGCCGATGTTTTGGAAATCCGTGCTCGGCATCGTCGCCATCGGCATTCTCAACATCTCGGTTTCCTTCTTCCTCGCTCTCTTCGTCGCCATGCGATCGCGTCGTATCGAGGCCAACTTGCGCGACACGATTTACCGATCGGTATGGCAGCGCTTTCTCGCCCAGCCGCTCACGTTTTTCTGGTTTCCTAAACCTCGCAAACAAGATTCGGAGACTCCATGATTGAAATGTTTGCCATGTCCTGGGTTCCCCTGGTTCTGATCAGTGCCGGTGCCGGCTTCATTGGCGCCCTGCTGGGACTCGGTGGCGGATTCATCATCGTTCCGGTGTTAACGCTTCTCTACGGCTTCGACATGCGCAGCGCCGTGGGCGCGGCCCTCGTGGCGGTGATCGCCACGTCGAGCGGCTCGTCGGTGACCTACCTCAAACGAGCTTATTCGAACCTCGAACTCGCCGCCTTTCTGGAAATCTCCACGGTGATTGGCGCCGTCATTGCGGTGCTCGTGGCTGGCCAGATCCCACCCAAAGTTCTCTACATCTGCTTCGCACTCTTGATGTTGGTCTCGGCCACGATGATGGCCAAAAATAATTTTAACCACCACAAAGACGCCGCTCTCCTACCAGATCCCGAAGCGCCCAAGGGTTTTAGCATTGAGGGCTCCTTTCACGAGCCCAGCGGCGCGGTGGTCAAGTATCACACTCGCCACACATGGATCGGCTTTGGCCTCAGCGGTTTTGCGGGTCTTATGAGTGGTCTGCTCGGTGTGGGCGGCGGCATCGTCAAGGTGCCCACCATGAATCTCATTATGGGCGTGCCCCTCAAGGCGGCTTCGGCCACCAGCAATTTGATGGTGGGCATGACCGCCGCCTCGACCGCCATCCTGATGTTTAGCCGCGGCGAGATTCCCATCGAAACGGCCGCCTACATCGCCGTGGGCGTTTACTTTGGCGCCCGGGCCGGCTCGCGCAAACTTCACGGCACCTCGAACCGCAATATCAGCCTGATCTTTGCCATTGTTGCGGCCATCTTGGCTTACCAAATGTTCATGAAAGGGCTTCGCCTGTGAGTCTGCTTAGCAAAATCTTTTCGTACATGCTCGGTGCGAGCATGGCCCTGCTACTCAGCGGGGTCTTCTTCAAAATTCACCTGCTGATGAGCGCGGGTCTCGTGATTCTGATCTCGATCCCCATCTGCCGCGCCGTCTATTCCACCGTGTGGTTCTACAAAAGTGGGAACGCACGCGGCACCTGGTTCTCCGTCGCCGTACTTGTGGCCCTTGCGATTTCGATGTTTTGGCATCTGCATTGACGAGCGTCTAAAACTTCGTCAGCTGCGAAAGAGCGAGCGCCGAGCTAAGTGACGAGATTCCTAGCGCAAGGGTGCGTGGCACGAATGTCGCTATAAGCCGGCCGATGAAAAACTCGCTGTTGCCCTTCTTACCATCCTTGGTAAACGCTACCTTCGCTCCGCACGCCCCGAGCGGGGAGAGCTCTACCATCTCCATTAACAAAACGTCGTTGGCGCCCAGTCCCGACGCCGAAGCCCCCATTCACGAGGCTTCGCTCTTCGAAGCCTGGAGCCCGACTTTGAGTCAGGGCGACCGAGTTTGGTGGGTGCTTGAGCATCCCGAAGCTCGCTTCGTGATCGAAGAAGTGCTCCCCACAGAGCACGACCCCAAAATTGTGAACATCTTTCGCATCGACGTGAACAATCACATCGAAGCGATCTCGGAACATCCGCTCGAGACGATTCTCGTGCTGAAGCCCGACGAGCAAAGCGTGTGGTCGTACTGGTTGCACCGCTCGATCGGCCTCGAAGAAGCCCAAGTGTTGAGCTTCGCCGAGCTGCCCTACGTGCCTGGATCGCTGAAACTCAAAGCGGCCATGCACTTGCCCCCCGACATGTCGGTAGAACCCGGTCAACTCGTGTTCACCGACCATCCGTAAGCGGATAACAAATGCACAGCGCCCGTGCCCACTTCGGTGAGCACGGGCGCTTTTTTTATTTTGGAAATGAGGACACGCCCTATGCGGGCAACTTGCTCGTTACGCGATTGCGCCCACTCTCTTTGGAGGTGTAAAGCGCCTGGTCGGCGAGGCTGACGACTTCGTCTTTGTCGATCTGAGCACCGGGCTGAACCACGGTGAAGCCCACGGATACGGTGAATGGAATGGACTTGCCGTCGAACTCCGCGGGGTTTCGCTCCATCGAGTGGCGAATGCGCTCGGCAATGACCTGCACACCGCTGACGTCTTCGCCGCGAATGAGCACCACAAATTCTTCGCCTCCGATGCGAGCAAAGAAATCCTCTTGGCGTAGGGCCTTAGGCACACGGCGACCGATCTCGCGAAGCACTTCATCACCTGCGGGGTGACCGAGAGTGTCGTTGATTTTTTTAAAGTGATCCACGTCAAAGATCAGCACTGCAAACGACTGCTTGCCTCGACGCTGAAACGAAACTTCGCGCTCAATGGCCTCATCAAAACGACGGCGGTTGAAGGCGCCCGTCAGGGCGTCCTTGTTGGCGCGGTTGAAGACTTCAATCTGCACACTCACGTCTTGCTCCGTGGTGCGAGCAAAGCGAAATACGGTGTTGTCGCCGAGTTGTACGCGGTCGCCGTCATTGAGCTCGCTGACGTCGTCTTTGACCTTGACCTTGTTCACGATGGTACCGTTGGTGGAGTTGAGGTCGCGCACGAAGGCCTTGCCGTCGGGGGAGAGATAAAACTCCGCGTGTTTGCGGCTGCAGCTGCTGTCGGGAACTGTGAAGTCGGCTTCGCGGGCGCGGCCGATGCTGATGCGCTTGTTTTCGACGAGCTTGATCACGCGGCCCTGCTCGGCGCCAGCCACGACCTGCAAGATCCACACTTGGCGCTCACCACTGCTGGTGGCTCCATCGTAAAAGTTCACGATTTGGGTCGCGTCCACGGAATGGGTGCCCGTCAAACTGTCTTTAGCGAATGCTCCAGCCGAATGGGCACGCTTTTGCGCACCTTGGCCCTTATTGCCCTGATCTCCCTCGCCCATGAGCCCAGTATACCCGAAAAACGCTTGACGCGGCGCCTTCAGGTGTGCCAAATAACTGAATCTTATGACACGGACGAATCTCGCCACCCTAGGCCGCGAACGCGTAAACACGCTCCTCGCCGAGCTGGGTGAGCCCAAGTTCCGGTCCAAACAACTCCTCGAATGGATTTGGAAAAGGGGCGTCTTCGACCCCGCACAAATGACCAACCTGAGCCAGAAATTGCGTGAGCGACTCGTGGAAAACTGCGAGATCGCGGTCCCGAAGATTGTGCACTCACAACAATCTAGCGATGGCACCATCAAGTACCTTTTGCAGCTTCAGGACGGCAAAACCATCGAAACCGTGTGGATCCCTCGCGAAGACCAAGGTCGCGTCACCGTTTGCATCTCCACCCAAGTGGGCTGCAAAATGGGCTGCACCTTTTGCCTGACCGCCCAGCAGCGCGTGGAGCGCAACCTCACGGCCGGCGAGATCGCCGGTCAGCTGCTCGTGCTCCCGAACCGTGAAAAGATCACCAACGTTGTGGTGATGGGCATGGGCGAGCCTTTTGACAATTACGATGAGCTGATGGCCGCGCTCGACATCATGACCGATCCGCACCTTCTCGAGATCGGCCCCGCCCGCATCACCGTTTCGACGAGCGGCCTCGTGCCCGCCATCAAAAAGTTCGTCAAAGAATCCAAGTGCCATCTCGCAATTTCGCTGAACGCGCCGAACGACGAAATTCGCTCGCAGATCATGCCCATCAACCGCGCTTACAATCTGGAAAAGCTGATCGGCACCATGCGCGAGATCGCCTCTGACGACTACCCGCGTGCGCGCAAGAACAAGTTCTCGATCACCTTCGAATACATTCTTATGAAGGGTCTCAACGATCAGCCCGAGCACGCCCGACAAATCGTGAAGCTCCTCAAGGGCGTACCCTGCAAGATCAACCTCTTGCTGTATAACGAAACTCCCAACACGCCCTTCAAGCGTCCCGAAGAAAAAGACATCGCCGAGTTTCGCCAGATCCTCGGTCGACACGGGCTCCTAAATTTCATCCGCGCCTCGCGCGGCCGCGACATCTCGGCAGCCTGCGGACAGCTCGCCTCGGAGCAAAAGCGCAAAGACTTGGCCGAGTCGCAAGCCGCGGCCAACTAGCTGAAAACACTCACCGATTAACCAAAGTTTAACTGGGGTAGGCCCGCCCGTGGGTGCACAATGGAGCTATGGAAACCTTACGCCGTTACGCCTTTTCCATTCTGGTCCTTGGCGCGGTGATTTCCGCTTCCCTAGCCTACGGTCGTAGCCCTTCGGGAGTGGTGCTCGAAGTTCAAGGCCGGGCCGAATTTAAAGATTCTACCGGTAAGATCGTCGCTTCAAGCGTGGTCAAAAACCTGCGCCCCATCCAAAAGGACACTCCATTTTACGAAGGCGAAACCCTCGTGACAGGATCCGACGGCAAGCTGAAAATTCAATTCGCCGAGGGCAAAAACGAAGTCTTCCTCGGCCCCAACACCACCCTCGTGGTGCACAAGGCGCCCTCCGACGTACGCATGAAACGCGGCACTCGCCTCTTTCTCGACGCCGGCAAGATCGATTCCAAAGTGAACCAAAAATACTCAGGAGTCGATGGCGATGAGTACGCGGTTGAATCACGCACTCTCGTTGCGGGTGTGCGCGGCACGGAGTTTTCTGTAGAGCACGACAAGTCGAGCGAAGTTTCTTCGGTCGACGTGAAATCGGGCATTGTCGAAGTGCATTCCAAAGACGGCACGCTGCGCGGTCGTCTCCAGGCCGGCGAGAAGATCGATTCTAAGGGCTGGGCCAAAGCCGCGAGCGCCAAGGCAGAAGCCCCCGTCGAGAACAAAAACGAACGCAGTTTGAAATAAATCTAAAAAACGACGCGCAGGCCACCGGCGATTGCCTGGTGCATGTAGATCTTCGGCGCGTCGAGTTCACTCGCAAACACCGTGTACGAAAACTCGATCGCCACGCGATCGGCGAGATAGTACTTGAACCCTGCACCTGCCTGCGCCGTCACCGAGCGCGACTCCGTGACGTCGGCATCGAGATCCGTTTCGGAGTCGTCAGCCATGTCGGTTTCCATTCCGCCGGTGGTCACCTTGCGAATCGTGTAGCCACCGCCGCCGCGAATGTATGGACGAAAGCGTTCTCGACGACCCGAAAACCCGATCACGAGGTCGATCGAAACGTTTTGAATTTGAGTCACGCGGTTCAATCTCCACTTGCGAGTTTCGTCGGCCGAGATTTGCGAAAACTCGTCGGAATTGCGCGTGTCCGAATACGAAACCTCAAGCGCCGTGCTCTCGAGAAACGAATATGAAATGCCTCCGCCCAAACGGCGGCTCGTGGTCTGCGAAGCATCACCCGCGATGATGCCATTGTCGTAACGGTAAAAGGACCCATTGGCTGAGATCTCGTAATAACCGGCCTCGGCGAACGCCGGAAGGAGGATCCCCACGCCCAGAGTCAAAACTATGACAAGTCTCTGCATCATCGTACCTTCTATTTTAAGGGGGCAGTCAAACATTGTCTCTCCAAAGATCTGACATTAGGAAGTAAGATGGGTGCCAGGTATAGGTTCCAGGAACCTATACCTGGCACTTGGTACCCAGCATGACTCGCATCGATAAGTACTTATTATCTCAGCTCACTCGTAACACTGTGATCTCCACTGTGGTGGCGCTCGTCGTGTTGCTCGCGTTGCAGGCGCTGCGTCTTTCGTCGCTGATCGTGAACCAGGACCTCGACATCGGCCTCATCGCCCGAATGATCTCGGGGTTGGCGCTCAGCTTTGTCACCATCGTGATCCCCATCTCTTACGTTTTCGCTCAGCTGGGTGTTTTCGGTCGCATGTCCGCCGAAAAAGAATTCGTCGCGATGCAATCGATGGGCCACTCGCCCTTTCGCCTGCTCAAACCTTGTCTGGGATTCGGCCTTTTGGTGTCTGCCGCCTCGCTATGGAGCTCGCTCTCGCTCTCACCCGCCGGTAACCGCATGTTTGAGAGTTCCATCAGCGAAGCCTACAAACGCAAAGTGGCGAGCGTACTGCGCTCGGGCACCTTCTCCGAAGACTTTCTCGACACCGTGCTCTTTGTAGAAAGTGTGAACGGCAGCACCAACGAACTCGACCGCGTTTTTATGTACGACGAAAAAGGTTTGGGCGACAAATCGGTCATCTCGGCCCGCAAAGGACTTTGGCAAATCGATCAGAATTCTGGCCTGGGTATTTTGACCCTCAAAAACGGCGTCATTCTCTCGGAAGCCCCCGAAAGCGATTCCGTACGTCGCATCAAGTTTGGTGAGTACAAAGTTAACGCGGACTTTTCGCGTCGCGATGGCTCGGCCAAGAACTCCCCTCCCAGTCTCAGTTTTAGCCAATTGCTAGAGCGCATCAATACGGCCCAAAACGACCCCGCTCCGCGTCGTCCCGAGAGCATTCGCGCCCTATGGTCCGAGCTCTCTCGCCGCTTTGCGGTTTCTTTTGCCTGTATCGCGCTGATGCCCCTGTGTTTTGGCTTTAGTCTCAGCAACAAACGTACCGCCAAGAACCGCGCCATCATGACGGGCATCGTAGTGCTCTTCGTCTACTGGACGCTCTACTTTGCCCTGAACACTTGGTACCTCAAGGCGAGCGTGCCACTCTTCAATCGCACGTCGATCTTTGCATGGCTCTACCTCTGGACACCCAACTTCATCGCTGTGGCGCTGGGTTACATTATCATGCGACGCCGCTCAAAAGTGCTCGACTAGAATGAGGCCCCGGTGTTGCATAGGGGCGCATGAAACAAACCTGTCTTCACTCGCAACACGTTAGCCTCGGCGCCCGCATCGTGGATTTTGCCGGTTACGCCATGCCCGTGCAGTACGCTGGCGTGATGACCGAACACCAAACCGTGCGCGAACGCGTGGGTGTTTTCGACGTGTCGCACATGGGCTGGCTGAGTTTGCGCGGACCCAAGATTGCCGAACTCATCAATCCCCTTTTCACCAAAGACGTTGCCCCACTCAAAAATGGCCGCGCGCTCTACACCCTGATGTGCAACAAAGAAGGCGGCACCATCGACGACCTGATTCTCTACAAAGAGTCCGACGAGCTGATTCACATGGTGCTCAACGCTTCGAACAAAGACAAAGACCTCGAGCACATCACGCGCTACCTCGCCGCTGAGACCGGCGTGCAAATCACGCCGAGCTTCGACAAAGTGGCCATTCTCGCCATCCAGGGCCCTCGCGCCCTAGAACTGCTCAAAGATTTGGGCTGCCCCTTGGAATACCAATTCATGAACTTTGGCCGCTGGGACGTGCTCGGCAAGAGCACGTACCTCGCCTTCACCGGTTACACGGGTGAGGTGGGCGCCGAGTGGATCATCCCTGTCGAAATCGCCGGGGAACTGTGGGCGCAGATTCTCAAAGCCGGCGCCAAATACGGCATCGCGCCCTGCGGCCTAGCGGCCCGCGACACCCTGCGCACCGAAATGGGCTACAGCCTCTACGGGCACGAACTCACCGAGGATATCTCCCCAGTGACCGCGGGCCTGAACTGGGCGATTTCCTGGGACAAAGCCGATTTCGTGGGCAAGGCGGCCCTGCTCTACGAGAAAACCGCCCCCACCCGCAAACTCATTTCCCTCAAGGCCGATTCCAAGCGGGCCGCACGCCCGGGCGCCAAAGTTCACGACTCATCGGGTCATGAGTGCGGTTTCATCGCCTCGGGCACCTTCTCGCCCAGCCTTGGCTATTCGATCGCGATGGCCGTGGTCTCCACGAGTTCTGACGGCCCGTATTATGTTCCCTTTCGAGAAGACAAACTTTTGTTCGAAATCACGAAGAGACCGTTTTATACAAAAGCCAGCAAATCTTAAGCGACTAAGGAGCTCCGAAACATGTCTGAAATCAAATCCGATCTCTTGTACACCAAAGAACACGAATGGGTACGCAAAGCCGCTGGCGGCACCGTGGTGATCGGCATCACGGACTTTGCCCAATCTTCGCTCGGCGACGTCACTTTTCTCGACATCCCCGATGCTGGCAAAGAACTGCGCGCCGGTGAAATTTTCGGCACCGTCGAGAGCGTAAAAAGCGTGTCGGATCTCTACGCCCCCGTCTCGGGCAAAGTGGTCAAATCCAACCGCGCGCTCGTCGACGATCCCGCGGGCATCAACCAAGATCCCTACGGCGATGGCTGGATGCTCGAAATCCAAGTTTCCAATTCCGCCGAACTCGAAAAACTTTTGAGCGCCGGACAATACGAATCCGTCGCAGAATAAGCCTGGTGTCACATGCGCTATCTGCCTTTGAGTGAAGAAACGAAAAAGCAAATTTTAAAACAATGCGGAGTTTCTTCATTCGAAGAACTGACAGCGCAGGTTCCCGATTCGCTGCGACTCGATCGCTTGCTCGATATCGACCCGGCTCTCAGCGAGCCCGAACTGCTCGCCCACCTCAAATGTATCGGCAGCAAAAACCGTGCAGCCGCGATGACCTCTTATCTCGGTCAGGGCACCTACGACCACACCTGGCCCGTGGTGATCGACTACCTCTCGGGCCGCGGAGAATTTCTCACGGCCTACACGCCCTACCAGCCCGAAGTTTCGCAAGGCACTTTGCAGAGCATTTTTGAATACCAATCCATGGTCGCCTCGCTCACGGGCTTCGAAGTCTCCAACGGATCACTCTATGACGGCGCCACTGCAGTGGTCGAAGCCATTCTCATGGCGGCCAGACTCCAGCGCAAAGACAAAGGCAAGGTGCTTGTCGCCGGTGGTCTCTTTACCGAAACCAAAAAAGTGCTGCGCACTTACCTCGACCCACTGGGTTTTGAACTCGTGCCCTGGACCATCGACCCTGAAACCTTGCAGTGCACAAGCAAGATCGAAACCCTCGACATCAAAGCCGGCGAAGTCGTCGCAGTGCTCTTGCAATCGCCCAACCGCTGGGGCCTTGTGGAATCCTGGCGCGTGCTCAAAGACGTCAGTGAAAAACTCGGCGCCGTCTCCATTGCCGCGCTCGGACACGTACACTCGCTGGGACTCTTCGAAGCGCCCGGCGCTTTTGGCATCGACATCGCCGTTGGCGACGGACAGCCGCTCGGAATCCCTGTGGGCTTTGGTGGCCCGCATTTAGGTTTGTTCTGCTGTCACAAGCGCGACGTGCGCCAGATGCCGGGTCGCCTCATCGGCGCCACCAAAGACACCAGTGGCAAGCGCGCTTTCTGTGTGACTCTCGCAACGCGCGAGCAACACATCCGCCGCGAAAAAGCGACGAGCAACATCTGCTCCAACCAGAGCCTCATGGCACTGCGAGCGGCGATGTACATGACGCTCATGGGCCCCGAAGGCCTCAAAGAGGTCGCCACGCTCTCACATTCCAAGGCTGTGTATTTGCGTTCGCGCCTGACCGAGTTGATTCGCGGTCGCAATGACCTTTTCATCAGCGACGGTGAGATCTTCAACGAGTTCACCATCTTCGTTCCGCAAACCAATGCCCTCTGGATCGACGTCGTGCTCAAAGCCGCCGAAGACGAGGGCATCATCCTGGGCCACCCTGTCGACGTGCCGGTCTCTACCGGTTTCGTAAAGGGCCTCAGCATCGCCGTCACCGAAAAACACAGCAGGGAAGATCTCGATCGCGTCGTTGACGTCGTATCGCAGACCCTTTTGAAATGAGGCAACCATGAGCTGGAGACAAGAAGCGAAAATTTCCATTCACCTGAGCCAAAAAGGGCGTCAGGGTTACAGCCTGCCCAAGTGCGATGTGCCGCGCACGATGCCCACCAAGGACGCACGCGAAACGCGTATCGAGCTTCCCGAAGTTTCGGAACTCGATGCCGTTCGCCACTACACGAACCTTTCGTACTCGAACTTCTCGATCGACGCCGGCATGTACCCACTCGGCTCGTGCACCATGAAGTACAACCCGCGTATCAACGAAGTCACCGCGGCCAATCCCGATTTCAACATTCACCCACTCTGCCCCGATCACCTGGCGCAGGGTGCACTCGACCTCATCTACCGCATCGAGAATTCGCTGGCGGAGATCTCCGGCTTTGCCCGCATCTCGATGCAGCCCGGTGCCGGTGCGCAAGGCGAATTCGCCGGCATCCGCATGATCCGCGCCTGCCTCGAAGCGCGTGGGGAACTTGAGCAACGTAAAAAGATTCTGATTCCCGAATCCGCTCACGGCACGAACCCTGCCACGGCCGCCATGTGCGGCTTCGAAGTGGTTCCCGTCAAGGCCGGATCCGACGGCATCCTAGAAGTGGAAGAGATCGATCGCCTAAGCCGCGGTGGCGATATCGCCGCGCTGATGATCACCAACCCCAATACCGTGGGGCTCTTCGAGACCAATATCAAAGCCATCACCGACCTTCTGCACGAGCGCGGAGCGCTGGTCTACTGCGACGGCGCCAACCTGAACGCCGTGCTGGGCATCACCCGCCCCGGCGATTGGGGTGTGGACGTCATGCACTTCAACTTGCACAAAACCTTCACCACCCCGCATGGCGGCGGTGGCCCGGGCTGCGGTGCCGTAGGCGTCTCCAAGACGCTTGTGCCCTATCTTCCGGTGCCCAAGATCGAGCGCAACCTGAACAAGGGCGAGGCCGCTTTTGTGCGCGAATACGACTCCCCCGAAAGCGTGGGCAAAGTGAAGGCCTACTTCGGTCACTTTTTGATGATGGTGCGTGCCTACACCTACATTCGCGAGCTGGGCCCCGAGGGCATCAAAAAGGTTGGCGAAGACGCCGTGTTGCTCGCCAACTACATCCGCGTGCGCCTCAAGGGCGCCTACCAAATCGCCTACGACAAGCCCTGCATGCACGAAGTGATCTTTAACGACAAAAAGCAGAATGCGAATGGCATCAAAACTATGGACATCGCCAAACGCATCATCGATTTGGGCTTTCACCCTCCGACGGTTTACTTCCCGCTCATCGTGCCCGGTGCGCTGATGATCGAACCCACTGAAACGGAATCTTTTGAGAACGTCGACGCCCTTTGCGATGCCTTTTTGCAGATCGCCCGTGAAGCGGCCGAAGTCGGCGGCAAAGAGAAGTATTTCGACGGCTCGCCCAAAACCACGCCCATCACCCGTGTTGACGAAACCCTAGCGGTACGCAACCTGGTTTTGACCTGGAAAGACCTGTAAACTACAGCTGTGCTTCTCTTTGGCGTATTTCTGATCGCGTACTGGATCCTGCGACTTTGGCTGGCAGCCTTTTCGGGAGTGCATCCTGACGAGGCCTACTACTGGGTGTGGTCGCTCAAGCCCGCGCTGGGTTATTACGACCATCCACCGATGATCGCCTGGGTCATCAGCGCGAGCCGCAACCTCGCCGCGCTGCTGCCCTTTCAGTTCACCGGTCAAAACGCCATCATCAGCACGCAAATGGGCCTGCGCCTACTCCCCTACTTTCTCTCCTGCGTGGTGACTCCCTTTTTTATCGGATGGACCATCGTCAAAGTGCAAAAGCAGCCCCTGCGCTTGACCCAGATGTTTGCCCTGATGACCTCGCTGACCTTTGTCTTTGGCCCCATCGTGATCACTCCGGACACGCCTCTCTTTGCGGCCTGGACGGTAGCGCTCTTTTTGCTCGTCACGCTCTTGCGCGGGCATAACAAGAATTTCTTTCCCGGTGATCCGGTGCGCTTTTCGTGGCCCATCTCCGTCGCCCTGGGCTTCGCGCTCGCTTTTGCCGCCTACAGCAAGTACTCGGCCATTTTGCTGGCCGCATCTCTGGTGATCACAGGCCTCGGGCTTTGGAATTCCCTGGTCGCCGGCGTGGTCTCGCTCGTGCTGGTCTCCCCTTATGTTTGGTGGAACCTCAGCCCCGCCGCACGCGACATGGGCGGAGGGGTCTTCTTTCAGTTTAGCAACGCCACAAACCCCCTCACGAATCCCATCAACTGGGCCCGCGTCGGCGATCTGTGGGCGGCTCAGCTCTTTCTTTGGGGGCCGGTGGTCTTTCTCGGCGCCTTTGTTTTTCTCTTCACTTCGGCGCGCCGACTTTTTTCGTCGGAACGGCGCTCCACTCTGAGTGGCACGCTCTTTGTGTGGGCGATTCTACCGTTGCTCTTTTTCTCCATCACAGGACTACGCCGGCAGCCCGAAGCGAACTGGGCTTTGGTGGGCTGCGTTGGCGCCTCGGTGCTGACGCTCTCCAGGCTTTACTCGCACGGGCTGATCTTAACGCTCACCACGGCGTTTAACAGCCTGGTACTGCTCGTGGCCTCGGTGATCTTTTTCAACCCCGCAGCCCTGGGCGTGGCCGTGCCCGAAGGGCGCTACCCCGAACTCACACGCCTGCTCAGCAAAGACCCGCGTTTCTTTGAATTTCAACATTGGGATTCCCTACGCTCTTCGCTATTTGAGGCCACGCTCAACACCAATGAGCCGATTCTCGTAGAGACCTATCAAAAACTTTCGGCGCTCCTCTTTATGGACGACGCCGCTGCGCAAACTGAAAAGATCGCCTCGCGCCTCAAAATCTGGAAGCCCTCGCGACGCTCGCAATACCATGTCGGATCGGAGTTCACGATTGACGAATCGAGTTCACGCTACTGGCTGCTGCTCAACGAAAAAACCAAACGCCCGGCGAATTGCCGTTTTTACCAGCAGCTTTTTCGCGGCGAGAATCCCACCGAAGTGAACGCGCTGTACCGCTGCAATCAATAATTTGTCTGACAAAGTCCTGACTCACTTTGAGCAGGACAGCGGCGCAAGAATAAAGTCATGCATTCCATTCTTCGCCGCCTCTACGCTATCATCGTCATTGCCGTCGCCATTCTCGCCAACGCGGCCACGTCTTCGCTCGGGCGCTATGACAATCAAGATCCGGCATTTTACCTGGGACACTTCGATCGCTCCCCGGATACGGACCCCGAAGCCTTCGCGTTTCGTGGTCAGGTTTACCGTGGCGGACAACCCAAACTCGACTCGAACCAGTGGGTAGAGCGTTTTTCGAATGAACAAATTGATCTCGTGGTCGATCTGCGCGCTGAGGCCCGCTCCCTGCGGAGTGAGCGCGAGGCGCTTCGACGCGTGGGCATCGACTACGTGCTCTTGCCATGGAAAACCTCGGGCACCGATCAAGATTCCGTGCTCGAAGTGAGCGAAGTCCTGAACGGCAGCGAACGCAAATGGAAGCTTGATCGGGTCGAAGCCACGCTCCACGTTCTTGCCCTGGTGAAATCTTATCTGCAGCGCGGGCAAAAGGTTTATATCCATTGCCAGCGCGGCGAAGACCGCACGGGCACCTTTGCTTCGCTCTTGCGCCATCCCGGCCCCCAATGGCGCCGAGAATTCACGCGCTACGGCGGCAGCGAATACGCACCGCTCAAAAAGCATCGCGCCGATGTCATCAAAGCGTTTTAAAGCTTTTTGATCCAAGAATAATTTTGCTGGGGTATCTTCGCTAGGCCCTGGGCCTTGCAGCGTCGCCAAGAAGCGAAGTTTTCGTCGATCGCCGTGTTCACTTCCACGTTGTAGAGCAGCTCCACGCCGAGAGCCTTGAAATCCTTTTCGATCTTGCGCCATGGATAAAAGCGCCGCTTGTCGGACGCCAGGGCGGGGTCGCGCTTAAAGATCTCGGTATCGTCGCGGTCTGCAAATTGCGACCACATGTCCTCACCCACCTCAAAGCCGTTGAGCGAGGGGCCGAGCCAAACCCAAGTGTCTCGTGGATCAAAGCCCAGCACGGAAAAGGGCTTCAGGTGCGTGCCCTGTTGCAAGCCTCGCCAACCGGCGTGCACGGCGGCAACGCGCGGCTCGGTGCGATGCACGTAAATGAGCGGAACGCAGTCCGCCGACTTCACCAGCAGGCCGAATTTGGTGTCGAGAATTTGCCCATTGTTAAAACAAACGCCGTCGGCCTCGAGTTCGAGAGCTCCGCCGCGACGGATTTCCTGGTAGCTGGGCTCGTAGATGCGCGAGCCATGCACTTGTTTGGCATGTAGAAAATCCCCCATATTCAAGTCGCGGCTTCCGGCGATGTCCTCGAAGCCGATCACAAGGCCCCGACTCCAGCCCTGGGCGAGGGGAAATTCCAGCCGTGCGCTCATTCGAGCGAAAACCCCTGGTCGTGCGCCCACTGCCGGTCTTCGTCCATGAGCGGCGCCTCGACCCCAATGGTCTCCTGGGTGCGCGGATGCCTAAATCTCAGCTGATAAGCGTGCAGTCGGAGCGCGGGAGATCCATAACCGCCGTAGAGGTCATCGCCCACGATAGGGTGTCCCAAAAAGGAGAGATGCACGCGGATCTGGTGGGTGCGACCGGTGAGCAGCTCAATGTCGAGCCACGAAAAGTTCTTCACAGTTTCCACCAGGCGAAAACGCGTGTGCGAGCGTTTGCCTTCTTTCAATACGGCAAAACGCGTGCGGTGTCCGGGATCACGGGCCATGGGAGCCACCAGGTCTCCCCATTCCGCGCCGGCGGTTTTGAGCAAGATCTTTGCGCCTTCGGTGTGCAAGTCGCGCACTTTGACCTGGGCGATTTCGGAATTGATGTCAAATTTGGGCGAAACCCAGGCCCAGTACTTACGCCGGGCCTCTTTGCTCGCAAACTGCTCCCCGAGCGCCTGCACGTGGGCGGGATTTTTGCAGATCAGGAGTGCGCCCGAAGTCGGTTTGTCGAGTCGGTGCACGATGCCGGGACGACCAGCCTCGAGGGCCTGCTCGCCAAAACTCACCAGGGCTTCTTTGCCAAGGGGCAAGCGTCCTGTGCTCATCAGCCAGGCCACGAGGGTTTCCGAAAAGTCGGTGCCCGCGCCCACGTGTACCGTGAGTCCCTTGGGCTTGTTGATCACAACGAGGTCGTCGTCTTCAAAAAGGATCTGCGGGGCGGTCCCCGTGAATTCAATGTTCTGCGCGTAGATCGACTCGGCGATGACATCCGTCACCGGATTGTGGGTGATGTTAAGAACGTCGCCGCTGCGGAGCTGGTGCGAGGCCGAGACCTCGCGATCATTGATCAAGATGAAGCCATCTTTGATGATGCGAGACCAGCGCGAGCGCGAAACGTTGGGAAAGCGTTGAGACAAGAAGGTATCGAGGCGGATTCCCACCTGGTCTTCGGGCGGTGTGAGCGGAAAAAATTGAGCGATGTCCACAGACCGCTAAAATAGCGGGGTCGATCCGAAATGGCCAGCCGATTTCATCCTCGCGATGAAGGATTTGGCCAATCCATTGGGGTCAGGAAGTCCCAGGGTTTGGCAAATCAGCACCACGTGGCCGCGCACGTAGGTCGGGTGGCTCATCTCTCCACCGTTCTCGTCCTCGACAATGGCCAGATTGGCCACCGAGAGCTTGCAGAGCACGGCGAGCTGCTCTTGCGAGAGCTGGCGGTAGATGCGCACCGAACGCACAAAAGCGCCCGTGAGTTCTTTGATGCCGGCGATTTCCTTTTCGAAATCGCTGTTCTTTTGCGATTCAGGCAGGTCGGGAACCGCCGCGAGATGTTTTTTCTTTTCGGCCGCGGCCGAAGACGAAGGGGTCGACAGGCTCACGCCGCTGCGTTTGACGAAGTCGGTGTAGTTGTGGGCACGCTCTTCGTGGTGCGCGGCGCCGGCCCAGGTCTCAAAGCCCATGCGCATGTCGTATTCGCGACGTTTGGAGGGATTGCCAAGAACGCGGTAGGCGGCCTCGATCTCTTCGAGAACGCTGCTGTTATCTTCTTCGTCCATCACGGAATAAGCCGCGAGGGAATTCGTCGAGTAAGTGGCCTTGGCGCGGTTGTACGCGTGCAAAATTTCGTTTTGTGTCACGCCCGGCGCAAGGTCCAGGACCAGGTAAAGATTCTTTTCTTTTTTCTCGATGTTGCCACCATCACTCGCGTTCGAAGCGCTCATCCCACTAATCCTTTTTCTTCTCCAAGCAACACACTGGTCAAACGGTCGATACGGCCCGCGAGCGGTGAGAGCGGAAACTCTTTGATCACCGGTTTGCGATTGCGAATGGCTTTCCACACCGTGGAATCGTAATCGAGGTAACCGGAGTATTTTACATTGAGGCCGAAGTAACGACGGCAAACACTCGAAATTGCACGACCCACGTCGATGTCCACCGGAGTTCTCACTTGGTTGATCACGATGTGCGGAGTGAACGAGCTGAGCAGTTTGGTAAGCGTGGCGTGCGCCTCGCTGTCCATGCGCTCGATGATGAGCATGAGGTCCGATGGCGTGCGGATGCCGAGCACGTTGTTCGGATCCATGCCCGCTTCGATGACTTCACGAATGCCGGCCGACACGTCGGCCTTCTTGAGGCGATCGTAGTACGCCGCTTTGATAAAGCGATACGCGTTTTCGACGCTCGTAGGTTCGGGCAAGATCGAAAGCACACCTTCATCGACGTTGTTAAAGAATTCGATGGTGGTTTGATGCGAGCCTGCGCCAAGGTCGATGATGACTTCATCGGCGTCGAGGGCGCGAATTTGTTCAAAGAGTTCGGGGATTTTGTTGCGCAAGAGAAGGTCGATCTTTAACGGGTCGGTCGAACCACTGATCAGCACGAGACCCGGAAAAGGTGTCGGCATGAGAATGCTTTCGAGTGAGTCTTTGCGACCTTGCACCCAATCGCCCACGGAAACCTGAGGCGGATTGACCCCAAGACAGGTGTGAAGGTTCGCACCGCCGAGATCGAGATCGATCGCCACAACACGTTTGCCACGCTGAGAAAGTTTGAGAGCGAAGTTTGCGGAGATGAGGCTCTTGCCCACACCGCCCTTGCCGCCACCCACGGCCCAGATGCGCGGACGCTTCTGAGCTTTGTTCTCAACCACGGCATCGCTGTGTTCGTGCGTTGCATGCTCATCGTCACCCAAAGGTTTTGCAGCCAAAGCTGCGGCTACCGCAAGCTCTTCGACGCTCTCCGTTTTGAGTAAAAGTGAACCACTGATGGTAGTGCTGGAAACAGAAAGTTCTGAGTCTTGAGAATCTATCTGTTTTTCGACCAAGTTTGATCCTGAACGATCC
>DATLIP010000044.1:0-39222 GCA_035539375.1 Bdellovibrionota bacterium | reverse complement strand
CTTCCGAACCGGCGTGCCTGTCGTGGCAAAGTCTTGGGATCTGCATCCGACCACCTTTTCGGCCTCACTGGCCGATGTGGATTTTTCGATGGAAGGAATTTATTTTCGCGCCGCCGAAATCGAAGTGCAACTTTCGCCAGTAGATTTGGTTTTGGGTGTAGCGCGTTTTCGCGACGTGGCGGTGCGAGGTTTGACGCTCAAGGGTAAGATTCCCGAGCGCTGGCTCGAATCGGATCCGAACGAACCCACGCCGCAACTGCACGAATTCCCCAATCTCGCGGCAAAGCACCTGAAAGCGCTGAACGCACTGCTCGCCAAAAATCGTATCGCGTTTACGGAGCTTGCACTTGAAAACGCGAACCTCGATTTTTCGAACCTCAAGGTGAGTAACTTGAACTTTCGCGTGATCAATCAGTCGCGTGGTCAGGCCCGAGCGGAACTCTCACTTGATTCTGTGGAAGTCCCCGGCAAGCTCGCGACCACGCCGGATGTCTCGCTCTCAGTTTCACTCGTGAGCGAGCCCAAAAATCTCTACGCATTTTTAGTTCGCAAAATGGAAGTTGGTTCGCCAGGCCACCCCGACGCTCCCCCTGCAGTGGCGCTTAGTGGAAAGGTTCCCGGGCGTCTGGCTAGCCGTCTGAATGTGAACCTTCGCGACGTCAACACGCTCCTGCAGTCGGGTACTTGGACGCGCGGTTATTACCAGTCGAGCCTTTCCGGGACGATTGCCGGCACCGCCTCACTGGAATATCAAAACGGAAAATCCTGGCAAGTGATCGTCGAGGATCTGGTAGCCAATCGACTCGTCTACGACGTGTACAAGTTGGAACGTTTAGAGTCGGCCTTCGAGTACAACAACAAAAACAAACTCACGTTGCGCAAAGCACTGCTCACCTTACCCGCTTCGCTGAGCGATCCGTCCGCCTGGGGGCAGAAACTCGCTCTCACAGAAATTCGATTCAAAGACGGCGGGGTGATTGAGGGAAGTCTCAATACCGAAGAGCTCAGCCTATGTTCGATCATGATCGCCACGGGAGTGAACGAGTGCTTCGCAGGATTTCAGGTCAATGGTCCGGCGACCTTCTCCGGAACGCTCTCTCCGCTCAAACTTGCCGCGAAAACCGATTGGAATATCAGCGCGGCGACCGTGTACACCGAGCCCGAAATTCCGGGCCACCGGGCACAGGCTCCTCTCTTGCATACCAAACCCGCTAAGTTCGTTGCTGACGTGATGGTTTACGACAAGCACCTCACGGTGACTCAGGCGAACATGGCGTGGGCCACTTCGAACGTCGCACTCAAAGGGGAGATCAAGTATATCCCCACTCGCGTAGAGCTCGATCTCAACGCGAACGGTTTGGAGCTTTCTCACGCGCTCTCGGATTTTATGGACCTTCCGGTCTCGGGTGTGGCGGCCCTCAAAGCCAAAATCCTCTACGATTATGCGCTGCCATCGCGACCTGAGCGCACCAAAGTTTTTGGCTCTATCGAAGTCGACAAGCTCACTTACGCGGATCAGCCCATCGGTCAGCTCAATGCGCCACTGCTCTACGAAAAGGCCGATCTGAACATCGGTCCGGCCAGCCTCGCTAGTGGTGGCGGCACCGCAATCCTGCGTGGCGTTTTGCAAAATCGCCCAGGTGGCAAATCGCGACTCGAAGCCTCAGCCACTTTGCGACGTTACGAAATTTCGATACTCAGCGGTTCGGGCACGAACGTGGTGCGCGGTTTTTACACCGGCGTTTTGCGCCTCGATGGATTCCTCAGCGAAAACGCCACTCAGACCGGCATTCGGGGCCGTATCAACGGCGCGCTCGATTCGGGCGAGGTGCTTGGTGTGGGGTTGAACCGCATCGAGGGTACGATGAGTCTCAAGGGCACGGATCTCATCCTCGACGAACTCACCGGCATCAAGAACAAACGCACGTTGCGCGCAAACGGGGTCGTCTCGCCCAAAGCGGGGCTCAGCTACGTGAACTTCGAAGGCGCCGACCTTGATGTGGTAAACCTGGGCTGGGATCGCCAGATCGAATCGCTCTTCTCTGCCGGGCGAGTGTCGCTCGCCGGCAAATGGTCGGATCGCGATGGTTACAAGATCACCGGCACGCTGAGTGGGCTCGCCGATCCGACCTATCAGTACGGCAACGGAACTTTTGAAGCCAGCGGAGACAACGAGTCGCTGCGCTATCGTGTGAGTCTTAAGGATCACTTCGCCATGAGCGCCAGTGGTCGTTACTCTGGCGACAAGCTCAATTTCCAGGACGTTGACGTGTCGCTCAAGAATCAAGGCATTTTCCTCGCTCTGAGTTACCTCAACGAGTGGCGTGAAAAGGTCGACTTGCAAACCATGGGCGCTGTGAACGTGAAGTACGGTACGAGTTCGGGCAGCGCAACGATCGAAGACCTGCGGCTGCGTCGACACAACGCCACGGGTCGTTGGAGCGACTTGTTCACGCTCAAAGGCAAACACAATTTTCAGTGGGACAAGTCCGGTGTGCGCGGTGAACGCTTTGTGGCCGAGACCTCGGCTGGAACTCTGAACGTCAATCCTTCGGGTACGCAAGTGTCTGCCACGGGCAAGTGGCCCGCTGAGCTCGTCGACATCGTGATTCCGGATTTCGTGAGACTTCGCGATGGCTACGCCGATGGCACGCTGGCTCTCGGTCTGCCATTCTCGATCGCGAGCATCCGCGGCAACCTCAACTTGAACGGCATCTCGGTAGGAGTTAAGGGGTTGGGGCGTTACGGTCAGAACACCACGGGACTGCTAGAATTCAAAGACTCGCGTATTCTCTTTAACAACTTTCGCTCAAGCTTCGGCGGCGGGCACGTGGAGATCAGCGGCGAGTACAAGCTCGATTGGCAAAACCCGGGCGTTTACCTGAATGCCAATCTCTCGAACGCGGAATTTGTCTTTATCGACCAAGTGCCCGCCGTTACTTCAGGCTCTGTGGTGCTTTCGGGTTCTTCGTATCCCTTTGACGTTCGCGGGCGGGTGACCATCAGCGATGGACTCTACGCTAGCGAGAGTGCCAGCTCCGACACCGCGGTGGTGACGACCGGCGATCCGGTACTGAACTTCGACGTGGCCATCGATTTGGGTTCTAAATTTGCCGTGCGCAATTCGCTCATTTCCACCAATGCCACAGGTGCGATGCGCCTGACGGGGACGGACCTCAATCCAAGCTTCGTGGGTATCGTGCAACTCGAGAACGGTCGCGTCTTCGCCCGCGACAACGAATTCAAAATCATCAGGGGCGTGGTGGATTTCCCGGCCTCCTCGCGCAACATCTTTATCAACGTCACCGCGAATACCGACATCAAGACTTCCGATCAAACCTACTCGGTGACCCTCAACGCCACGGGCACCACAGCGTCGCCGAACATCGAATTCCAATCCAATCCGCCGCTTTCGCTCCCGGACATCGCGAGCCTTCTCGCCTTTGGTGTGGTGCGTTCGGACGATAGCATCGAAGACACGTCGCTCGCCGACACAGCCCGCGCTGAAGCCCTGCAGACGATTTTCGGTAAGACCATCGGTTCGACCCTGAGGAACAAAGCAGGACTCGATGTGCGGGTTTCGGCTCGATCGGACCTCGCCTCACAAGGGCAGACGATTCCCAAGGTCACTGTGGTGCGCAAACTCTCTAAAAAAGTTACGGCCACCTTTGGCCGCTCGTTAGATTTTTCACGCCCTGAGAACAACGTGCAGATCGATTACGAGCTTCTGCGCAACGTGAACGTGTCGGGGGTTTGGGAAAATCCCAAGCCCAAGGAATCCTCTGTGGGCTTTGACTTGCGCTTTAGGTGGGATGTGAAATGAGAAACTTCTTCACTCGCCGCCTTTTTCTGGCCACACTTGGCCTGGCCACCCTGACACTGCCCAACTTGGCGCGCGCCTGGACCATAGAGGGCATCCACTTTGTGGTCGATGGCGACGAGGACATTCCCTTTTTGCATGGCATGACCGGCATCAAACGCGGAGAGGACTTTTCGTTTAAAAAGATCGACGACGCTCTCGCGCGTCTTGGTCAGAGCGGTAAGTTTCGTTACGCCGAAGCTCGCGTGGTAAGCCAAAAACGTGAGATCTACTTTGTCCTGCGCTCCATCTACAAAGTACGCAAGGTGAGTTTTTCCTTTAATTTGCACTCCCAGCTCAGCCGTTCAGATCTGCGCGAGCTCGAGAGCGATTTGCGAGACGACATTTTTGTAAAACCCGAAGACCCGGTGGATCTCGGGGCCTTGTCGAGCATCAATACTCAAGTGGTTGAGCGTCTGGAGTCGCGCGGTTACCGCGGCGCTGAAGCCATCACGATCTTCGAAGAGGTGCCGGCCTCGCAGTACCGCGATCTCGTGATCAACGTGTCGGTGCCCGAACCGACTTATTATACGGATCTCAAACTCACGGGTTTCTCGCCAAGCGAAGAGCGGGAAATTCGCTCTAAGTACGGCGACGCCATCGGCAATCACGATTTCCGCCGTGGCGCCAAGGCCCGTCTCGACCTCGTGGCCCTGAACTCGGTACTTGAAGCTTATCAAAATCAGCTGCGCCAAGACGGTTATTACGATTCCCGCGTGGATTATGGAGCGGACATCGAAAACGGCAGTGTCGAGGTCACACAAGCCCGCGGCACGCAGTACCGCATCGACATTCGCGGCAACGTCTTCTTTTGGGAGCGTTTTCTTCGCGACAAGGTGTTGGAGCGTATCCGCAACTTCTCGGTGCCCTTTGATGCAAACGACATCTCGACCCAGATTTCGACCCTCTACAAGCAGTACGGCTTCAAGAGCGTAGAAGTGAGCTGGACGAGCGAAATCAAAAAAATCTACGGGGTAGAACAGAGTCACTATGTCTTCCGGATCAAGGAGGGCGTTCAGTTCTTTCTCGGAGACATCATCTTCCAGGGCGGCATCGGCCGCGAAGAGTCCGAAGACGTGTTGGCGGCCGAATCTGAATGGCGGCTGCAGAACTCCGACCCTTTCCATTTTATTTACTTTGAAGAGGGATCCTTGCGGGCTCGCACGGCTTCGATGCTTAATCTGATTCGCGATCGAGGTTATATCGAAGCCAAGTTCGTGGACATTCGTTTCGAGCCACGCGAGAACTCCTCGCGCATCGACATGATTTTGAACCTGCAGATCGGACAAAAGTTCTACGTCGATTCGATCGCTTTTGTAGGACTTTCCTTTTTGCCCGAAGCTGATCGTACGAAATTCGTTGATTTCGGGGTGGGCGATGCCGTGCAGCCCTCGAAGGTGATGGCCGCCAATGCGAATATCGAGCAGCATCTCAAGAACCATGGCTTCATCGATGCCCGCGTGGTCACTTCTGAGGACTTGCTCTTCCGAAAGCGTCCGACCTCCAACCGCATCGACCTTGTGTTTCAGACCGAGAGCGGCCCCAAGGTGCTTGTCGGTAAGAGCGTGATCGAGGGCAACGAAAGCACCAAAGACAAGGTTGTCGAGCGGGAGCTCTACGAACGTACGCTTCTCCCCGGACAGCCGTGGAGTGTCGACGGCGAGCGTCGACTACGCGAGAACCTTCTCGCGCTGGGGGTTTTTGGATCGGCGCAAACCGAGAAGATCGCCGGTAGGGTGGTGGGTGTAGACCCTGCGCACGGTTTCGAGATTCAGCAAAAAGATTTAAAAGTTTCCCTGCGTGAGCGTCCTGCCGGATCCTTTGAATTTGGTCCGGGATACCGCACGGACCTCGGGATCATCGGTTTTACGGAGTTCAACTACCGCAACGTTTTTGGGGAAAATTACGGATTCCTGGCACGCGCTCAGGCTTCGCGCAAGATTCGCAATTACCAGTTCCTAGAGCAGAACTATTCGCTCACGTTCCTCGATCCGTACTTTCTCTCGCAGCGCATTCGTTTCCGTACTTCGGCCTCTTACCAAAAAGAGGACGACACGGTTTTCCTCGATGGCTCTAAAAAGCGTGGTTTTTCGATCGAAGAAACCGAAGTGGCCCTCACTGGAGAATTTCTGATCAGCGATCGTTGGTCTTGGGTGCAGAACATCTATACAATTTCGCACCCGCGTCTTTTCGGCATCTTTGACTCTGAGTCTGCCAATAGGGAGCGCAGTGAGAAGTACCGCATCGGAACCGTGGGCTCGTCTCTGATTTACGACGGACGCGACAACATCTTCAACCCCAACCGAGGCCTCTATTCGGTGTCGGCGGTGGAATACGCCAGCCCCTTCCTAGGTTCCGATGCAGACGTGAACTTTGTCGTCTTCCGCCAGGATTTCACTCGCTATATCCGCACGGGTCCAGGATCCGTGATCGCCTTTTCGGCCGAATACGCACGGCTCTGGGGACTCTCAGATTCGGAACGCGGGGTGCCTGCCAACAAACGCCTCTTTTTGGGTGGCCAAACGTCGCTCCGCTTTTTGCCCGAAAAGGCTCTGCGCTTTGACGAGCAAGGTGTGCAAGGACAGCAGTCCTTTGAGTTCAAGGCCGAGTATCGTCAGCCCTGGATCTACGACCTCTCGATCGCCTTCTTTATGGACATCGGCCGTATCGACGTTCTCGCTCCTCGCGCGCAGCGCGACCTCACCACAGGATGGCGTCGTGGTCTTGGAGTGGGGGCTCGCTATGCCACACCAGTGGGGCCGATCGCGCTCGATTTTGCCTTCAACTTGGCTCCGGCCGAAAACGAATCGACTTATCAAATTCAGTTCAGCATCGGCGTCTTCTAAGGGCGCCTCGCTTAACACGATCTTCACAAATCCCGCCAATCTTCTGACGATGGCCGGCTCTACTTTCGCGTAAGTTCATAGAATTTTCATACAAAAGCGCTCCGGGATCATTGATAATGAGAATAGGGATGGGGCGTTTTACCTATATATTTGCGCTTTTGCTGCTGACCGCTTGCGGTCAATCGCTCGAAAGCATGATGTTCTACGAAGCCGCACGCCGTCAGTACGCCCTCGACAACCAAATGCTGCAGCTCTTTGTACGCGGACCGACTTGGGATGGTTCGGATCCTGCGGCCACCGCGAAATCTAATATTCAGAGCATTCCTAAAACCTTCATCACTTTGCCGGGACTGGCGAGTCTCGAAGGCCCCCTGCGCGGTTATTATACCAACGGTTTTGGCTACGGGGTTCAAGTGCAGTACACCGAAACCAGCACGCAGAGCCCGATCTTTAACACCTGGGCCGGTGCGCAGCTGAACTGGAACTCCAAAGAGTTCAAGGCTTTCATGCTCTACGCCCACATGGCCAAGGCACACAAAGTGGCCTTTGTGGACGAACCGCTGAATCTCTCTTCGATTCACGCCCTGGTCACCGATGACAACTACGTCGTGAAAGGAACGGCCGCTACCGGTGGTAACGCTCTTCTCGATACGCATTTTTCTTACGACAACGGTGGGCTCTTTGTGAACTTCTACCAGCACACCGCGCAGTCTGCGCTCACCAAACTGAACATGGTCGATGAGGCCGACGCGATTTATCACGAATACGCGCACTATTTGCAGTACGTCTACAACGAAACTGCCATGCGCGTGCCCATCACTCACACCGAAGAAGGCTCGGTAACGAATCCCGACCTCGACGCTATTATCGAAGGCACGGCCGATTACTACGCTGCCGCCATGACCAAGTCCGAGCGGATTCTAGTGTACCTCGAGAACAACATGCCGCTCGTGCGGGCCGACACCGTGGTGCGCGAAGGCTTTCACAACCGCTCTCTCTCCAGACTCTGGCGTTTTCCGGACACCTACATCTTTAACCCTCATATGGATGGCCGGGTGATCGCCGGTGCGATCAACGACATCCGCAAGTACATCATGAATCAGAAAGTTCAAATCAGCGGATGCAGCGATTCTTTGAATCCTAACCCCGCTTGTTTTGTGAAATTTGGCGTCGACATCGTGGGCATCGAAGACCCTTGGATCAAAGCCTTTGAGATTTCGATGCTCGCGTTTCAGAATCTCACCACACCCGCCACCAACAGCTACCGTTTCTATGCTCGCAAGTTGATCGACCAGGTGGAAACCTTTGCGGCCTCTCAGGGCTGCGCCGTGAGTCCCGCCGCCTGCGGTGCCGAAGTGCGCGCCGACATGCTGCAGCTCCTCGCCGGGCGTGGCCTCATCAACCTCGACACCAACTACACCTACCTGACGCTCGATCCCGCCAACGCGACTCACGTCGGGACTGCCGCCACGGCGCGCATTCGGGTGAATTCGAGCTTTAACTTTGTGCCCTTCGATCCGAACCGCAACCTTTCAAACGCCGACAACAAACTCAGCGAGTGTGAAATCGCGGTGGTGATGCCTGACATTTTGAACAACACCAACGTGGTGGGCGACGCGACGGACTTTTACAACGTGCATTTCCGCATCAAGCCCAACACGATTTCGAACCTGGTTCCGGTTCGCGACGCCAACGACCAGATCATCGAACAAATCGAGGGCTCCTCGATCGAATGGAAATTCTGGGGAAGCCTGGCTCCTGGACGCCGCGGTGTGGACAACGTGGCGGTTTCGGCTTCGGATTGGTACAAGTCGGTCAACGGCTCCCATTTTGCCAAGCCGCCCACGCTCACCAACTTTCCGGTACCTTTTGGTTATATGGTATCGATCCCACGCAACCGGGCAGGCCAGGTGATCAACATCACCTGGGAAGTGCGCATGACACCCAAGACCTCAAACGCACTCCAGCGCGTGGCCTTCCAGCTCACGCAGCAGCTCACCATCGACGAGGACCTCACGTTCTGCGATTAGATCGCACTCTTAACGAAATCTTCATTCGAAGTTGGACCTCCGAAAATATTAAAATCAAAGCATAGCTTAAGGTTAGCGTGGGACGTGCCGAAGAGTAGGGGAGAAGCCTTAAGGGGGAGAATTTTATTCATGAAAATGTTCAAAAGATTGAAAAACAAACAAGGTCAAACAGCGGTTGAATATCTTTTGATCGTTGCCGTACTCGTAACCATGGTTGTGGCTTTTGGATCGAAATTCAAAGGTCTCATCGAAGGTGCTACCCAGTCTCTGGGCGATGGCATCACCGGCAAGATCAAAGACACCATGAAGTAATCTTGGCGCGAGAAGCCAGTTAGGGGTGGACGTGAATCATTTGAGCGTACCACCCTGTAGTTCGCGCAAACGCCGCAACGGGCAGGCGGTGCTGGAATACGTTCTGCTCATGGCCGTTATCTTTATTGCATCAACGGTAATGATTTCTTTCATTCGTAACGGTCTTTTTGGCGCCGGACTCGCCGAGTTACCCGCAAAGGTTAGCGTGTGCTTGTCTCATCGCGTTCCCGGTAGCGGGGGGGCGACATGTCAATAAAACGACTCTTTGTGCGGGCCAAAGCTCGCGCCGCCCGCCGTGGCCAAAGCACCGTGGAATACATCATCTTAGTGGGCGTTGTCGTAGGCGCCGTCATGTTATTTATGGGTCCGGTGGGTGATATTATCGCTTCGGCTATTAAAACTCAGAAGGATACCGCCGAAAACGAATACACGTATGGGGAGAGGGATGCCTACAAAAAATACTACGACAAAGTCGAAATTGTCGTTAAGTGAGCTCCGCCTGCGCCGTCGTCGGGGACAGTCGGTGATTGAATTCGCCGTGGTCTCGATGATCTTCGTTTCGATGCTCTTCATTTCTTATAACGCTGTGATGGCCTTCGCCTTTCAGCAGTATGTGGCGCACGCCGTTTTTATGGCCGCGCGCACCTATCAGGCCGCCCACGGCAACCCCGCGACCCAGGAAGCTTGGGCGCTGGATGCTCTTTCGAATTACGGACTCAAAGAAGGGCCAGTACGTCTCG
Organism: Bdellovibrionota bacterium; assembly: GCA_035539375.1. Lineage (GTDB taxonomy): Bacteria > Bdellovibrionota > UBA2428 > UBA2428 > UBA2428 > DATLIP01. The sequence continues at coordinate 29,435 of DATLIP010000044.1, read as the reverse complement.
GGCCCATTCGCGCCGAAGTGCTCGAAGTTACCGTGCCGCCCGGAGATCCGGACGCCGTACCGAGCGGTTCGGGCAAGCCCACCGATTCGGGTGCGGCGGTACGTGTGCGCTTTTCGATGCCGCTCGCAGCCTTGCCTTTGGGCGATGGCGATTGGGACTCGGTGAAACGCATCACTCTGGAGGCCTCGTCGTTTTTGGGTCGTGAGCCCACCTCTGTGGAGTGTCGCCAGTACTTTCGGGACATGCTTCAAAAACTGGCGCTTCCGGGCGCTCCGCCCGCGCATCTGAACGAAATGCAGAGTGACGTTACCATCACGGCGATGTCGGATAACGGGTGCTAGCGATGAAACGCACTAAGAACTCACGATCGGGACAGGCCATGATGGAGATGGCCATTTCGATGGTGGTCTTTATCATCCTCATCTCGGCCGCGGCCTCTTACTACAAGGTCATGCGCACCTCGATCATCCGCCAAGAGGTCGTGCGCAACATGATCTTCGCCAAGATCAACAACTCGGGCAATCTGACTAGCGTGCCGAGCGATTCCACTTCGGGCCGGCTCTACTTGGGCGGCCTAGGATCGGAATTCAACATCCCCGGCGGCGGCGACGTGATCACCCAGAGCGACGCGTGCTTCATGGTGATCCCGGGCGGTGACGCCAACATCAGCGTGAAAGTCCCTTACGAAGGCCGCAGCATCGCTTCGCAAGGCGGAGCGGTGAAAACCGAAGAAGTAAAAATCACCACTTACGCGGTCATCTACCGCCGTAACGGAGCCTCCTGCGTCAACTGACAGATAGGCGCCCAGGTAGGCGCCCGACTCTCCCGCATACCGGCGGCGCATCATTTTAACGCGGTGCCGGTATGTGCGGGAGTCGGGCGCCTTTTTAGAAGACCGGTGGTCGTTAAGAAAAAGTTCATGTTTTCCGAAACGTAGATAGTTGGGAGATATGAGGCGATGAATCAATCGAGAGCCTTTTTGGTGAGCATGGTGATTGCCCTTCTGGGTATGGTGCTCGTTTACCTTTACGTCGAAAAACGCTCCGACGAAGTGAAGTTGGAATTTGGCAACGAAGTCACTGTAGTTGTTGCGTCGAAAGACATTCAAGAGCTTCAAAAAATCGAACTCAGCATGCTCACGACCAAGACCGTTCCCAACTCATTCAAACAACCTGGCGCCTACGATGATCCCAATGCTTTCGAAGGTGCTGTGGCCTCGGCTCCCATTCGCGCCGGTGAGCAAGTGCTCGCCACCAAAGTGCTCATGCCTGGCGCCGCAACGGGCATCTCCGCGCAGATTGCGATCTCGCGCCGTGCCATGTCGATTCCGGTGAATGACGTGAGCGGCGTTACTCGCCTTATCAAGCCCGGAGATCGCATCGACCTGATCACCAACATCCAGTACCAAGTTGACGCCGACCGCTTTTCGGAAACCAAAACTGTGATGCAAAACGTGCACGTGCTCGCCGTGGGTGAGCTCATTCAAAACAAAGTTCCCGCCGCGATCGAAATGGATCCCGTGAGCGGATCTCAGCGCGCCATCGATCTGCGCAACAGCCGCGCCTACTCGACGATCACCGTGGAAGTGACGCCCGACCAGGCTCAGCAGCTTGTCTTCATTTTGGAAAACCCTCAAGCGGCCGGTGGTCTCACCGTGACGCTGCGTAACCCGGTGGATCGCGTGATCGCCTCGGTTTCGACCACCACGGTGGACGAAGTTCTAGGTCAGGATTCGCGCAAAGCCGAAATCGAACGCGCACGCCGTCGTCCGGCCGCGCAAGCCGCGCCACCGCCTCGTCCGGCGCCGCCGCCTTCGCCTTGGGGAACGGGAGGTTCGCTTGCTCAGTAATCTCTTGAAAAATTCTTTTTGGTTTTTGGTCTCATCCGCAATGCTGCCCGTGGCGCACGCCCAGGCAGTAGACACGGCCGCCGACACGGTTGAAAAGGCCATCACGCTCGGCGAGATTCCGCAAACGGACATCGGCGAGATCATGATTGGTCGCGAGCGCGTGAAGCCCGCCCTCGGCATCGAGAACTTTTTTGTGAAAAAAGGTGGCTCGGTGGTACTCGATTTTCAAAACCTCGGCGTGCCCGCACCCTTTCGTAACAACGTGTGGGTCAGGCAGTCCGTACTTGGCATCGTGCAAAAGGGCGAGGCCGACGCCGCCACCGGCGGAGAGCGCATCTCCGTGGGTGACAAGATCGGCACCACGCAGATCATCGTGGCCGAAAAGGTACAAAAACAAGACGGCACCAGCGGTGAAGGCCGTGTGCTGAAAGTCTATAGTCTTACTGTTAGCGATGAGGACCTCATCACTCTCGCGCAAGAGCTCAAGGCACTCATCGGTCCCGTCGAGGGCATCGACGTGCGCATCGTGGGTTCTACGGTGGTTGTCGATGGCAAGGTGCTGATTCCCAAAGAAATGCGCCGCGTGCTGAACGTGGTCAAACGCTACCAGGGCGCGGCCAAACCGGTCGTCAACCTTGTAGAGATTTCGCCCATGGCACAGTCTCTGCTCGCCAAGAAGATGGAAGAAGAGATCGCCGGTGGTCCGGGCCGTCCTAAGGACATCACGGTGAAGGTCGTCAACGGACGCTTTTTCCTAGAGGGCGCCGTCGACAAACTCGCCGATCGTCAGGCCGCGATGTACATCTGCCAAGCTTACGTGACCGAGCGTTACACGCTCGACTCCGAAGGCAAGGTTGAGACCCCGAGCTTTCCGAACCTGCCCGAGTGCGTGCAGATGGTGCGTATCCGTCAACCCGCCGCTCCCGAGCCCGACAAGATGCTCAGCGTGCGCGTGGACTTTGTCACACTCAAACGCTCGTATCTCAAAAACTTCGACTTTTTGTGGGCTCCCGGCATCACCGCCAACCCCTCGCTCAATTATTCTTCGGACTTGGGACGTCTCGCAGGAGCCTTTACGGCCACCCTGTCTTCGCTCTTTCCGAAACTCGATACCATGGCTCAAAACGGCAACGCGCGCATCCTGAAATCCGCCACCCTTCTGATGAAGGACGGCGGTGGTTCGGGCGGTGGCGAACCACGCAGCAGCGTGCTCGAAGAACGTTTTACGCTGAACATTCCCGTGACCAACCTCGACGCCAACGGCAACCCTGTCACTTCACTGCAGGCGATTCCCGTGGAGACCAAGATCGACATCAAGGCCACTTCGGTGCCGGGATACGACAAGATCAACATGGCGATCGTCGCTACCCAGCAGGAAATTCAACAAGAGGACAACGCTCCCGCACCCAACGTGCTGTCGAACAAGATCGACACCACACTGGTGGTGGGCAACGGCGAATCCGCTGCGCTCGGTGGCCTTGTGGCTGAACGTCGCAGCGTGACCGCCACGCGCGATCCCGCAGCGCAAACCGACTCCACCGCGGGTCGCAAAGTTGACTTCAGCGTCTTTGAACTCGGCCGGTCTCAACAGATCACCGACAACAAAGATCAGTTCATCATCTTCGTCACACCCACCAAACTGCGTAGCGCCTCGCAAGGTACGGAATCGCTCAAGCGAAAATTCCGTCTGAGACGCTAGGGAAAGGACGAAGGGAATGAACTCGCCAGCACCAGGATCAGGCCAAATTCCAGGGGGAGGTCACCTCATCGCTTTCGTAGGCGGTAAGGGTGGCGTGGGCAAATCTGTCGTCGCGGCCAACTTCGCCATGGCTCTTGCCATGGACGCTAAAATTCCCGTGGCACTGGTAGATGCCGACCCCAATGGCAGCGGCGACCAGTCGCTCGTGCTCGGCGTAAAAAAGGTCAACGGCTTTGGTGAGAAGATCATCGAAGGTGCGGTGAAAGACACAAACGCCCTACGTGCGCTCATGACCCCGGTTCCCGCGGGAAAGAGCGGCACGGGCGTGAATTTTATTCAGCTCTTTTCGAATCCCGAACGCCTTGCGACTGAAAATCCCGAGTCCGTGGAGATGGCGATCAAAATGATCAAGCGCTCCTTCGGTATCACGATCGTTGATTGTGGTTCTACTGTAGACGACTCCGTTTGTTCGATTCTCGATCAGGCGACGCTGATTCTCGTGGTGACAAACCCCGAGATTCTAGTGCTTAACCAAACTAAACGGGTCATCGAAAAACTGCAGGGTCAGCTCTACCCTGCGGAGATCACAAAAGTGGTGATCAACCGTTTCACCAACGGCTCGCCCTACAATCCGCCTTTTATCGAAAAGTCCCTAAACCGTCAGGTGGTCTCTGTGATCCCCGACGACGCGCAAAACGCATCGATGGCGCTCGCCAAGGGCATTCCCTTTGTGGTGGGTGCTCCCCAGGGTGAGGCCACCAAAGCCCTGCTCGGAATGGGCCGGCTGCTCATCGAACGAAAGATCCTCGACCAACTCGCCAAGATCACACGCAAGTCGCGTCCCAAACCCGTGGCGCCCACTGCGGCCTCGGGCGGCGAGGGCGGCGGCGCGAGCGCCGAGCCGGCAGTCACCGGCCCGCGTGGCATGAACAACGAAACCAAAGATCCGCGCTCGGCCTTTAAGCTACGTGTGCACGCGCAGCTCGTAGAAAAGATGGACCTGCGCAAAGAAGATTTGAACCGTAACCTTACGGTGGCCAAAAAAGCCGAACTCCGCAACAAGGCCACTGTGGTGGTTTCTGAGATCGTGAACCGTGAAGACCATCCGTGGAAATCGCGCGAAGAGATCAAACAGCTCACCAAAGAGGTTTTGGACGAAGCCCTGGGTCTTGGACCCCTTGAAGAATTTCTCGCTGACCCCGCGGTGACTGAGATCATGGTGAACCGTGCGGATCTGATCTACCTCGAGAAAGCGGGCAAGGCGATGAAGTCCAAAGTGACCTTCTCGAGCAACGCCCAACTCATGCAGGTGATCGAGCGCATCGTGACGCCCATTGGACGCCGCATCGACGAAAAAACACCTTATGTGGACGCCCGCCTCGCGGACGGTTCGCGTGTGCACGCTATCATCCCGCCACTTTCGATCGACGGGCCAATGGTCACGATCCGTAAATTCCCCGCCAAGCGCCTTGGCCCCCAGGACCTCATCAATTACAAATCGGTGACGCCCGAGATGGCGGACTTTTTGCGCGCTTGCATCGAAGCGCGCCTGAACGTTTTGATCAGTGGTGGTACCGGTTCAGGTAAAACAACGCTGCTGAACATCCTTTCGTCTTTCATTCCGGCCAACGAGCGTATCCTCACTGTTGAGGACGCGGCCGAACTTCAGCTCCAACAGGAGCACGTGGGTCGCCTCGAAACCCGTCCGGCCAACATCGAAGGCACGGGTGCGGTAACGATCCGTGATCTTGTGAAACAAACCCTGCGGATGCGTCCTGATCGCATCATCATTGGTGAGGTCCGTGCCGGAGAAGCTTTGGACATGCTCCAGGCGATGAACACCGGTCACGACGGTTCCATGGCCACGGTGCACTCGAACTCTCCCCGCGAAGCGATTGCGCGTCTTGAAACTCTGGTGATGATGGCCGGCATGGATCTGCCCGTAAAGGCGATCCGTGAACAGATGGCCGGAGCGGTGAACCTCATCGTTCAGCAGTCTCGTTTGCAGGATGGCTCGCGTAAGGTGACTCACATCACCGAAGTCGTGGGCATGCAGGGCGAGATTGTCACCTTGCAAGACATCTTCGTATTCCGCCAAGACGGTCTCGACAAAGACCGCAAGGTCATCGGCAAACACGTCGCGACGGGTTTTATCCCGAAATTCATGGAGAAGATCAAAGCGCTCGGTATCAACGTGCCGCGTGATCTGTTTAAAGCGGCATGAACGGCACTTTCGGCATCACCCTGGTTGCGGGCACTTGCTTTTTCCTAGCGGTCTTCATGTCCTATGAGTACTGGGCTGAGAAGATCGGCGGAATTTTGGGCAAAACCACCGACCGCATCGTGGAACTCAGCGATCAGCTCTTCAATCCACGTCCGCGCGAAGAGGTCATGCGCCAACAGATGATGATCGGCGGCGGACTCGCATTCGTCTTTTTTGTGCTCATGTGGTCAGAGCTGATGATTTCGATTCCGGTGGCGATCGGCGCCTTTTTTGTGGGCTGGCGCTTGCCGTTGATACACTTAGAGAAAGTCGTACGCCCGAACCGCATCTCGGCCTTTTCCAGTCAGATGGTTGACGGCCTCACCCTGATGTCGAACGCCCTGAAGTCGGGTCTCAACGTGCCGCAAGCGCTGCACATCGTGGCCTCGGAGATGCCAAACCCCATCTCGCAGGAGTTCGGTCTAGTGCTGAACCAAAACAAAGTGGGTCTCTCGCTAGAGAAAGCTTTCGACAACCTCGCCCTGCGCATCCCCACCGAAGATGTGAACATGTTCGTGACAAGCGTGAACATCCTCAAAGAGACCGGCGGTAACGTGGCAGAGACCTTTGAGACCATCGTACATACGATTCGTGAACGTCTTAAAATTGAAAATAAAATCAAGGCGATGACCGCTCAGGGGATGACCTCGGCCGTGATCGTATCGATCCTGCCCTGGGGTCTTGCTGCGGTGCTCTACAGCGTTGACCCACAAATGATGAGACCGCTCTTTGTGCATCCGCTGGGATGGGCGATTCTAGGGGTGATCATCTTGCTGCAAGCGATCGGATTCTTCGTCGTCAAAAAACTTGTGACGATTCGAGTTTAGATAGTTCGGCGGCTCAGGGTAAACTGTTAGCTGTTAGGGGAGGCGATTTCATGTCGTTCAAAAAAGGGATTTTATCTGCATTGGTAGCAATGGCTCCGGGCTTTGCGCTCGCGGGCGTTAACGTGAACAACGGTAACTTTTACATTGCCTATACGGACTACATGCAAGAGACGAGCGGCATTCATATCGACGCGACTCGCACCTACAACAGTCGTTCGAGCTACGCTGAGGGTGCCTTCGGCGTAGGCTGGTCTTCGGAGTTCGAAGGCCGTACATCGGTCGACGGCAAAAACATCATTTTCAACGAAGCTGGCGGTGGCAACCGCGTGGTTTTCACTCCCCACAAAACTCCTAACACCTGGATCAACACCGTTTACGGTCACCAAACGATCAGCAAGGCGAAAGACCTCTACGTGCTCAGCGCCGCTTCGGGCAAGCGCTACACCTTCAACGCTTCGGGCCGCATGACCAAGATCTCCGACCGCAACAACAATTACCTAGACCTGGTTTACGTCGATGGTCAGCTGAAGATGCTCAAAGACAACTTCAACAACCAAGTGGCGATCGAGTGGAAGACCTTCGGAAAATTCCCTCGCATCGTGCTCATCAAAAATGGTGAGAAGAAAGCCACCTACTCCTATTCGAAAGAGGGCAACCTCGAAAAGGCCACCGGCGCCGATGGTATCGTATATAACTACGATTACGACAACGAGCACAACATGACCAAGATCTCGTACCAAGATGGTACCTTTAAGTCGATGTCCTACGACAAGGTTCGCGACTGGATCACCAGCTTCCGCGATACGGACACGACCTTTAACAAGTACGAGTACATCTCAGACAAGATCGATCCCGAAAACAAATTTGGAACCGTGGTAACCCGCGGCCGCGAAGGTTCCAAAGAGCAAGAGCGAGCTTTCTTTTGGTACGAATTCAAACGTAAGCCGAGCGGTGACAAGTACAACAATCGCGCCGTGACGCTCATCGGCCGTCTCGCCACCGAAACCATCTTCACCGAGTGCTGCGCCACTCCGCAGGCGATCACCCAGTGGACCGTGGCCGACTCGTCGAAGATCGTTGCCAGCGATCTGAGCTGGACCAAGTCCGGTGTCAACAAGCGTCGCACAGGTTTTGAATACTACACCGACGGTCTCTTGAAGCAGAAAACCAGCCCCGAAGGCATCGTGACCGCTATCACTTATGACAAAGCTCACAAGAAGATCTCGAGCGTCACTAAGAATGGTCGCAAAGTGACCTATAACTACGACAAACGCGGCAACCTGGCTTGGGCCTTTGATTCGCTTGAGAACCGTCGCCTCGATTTGACCTACGACGTTTCGGGTCGCATCACGATCGTACAAGAAACCAAACGTGCGCAGGTCGGCGCTGCCGCTCAGGCTCGTAAGGTCTACTTCCGCTACAACGCCGCTGGTCAGCCAGTGGAGATCAAAGAACAGGCCGGCGCCGTGACGGGTGCGATCAAAATGGCCTACAACGACATCGGCCAAGTGGTCGAAGTGCTGAACGACAAAGGTCGTTCGATCGCTTCGGACAAAGAACTCGCAACCGCTCAACGTATCGCGGGCACCTTTCAGAGCCTGCTCGAAATCGTGCAACCCGCCGGCGTGTCGCTCGCGGCTGAAGACTAATGGGAGAGGTTTAGGATGAACAAGATGATGAAAAAACTCGCATTAGCAATACTCGTTAGCTCCGCACCGGCTATGGCCCAGTTCCAGCCCGTGCAGATGAACAACCAGGGCTTCAATCCTGGATTTGGTGGTCAGCAGCAGAACATGGCTTTCGGCGGCGCCAACATGATGTACGCCAATCAGGGCACCGCATTTAGCGGCAGCGCCGGATTCATCGCTCCCCAGCAGCAAATCATGGGTGAACAACCCGCCTACATCAGTGCCGGCAATGGCTGTGCGGAATACCGTTACGGCAACACCCGCATGCAAAACGGCGTGCTCGTTCCCCAGCAGGGTGGCGGTGCTCACGTCTTTGGTGGCTAAGTCACAGCGATTTCGCTAGGGTTGCTCTCATGCTTCGCGCGGTCACATTGGCTCTCCTGAGCGTTCCTATGGCTTTTGCCCAAGAGGCCGCGCCCACCGTTCACGATCAGCCCGCCACGGTCACTCTCGAGGACAAACTCCCTTTCCGTATGGATTGGGATTACGCGGCGATGCGCGATTACGTGCGCGAGACCCCGTTTTTTGCCACCAAGCCCTGCATCGTTTACCGCGACCTCTGGGATCCCGAGTGGTCGGCGAAGATTGCTAAGTTTGATGCGCTCATCGCCAAACGTAAGGGCGATGCAACACTCGACGTTGAGCCGCAGCCTGCTGAAGATGTGAAGACCATCACCCTGCACCATGCCGAATACTTTGAGGGCTCGGGCCCGCAAGACATCAAGCGCATGCACGTGCGCGACAACGGCTGGTCGGACATCGCCTACCACTACGTCATCGCCAAGAAGACACCGCCCGAATCGTTCTTTTTGAGAGTGATGTTGCGCGATTTGAACAAGCGCATGAAGGGCAAGGGTTATTCTCCCGAACTCATCCAGCGAGTGGCGCGAGAGCATTTTAACGATTTCAAATCGCGTCGCGAAGCTTTTGATCGCCACAAGGAACTCGCGCTCAAGGATCCCCGCAATGCCGGGTGCACGCTTGCGGGCGGGCAATGGCTTGTCTACGAAGCCCGTCCTGAACGCTTTCGCGGCGCTCATGCGGGTTGGGTAGATCTGCAGGCGCAGAAGGTCGAGGGCGTGGGTCAGCTCTTTCGGGCTGTGGCCGTGCAAGATGGGCACGCGAATGATTTGGAATTTCTGCCAGACGGCAAGGCTGCACCGGATTACAATTTTTTTGGGGTGCGCGATGCGCTCGAAACGGGCGGCTTTATCAAAGGTGCCTATTATAAGTTCCATGTGACCGAACGGAGTCTTGAGCTTGTCGACGACAAGGGCGTTCCGCTCCAGCACCCCGTGCTCGGGCGGCCTCTCAAGGTCTCGCTCAAGACTCGAGAAAAAACCTTCAAGCTGAAAAAAGACGGCACCGCGGGAACCTTCAAAACCAGCGAGATCCTAAGGCTCAGTTATAACCACGGTTCCATTGGGGTGGTGCTTGCGGGTTCTTATCACGAGCGCGAAGAGGCGGCCCCCTTTGGCTATTCGGAACGCTCGCCGGAATGGCTCCGCCAGCCCTCGCCCGAGGCCGTGCGCCTTTTAGGGCAGCTCACCTCCCAGCTCAATTCTCGTTACGCCATCGAAAAGATGCTCGCCCACCGTTCGGGCCTGCTCGCCGAAAAGCACAATTGCTCGGGCGGCAATTGCCCGGGCGATGGCGCCCTCGAAGTCCTGCGCGCCTTTAACGAGCGTTTCTACAAGACACCCTAAAAAGGTATCCGTTACCTTAACCCGGTACTTTAACCCGTCCCCGCGTTTTGCGCCTACAGGTGTCTATTCCTTAGACACCCCTGGGGCTGGGGTGTCTATATCCTTATCCTTTAAAATCAATGATTTAGCCATCAATTCATGCCGTCTTCACATTGGCATGCCCTTCGCATCATATCTATCAAAGATCGCGTGTGCCCACGTGTTGGGCTGCGCGAGGGAGAAACTTATGAAACGGTTTGAATGGAAAAACATGGCGGGAACGGCGTTTTTCGTAGTCGCTCTGCTGGGCACTGGCCTTGCGGAAGCGGGCGAAAAATCAGCCCTCGATCCCACCCAGAACATGGTCTGTGATTGTACGCGAGTGGCTTTCAACACTCCGAACTGCCAGATCATCAAAGAGCAGACCTTTGGTGCGGGTGGCCTCGGCAACGGTAGCGCGGCTCACGGTATGAATGCGATCATGCCGCAGAACGCTTCTACCCAAGTTCCGGCTCAGACCCAGGTTAAGTAACGAGAATCTATCGGGCCTGTGACGACGACGGACTCAAGTCGTTCCACAGGCTCGAGAGTTTTTGTGAAGACCAACGGGCCGGGTAAAAGGCCGTGTCGAAAACTCCCTGCATCGCAGGTGAGTTGACCCAGAGGTGATACCTCGTCTCCAACTTTTGTCCTTTGAAGGACAACTGTCCCAGCGTCGTCCAGAGCGCCATTGCGATCATAAAATTCAGCAAGAAACGTAAAAGACCCATGTAGTCATTATATGCGCTTCGGGTTAAAAGAACACCCATGGCTTATCCTGTTCAGTACGTTGAAGATATCTTTGCCGGCAAATGCGCCGAAAACGAAAAAGTGACCGTCCAAGGGTGGGTTTATAACCACCGCTCCAGCGGCAAGGTGAAATTCCTGCTCCTGCGCGACGGCACCGCGACCATCCAGTGCATCCTCTTTGCAGGCACCACACCGCCCGCGGCGCTTGAGGCCTTTGAAAAACTCACTCAAGAAACCTCCGTACGCGCGAGTGGTTACCTTACCAAAGCGGCCAAAGCTCCCGGCGGCTGGGAACTTCAAATCGAAGGGCTCGAGATCGTGGGCACCTCGGTGGACTATCCCATCACGCCCAAAGAACACGGCCCTGCCTTTCTTCTCGACCAGCGACACCTCTGGATCCGTTCCAAGCGCCAACACGCCATCTTGCGCGTGCGCGCCGAAGTCATCGCGGCGGTGCGCGCCTTCTTCGACGGTCGCGGCTTTACTTGCTTTGACTCTCCGATCTTCACCGCAAACCCTGCAGAAGGTTCCACGAACCTCTTTGAAGTGAACTATTTCGACGAAGCCAAGGCCTACCTTGCGCAAACCGGTCAGCTTTACGGCGAGGCCGGCGCGATGGCTTTCGGCAAAATCTACACCTTTGGCCCCACCTTCCGTGCGGAGAAGTCCAAAACCCGTCGCCACTTGACCGAATTCTGGATGGTTGAGCCCGAAGTGGCGTTCCAGGATCTGCAGGGCAACATTCAGCTCGCCGAAGACATGGTTCGCTATGTGGTGGAGCGCGTGCTCAAAAACAAAGCACGCGAACTCGAGGCCCTCGAGCGCGACGTCTCCAAGCTTGCCACAGTGTCTAAACCCTTTGCACGCCTGCACTACTATGAAGCTGCGGACATTCTCGAAAAAGAGTCCAAAGACAATTTCCAGCGCGGCGGCGACTTTGGCGGCGGCGACGAGACGATTCTCGCTTCGAAGTTCGACGGCCCCGTATTTGTCACCAACTATCCCGGCGCCATCAAGGCCTTCTACATGAAGCAAGATCCCAAGGATGCCGAGCTCACCCAATCGGTGGATCTGCTGGCGCCCGAAGGCTACGGCGAGATCATCGGTGGTGGTCAGCGTGAAGAAGACATCGCCAAGCTTATGAAAAAGATCGAAGAGCATCAGCTCGATCCCACCGTATTCCAGTGGTACCTCGACCTGCGTCGCTACGGCTCGGCGCCTAGCTCGGGCTTTGGCATGGGCATTGAGCGCTGTGTGGCCTGGATCTGCGGCACCCAGCACATTCGCGAGTGCATCCCGTTCCCGCGCATGCTCTACCGCTTGAATCCTTAATATCGCCGCTCTCGAGTGGGCGATTCTGCTTGAAGTCGCCTGCTCGCCTCGACTAGTCGATCGCCATGCACGCCAAACTTCGTTGCACGGTGGTTTTTTCCCTCTCATTCTTGTTATGGGTTTCGCCTTCTCGCGCCCAATTTCAGCAGCTTGGCGGCGCTCCCCTGGCCGAGGGTTCACGCTTAGCGTTTGGCGGTAGCCTCAACCCTCCCACTCTGGAGCACATGGGCGTGCTCGCCCGGATGATGCACCGGTTTGGCTTTCTCGAGGCCCGACTCATGCCCACAGTTCCCTACAAGCCGGGAGCGGGCACGCCCGAGCAAATCGTGGACGTCAGCAGCGTGGCCGTGGATCACTTCGACGAGGTGCTGGGACTCAATGGCATCGCCTACCGCAAAGACGCCGGCGAAGGCTCGGGAGATTTTCGCTGGTCCGAGAAGGGCGTGAATTTTAATCTGAAGCTCGATCTCTACGATATCCGCACCAATAACAAAGAGAACACGTTGCAGACTCTCGATTATTTACGTGAAGACGCTGATGGCGACGCCCGGCGCGTCTTTTGGCTTTCGGGTGGCGACAGCTTCGCGAGCGTGCCGAGCTGGATGGAAAACTGGCGCGACATGTTTGAGCGGGCCAATTGGGTGGTGATCGCTCGTCCCGGATTTGAAGGCGTAGATTTTCACGAAGAGAATCCGCTGGCGCGCTCTTTCGACGCCGAATTTTTGAGCCACTACAATTACTCTTTTGATGCCGAAAACCAAGTGCACAATTACGTGAACAAGGATCCGGCCAAGCCCGGCATTTACGTGGTTTCGCAGCCCATGCTGAATTTTTCCTCTTCGGTGGCGCGCACTTCGATCGCCGAAAAGGGTGACCATCACCTTGCGCAAGCGGGACTCCAGCCCAGCGTCTTTCGCCGCTCTCTAGAAAAAGGTTATTACGCCAAGTCCGAGGGCGATTACCGCGCGTTCACCGAAGCGAACCTGGGCATTTATTTGCACCACGTTTTGGCCAAACTCGAAGCGACGGGCGACGAGGCTCAGCACCGAGAGTGGCAGAGTGATTTTCATAGCGTGTCCTCGCAGCTCGTTGCTCTCTTAGCGCAAAATCGTGAGAACGCGTCGCGCTCCACACTGCGCTCGCGAGCGCTGGAGTGGATGGCCGGGGCCGAATCCCTATTGAAGCGAGCACGCGGCGCTGTTCGCACACATTTGAGGGTCTACCGCGCCCTTGGGCACCAGCGCAGCACCTACCGTCGTTTGCGCAACGATCGCCACCGCTTGCTGCGCGGCGATCCCGATCTTGTCTATGCTCGTACTCTGGAGCACGGCTTGGGACTTGATGGAGCCGCTCTCGAGGTGAATCTCATCCGAAGCCGACTCTCGCCTCGCTTGCCTTTATGGGTGCGTCAGCACGATGATCGTCGCGTGACTTGGCACGACCTCAACGTTTCGAGCAACGAGATGGCTGCCATGCTGCAAGATCGATCTTTGGTCGCTGCCATTCGCCGCGTTGCGGGAACAAACGCCGTGGTGCTCACCACGCTGCTGCGCCAAGCGATCGAATCCTCTCCGCGTGCGCTCATTCGTTACCAGCTTTTTCTTGGCGCTCGCTATTACCAGCGCATTGCCCTGGGTGGGGTGCACTCGCCAGAGATCCTCGGTGGATTTTCGGAGCGCGAACAAAGTGTCATTCGTGAATTTCAAACTCAGTACGCCGACATCGGAGATCGACTCACCGAAGCGGAAGTGCGAACGCTCTCCGAAGCGCTCGGCTATATCTATGCGCTCAACCGCACCTTGCACCGCTCGCCCAAGCTTTGGTACGAAATCTCATTTTGGGAAGACTTCCGTCGTCTCGTCGTCACTGGCTATCCGGGTATGGAAATCGATCCCTTCAATGCGCAGCACACGCAGCGCAAGCTCGACCTGATGCCGCTCATCGAAGCCGGGATGAGTTCCCCCCAGTCTCGAGAATGGCTCCCTTTTGTGGCTCACCTGATTGGGGCTCGCTCCGAGCGGCCCGCTAGCGACGAAGTGGGCATTCACTCGGCGACAAGGCTTCGCCACGCAGTTGAGGCCTACGCATCAAAGCACGGAGAGCTTTTGCTCTCCAAACCTGTGATCGCGTCTTCGGTGTCCAGCTTTGAGGTACGACCCGTCGCCACGCTCGGTGAGAACGTCAGCGAAGGCAACCTCATTTGGGAAATCAAAAAGTTCTTTTCCCTCGAAAACCGCCGCTACCAGGAGGTGGAAGCGGCCTTCCGTTCGGCACTGCTGCGTCTCGATGCGCAGCCCACGCACGCCGCGGCCCATCCGATCTTTAGCGATGCGCATGCGTACTTGAGTCGCGAGTGGCGAGCGGCACAATTTGATCTGCAAAAACTTGAGTACCGCATTCTGCTCGCCAAGAGCGTTGCCCCCTTCGCCGCGAGCGAAAGCCAAATCGAGAATTACGACGAACTTGTCGAAGCGCGTCGCGCGCTCGAGACCCGGATGCAAGATCAAACAGAGCGCTTACGTAGTCTGACGCATTCGATGCTCGGTTCGATCAGCATGCGCTGGGACAATGAGGCGACTTTGAAGTCTGATGTCGGACGCTTGCTGGGTCTTGATCAAGGCGCGGCCACTTTGCTCGGCAAAAAAGGCTGGCAACACCGATGTTCTTGGCTTCTGAATTTGTCGGAACAATGATGTCGCGCGATTACCTCGCGCCCCGCGAATCAGTTCTTCTGTGAGTCAAACGCAAAGCCCGAGCTGTAGCCAATTGAATTTATAAAAGTTCTGGGAAGGCTTCTTCTGGTTTCGGCATAGGGATCGGCTTGGCGGTTTCCTCGATGTACTTGTCGTGCTCATCGAGGGTCTTGAGGCGTTCGCCGAGCCACTGGCGGAGCGCAGCGCTGCGCGCGGCGGGACTCAGGACCTCGTCCGGATCGCCCGCGGCCAGATAGGCGAGCTGCCGCGAATGGTAAGCAATGTTGCCTTTGGACGTTTTGATCACCGTGTCGGGCAGCTGGTCGAGAATCTCGTCGGGGAGATACGCATTGTTGGGCGCCACATCGACGAGGGGCACCACTTCGATCTCGCCCTCGCTTTTCAAGGCCTCGCCGATGATCGTGCGCTGGCTTAGCGAAAAGCCGGACATCTGAAAGAGTTGTCCCATGTGGATGTTGAAGGCCAGTCGGGGCGTCGGCGCTTTGCGGTACTCCTCGAGCAAATGCTGCAGGCCCGCTTTATAGGCTTCCACCTCGTCGTGCGAGAAGTTATTCGAATAGGTGCCGGAGGGCTTGGCGTCTTTTTTCTTGCCCAGTTGCATGCCAATCTCGTGGCCGTCCTCGTTCGCGAGAAAGTTCATGTGCAGCGAGGGCTTGAAGTTGCGGGGCCGGTCGCTGCCGCGTTTGTCGCGCTCGAGGTCTTCGTGCCCCTTGATGTGAAGATCTTCGTGGCTGCTTATAGCTCGTAGATCTAAGGGATCGGCGAGAACGCCCACACCGACTTGCAAGTGGTCGGAAAATTGCGCGAAAGCAGCGCGGTGGGCGTCGCTCACCGAGACGCCAACGCTGATGCCCTTGTCGAGAAATGCCGAGAGGATCGTGCCGAACTCCGACTGCGGATCCCGAACACCGGCGATGAGGTAATCGCTTTGTTGCACGATAGGATCGTCGCTCGGTTTGGGCTTCGTGACGTGGAGTCCAAGTTTTTCGAGCACGCTCGCGGCGATCTCCTGCCGACGGACTTTGAGCTTTTCGATCGACGATTTCGAGAGTGGCCCGAAGGGGTCAGCGGTGCCGGGATTGCGGATGGCGAACGAAGCCTCTTCGGCCTCCCGGAGGGCGGCTTCGAGTTCTTGGCGGAAGATCTCGGCCGCCGAGCGGGAGCTCAAGTGCATTTCGCGCAGGGATTTTTTGAATTTGCTTTCGTCGACGACGCTCGTTTTGCCCATCGCCAGATCTAGGACGACGACCTCGTCGCTCTCAGGGCGAAGTTTGGTGACGACCACCGTACGCTGATCTTTGGTGAGGTACTTCACGCCGACACGCAGGTTCTGGCGTTTGCGCTGCGACCACGGGATCACCACGCTCTTGGTGAGGTTGATATCACCAAAAAAATTCACGAGCTCCTGTTGCCGGGCTGAGAGCCCTTCGGCGTCGCCCAGGAGTTCCCCGCGGCGGTGGAGCGATACGTGAGCACGTTTGATGCGTGAGCGGAATTTGTCTTTTTTGACCGGAGTTTCTTTTTTGGTGGCGAAGTCGTAAACGTAAAAATACTTCTCGTCTTCACGGACGAGCGCTTCGCGGTGCACTTTGCGTCCGTGTCGTGTGACGAAGACGTCCCCGGGAGAGGGGTTTTTTATCATCCGGCGCTCTTCTTCATCGAGCAACTTTGCGTAATTGGTGTGCACGTTGCGCTCGGTCTCGGGCCACTCGCGACGCAGGTCGTGAAAGAGCGACAGGCAGAAGGCGGAGTACTGCGCCCGAGCCGTAGTCGAAGCCAGGACGACGAAAATCAGTAGGTGACGGAAGCGTTTCTCCATTGAGTTCATTATGCCCGAAGCCCTAAGACCTAAGTGTCAAATTTATGCATCAAAGGGCTTCGCACATGACGCCGTCCAGGCGCGCGCAGTTGCGGGCTGCCAGGTTGTAGTTGGCAGGCAAGTAGGTGTGATAGAGCAGCTCAGTGCCCATAAAGCTCACCTCGCAGCTGCCCACGCGGTCGTGGCTCGTGCAGCCCTCGGGCATGAAGGTCTCGTCGCTGGCGCATTGGTTATTTACGGCGGATCCCGAATCAAAATAATCGATGCAAGTTTTTTGGCTGAAGTCTTCTTTGAGACAGCCGTAGGCTACAGGTGTATGGCATGGCGCAGCTGTGGCGGCCGTGGATAAGCTCAAAGCGATGAGCGAAGCGAATAGAAATGATTTCATGCGAGGTCCCTCCAATGGGAGAGACTAGTAGCTCGGTAGATAAAGTCAATCGGAGCGAAGGGTTTGGCGCAACCAAGCTTCGTCGCGTTGTAGAGCTCGGGCGACCAGAGCGCTCTCTTCGTCGCTAAGGTTAAGGGGCCCGCCGGCGTAAACCAATTGCAGGGAAACCTCGCTAGTGATGCTGGGATACTCGTAGCTCCGCTTGGAAGGCACTATCACGCTTTCCCGCAAAGCTTGTGCGTGGTGTGGCAGGATGCGGATGGCGCGTTGGGGGACGTCGTTTTTGTATAGGAGATGGGGGAAATGACTCGACTCCAGCGCCGCGACGTAAACGTAACCCAATCCAAAGGAGGTTTTGGGTACGGGGAACTGCAGCGACCAGTCCATCGATAACGGTATTTTTCCAGTAGTGGGAGCGTAGGCTTTACTTGGAGCTTGGAAATTTCTGGCCATGAGCCGAAGTCCGCGGTGTCGTTGCAAAATCTTGCGACTGGGGGTGAAAGCGCGATAAGCGTTCACGACTTTGCCATCCACTCGGTGCAAAAGCAGCCCCGGGTAAATTTCGAGTTGCACTCGCGAGGGTTGGGCGGCGAATCCGCTAAGACTGATCAAACCGAGGGCCAAGCTTAAGAGGTGGTGCCATCGCATGCTTTTGGGCTTAATCCTAAATCTGGTCGGGGCGCAATGATTTAAAAAGACAAAGCCCCCGCCGGACTCTCGTCCAGCGGGGGCTTTTAGAAGACTAAGTTATTGAAACATCTTCGGTTCGGGCTGAGCGCCGTGGGCAGTGGCCGCGTCGCCCTGTTTTTGGCCCGAGATCTTGTAGGCGATCTTGAGAGCCCAGCGGCGGAAGTCGTCGATGAAACCGTAAGCGGCGGGCACCACGAGCAGGGTGAGAAGCGTCGAGCTCACCACACCGCCGATGATCGCCACACCCATCGAGGTGCGCTGCGCGGAGGCCTCGTTGAGACCGATCGCGAGCGGGATCATGCCGGCAATCAGCGCAAGGCTCGTCATCAGAATCGGGCGCAGACGTGTGCGACAAGCCTGCATCAGGGCGTCGTAGCGTTTGAGGCCCTTTTCTGTTTCGAGTTGCAGCGTGTAGTCCACCAGAAGAATCGAGTTCTTCGCGGCCACGCCCATCAGCAGTACGAAACCGATCATCGAGAAGATGTCGATGCTCTTGCCGAAGATCAGCAAGGCGCCGAAAGCACCCGATACCGCCATCGGCAGTGCGAGAAGAATCGTAAACGGTGTCACGAAGCTCTCGTAGAGCGAAGCGATCACAAGGTAGATCAAGAGCACGCCGAAACCGATCGCGATGATCATGCTCTGCATGAGCTCTTGGAAGTTCTCCGCTTGACCGATAAAGCGGGTGGTCACGCCGGCTGGAGGCGGTGTGCGTTCGATGGTGGCCATGGTTTGCGCCATGATGTCACCGATCGCGCCGCCGGGGCCGATGTCACCCGAGATCGTGATGTTACGAGCTTTGTTCACGCGGTTGATCTGCGAGAAGCCCGAGACATCGCGGCCTTCGGCAACACGGTTGAGGTAAATGAGGTTGCCGTTGACGTTGGGAACGCGGGTGCGGTCGAACTCACGGCGCACGTCTTGCTCAGAATCGGGGAAGAGCACGCGAACGTCGTACTCGTTGCCGTCTTCACGCAGTACGGCGGCGATCGAGCCTTCCATGCGGGCGCGCAGTTCGGCTCCGGCCATCACTGTCGATACGCCAAGTTCTTCGGCGCGCGAGCGGTCGAAGACCACCTGAAATTCAGGTTTGCCTGTGCGGTAGTTGGTGTCGACGTCCACAAAGCCTTTGATCTTTTTCATCTCGGGCAGCAGCGTTTTTTCTACGTATTCAGAGAGCTGGTTGAGGTCGTTGCCCGAAATGTTCATCATGAAGGGACGCTGGCCGCCACCGAAGGCGTCGTAGTCTGCCACTTTCACAATCGTTTCCGAGGAGAAGTGAGCCAGAGAGGCGCGCAAATCCGTTTTGGTTTGCGAGGTGCTCTGCGAACGCTCTTTGAAGGGTTTCAGCTGCACAAAGGCCGAGGCGCGGTTTGCTTCACCGTCTTTGGTGCCCACGGTGAGTGCCGTGAGGGCGACCGCTGGGTGCTTGCGGATTTCTTCATCGAGGCGCTTCATGATGTCCGACATCTTCTCGAGCGACGTTCCCGGAGGGCTCTCCAGGTTCACCTGAAAGATACCGTTCTCGGGGCTTGGCAAGAAAGTCTTAGGAATGAATTTGCCAAGACCCACAGAACCAAAGAACAAGAGAATTGCGACGGCGAGCACCGTTTTGGGGTACTTCAAGGTTTTGCCGAGGAGGCTTTCGTAAATGTTCTCAAGCCAGGTTTGGAACTTGTCAAAGGCCGTGAGCACTCGGCCCATAAGATCTTTGCCAGGCACATGATGTCCGCCACCCCAGTACGCCGAAAGCATGGGAGCTACAGTCATGGCGTCGAAGAGCGAAATGGCCATCGCGAAGACGACCGTCAGACCAAACTGTTTGAAGAACTGACCTACGGTGCCCGAAAGAAAGGAGATCGGGCCAAACACGGCCATGATGACGATGGTCACGGCAACAACGGCCATGGCCACTTCGTTGGTACCATCTTCTGCGGCCTGTTTGGACGATTTGCCCATGGCGACGTGACGGAAGATGTTCTCGCGCACCACGATCGCGTCGTCGATGAGAAGGCCCACAGCGAGCGTGAGAGCGAGCAGTGTCATGATGTTGATCGTGAAGCCCATCAAATACATCAAGACGAAAGCGCCCAGAAGTGAGTTCGGCAGGGCGAGACCCGTGATCACAGTAGACTTGGCGCTACCCAGGAAAAAGAAAACCACGATGATACAAAGGACGATACCGATGAGAATGGTTTCGTAAACGTCCGCCACGTTGGCGCGGATCTCTTTGGCGCCGTCGCGCACGAGCGAGAGTTTGCCTTCGATGCCCTTGTCATGGAGGATCTTTTCGATGCTCGCCAGACGTTTGGAAGTGGCATCCGACACTGCGACAGTGTTGGAGCCGGATTGTTTGTAGATGTCCAAGAAAAGTGCCGACTCCCCGTTGAGGAAGGCGCGGGTTTTTTCTTTCTCGAGGCCGTTTTTCACTACGGCAATGTCCTTGACGCGAATCGCGCGGTCGGAGCCGAAAAAGTTTACCGCAACTTGCGAGATCGAATTTAGGTCAGTGAATTCGCCCATGGTACGGAAGATCGTCTCCTGAGAGCCTTGCGAGATCTTGCCCATTGGCACGTTCATCGAACTGCTCGAGATCCGAGCGGCGACTTGCTGCATGCTGAGCTCGTAGCGATCGAGTTTGTCTTTTTCAACCACGACGCTGATTTCGCGTTTACGGCCACCGACCACATCCACGAGGCCCACGCCGTTGATGCGTTCCAGCTCAGGTTTCACGATGAGATCTGCGGCGTCGAAGAGCGCAGCGGGGTCGATCTTCGCAGACAGGGCCACGCGAACGATCGGTTGGTCGGCTGGGTCGATGCGCCGAATGAGCGGTTCTTCGATTTCGTTAGGCAAGTCACTGCGTATCGATTGCAATCGGCCGCGCACTTGCTGCTCGGAGTCCTTAATGTCGGTGCCGTAGTTAAATTCGAGCACCACAACCGAGACGCTCTCAAGGTTTGTCGAGGTCACTTGTTTGAGGCCTGGGAGAGATCCCATCTCGTCTTCGATGATTTTGGAAACGAGGGTCTCCGCGTCCGAAGGCGAGGCGCCGGGATAGACGGTGGTGATCGACATCACCGGAATCGTCACGTCGGGAAACTGATCGACGCCGAGTTTTTTCATGCTGAGCAGGCCCACCGCGAGCATGATGGCCACGATGCTCGTGATCAAGACCGGACGTTTGATACTAAATTTTGCGATATTCACAGGGCCTCCACTTCGGATTGGGTCAAGAACAGACGGGCTTTGGCTTCGAGCTTACGCTGCGCAGCCTTCATTTCGAGCAGTTGCTGTCGGGCGTTGGCGACCTCTTGTTCAAAGGTTACGACCTGCGCTGTGGTGGTGCGACCGATCTCTAGACGCGTTTGCTCGCGTGCGAGCTGGTCGTCGAGGGTTTTGGAGAGTTTTTCCATAAGCTCAATGCTCGTGGTGAGCTCGGCGTGCTGGCGCACGATCTCGCTCCACGAAATGCTGGCATCGCGATTGAGCTTATCGGAGATCATGCGGGCGGCTTTGGCTTCGGCCCTTGCGGCGGCGGTGACGTCGCTCTGCAGACCAAAGTCTAGGCTCATGCCAAGCTTCACACCCACTTGATAAAAGTTGTTATCGCTTCCGAAAGAGCCATTCGCCGATGTGCCGAGGCTCGCGTCGCGTTCGTTGGCGCCGAAGCTGCCCTGAAGGCTCAAGTCGGGGCGCGTGCCATCGACGGCTTCTTTGGCTCCGGCTTCGCCAGCGCGGGCTTTGCTCTGCATGGCGATCGTGGCGATGGCTTGGCGCTCTCCGGCGGCCAAACGGCGAAGCACGCTCAGGCCCTGCGCTGAGGGGGCGAGGTTTGCGCTTTCGGCCTGGTTCCCCAAGGCGTCCATAAATTTCAACTTCGCGCTCTGCTCATCGTTGAGGCTTTTGATCTGCTCGAGCTTGCGACGGGCGACAAGGGCTTCGATTTGCAGCACGTCGGCGCGGTCGCCGATGCCGTTTTGAAAACGCTTGCCGGTCCAGCCGCGAATCTTTTCAGCGCGCTCCAGCGAGGTGTTCTTCTCTTTGACGTCGAGCATCTTCACTGTGTAATCCCAGTACGCTTCTTCGGCGGCGATGAGCGCTTCACGGCCACTCTTTTCGGCGTCCAGGATGGCGGCCTGGGTGAGGGCGTCTTCACGCTGGTGGCGCAGACGCGTGCCGTAACCAAAACCATTCTTCCAAAGCGATTGGCTGAGACTAATTTGATAAACCGAGTTCCATCCGGGCGGAATCACGATGGTGGGCGCGGTGCCAGTGACTTCGGAATAGGTCTGACCCCACTTTGCCGAAAGGGAGGTGCCGGTGTCGAAAACTTTCGAAAGTTCAAAAGAATAGAGTTTGCCCTTCGTGTGGTCACCCTGCTGGGCGGGCATGGAAGTCTCTTGAGTGTCGTCCGAAAAACCCGCGTTCGCAGAGAGTGCAAATGGCGTCATGGTGAGGTCGTCTTTGCGTTTTTTCAGTTTAGCAGCGTCTTTGCTCAGAAGCGCAGCCTGCACCTGGGCGTTGTTCTTGGCGACAGCATCGAGGTATTGCTCAAGGCTGATGGTATTACCACTTGCAGGAGCTGCCACCTTAGGGGTGGGCTTGGCCTGGGTGGTCGCTACGTAGACCAATGAGGACGCGGCCACGAGCCATTTCAGTCTTCCTCCGGCCAACTTAATTTGGGACAATCGATACTCGCTCACGACAACACTCCTTTAAGAAAAATTTCTTCCACCTGAGCCACGAAGGTGTCCGTGTCTTTCAGGGGGTCTATGGATATTTGAGCCAAGGGCTTGGAGAACATGTGCGCCACCAGATACGACTCGATCGCGCGGTTCAGCAGCACGATGAAGGTGGGAATGTGAATCGTTTTTTTGATGCAGCCCGATTTTTGCGCGCGGGCGTAAAACCGAGCAATGCGCTCGCGTACCAGGTCAAAGTGTTTTTCGAAGGCGGCACGGGCCCTGGGAAAGCCGTCCATGCTTTCGCGGTGGATCACGATCTTAGCATTGGGGTCGGTATGGAATTCCTGAATAAAGAAACGGATATTGGCGCGAATCTCTTCGATGAACTCTTCGCGGCTCGGAACGGTTTTAAAATTATCCGTTTTGGCCTCGAGTCCCTGCATGTGCTGATCGACACGGCTAAAGAAACCTTCGAAGAGGGCGAGGTAAAGCTTCTCTTTGCCACCGAAATAATAGCTGATCATGCTCAGGTTGCACTTGCTTGCCCGGGCGATGTCGCGCACCGAAACTCGGTCGTAACCCTTCGAAGCGAAGAGTTTGGCCGAGACCCGCAGCAAGCGATCGCGCGTTGTAGCGTCGATACTCGGTTTTGAGGTTTTCTTTGCGCCGCTACTCATGACACCATCCTAAATCAAACGACCGTTTAATATCAAACAAATGTTTGATTAAAATTGTGTGAGGACTTTTTCGCCACATTCGGGGCTTTAGGGAAAGGAGCCTTCATCCGATAAATGAGCCATGGCTTTGCCGCTGGGGGTAAAATTCGGGGGCTTGGCCATGAGGATTAACCAAAGTTTAATGGGCACCCCTAGGGTCCTCTTCCTTATAATGAGATCTGGAGAGTGTATGAAGTCTATTGTCGCGTTTTGTTTGACCACATCGATGATCTTTTCGCCCCTGGCTACGGCCCAAAGCCTGCGCCTCTCGAGCGCTTCGGTGCTCGCCACCCAAAACCCTCGGATCGGCGCCTACCTTCAGTCGGCTGTCGGCACCTACCAGCTTGCTCAGTCCCGCTATCGCTCGAACGGCCCTCAGGCCTTTGTCGACACCATGGGTGACGCGGCAGGGCTCGACGCCGCCGATCGCAAGCATTTCCTTTCGCTTTTAAAAGGTCTGCCCCAGCTTCCCCAAATGCGCATCGCCAAACGCGGCTTTGCCTTGGTGGACGCGCGCGCAGGCTACAACGTGCAGGTCGAAGTCATCGACCTCGACCAGTCTATCTTTAGCTTCAACGGCGAAGTGATGTACCTCAATACTAAGGCATCCTTTGAAGAAGGCGTCACCAAAGTGGAGCAGATCCTGCGTCGCTCTTCGCATTCGGCTTCGCTGCCCGCGCACCTGTGGCGACTTGCGGTTCCCGAGGCCCACGCTTTTGTGGTGGCGCTGCTGGCTGGAGCCGTCGCCTTTGCCGTGGCCAAGATCTTTATTAAGGATGAGGACACTTCGAAAAAGAAAAAAGCCAAATCTTCGACCTTCGCTACAGAACCCGAACCGGTGAGCACGCCCAATCACGCAGCGGCAGGTACGCAAGCTCCTGCCAATCCGAATCTTGGTACAACCACCGAGACTCCGGTGGGAACGCCTCAGGACAAGGGCAATGATGATCCCAACGCTGCTGCAGATGCCGCCAAAGCCGAAAAGGCCGCGGAGGATGCTAAAGCCATCGCCAAATTGAAGGAAGAGTTTTGCCAGGGCGACGAACCTAACGGTGCGGGACGTCAGCGTCTTAAGGAAGCTTTGGAGGACACTTCGGGCAATGGCTTTACCGTTGTTGATGGCACGCAACGCGCTGTACTCAAAGGCACGAACTCTTATATCATCGCGAATCATAATGACGTGAATCAGGCCACGAGCTTTGATTATTATTACGGGGATATCAAGCTCTGTGGACTCAGCAAAGAAAAGGAAGACCCAGCGCCCGA
Organism: Bdellovibrionota bacterium; assembly: GCA_035539375.1. Taxonomy (GTDB): domain Bacteria; phylum Bdellovibrionota; class UBA2428; order UBA2428; family UBA2428; genus DATLIP01. Next base: position 5,022 of record DATLIP010000044.1, on the reverse strand, counting down.
AAACAAGGATGAGGAACTCAAGGAATACTGCGACGATTCGGTGCCCACTGACAAAGCCAAGATGCTGGCTCTCAATTTGTGGCACCGCCAATACGGTACGGAGGCCGACAAACAAACGGCTCAAAAGTACCTCGATCAAGAATATAAGGACTTAGAGTTTCATTACGAAAGTTCTTATCACGTTCACCCTTCGGACAAGAACCCAAGCCTTGGCGTTTTCGTGGATCCAGATGGCAAGATGCAGATCAACTTCCATAAGGAGATGAAGTGCATGTTCGAGTTGCCCGTGCCCAAGCCTAGCGCTGCGGCTACGGAACCCAAAGCCACCGAGACTCCCACGGAGGAGCCGAGCGAGGCTCCGGTCAAAGCCGAGACCCCAGTTAAAACCGAGGCTCAGAGCTCTGGCCACCAGGACCCCATGAAACCTGTTTCGTCTGCCAAGCTCAAATTCGCGCTCGCCGATAGCAAAGTTTGGCAGTGGTTCAGCGATGCCTACAAACGGGCCGATGCTCAGCAAAAAGCGAACTTGAAAGCCTTCGACCGCGCGGCCACGATTCGTGATCTCGAAGCGCGAGCGCAGCGACTCCAGGCAGAACTCGCCGTCGTTGAAAAAGACTTCGACGCTGAGAAAGCAAAAACCAACCAAAACGATCCGGGTCGTACTCAAGCCATGAGGCAAGCGGCAATGGATCAGCTCCGCCGCAAGGGCGCCGAGACCATCGGTCAGCTGGACGCCACTCGCAAACGTATCGAAGAGTTGAAAAAATGATGCGCACTCCGGGACCAGGGCGGATTTTTTCCGTCTTACTTTTTTCGTCACTCACTTTGATGGCGCCACTTCATGCGCAACAGTCGGTGCACGATGTAGGCAGCCGAATTGAAGCCCCAGGCGATGCTAAACCTTTGCCTTGGAAATCCGTTGAGCAAAAAATGATCTTCCATAAAGCGGGAGCGATGTGGTTTCAGTTCGCCAATCCTAAGACTGGGGGCGAAAAGCTCACCTACACCGACGCCTCGGCCTTCTGCAAACAATACGGATTGCGCCTTCCAACTCGTGAAGAGGTTCAAACCACGCGCGCCGAGCTCGAAATCGCCGACGCCAAACTCATGCGCTACGAGCGCGATTTTTGGGTCTCTTACCAACCCGAAGGTGAGAAATATTCCCAAATGCAGCTCGCCACGAATTTCGGACTGAACCTTGGCTACAAGTACATGGCGGTCGATAGCGGGATGTACGACAAGGCCCCGCTCGGCACTCTGATCCGCTGCGTGTTCGATGCCGCGAGCCCCACTTTGCCAGGCGAGCCGTGGCGCAGCGATCTGGCCACCGACGTGCCACCGTCAATGAAATGACGCTCGACGCTGCGCGCGCCCCTTATGTTAATTTTTTCTTAAGCCGCTCCGATAACAAGGTATGGATCTAGGCGGCATCGGTCGCTCGCTTAAGGCGGGCCTCATCAAAGTCCCCACGACACCGGGGATTGGCGAGCAAAAAGAATCTGCGCCTGATCGCGATCCCACTCGGCAGCATTATGCTGGTCCCGAATCGCAAACCCAACTCACTCCCGAGCAAGAAGAAGAGGCGCTGAAGATCCTTAACGATCTAGACGCCTTCAAGGCTAAGAGCCTTGTGGCCACTTTGGTGCGTGCCGACGGCAACGCTCCTCATATCGTGGTCAAAGATTTCCAGGGACGTGTGGTGCGCCAGCTTCCCTACGAGCAAATCGTTGAGATTTTCTTAAAGCGCAACACCGAATCGGCTTCGGGCATGCTCCTTAAGCGTAGCGCTTAAGACCAGAAGCTCCAAAAGTAAGTGATCACAAAATCAAAGATGATGATCCATATCGACGTATAAACCACTGCATCTGTGGTGCAGAGGCCCACGCCTTCGGCGCCAGGCTCCGCCCGAAATCCCAACGTGCAGGCCACAACGGGAATGCTCCAGCCAAAGAAGGCCGCCTTGGTAAAACACAAAAGAAAATCTGTGGAACGCGTGAAGGCAAAGAGGCTGAGGAAGAAGTCTTCGTTGGTGAATTGCAAAAAGTTCACCGCCGCGAACCAGGCTCCCAGCAGAGAAATGGTCAGAGACATCATGGTCATCAAGATGAGTGTTAGCGTGGAGGCGGCCACGCGCGGGGCTACGTACATGGCGATAGGGCTGATGCCCAGCAAGCGGTATGCGTCGAGCTGCTCGGAGTTTTTCATGTCACCGAGTTCGGCCGCCATCGCCGCGCCCATTTTGGAGACGATCAGTAGCGCCGTGATGGCCGGAGCTAGCTCGCGGGCGAGCATCACCATAGCGAATCCCGGAATCAGCGAGTCGTTACCGATGATGAGCTTGATGTGGTACGAGTATTCGATCGAGATCACGATGCCCACAAAAGCCACGCAAACGCTTACCATGAGCCAGGCGCCCGTGATGAATGAGTACAACTGATGGATAAACTCGCGATACGAGAGCTTGCCGCTGAGAATGGTGGCGGCCGATTGGCGGGCCACCGAGAGGATGTTTAGCACAAGCACGTTGCGGTGCAGGCCGGGTTTGTGCATCTGTTCTAGTCTCGGCACGCCATACCTCCTTAGTGAGTAAACTGCATCCATGCGTGCACAAGGCACGAGATGAGAAAGTCCATGACCACGATGGAGACCATGCTCTGGGTGGCGGTTTTCTGTACGGCTTCGCCCACCCCCTGAGATCCCCCCTCAGCGTGGTAGCCATTCCAGCAGCAGATGTAGCCCATGAGCACACCGAAACCGATGGCTTTGCTCACGGCGAGCACCACGGGTTCCATGCTGGCAAAGCGCGGAAGCATCGACAGGTACTGTGTCAGGTTGATGCCCCCGATGAGGTAGGCGGCCGTGGCACCCCCGAGCACCGACACCACAAGACCAAAGCTCAGCAGCACGACGGCCGACGAGGCCACCGCAAAAAAGCGCGGTACCACGAGGTAACCGATGGGGTCGATGCCCATGCACTTTACGGCGTCTGTCTGTAGGGAAACTTTCATCGAGGCCAGCTCGGCGGACGTGTAAGCGCCGACTTTGCCCGCGAGCATGAAGGCGATCAGGATGGGGCCAACTTCGCGCAGGGTGCCCGAGGTGTTGAGGCCCCCGAGCGCGGCTTCAGCGCCGAAGTCTCTGAGCTGAATGTAAAACTGTACGGCGAGAATGGCGCCTGTGAAGAGTCCGGCGACCATGGTCGTGGGCAGCGAACGCAGCGACACGCTTACAGTCTGCTTGAGGCATTCACCAGCTTCAAAGCGGTGGCGCAGCGGGTGCAGGCAAACTTTGGCAAAAAATTGCAGCGAAGCGCCGAGCGTTTCGACGTTGGCCAGAACTTTTTTCCAGGTGTGTTTCATCTGCGCGGCTCCGCTGTACGGCGCTCGCGCTGGTGCGAGGAGGTTAAGAAGGCGTCGATGATGGGGTGGGGGCTTCGGCGCAATTCGTCCGCCGTGCCCACGAAGATCTCGCGTCCTTCATGCATCACGGCGAGGCGGTCCGCTGTGGCCAGGGCGTTGGTGATGTCGTGCGAGACCACAAGCGAAGTGGTGTTGTAGAGCTGCGCTACGGAGCGAATGAGCTGGTGGATCTCTTTGGCGGTTTCGCTGTCCATGCCGGTGGTGGGCTCGTCGTAGAGCAGCACGCGTGGCTGGGTAACGAGCGAGCGTGCCAGCGCCATGCGCTTTTGCTCACCGTAGCTCAGTGAGGTTGGGTAAACCTGGTGCAAGTCGTTGCGATAGACATCGAGATGGGTCGCCTTGAGCGCGCTTCGAATGCGCTCCCAGCGTGTCTTCGAGGCCAAGTGGCGTATCGGCAGGTTGAGATTTTCCAGCAGAGTGCGTGAATCGAGCAGCGCCGGTAGCTGAAACACCATCGAGACTTCTCGACGGATTTCGGTGAAAGCTTCTTCGCTGCAGCGGGTGATGTCGCGATCGTTGTAATGCAGTTGGCCCTCGTCGATGCGCAACAGCCCGATAAGACTTTTCAGCGCGACACTCTTGCCTGTGCCCGAGCCCCCAAGAATGAAGAACGCCTCGCCGGCCCCGATGTCGAGATTCAATCCGCGCAGCACGTGTTTTGCGCCGAAGCTTTTGTGGACGTTCGTGAAGCGGATCATTGTAAGAAGCGCTCCTCGGCCTCGAGGTAGTGTTCGCTGCCCTCGCTGTAGAGTTTGCCATCCACCAAAAAGTGGCGCTGGGCATGGGACTCGCGTGCGCGGTCGATGTCGTTGGTGACCATCACCACAAGGCCTTCGCGTTTGGAGATCAGGTCGATGATCAGCTGCATGAGCTTTTCACTGGTAACGGGGTCGAGGCCAGCAGTGGGATCATCGAGAAAAAGAATTTCGGGTTCAAGGATCAGAGCCCGCGCAATGGCAAGGCGTTTTTGCATACCGCCGGACATGTCTTGCGGGTAGATCCACGAAGAATTTTCGAGCCCCACCTTGCGCAGCCACTCGGTGGCGATCTCCACGGCCTGCGAAGCGTTTTCGGCGCGGCGCCGCACGAGAAGCGGGTAGGTGAGATTTTCTATCACGCGCATCGATGAGAAGAGTGCGTTGTTCTGAAAGGCGTAGCCGATGCGCGATGCGCAGCGCAAGTTCGGAACTGTGGAGCCCGGTTCCCAGAGGTCTTCGCCGTCAAGTTTTACTGTGCCGGCAAGTGGCCGCCAAACGCCTGCCATGGTTTTCAGCAGGGTGGATTTACCACCCCCTGACGGGCCTAGGATGAGGTGAAACGAGGGGGACTTCCAGCTCAGATTGAGTTCGCGAAACACGAGAGGTCCGGGCCACGTTTGCCCTTTGCTTTGGGCGAGACCTGTGACCACATACTCTGCCCTCATCATTCAATTATTGACATGAAATGACCTTGGCGCAAGCTGCGATTCATGGTTAATCTGACAAGACACCTACACAACTCGTAGAAGAAAGTGAGATCTTAGAGAGATGGCCACACCCGTGCAAGAATACAAAGACGCAGTAGACAAAGGACTTGAAGGAGTGGTGGCTTGCACTACCGAAAT
>DATLIP010000043.1:0-17180 GCA_035539375.1 Bdellovibrionota bacterium | reverse complement strand
TCATTCAATACATCCGCAAACGTACCGCTTTGTCCGACTTTAGCTCCCGATTCTGGTCGAGCCCCGGGTTGTTGCTGTTTGATCTTGGATATTTGATCAAGCAGTACCGATTGGGCGGAACCTGAATCTATTTTATTCATATCATTTAATTGTACCCTCCAATTTGTTTATCGGTAAAGTATGGGGAACAAAGAGCTTACCTCAGAGTCCCCCTCCGAAAGAGCGCTCTTTGCGTCGTCACTCACTTCGATTTGCGGTTTGCTTACCGATTTCGAAGGAGCGCTTTCGTCAAGCGCCATTTCCCTCGCAGCGCCAAAGTTATTGGCGCCACTTACTCTACTACTTACATTTTCTATGCCAGCGGCATTTCCGACACCAGGCATCGCGGCGAGGCTTTGTTTCGACTCGTGGATGCTCTGCACGTCGTTCAGCGCCACTTTTTGCTCACCAACGAGCAAGAATGTCGCGCCTTTTGACGTCGTCACGCCAGTAACCCGTCCCTCGATTTTTGTCGGTACGGGAATGTCCTTGCCATCGGCGCCCTTGCCCACAATACGGTAAGCATACTTACCGGCCGGTACGGGCACGTCGTTTGCCGTGAGCCCATCCCACTTGGTCGTGATCACACCCGTTTCGCGCGCGCCGATGTCGATGGTATCGATCGTAGCGCCCTCTTCGTTGAGGATCTCGACTTTGAGTTCGCTCGCGTTCTTCGGCAGATTGAACTGCAACGACGAGGCCTTGGCACCGTCGTGGTACAAGAGCCCCGTATCCGCGGTGATGTCTTTGCCCACAAGCTGAAGCGATGCAATTTGCATGTTTCGGCTGTTGTCTAGCAGCGACTTCAGCGTGGCGTTCATGTTCACCTGCTGTTCAAGCTGCGAAAGCATCGCCATCTGCTGCGTGAATTGTTCGTTCTTCACTGGACTCATGGGATCTTGATACTTGATCTGTTCCATGGTCATCTTGAGGAACGCTTCTTTCGACAGCGATTCGTCTTTCTTAGGACCGTATTTCGTCTCACCGGTGTCTACGACGCCGGCCATACGGTTCAACTTAGATCCGAAGCTCTCTTCGTGATGCTCCACTTGCGGCTCATTCGAAGCAGCAGGATCTCTCGTCCATTCGGTCTTCACGGGGGCGCCCAAGGGCGAGCCCGCTCCAATCGACGATGAATTCATATCTACCCCCAAATTCCCCACGGGGTCCGGCACCCCAAAATCATCGGCCTAAGCCGATTCACGTTCTTCAAACACACCTTGCCATTGCTTCATCCCGCGATCACGGGATTGCTCACGACCTTGCTGTTCGCGAAACTCTTGCTGACCCTGACGACCTGCCATGTCCGAAGATCCAAAATCCGAAGTCGACGACGATGTTGTCGTCGAGCGAAGTTCTGAACCTTGGCCCATACGGAGCACATCACCCGAATGCAAGACGTTCTTCAGCGAGCTCAGCTTGCTCGATTCGGCTACCGAAGACCCCAAAAGTTCAGAGCCCACTTCCACACGTGCCGCGCTAACGCGTTCGGCGAGTTGGGAGACGAGCTCAGGCTTCGACACTTCTAGTGCCTTGGCCATCTCTTTAGAGTCAGCTTTCAGATGCACGCGGAGTTCACCGCCGATTTTCTGAACACGAATTTCGATTTTGCCACCCTCAGTAGGGTTGAGCACCACACGCAGAGTCGACGAACCACTGTCCTTGAGCGACTCGATCTTATCGGCGAGCATTTTCACCGAATCGTCGCTGAGTCGAGTGTCCGAAGGTGCTCCCAGGGTCGCGGCAGATTTCACCACTCCTGAAGCGTCCTTGGTCGGAGCCGCATCAAGGATCATGTCACGACCGAGCATCAGCTCGGAAGCGTCGAGAGCCACGTTTTCACGCGCCGGCTTGTCTTTGCTTGAGCTAGTCTCGGTGCGTACGGCAGCATCACTAGGCCTGAAGGCCGTGAACGACGAGTCCGCGCGATCCGAAGTCGAGCGCTGAGCACTAGAGGCTACGGCACGCACCGCTACGGGAGCGAGTGCTGGCTCTTCTACCGTCGATCCAAGCTTCACATGTTCCGAAGAGGCGAGCTTTTCGGATTTCTGCGCTTTCTCGAAAGGCGTTACGGGTTCGCTGAGCACTTCGATGCTTTCCACATCGTTTTGAGCAAAGGCTTGCGACCAAGCGGCCACATCCTTCTCGGCAAGTTTTTCCTCACCACCCTTGAGCGCCATTTTCAGCGCGGGGGTAGACATCATATTCACAGCGTTCAAGTCGCCCAACAGTTGCGTTTCACCCGAAACAAGCCTGCCGGTTGCAGGCACTTGAAGTGCAGCTTCCGTATTAGCGGGTTTCGAATGGCCAACGGTTTTAAAACTGTCAGTTTTGAGCGCAGGATTTTCAGTCGACAGCATGCTCGTGAGAAGTTCTCCCGAAGATGCGTCGGCAAGGTTTTGCATTTTCTTTTGTTTTAGATCCGGCTCCACAAGCGCTTCAGTCATTTCGCCAAGGTCTTCACCTAGCGGCGAAGCAGGTCCTTGCGAAACTTCAAGCGCGTTCACGAAACCCAATAGATCGATGCTCTCCGCTCCAGGCACGGCAGCGCCGGCTCCGAAGGGACTTGCAAGCGTCTGACCAGCGTTCGGTGTACCGACGCCAAGGTTCATGAGCAGAGCAAAAGGATTGTCCATGCTAATTCCATTCATTGTTTTTTCCTCCTTTCCTTCAGACCCGGTCTTTACCGGGGCCCCTATACCGAGGCTGTTTCGTTACTTGCCAGTAGAAGCCGGAACTCTACCCGCAAGCGCGGAAGTTAATGTCATGGCCCGATCGGCAGGCATTGCCGCCAAAATGGCCGCCATGGACTTGTCCTTAAGCTGACGCAAAATATCCATGGCAATTTTGTCGTCCATCGCCGCGATCACGTCAGCGGCTTTTTTCGCAGGCATTTTTTCGTAAGTCTTTACGATCTTTTGGAACTCTTCTCCCGACAAACGGGCACGTTCCTTTTCGAAAGCTTCTTTTTCTTTGAGCATGCCTTCGAGTGCTGTGATTTTTTTATTCAAATCGTCGCTCTCTTCCTGAAGCTTTTTCTGCTGCAGGCTAATTTCGCGTTCTTTGACTTCGAGATTGCTCTTTTTTCGCTCGAGAGCAAATTCCATCTCGCGCGAAAGGGGCACGGAAGAGTTCAGTCCGCTGGCCGAAGCGGGTCCGCGCTCCTGAGCACCCACCGGTTTTCCACGTAAGAACGCAATAAAGGCGACAGCAAAAAACGTCACACAGCAAAAGGATATCCAAACGTTTTTCATTCTAGTCCCTTACCTTTCGATTCCACATGATGCTGCTCACTTCGTCGAGCTGCTTCTCACTACGCTTGTCGACCGCCTTCTGGTGTTCTTCCTTCTTGGCGGCTTCGTGATGCTCCACGGCTTTCAGCTCAGATCGCAAAAAAGAAACGTAAGCACTGTGGCGATCGAGATCGGCCTTCAAAGTTTCACGTTTCTTCATCTCAATATCTATTTTATCGTGCTCACTAGTACTTAGCTGAGAAAACAGTTTGACGTAGTTGGTGTCACTGGTTTGTCTCTGATCGTCGAGAAGTTGGCCGATATTTCCCTGGGCTTCGACAATTTTTTGGTCGCAATTTGAAACCAGGGCCGTCACAGCCGCGAGTTCGGCCTTCGCCATGTTGAGTTTGAGCTCTCGAAGCTTTTTGAGAGATGCCAGTTGGTAACGAAATTTTGACCCCACGCTACCCCCCGTCATCCATTCAACAGTTCACTAAAGAACTGTTCGATTTTTGTTTTATCAATTTTTTCGTTGATGCCTTGTTTGAGAAATTCCACGATTTTTGGACGCCATGCGACTGCGCGGTCCCAAGCTTCGTTTGTGCCTCGTCGGTAGGCACCGATATTGATAAGATCTTCGGCCTCGCGGTATGCAGCAAGTAGAGAGCGAATGGCGCTGCTCGCAGCTTTTTCTTCGGTGGTCGCAACCACGTGCGAAAGCCTTGAGAGCGATTGCAACACATCGACAGGTGGGTAATGGTTTTGCTGAGCGAGCTTGCGCGTGAGCACCACGTGTCCGTCGACAATAGAACGTACGGAATCCGCAATGGGATCTTCGAAATCCTCACCTTCAACAAGTACGGTATAGATGCCAGTGATCGAACCGGAATTTTTCTTGGATCCGGCACGCTCTAGAAGTTTGGGCAATTGCGCGAATACCGAAGGCGTATAGCCCTTAGCAGTTGGAGGTTCTCCGGCAGCAAGACCAATCTCGCGCTGGGCCATCGCAAAACGTGTGACTGAGTCCATCATGAGCAGCACATCAAGACCACGATCTCGAAAGTGCTCGGCAATGGCCGTCGCCACCAAGGCGCCACGGGTACGGAGTACCGGAGACTCGTCACTCGAAACGGCGATGACGATGGATTTCTTGAGACCTTCGGGGCCGAGATCGCGTTCTACGAATTCGGTCACCTCGCGACCACGCTCGCCGATGAGGGCGATGACGTTGAGATCGGCTTTGGAGTTTTGGGCGATCATGCCCATGGTCACTGACTTACCCACACCGGATCCGGCCATGATGCCGATCCGCTGTCCCTTGCCCAAGGCGCAGGTGTAGTCGATGGCGCGTACGCCAGTAAAAATGCGCTGATTGATCACCGCGCGATCGACGGGGTTGAGCACCGCTGCCCGGATAGGGCGCGGAGTGCCGGTGAGCTTAACGCTTGAGGGAGCGCCCATGGGCCTGCCCATACCGTCGAGAAGAGACCCAATCATCCAATCGCCTACGATGACCTGAGCCTCGCCGGCTTTGTGTTCGATACGCGAGTGCATGGAAACGCCCTCGAGCGAAGAAAGGGGCATCAAAAGCGCCACGCGATCGCGAAAGCCCACGACTTCCGCCTCGAGCTTGCGCCCATCGATGGTTTCAATGAGACAGGCAGATCCGATGCTTGCGCCGGGCAGTGTGCCTTCGACGATGGGGCCGTTGACCCGCTTCACAACGCCGTATTCCTTATAGAAGCGGCGGCGGCTGTGGCCGCGGAAATGGGAATCAAAATCAAAAGCAAAGCTCATGGATCAAACCGCTTTCTTATCTTCTGATTGATGAAAGCGATTCATGATCTCAGCGCGAAACGCGGCGATGCGCTCGGAGATTTTTGCCGAAACCTCGCCACTGATAGATTCTACTGAGCAATCGCCAGGAGCAAAATCGTCGCGGAACTCGATCACGTAGGAACCCTTGCGATTGACCTTGGCAATCTCATCGCGGATATAATCCACCTGGGCCTTGTTCGCGATACCGAGGTGAATCTTGACGTCTTCTTCTTTAGAGAGAAGTTCGAGGATGTTGCGAATCACCATGCTTACACTCTCAGGGCGGTTTTGGATTTCCGACTCCACGATGGATTCGGCCAACTGGAAAGCGTATTCGGTGAGTTTCTTTTCGTAGTCGAACTCGAGCTTGGCCTTGGATTCTACAAGGTCCGACGTGATGGCAGCCATGGCTTCGAGACGAGCTGCAATGTGCACGCGCTCTTCGGCAAAGGCTTTTTCGATGCCCTTTTCAAGTCCTTGCTCGTAGCCTTCGCGGTAGGCAATTTCTTTGATCTCGGCCACTTTTTTTTCGAGCTCGTCTTTGATGCGAGCTTCAAATCGACGGCTATCTTCTTCTTCAACCGAAAGCTGGTTCGCGACGAGTTCGGAGAGAAAGAAGCGCTGGTCTTTTTTAGGAAGATTTTTCTCAAAGGTTTCTTTGATCTCAGAATAGGTCGGACGACCTTCCTTAGCCCAATCGTTGAAATGAAACTTCTCGACCTTCTCCTCTTTGACCTCTTTCGGCACGTCAGCGCCAAAAGGTCTAAAAGATGTGGAGTTGTACTTAGACGAGGCCATCGCCATCGCCTCCGCGGTCGATAAAGATCTTTCCTTCTTCTTCTAAGCGGCGTGCGATCGCTACGATCTGCTGCTGAGCACCCTCGGCGTCGGAAACGCGGATGGGTCCCATGGTATCGAGGTCGCCTTTGATCATCTCTGCACCACGCTTGGACATGTTGCGGAAGATTTTCTCTTTGACGCCGTCGGGAGCGTTCTTGAGGGCCTTGAGCAGAGCGTCGTTGTTGACTTCTTTGAGAATGAGTCCGATGCCGCGTTCGTCGACCTTGACGAGGTCGTCGAAAACGAACATGAGTTTGCGAATCTCTTCGGCAAGCAACGGGTCTTTTTCTTCGACGCGGCTCATGACCGATTGCTCTGTATTCTTATCCATGAGGTTGAACATCTCGGCGAGCTGATCGATACCACCGAGCTGTGTGGTGTCTTGGCTACCCATGGTCGCCAGACCCATCTTCAAGACTTCGTCTACCTGCTCGATCATCTCGGGGCTAACGTAGTCGAGGTTCGCCATACGAAGGACGATCTCGCCCTGCATGTCTTCAGGAAGCTTGCGCAGCACTTCGGTTTTCTTTTCGGGCGGCAAGTGAGCGATCACAAGCGCCACGGTTTGTGGGTGTTCGTTGGTCAGGTAGTTCGCCAGCGTGCGAACGTCGACCATCTCAAGAGCTTCAAGAGTGCGGTGTTCTACAGTATTTCCGCCGCCGCCAGCACCGAAGATCATTCGGGCCCGGTCTTCACCGAGCTTGGCGATGATCTCTTCTTTGGTGTATTCCGCGCCAAAGATCACTTCATCTACCTCGGAGAGCTGTTTGTAAAAATCCATCATCGTTTCGCGAATCACGGGCACCGGCGCTTTACGCATTTTGGCCATCGCCGACAGGATTTTGCGAATGTCGTTGTCTTTGAGGTGTTTGAAAATCTCAGCCGCAGATTCCTCTCCGATCGTGTTGACCAAGAGGGCACTCTTTTCATGACCCGTAAGGGGACCGCGTTTTCTGGCCGTTCCGTCGTTCGCCATCGCTATTTCTTCCTCTTAGGTCGGCCGTTGGCGACCAACACGTTGTCCGAAATCATCCAGTCGGTGATGATCTGCGCCGCTTTGGAGGGCGACTCGTTCACCATCAGAATCAGCTTGTCGCGCAGCAGGTTGTTCTCGGCCTTTTCCACATCGAAATCCTCATTGAGGAGTGGCAAGTTGCGGAAGCCCGGAATGCTCTTTTCATCGTCCTGAATGTCTTCGAGCTCTTCTACGGTCTTGGGCAGAATGGCTTCTACCTTGGCGGCGTTGAGACCCGCCATCCAGCGGAAGAAAGGTCTTACGACGACGAAGAAGAAGAGCGCGATGAAGAGCACGATCGAGCCGTAGCGAATCGCTGTGTAGAGCAGCTGCTTGCGCTCCTGCTGTTCGAGATATTCGTTGGCTTTGTCGAAGTCTTGTTCGGCGAAGGTGGCGGTTTCAATGCTCACGCTGTCTCGGCCGTCGATGTATCCGACCGCATCTTTAACAAGCTTGGCGATTGTGGCTTTGGTTTTTTCGTCGACCACTGGGGTCGGAGCAGCCTGAGTCGCGCCTTCGGCCGCTGATGCGGGCTTGCGCACGACATCGTTCACGAGCACCGCAACGCTGAGACGTTTGACGTAGCCCAGAGCCTTTTCTTTGCGGCGAACTTTTTGAGAAATTTCAAATTCCGATTGGTCCCGGCTGCGCGAAATGGCGCGAGTTTCTTCGGGAGCGGCTGAGGCAGGAGCAGGACCCGGGATGGCCGCTTGCGTGCCAGCCGCGTCGGTTGCGACGGGTTTGTTAGAAGCCAGTGTGCCTTCGGTCTTGTCTTGCGATTTGACCACCGAGGCTTCGGGATCATAGAGTGTTTCGCGCTCTTCCATCGGATCAAAGTCTAAATCTGCATTCACGCGGGCCACAACGTTGCCCTGACCCACGATACGGCCCACCATCTCTTCGACGCGAGATTCGAGGGTTTTTTCTACAGATTTTTGTCTTTCGAGCATCGTGGTCGAAAGAGCGCTCATTGAATCTGCCGAACCACTGAGGGATTGACCTGTGGAATCCACAATCGTCACGCGTTCAGGACGCAGACCTTCTACCGAAAAAGCCACCAAATTTTGGATGCCCTTGATCTCGTTCGCAACAATGCTCGCGCCCGGGTGCAGCTCGAGCACCACGGAAGCCTTTGGATCTTCGGTTTTTTCGAGGAAAGACGATTTGGGCGGCATCGAAATGTGAACGCTGCTGTTTTTAACAACTTTGAGCGTGTTGATCGTGCGGGTCAGCTCGCCCTGCATCGCACGGGTGTAGTTGATACGCTGAACATAGCTCGAAGTGCCAAAGGATTCTTTGTCGAAGAGTTCCATGCCGGGCTTGTGGCCACCTGGCACACCTTTGACCGCGAGTTGCATAAGGGTTTGCTTGACGTATTCGGGCGGCACAAGAATCGTTTTGCCGTCGTTCTCTACCATATAAGGCACGCGATCTTGCTGCAGAATTTTTACGAGCTCGATGGAGTTTTCGGGCTGCAAATCGGTATACAAAGGAACATAAGACTTTTCACCTACCCAAGTGCCGAGAAATACCAAGGAGGCCACGATCGACGCCGCGACCACGCCAGTGCCGATTTTTTTCGACATCGGCATGGTTCCCCAAGAGTTCAAAAAGTCTTTAATCGCGTTCCCTAGTGCCATTCAGCATTCCCCATCCATCAAACCGGCATTCTCATGATTTCTTGATACGCTTCGAGAACCTTGCCCCTAACGGCGGTCAAAGTGCGAAGCGAAATGTCTGCCTTTTCCATTGCGATCATCACGTCGTGAAGATTCTGGGCTTTGCCCGACGCGAAATCCACCGAAGCCTTGTCAGCTTGGCTGAGAGCGGTGTTGGTATCCATGACGGCCGATTGAAGCGCCTCGAGGAAGTCCGCGCTGGACTTGCCGTCGATTGAGGCTGTCTGGCCACCGATGCCGAGCGATTTCTCCGCTCCGGACACACGTTCGCCCAGCATTTTTTCGCTGAGCATGGGAGTGAGGCGAGTACCGATTTGAAGTTCGCTCATGATTAGTTACCACCAATTTCGAGCGCTTTGAGCGCCATGTCTTTGGTCGTTTGGAACACGTTAACGTTCTGTTGGAAGGACTTTTCGGCCGAAATCATGTTGGCCATCTCTTCAACCGGGTTGACGTTTGGCATGTAGATGTAACCCTTTTCGTCGGCCATGGGGTGATCCGGTTGGTAAACCGCGCGGGGAGGATTGGGATCTTCCACCACTTCGGCAACTTTGACTTCCACGAATTCCGCGTTGGCTTCGTTGAGAGCTTCGCCGAACTCCGCTTGGCTCTGAGATTCGAGCACCACGTCTTTACGCTTGTAGGGGCCCTCGCCGTCAGCAGACTTGAGGGAGTTGGCATTGGCCACGTTCGAAGCGATGGCGTTGAGACGGCGACGTTCGGCAGTCAAAGCCGAAGAGACGACATCCATAGTCTTATAGATATCCATTTATTAACGTCCTCCCTCGGTGATGACGTACTTTTGCATCGCCATTTTTTTGTTCAGCAATTTTACGGCACCCTGATATCCGATGTAGTTCTTGGCGAGATCCGCTTGTTCGGAATCCACATTGACCGTATTCCCATCACCCGACATCGCCGCATTGCCATCTTCAAAGATGTTCGCATCGAGGCTCGCGAGGTCGCGGGCCACTGTGGCATCCTTGCGAATCATGGGGACGGGTTTGCCTTCGGCATGCTCGATGGCGCGTTGGAGTTCGGCTTCGAATTCTACGGTTTTGGCTTTGTAACCCGCGACGTTCGCGTTGGCGATGTTAGAGACGTGGGTGGCGTGCGCGCGCGAACGGAGGTCCAAAACTTTTTCGAGTGTCAAAGTCGCGGCATCAATCATTGACATAGGCCCCCCCAACAAAGTGGGAGCGAAAATCATGCCATGAATAAAAAATGACTGTGTCGTGAATCTTGGACAGCGGGCGTCAGTTATCGTGCGCTCGCGCCGTCCATTTTGCCATCAAGCTCGCGATTTTCGGTAGCGGCAAGACGACCCCACACGGAATCTGGCGCCAAGCTCGTGGCACTATCAAAAGACCGTCGGGCGGCGCCGTAGTCTTTCTTTGACGCCTGCACTTTGCCAAGCGAGTAGTACACCATCTCACGCGGCGTGGTGGGATCAAGATACTGATTGTCTAGTTTGCTGAGGTACTCGTAAACTCGAATTCCCGAATCCACAGCGCCATTTTTTACACGTGTCTCGGCAAGGCGTAGCAGAAGCGAAGACTCAGGCTTGACCGCCTCCACTTCGTAACTCTTATCTTTGTCGTAAAACCACGTGCCCACGGAAGTTTCGAGCACTTGGCGCAATTCTTTTTTGCGGTCGGCCTTGAGTAAAGCGCTGGTGTAGGACTTTAGCTGAGTCCAATCGAGTTGGGAAACCTCGGAAAGGCGCTGCCAGCCGCGAATCTCAAGCGGCAGATTGGAGCCTCGCTGAGCAAAGCCGATAAGAAGGGCAAGGCTTGGCACGTGTCTGTCATCGAGGGCTTTGAGTTTGGCTTCGGTCGCTTCGCGAGGAAATTTGCCTTCGTCAAAGAGTCCGACAGCAATTTGTGCGTCGGTATAGGCCCAGTCCACGGGCGAGTAGTCAAAAGGTCTAGGCTGCGTACGAGCAATCACGCGTTTCAGCTCTTCGGCCCGATCGTAAGCGCGGCTCGCTTCGTTCCACAAGCCCTGATCGGCATACGCACGACTTGCAGCCAGTGCGATGCCAGATCGCTCAACGTAAAGGAGCTGCGTTTTACGTCGCTTTTCGTAAGCTGCGATCACAGCGTCGTACTTCTCGGCTTTGAGGTATTCCCGAAGCACGCCCAAAAAGGCCGAAGCAGAATATTCGTAGTTCCAATTGAGTAGGTAATTGGCGGATTCGAGGTCACGGGTTTCGTCGAGCGCATTGAGCGCGATGAGCGGGCGATCACGCTCAATGTAGAACATCGCCTTCACGAGCGAAGCGTACATCTTTTTGTCGACGTCGTTCATCGTGGTGCGGTCAGCGCGGGGAACTTCATTGACGAACTTCGTAAAGCTCGCCTCGAGCCGAGGCCAGAAGCTGCGATCGAGGTTTTGCTTTTCCATGGTGGCGCCGTGCATTTCACAGAGATTGCCCGAAAGATACTTCGCATATCGGTAAGAGCATTCTCGCAGAATGGCCAAGATGCGATCGGAGTCCGAGCCCATGTGTCGCAGCAGTTCTGCGATGCGGAACATGGCAATTCCATGGTTCGTGCCAGCAACGTCAAAGGCGATGAGTGCGCGCAATCGCTTGAGCGCTTTTGCGTAGTGACCCATGCGGATGTGAGCTTCGGCCATATTAAAGAGCACTTGCGGAAAGGACACCAGCGAGCGCGGGTAGAGATAACCCTCAAGGTTAACCTTGGTCGTGCCCGGCAAAAAGTTCATAGCGGATTCGTATCCGGTGAGCGCGGCAGCAAAATCTCCCCGGGCAAAGTCGACGTCAGCCATACGAAAGGCTGCCGAAGGAAGTAGCCTTCGGTCGGAGATGTCGCGGATGTTGAGCTGCTTGCGACTCTCTATATATTTGGCAAAGGAGTCTTTGGCCTTTTGGCGCATGCCGAGGGACATGAGCGCCACACCTTGCAAGTAATCGCTGCGCTCGAGCACCGCGACCGACCATTTGATACCCTTGGCCTCGTCGATGAGGGCCAGACCCCCATAATAATCCTTGGCCAGGTAGAGGTGGCGCAGGGACTCGAGGTAGATGAAGTCTAAAAAAGGATCCGACTTTTGCTGCGTGAGAGCCTGCTTCAGGAGCGTCTCTCGCCACACGTTGATACCACCGCTGAAGAGCGCGTTGTTCTGGGTCCCGTGCTCTCCGAAGGCGGCGCGGAGTTTGAGATAACCCGTAAAGGCCGGCACGAAAAAGCCCAGGTCTTTGTACTCGGTGCCGAGTTTGGATTTCAGCAACAGATCATTCGCGGCCGAAGCGCGTATCCAATCTTCGCGCTTGGACATATCGATGATAGCGCCAACAGATTCGCTCAGCCCCTTGGACATTTTATGTCCGGCGAGCTGGAACTCTTTGAAGGGAAACTCTTGCTCCGTGAAGTCGACGTCCACGTCATTCAGGCGCAACTGCAAAATGGGAATGCTGAGCGCACGAGTTTTGAGCGGGCTCGCGTCGAGCGCCGAGTCCTTTTCGACACGCGGGTCGCGATATGGCGAATCAAAATTGGTGAAGCTACGCAGTTCGATGTTTTCAATTTTGGCCAGATCGTTGAGGTTTTCGATGACCTTGGGCAATGTCGTCGCTTTTTCGGTGCGCGGCTGCGAAGCCACGCGGCGCGAAGCAACTTCACCCGGACCGAACCAAAAGTCCACGGTCATGAGCTTTTCGCTTTCGCTTCGCTGCCATTGCAGCGTTTGTCCCTTAGGCACGCGGTAGGCAAAAATCACCTTAAGGGTGCCGTCGCCACCATGCACAGCGGTCTCTTCGCAGCTTTTGAGGGTGGGATTTTCTACGCGAATCGCGTCCACCAGGCCTTGGGCGGCCGCCACCGTAAGCCCCGGATAGCTAAGAACGAGCTCCTGGGTACCTGCTCCGCAGCGCTGACTAGGCTCGACCCGTACCTCGCGGGGACGGGGGCTCTGCTCAATGAGCAGGCGGTTTACTTCTAAAACACCTTTGACTTCGAGGGCTTGTGAAAGATTAGGGAGAAATAAAACTCCGGTTAATATTCGCCCCCAAAGCTTTATAAGCACCGAATCGTTCCGATAAGTCATATATGAAGTCAAAATCTTGGCAGGAACCGAGCTGGGAAGCAGTCCGCAACGACGACCATCGTGCCCTGCTGAAAAAGATCCTTTCGGCGAAAGGATCTTTGGACGTGGTGTATCAACTCTGCTCCCCATGGCTTCATCTTATCGTGGAAGAATTGCACTTTGGTAGCCAAAAAACCTCCGCTTTGACCCTGCTACCGAACGAGGTTTCGCGCATTTCTAAGGAGTATCTCGGCTGGCTCAAAGACCAGGATCTGTGGCAAGAGCTCAGCACCTGCTGGAGTGCCCAAACCCAAGGCCCCTGGTCGATCCCCCTCTTTTTGGCCACCGGTTACAGCGAATTCATGGCTTCCCAGTATCCCGATATTGGCGGCAAAGAATCCTCACTCTCTTACAAACGCGCGATCGTTGAATATTCGACACGCACCCAAGGTCCCTCGAACCGCGTGGTCGGTGCGATGGCCGAACAAATCGTGGAGTCTTTTGCGGCCTGGACCAACACCCTGCCCGACGAGCTGCGCATGGTGTACCAACTGCACCTGGAAGGCCTGCTGGAAAACGAAATCGGCGGCATCCTAGGCATCAATCCAAACGAAGTTTACCGGCGCATTGAGGCCGCCAAGGCCGAACTCGGCATTCCGAAACGCGAGGCCGTATGAAAAAGAAAAAGCCTAGCCAAACCATCGAACGCATGCGCACCGTACAGGTCGCGCTTTTTGCCAACGCCAAGAACCCCGAAAAGCGTGAGCTGCTGCGCTACCTCGAATTCCAACGTGACTTGCGCGAGCACATCGCCGATGTGGTGCGCGCCGTACGTTCGTTGAACAAGATCAAAGGAGCGAGCGAATGAGCTCTGTATACAAAACCAGCCGCTGGGTGGGTTCACGTCCCTTGCGTCAGATCACTCAAGTCGATCCTGGTGGCGTTACGGACCCGCGCGTTCACCTCGCCAAAATCTACGAAGCTCTCGAACTGGTGCTCGAGTCACTTTGGACACACTACCTGAGATTCGAAAGCGCCGAACTCGGCACACTTCTTCTCGGCGAGCAGGGAAATTTTTTGGCCGGCATTCTGGAGCAAAAAACCCACGGTTATTTTGAACAGAATACGGCGATGAGCCAGCTTCGCAATTATCTCAGCGGCGGCAAAAATAAGAAATATCCCGGACACGCCAACGTGTCGCTGATGCTGCTCGCTCAGGCGCGAGGCAACGCTGAACTGAGTGAAGCTGCAGATCTCTGCGAGTCGATCGCCGAATCGCTGCGCCTTGTGGAAGTGCACCTCAACCAAGGCACCCCGGCAGACGGCAGCGAGCAATTCGTGCTCGCCAAACTTCTGCGCCGCTGGAAGATCCTCTTCCCATACTCGGAATAGCCAAAAGGTATCCGTTACCTTAACCCGGTACTTTAACCCGTCCCCACCCCTGAAACGACAAAAGGGACAATCCTTGCGGATTGCCCCTTTCCCTTTCGCGGCCTATCGCGTGCCGCAGACGATGGTCCGGCCAGGTTGCCCGACCATCGACTCTACCTTAAGTCTGATCGGTCATGCCTTTGCGCAAGAAAGCAGGGATCTCGAGGTCTTCCTCTTTGGTCGACTTCAAGCCGAGTTCTGGGGCAATTTTCTTAGCTTGCAGGAGCGAAAAGCTGAGCTGCTCTTGCTTGCCGGAACTGACACCTTCTTCAACATCCATCATATCCGCATCCACTTCGGGTTCCGAAGTTTGGTGCGAAGCTTGCTGAGAGGGAATCGAAGTCATGTCTTTTTGCATCGACATGCTCATCGGCTCCACGCGTCTCTCCGGCTGAGCCGCTTGTTGAATCCCTGCGGCCTGATGAGTAGGAGCCGTAACTGCGGCCTTTGCGGCTTCAGTTTTACGAAATCCCGTGGCGATCACGGTAACTTTTACCGCATCTCCAATCTTGTTGTTGAACACGTTACCGAAAATGACTTCGGCGTCGCGGTCCGCTTCTTCAGTAACAAGCGAAACGGCTTCGTTGATTTCGTGCAGGTTGAGGTCTTCAGGACCAGTGATGTTGATAATGATGCCCGTCGCTCCGCGAATCGAAACGTCTTCGAGCAGCGGCGAGGAGATCGCCATGTGAGCTGCGGTAGCTGCGCGATTTTCACCGGTGGCAATGCCCGTACCCATAAGCGCGAGACCGCGGTTGCTCATTACTGTGCGCACGTCGGCGAAGTCGAGGTTGATGTGACCCGAAATGTTGATGAGATCCGAGATGCCCTGAACAGCGTTGAGCAGCACTTCGTCAGCTTTCGAGAAAGCTTCAAGTACAGTGGTCTTCTTGTCGACGATCGACAAGAGGCGCTGGTTGGGGATCTGAATGAGCGTGTCGACGTTCTCTTTGAGAGCCGCAAGACCTTGCTCTGCAACGCGTGTGCGCTTGGGCGCTTCGAACATGAAGGGCTTAGTAACAACAGCAACGGTCAGCGCGCCGAGTTCACGAGCCACTTCGGCCACCACGGGAGCTGCACCAGTGCCCGTACCGCCGCCCATACCGGCGGTGATGAAGACCATGTCCGCACCTTTGAGGGCTTCGTAAATGGCTTCTTTAGATTCGTCGGCCGCGCTCTTGCCCACTGCAGGGTTGGCGCCAGCGCCGAGACCTTTGGTGAGTTTGAGACCGAGTTGAACTTTTTTGTGTGCGAGGCTCTTCACGAGCGCTTGCTTGTCGGTGTTCATCGAAACGAATTCCACGCCGCTGAGGCCAGCGCGCACCATCGCGTTGATCGCGTTGCAACCGCCACCGCCTACGCCGATGACTTTAATTTGCGCACCCAGTACCTGCTCGTCGTCCATTTGCATGTCGTCCATATTATCTCCTTGGTTATTAGGGGCCACGGCGTCCGACGCGGGAGCGGCCTGAACTGCGACGGCGGTCTCCACCGCAGGCGCAGCGAGTTCTTCAATGATGGTTTCGGGGGCGGCTACGGTCTCCACTTGAACTTCTTGAAAGCCCCACAGCGACTCGTCCACCTGTACAGCGGGCGTGGCTTCGAGGACAATCTCTTCGTCTTCGCCCGCTGGTGCCGTAGCGGCTTCGAGTTCCGCTTCGGTCAAGCCGTAAAGGTCTTGCATCGCGGCGGCGGCAAAGCCGTCCGCATCTTTGTGTTCGCCGTCGAAATCGAGATATTCACTCGACTTGGCTTTTTCGCCTTCTTTCAACGTTGGCTGATCAGCCGGTTCAAATACCATAAAATTCTCCTCCCAGGTTTTACGTACTTCTTAGAACTTAGAAAAAATCTCCAAACCAACTTTTAATTTGGCTAGACAACTTGCTCATGGTCTTCCCTGCCGGAACCGAGCGACGGATGTAATTGCTCTTGTTCTGGGCGCCCCAGTAGGCGAGGCCTACAGCGGTCGAATAGATGGGCGAAGACACGATGTCCGAAAAACCGCTGGTTTCTTCGGGAGCGGCGCGTTTCACAGGCAAGTCGAAGATGAACTCAGCGAGTTCTACACAGCCCGAGATGAGAGTCGATCCACCGGTGAGCACAACGCCGCCGCCGAGGATGTCGGCACAGCCGCACGCGATGATTTCGCGGTTCACCAGTCGGAAGAGTTCTTCCATGCGCGGCTCGATGATTTCACCAAGCAGACTACGCTGCACGACGCGAGCGGGACGGCCGCCCACGCTCGGGACTTCAATCGTCTCGTCGGGATCTATCATCGCTTTGAGCGCACAGCCGGCGCGAATCTTTAATTTCTCTGCTTCGGATTGCGGCGTGCGCAGACCGATCGCCAGATCCTGGGTCACGTGGTAACCACCAATCGGCAAGATCGCCGTGTGAATGATGCTGCCGTTGTGGAAAATCGCCAGGTCCGAAGTGCCGCCGCCAATGTCGAGCAGCGCCACGCCGAGCTCCATCTCATCTTGCGACAAAACGGCGCGAGCCGAAGCGAGCGGCTGAAGCACGAACTGCGACACCGAAACGCCGGCGCGATCGCAGCACTTGGACATGTTCTGAATCGCCGATTGAGCGGCGGTCACCATATGAACTTTCGCCTCAAGGCGGGTGCCCATCATTCCCATCGGGTTGCGAATGCCACCCTGATCGTCGATTTTGTATTCTTGCGGAAGCACGTGCAGCGCCAAGCGGTCGGCGGGAATCGCCACCGCGCGGGCCGCGTCGATCACGCGATCGATGTCACCCTTTTCGATTTCGCGACCCTTGATGCCCACAACGCCCGTAGAGTTAAGCCCGCTGATGTGCGAGCCGGCCACACCGACCACCACCTTGGTGATGTTCACGCCCGACATGAGCTGGGCTTCGTTGATGGCCTTGCGGATGCTCTCAACGGTGTTTTCGATATTAACGACCACACCTTTTTTGATGCCCGTAGAGGGCGCGCGTCCGACGCCAAGGATATTGAGTTTGGGGTGAGCCGATTCCTCGGAACTCACCATTTGAGCGACCACGGCGCAAACCTTGGTCGTGCCTAAATCTAGACCAACGACGTATTCATCT
>DATLIP010000042.1:0-23360 GCA_035539375.1 Bdellovibrionota bacterium | reverse complement strand
GATTATGGGCGTTCGTATTAATACTAACATGATGTCAATCAATGCTCAGCGCAACCTGCGCGGGAGCAAGTCGAGGATGGATTCCTCGTCTGAAAAGTTGTCTTCGGGTCACCGAATCAACAAATCGGCGGACGACGCCGCAGGTCTCGCGATCAGCGAAAACCTGAACGGTCACATCCGTTCTTACGGCCAAGCGCAGCGCAACGCCGAAGACGGTATCTCTTTCATTCAAGTTGCAGAAGGCGGCATGAACGAGATCTCTAACATGATCTCGCGCATTCGCGAACTCGGCGTGCAGGCCGCTTCCGATACTATCGGACCTGCCGAGCGCACTTACCTCAACCGCGAAGTTCAACAGCTCAAGCTCGAAATGGAACGTCTCTCGCAAGGTACTGAGTACAACGGCATGAAGCTCCTCAATGGTGAGGGCGACAAGCTGGATTTCCAAATCGGTATCCGCAACGATGAGTTCCTTGACCGCATCTCCTACGACCCCAGCACCACCAACGTGACGCTGGACGCTCTGGGTCTCTCGGGTGTTGAAGTTGAAACCAAAGCAGGCGCTCAGGATTCGCTCTCCAAGCTCGACGCTTCGATCGGCGCCCTGAACTCGAACCGCGCTCAACTCGGTGCTCTCCAAAACCGCCTCAACGTGACGGTTTCGGCCACCGCGATTGCGATCGAGAACTTCTCGGCTGCTAAGAGCCGTATCCGCGACGCCGACTTTGCGGCTGTCACTGCGGAATGGGCACAGAGCTCGATGCTCCAGCAGGCTGGCCTTGCGGTTCTCTCGCAAGCCAACCAAGCTCCGAACATGGCGCTCAAACTGCTCGGCTAATTTGATCAGTGAAATGTAAAAAAGCCCCCGATTGGTCCAAGTGGCCAATCGGGGGCTTTCTTATTTTGAGGATTTATTCTTCGACTTCGAGGCCGTAATCGCGGGTTAGGATTTCGATGAGATCCATAGCGATCTGTTCAAAATCGTTAGAATCCACCACGTCCATTTTGGAGCCGCCGTCTCGAATTTCAAAAGATCGCTCCTGAAGCACCGCTTCGATCTTTTCCTTTAAGGTCATAAAATTAAGTATACATGAGCCATTTGAGCACAACAAGAAGAGCTTTGGTGCTAGGGACGGACCACAGCGCCAAAAAATCACCGCCGGCCTCGAGCGGCATCGATCCCAACGTCACGAATGAGAGCGCTCCCAACAGCGCCGCCATGATGTAGAACGCCGCGAGGGGCATGAGCACGCGTTCAAAGAGCACACCGAAAATGAGGTTCGCTGCGAGACACACGCAAAAGGCTCGAATTTGAAACGGATTTTCAAAATGCCAGACCTCCAAGATTCCGTAGAGCAGGCTTGAGACCAGCAGCGTCGAGCCGGCTCGCGAGCAGCGCAGCTCCTGCATCAAGAGCACCACGAGGTAGGCAATCCAAGAGAGATAAAAACCCAGTTCCTCGCGCTGAAACGCAAAAAGGCTCCACTGCAGCACAAAAACGAGCGCGGCGAGCGAAAGGGGACCCCAGCGCAAAAGCCAAAGCCCACCCACCCCGAGCAGCGCGGCTCGTGTGATGGGAGCGCTCCAGCCTGTGGCCGCCGCAAACGCGAGCACGAGGGCACTGAGCCCTAAACGCAAGCAGCAAGCTCGAGTGCGAGCCGCGCCGCCAAGGCCGGCACAACCCTCGAGCCCGGTGTAGAGACCACGCCCCAGGCGCATCAGGGCCTCCACCTGTGAGCCCGAGAGCACCAGCAGATGCAAAATGTAGAGGCGGCGAAACGATTGCAGCCAAAACCACGCGCCCTCGCCTGCGGCACGGCCCGTGATAAAAAGATTCCAAAATCGGGTGATCTCCGCACTATCGCGGGGTGCGAGCGCATCGACGGCTCGCGCAAAAGCTTCTTGCCACAAGTTCACGTCGTGGCCGGTGCAAGTTCAATACCATTTTAGGAGAGGACTTTTAGAGCGAACGGGAACTTATGACCAGTCTTCCCAGTTGATCTCGGCGGCCGCTTCGCCGCCTCCGCCCTCACCCTCGGCCGCAGCGGGAGCCGAAGCTCCACCTTCCACAGCGCCCTTGGCGAGCTTGCCGGCGCGGATGTCCTCGAGCACTTTGTCGCTCAAGGCGTAGACTTCAGACTTTTTGAGGGGCTCGAGCTTTACGGGCACGAGCAGGGTGCGGCTGAGTTCGGCTTTGTGGTAGCCGCGATAGGGCTTGTAGCCGTGGAGTTCCACGCGCACGGTCTTCTCGCCGCAGGGAACCTTCGATGAAACGCGGCCATGGCCCACGTGAATGCCATCGATCAAAATCACGGCCTCATCGTGTGGAGTGGAAACCTCAACAGTGCACTTACCGGTCAGGAGATAAACTTCCGGGAGCTCTTTTTTGCCTCCGCAGGCGCCCAAAAGGAGCAGCGCGGCAGCTAGAATGACGGATGAAGAACCGGTTGATGCCATATGGCGAATTTTTAACCTCTTTTGCCCGGAGCCTCAATTGCAATTTAAAAAAAACCTCAAGATACTCATCTCTAAGGACGGAGAAAAAGGCCATGAAAAGATCCATAAAAGGCCACTTGGGCCTTGCACTCCTGGGCCTACAAATCACCAGCTGCGGCGGTGTGCGTGAGGAAGCCCGTGTGGCCACGGCCGTTCAGACCATGATGGTGCTCGCCGTCGAAGCCGCCATCCGCTACAACATCGACAACATTGCCTCCGGCACCGGACCGCTAGATTGTGCCGGCGGTGGCACTTACGAACCCTCGGGCGCCGCGCTCGCCAATTTCATCGACTTCATCACCGGGGCCACCAACACGGCCCAAGTCAGCGGGCAATTCGTTTTCGACAACTGCGAAATCCCGCTTTGCGACAGCTATATCGTGCTCAACGGCTCGGCCGACTTCGAACTCGAGACCGAAATCAGCTCCAGCCAGCGCAAACTTCTCCTCACCTTCACCTCAAGCGACGCCGAGCAGATCGAAACCGAGGGCATCATCAACGGTGAGCCTCAGTTCAAATACAGGATGGAAGTCGACGTGAGCTCCAAAAGCCTCGGCAACATCAAAATCATCGAGGCCACTCCGGCGACTCCCCTCAATTATGAAGGTAAAGTTTACCGGGCCACCAAATTGCGGGAACTGGCCCGCGGCTGCTGAAGCCCACACGGCAAAAATCCTTTTTTAACCGAATCTTTATTAGCATTGGCACATCGCATCCTTCAAAATCAGAGTTTAGATGCTTCATGCGGTTTGAAACATGACCATGCGGGGCCTGGAAACGAAGGACTTTAGGGGGATTAAATGTCGCGCTCACAATTGGGAATTTTGCAGCTTGCACTGGCCACAACGGCGCCTAAGGCAACCGCCCGCAATTTGGTACATACAAAGGACTCCGTTAAGGAAGCTTTTTACAAACAGATTTCACTCAAATATCTGAACCACCCGCAAATCAAAGCGGCGATGGGCCAGATCCTTCAAAAGGATCCTTATACCTACGAGCACTGTCTGCGCGTGGGTGAGCTGAGCATGCGTCTTGCCGATCGCCTGGGCCTACCCCAGCGCGAAGTCGAAGAAGTTTATGTCAGCGGAATCTTGCACGACATCGGCAAGGTTCATACGCCCGACTCGATTCTCAAAAAACCCGGGCCCCTCACGGCCGAAGAATTCGCCGTGATCCGCATCCACCCCGTGGATTCGGAAAAGATGGTGCTCGAGCTTTCGGAATTTTCCTACCTCTCAGAAGCGATCCGTGGTCACCACGAGCGCTACGACGGCAAGGGATATCCCGACAAAAAACTCAGTGAAGAAATCCACCCGTATTCGAGGATCATCCTCGTCTGCGACACGTTCGACGCCATGACCTCAACTCGTATTTACCGTCGCCAGATCAATCTGGAGAACACTTACGAAGAGATCCTGCGCTGCTCGGGTTCGCAATTCGACCCTTCGATGGCCGAAGAGTTTGTTGCTATGCACAAGCTCATCATGCAGTCGAGCGTTGACGACGACCTCATCGACGAAGCCGCCTAGAGCTCATTTCAAAACACCGGACCCGGTTGCTAGGTTTTGAATTGCGCTCTAATCTCTTAGGGTGAACGAAAAACTGCCGGGCGGTGAGCTCTTTGCCGAAAACGCGAGCCTCCAAAGCTACGAGCCCTACCTGCGTCAGGATCCCATCCCCACGCTGGCCGACCTGCAGCTGGGCTCAGCGCCACTCAAACTTAGCGTACCGCTAGAGCAAATCTCGATCACGATTCCCTACGCCGTCGCCCTCTTCAACAAAAAGTACTACTGGGAAACCCACGAGGTGCTCGAAGACCTGTGGATGGACGACTACGGCCCGCACCGCGCCTTTCTACAGGGTTTTATTCAGGGCTCGGCGGCGCTCTACCATGTGGTCGGACAAAACCCATCGGGTTACGAGCGACTCAGTCGCCTGAGCCGCGAAAAGCTCGCAAACTACCGCGGACCCCAGCTTGGAGTTGACCTCGGCAACTGTCTCAACGCTTTCGCGCTCTACGACGCCAATATCCAGCGCGGCGAAAAGTTCGATCACCACCATTTGCCCAAAATCACCTTCGCAGGAATCGCACTATGAAGCATCGCATCGTCACTGGTTGTATGATTTCCACCCTTGCCCTGCTCGGATCGGCGGCCCAAGCCACCACCGGCGAAGACCACTCTCCGCCACGCGCCAGCACGGCGGTCGAGCGCACACGCTCTGGCGAAGATCGACAAATCATCGATAACTTTGCACCGGTGCCTCCCGAAAGCGAGCAAATCCCCTTCGCTATCAAATACCAAAACGAAGACGAGGTCGCTTCACTGACGCTCTCACTTTGGGCGCTGGCCTCAGGCCAGAAACCTCCGGCGGAACTGCTCAACAAGGCCGGCCTCGACCCCGCTGCCATCGCAGATTTCAACAAAAAACTCGGCCCCAAAGACCAACTCAGCAACTCCGATCGCTCTCTGCTACGAAAGTCGTACACGCGCGACTCTTTTGGCAAGCGCATGCAGGCGCGTTCGCGGTACCTCAATTTCATCAGCAAATTTCAAGAGAGCTTTCCGTCCGCGGCTGGCGTGGTGCCCGAAATCCTCACCGTATGGGGTGAAGCCCGCAACATTCGGGGTTTCGACGAAGCGGATTCCTACAATCAGCAGGCCAAGATGGCCACCGTCATTCACGTGATCCGCAACCGCAGCGAACGTCAGCGCGAGCAAGAGCCCGGTTCCCCCGGTTATCGCAACAAGTGGAGAGTGGTGACTCGCCGTTTTCAGTTTTCCGCTTTCGAACCCTACGACCCCAACTTCGCCGAACTCGCGCTCGGTCCCATGAGCAACGCTCCCTTCTCGAGCGTCGAGTCGCTGCCGCGCAACGACCAGGCGGCCCTGCGCAACCTCGCTCGCATCATCGCGGGCATGAACCGTGGAGACATTCAGCTCTCCAAGCCTCTTGTCTTCAACAACACCTACCATTACCTCACGCCTTCTCTTGTGAATTACACCAAAGAAAACCTCGCCAACCTGCGCTCGCAAATCGAACGCAGCGGCCGCCGTTTCATGGTGATCCAAATCCCGGGATCGCAAAACCCTCAGTTCATCGCCGCGGTCCCCCGCTGGTCCAAACAATCGGCGCTGATCTCTCACCCGCCCGTCAAAATCAAAGAACCCCAGAAGGCGGTTTTCCAAACCCAAATTGTTAGCCCCTCTGACTTCATCTACTTCCGAGGTATCCGATGAACCCATTTCTTGCTCTCGCGCTGAGTCTCTGCGCCTATGGCGCCCACGCCCTCGAGCTTCAATCCCTGCAGGTGCACGATCTAGAAAAGATTCTCGAAACCGAAGGCTCCACCTTAGAGCTACACGTGCACAGCCTTAAAAATGGCAAAGTGGTGCTTGGCGATGTGCACACCATCGCGGGCGAAGAGCCCAAACTGATTGAACTCAAGGTGCTCTCAAGCCAGCCCCCCGAATTGACCCTCTTGCGTTACGATGCAGGCACCGCAGGCACGACCACCCTGATGCAAATGGACCGTGTTGCCCTCTTAACGCGACCCTCCGGTCAAAAAAACTGGAAAGTCCTCGGTGATCACGCTATAGCCTTACGTAGGTATCAGGGCATACGCTCCCTTCTTGAACTTGAGCGTATGTGGGAGTGGGATGCCAAAGGCTTAAAAATTCGGCTCGAATCCTTCGACGAAGAACCCTCCGTGGAATACGTCTGGAATAAAAAGGACAAGAGCTTTACAAGGAACGTGCGTTAGTGGTGATTCTTCGTTGGTTGCAGAACAAGCTTAAGCCCAAGGGCAAAGGCCAAAGCAAAAAAAACAGCAAATCTCAGTTCAAAGTCTCCAAACACGACGGGCTAGATCCCGACGCCGTCGATATTGTCGAGCGGCTCTCGCGGGCGGGTTTTGAAACCTACCTCGTCGGGGGTTGTGTGCGCGACTTTCTCCTAGGATCGCGTCCCAAAGATTTCGACATCGCCACTTCGGCCTCCCCCCAACAGATCAAAGCCCTCATCAAGCGCTCCACGATCATCGGCAAACGCTTCAAGATTGTCCTAGCCCGCCGCTACAATCCTCAACGCAACGCCGACTACCCCTACTGCCCCTCACGCTTCTTGCCCCAAAAAGACAAAGAGTTTCAGATCACCACCTTCCGCCGCAAACCCGAAATGGTTGGCGACGTGCTCAATGAAAACGTCTTCGGCACCGCCAAGGACGATGCGCTCCGACGCGATTTCTCTATCAACGCTCTCTTTCTGAACCCCCGCACCGGTGAGATCATCGATTTTCTGGGCGGACAAAAAGATTTGAACTCCAAGGTGATTCGCATCATTGGAGAACCCGACGATCGCTACACCGAAGATCCGGTGCGCCTACTGCGCGCGTTGCGTTTCCAAGTGCGCACGGGCTTTCACCTCTCCGAAGGTGACGAACGGGCTTTCAAGACTTGCGCGAAGCACCTGGCAGGCGCCAAAAAAGAACGCACCCGCGAAGAAATCCTCAAATCTTTCCGCGAAGGTTACGCCGCTCCTTTCCTCAAAGAAGTGCGCAAGCGCGACTTGTGGCAGCAAGTGAACTCCGGCTACTTTGCCGACGTCACCGCACACGGCGCACTCGACCGGGTTGAAACCCTCGCCGCGCTCAGCGACGAGAACCCCTGGCCTCACCCTATGATGATGGCGCCTTTTTTCTTTGTGCTGCTGCATTACCGGGTGCTCTCGGGCGAATTGAGCGACGAAACGCTCCAACCCATCGCGCTCGAGTTCCGCATGTCGAATGCCGAAAAAGAAACGCTCGTCTTTTTGGCGCAGAATTTCTCGCGCCTCAAGAAAAACGGTAGCGATGCTCAGCGCAAGATCAAGTTCTTGCATCATCTGCAGCGCAGCCCAGACAAGTTTTACACGTTTTTCTACACGTTCCGACTGCTCGCCCTTGCCGGGGCCGAGCCTTACGCGCAACTCTTTAGAGATTACGAAAAAGATTTAGCGCAGATCTCGGGCCAGATGGCTCACCGATCGCCATCGCGTCGCGGACCTGCAGGACGGGGACGACGTCGCCCCCCATCGCGTCGCGGACCACCGCGCCCTTGAGGCCGCTCACCACCACTGCTGCCACCTTCACCGCGAGGACCTCGCGAAGACGAAGCGTGGTGTGGTCGGCCGCCACCCCCACCGCCCCTGCGGGGACGGCGACGATGGCCTGAGCGCGAGCGATCGCCCGAAGGCCCAGAAGCCGAATCGCGACGAGACTCCGGCAGTGCCAGAGATCGTGCCGGCTTGACGCCGAAAATCCCCAACACCTTAGACCATACCTTTTGCAGCCACGACGTGGATTTCGGCGCCGAAGCCCCTGTGTGAGGACGACGGCTTTGCGAAGACGCTGCGGCAGGAGGGGTCCCTGCGGCCGGAGCGCGCTGTACGCCTCCCGAAGGCGCGTGATGGGTATCTTGGCGATTCGGACCAGCGCCCTGGCGTTGCGGCCGAGGAGCGCCATTTCTGGGCTCCTGGTGACGTCTCGGACCATGCCCACCCTCTCCACCTTGGTAAGACGGGGCTTTGGGGGGATGTTTGCCACGCGGCAGGGGCCCTTCGAGCCAAGCCGTGTCCACGCTGAGGCGGTCGATCGGGGACTTCAAGTAGCTCTCGAGCTTTTCGAGCCGGAAAGAGTCCTCAAAGCCCACAAGCGACACTGCCACGCCCTTGCGACCGGCACGGGCCGTGCGGCCCACGCGGTGCACATAGGTGGCCGAATCGTCGGGAAGTTCAAAGTTCACCACAAAGTCGAGCGCATCGACGTCCAGACCGCGCGCGGCCACGTCGGAAGCGACGAGGATATCCAGCGCGCCTTTGCGGAATTCGTCCATGATGCGACGGCGTTGCGGCTGCGAGAGTTGCGCGCTGAGCGCTTCACTGCGATAACCCAGGCCTTCGAGTCGCTTGGAGATGCGGTGAGCGGCTTCGCGGAAGTTCGAGAAGATGATGCCGCGTTGTTCTTGGCGATCCTTCAGGAAATTCGCCAGAAAGTGAAACTTTTCCGAATCACCGACAAAGGCCACACGGTGATCCAGGCCCTCTACAGTGAGGTCGGCGTCCGAAGACGCGTTGACGCGCACGAAGTCCACACCCATCTCGTAGATGAGTTCTTCGACGCCCAAATGTAGTGTCGCCGAGAGGCACACGAGCTGAAAGCCCTTGGGCACGCGGCCCAGGATGTCGCGAATGTCTTCTTGGAAGCCCATGTCGAGCAGACGGTCGGCTTCGTCGAGAACAACGCGTTGTACCGTATCCAGTGGCAGCGCGGAGTTTTTGATGAGATCGAGCAGACGTCCCGGCGTCGCTACGAGGAAAATGCTCGAGGCAAATCCGTTGAGTTGATCTTGCTCTGATTCACCACCCACGATGAGCAGTGACGCACCCGCTCTGTGCGACCAAAGTTGTTCGAGTTCAGAGTGAATTTGCTGCGCGAGCTCGCGCGTCGGGCAGAGAATCAAAACCCTAGACTTCTCGGCATCATTCTGCGGCGCGCCTTCAGCTAATGTCGCTTGCAAATTCTGCACGAGGGGCAAGAGATAAGCGAGAGTTTTTCCGGATCCCGTTTTGGAAAGTCCGAGTACGGATTTTCCCTCTAGAACAGGTGCAAAAACGAGCTTCTGAATTTCAGTTGGCGATTCAATTCCGCGTTGACGCAAGAAGGTGATGAGTTCGGGGCTCGCGCCCAAGTCAGTGAATGTCTCAGTATCAGTTAGTGTCATTTTGCAACTTCATTCTTGGCAATTCTTAGCATAAATTTTCTGTACCCTTCTCGATGAGTTTTTTTGTTTTGGCAAGAGATTTTGTTCTTCTCAGTCCGGAAAAGTGATTGTAAGGTAACCCCGCATGAACGCAGATGTTCTCAAGAAGAATTGGAAATTGGTTGAATTCGTTGATTTGGGTTCTGATTCTTTGGACGCCGGTGGAACGCGCATTATGCAACTCTTCCACTACAAAGTAGAAAAAGAAAACCTTCAAGAAAACTCACTCTGGCTCCTCGCCGGATTCTATGGTCCCGCCAAGGGCGACTCCACGATTTGCAGCCTGCTCCAAAAAGCCATCACAAAAAATCTTTTCTCCGTCGACAACGAACTCTTCCTCACGCCTTCGATTTTCTCTAAGACCGATGACAGCGCTCCTGAGTTCGACATCTCTTGCCACAATTTCGCTGCCGAAGGTGCGATGCCTGCCGCTTCGACTCCACATGGAGCTTCGACCTTGATGAAGTGGTTCAAGCTGCGCGGACCGCGCGCGATCATCACCTTCTCGGTGGGCCAACCCTTCATCCGCGTCAAGAACTGCCCCGACTTCGTCGTGGATTCTCTGCGCAACGTTTCGGAGCGTTCGGTTTACGAATTTGGCACCGAACCTCAAGTGCTCGACATCGACGGCATCACGCAATTGCCACGTGAACCCATCGACACCTCTTTTGCCAACTGGTGCACCGCTCAAGGCGCTTCGTGGATCGACTTCTCGGTTGACAACAACCTCAAGTCTTTTGACGAACTCGTGCAGCAGGAGTGGAAGACCGCCATCGGTCCCGCGCTCAAGTGGCTCATCGAAGGTCCGCGCTTCAATCCGCCCAAAGAAGAAACCGGCATCGAATCGATCGAGATCGTTCCGGTTCTCGAAATGCCCCCCGAATTCGCGAACCTCTAAAGCGCGAAGACTTCTGTCACCACCCTTTGAATTAGCGCAGCTGAGAATAGACTCGGCTGCGTTCCAGATCCCTAGACATCTCTAAGGAATCTTGTCGGGGCGAGCCCGGCACAGAAAAAGCCCACTCCACCCACTCCGTAGACTCATGGTACTTGGAGCTCGCGAGCGTCAATACATAAGCCAGAGCGAAGACGTTGAAGTAGCGATCGCGTCGCGTTTCTTCACTCTCAAGCCGGTGCGTGTCGCGCAAGTGTAGCAAAAAGTCTTCGTCCCGTATTGGGAAGGGCGCCGCGCGCAGGGCTTCCACCAAGAAAGCCAGATTCTCAAGCACGGGGGTCGCGTCATTTTCGGCCAGCATCGGAGCGCCAAGCCGCTGAGGACTATAAAGATCTGCCGTGGCGCCGCCAAGTCGCACGGCGTGCGCATCGTAATGCTCCACAAGAGATCTCACCATCGCATGCACGCGTTCGGGGGAACGCTCGTGCAGAGACACCAAATCGCGCTGAACCTTTTCCACACTCGGCAGAGCGGGGGCTCCACCACTACCCGCCCATGCCTGGTCGCTGGGCAGCAAGAACGAACCCAGTGACGCGCGCGAGGAGGGTGCAAAGGTCACGAGTCTCTCCATCGCGATGATGTACTTCAATTTGAATCGATTCACTTCCGCTCGCTGGGCAAAGTCTTCGCCGGCTTCATAAGAAGCGCGAAAGACTTGCGCAAAATCGCTCTGCAAAAAATGTCTAGCTTCGCGGCGCAACGCACTCATGTAATTAGCGTCGGTCAAAAACCCCACGAGGTGCCCCAATTCGTGCACGAAGACCACGCCTTCCGAGACGCCAAAGAGCCCTCGCTCCAACGCCTCGATTTGCTCGAGCAAGGTGAGGTTGGCAAAGGTTGCCGATTCCACGAGACGACGATGGAGGCCGTGGTTTTCTACCGAACCCTCGTAGCGCCCAAGCGCCACGACTTCGCGATCGCGAAACCCCGAACCCGAGACCTGTGCGCGCATCATGCCGGGCCAAATCACCTCTTCTTCGCGCACGCTTCTGCTGCGCAAGAGCGCGTCGATGCGTGAGTGGTAGGTCTGCAAAAGGGAAGCTCTAGAAATCTCGGAACTCAGGGGCGAGCGCCAATCAAAACCGGCCCTGCGCAAAAAGTCGAATGCCGCTGGATTGCGTCGCCGCAGCTCTTCGACCGGTCGCACCTCGAGCGCCTCGCCCAAGTACACGCCGTAATCGATACCGACGAAGGCTTCGTACATCGACAAGGGATCATAACGACGATCAAAAATTCCCTCGTCGTAGAACGAACGCATCCGTTCGACCTGCTGAAGCAAGTGCCGACAGGCCGTGGCCGCCGACGTCGACGCAACGTCGTGGGCGCGAGCCGAAATGCTCAGCCAAAGCCCCACCGCCAATAAAGTCGCCCGATACGCCATCGGGCACGATTCCTAGTCGATTTTTCGGGGCGTCCCAAGGAGAAATTCTCATCTAGCCCTTGGAAGATCAGCAGCTTAGATCGTGTTGAAGCCAGATTCCGCCAACCAGAGGCGCATCTGCCGAGGCGTGGCCCGGAAATCGCGGATTCCCGCGCTCGTACGGTGCGAGGGCACCTCGCGCTCGCGCAAACGCACCCTGGTGCTTTCCCGGCCGAGGATCTTCCACAAATTCGGCAAAAGGGCGTCGTCGCCGAGCCAAGCGATCTCCGAAACGCCTTCGTAATCGAGGTAGAGGAGTTTGAGATCAGCGCCCGCCCAGCGGGCCGCACTCACCGCACCGCTAAAAAAGGGACGCCACTTCTTGCGCGGTCCCTCAACCGAGGTCGTGCCTTCGGGGAAAACAAGCATGGAACCTCCGGCCTCCAAGCGCGCGAGAATCTTTTCGATGCACATGGCGCGTGAGAGCAGCGAGTTGCGCTTTACAAAGATCGTGCCGCAGGCGCGGGCCAAATAACCCACCAGGGGCCAGGTCCCCACTTCACTCTTGGCGAGAAAACCCGTGCGCCACTGGGCCGCGATCACGAGGATGTCGAGGTAGGAGACATGATTGGCGAGGTAGAGGGTGGGAGCGCATGAGTCGGGCGATCGGTAGGGATCGCGTACCACGCGCACCCCGAGCACCTGCAGGAGCATGCGACAATGTTGAGAGAGCAAAGATTGGAATACCGAGTGGGACCCGGGCTTAACGGGCCAGAGGGCCACCCCGAGCGCCGCGATGACGACCGTCCCTAAAAGCGAAGCGAGCACGGCGGCTAGCGCCACGATTCGCCACAGTCGTCGAAGTTGCAGAGTCCACTCGGCATTCCCCATAAGTCACCCGCCCCTACAAAAAGTATGGCAAAGTTCTGTCTATTTCGAATGAGGGCGCCGTGAGGATCTCACGAGCAAAAGGTTAGAAAAGAACCTAGTTCCTTAACCCGCTACCTTAACCTGGCACCTTAATAGAGTTTCTCGTCGACCACTTGGTAGACTTCGCCCAGGTTGCGGTACGACTCACCCCAGTCGAGGCCATAGCCCACAAGAAAGTGGTTTGGCACAATCGCGCCGCAATAGTCGGGCATGCACTCGACTTCGCGACGTTCGCGTTTGTCCAGGAGCGAGGCGATCTTCACTGACAGGGCGCCACCGCCCGTCAGACGTTCTTTGATAAAGTTCAGCGTACGGCCGCTATCGACGATTTCCTCAACGAGCAGCACGTGCTTGCCGCGAATGTCGACTTCGATATCTTTGAGAATGCGTACGGTGCCCGAGGTCTGCGTGCGATTGCCATAAGAGGTGGCGCGCATGAAATCGATTGTCACCGGGCGCTTGATCTCGCGCACAAGATCGGCAAGAAACATCCACGCTCCTTTGAGTACGCCTACGCACACAAGCTCTTCTTCCACAGGGTAGTTGGCATCGATTTTCGCTGCCATGAGCGACACCATCGAGCGGATTTGTTCGCGGGTATAGAGAATCTTAAAGTTAGACGGCAATTGGGTCTTCATTTTTTCTCCGTGTTCAAAAGGTTATCGAGTTCGCGCACACTTTCGTAGTGCCGCGAAGTGGCAGTGACCAAACGATCCGCACCAAAGACGTCCTTCATGATAGTCGTATCCTCAGAAACTGAGATCAGAGCGTCCATGAACTTAAGCACGCGATCGGGAGCGTCGTTGTAAAAGGATTCACGCGCTACAAAAGCGTCGTTGGGGATGGGCGCCGACACGGCCAGCACGCGAGGCACCAGCTTCAGCTCACCCTTGGCGAGCATCGGAGTCCAAGCACCGCCGGTGGCCTTGGCGTCGTCGGCCCATACGGCCGCGGCGTCCACCTTGGATTCGGCCAAAAGTTTCAACGCTTCTTCGTGTGTGCCAGCAAAGACGCTCTCATAAGCGCTCTCAACGAGGCCCTGATTGTGAAGCATGAGCTTGGGATAGAGATAACCGCTCGCGGAATTGGGATCCACGAACGCAATCTTCTTGCCGCGCAGGGCGATGAGGGACTTGAGCGGAGACTCGGCTTTGGTCACTAGCGAAGAAAAATAAAATTCCGAAGTGCCGTAGACCTTTTTCAGTAGCACTTTCACGCCGCCCTTTTTCTCGATCTCTACGAAGTTCAGCGGCGACAAGAATCCAAAATCCACCTTACCGGAACTCATCTGATCGATGAGGTCTTCGTAGTTTTTGGCGTTGCGAAACTCGATCTGCAATCCGGTTCGTGCCAGAATTTCTTTTTTCAGTGGCGCAAAATCGCGTTTGGCTTCGTTCGGCTGAATACCAAAAACGATTTTCTCGCTGCTCCCCGTTCCTGGCGCGCCCTTTTGGCAGGCTACCAACATGGAGGAAAGTCCAAGAACAAGACCAAGACCAAGTTTTTTCGCAAAAGACGTCATGCTAAGATCCTACCTCACTTTGAGCGCCCTCGGATTCGGGCTTGCGAAGGGCCGAAAAAATTCTCGCCCCCCAATATCCAATTTCGTAGAGCACCTGGATTGGGATCATCATGGCGAGCATCGAAGGCAGGTCGGGGGGGCTCAAAACCGCCGACACCACCGCATTGAACACCACCGCGTAGCGACGTTGCTTGGACCAGAACGAGGCCGGCACCCACCCCCAGCTCGAAGCGAGGATCATAAAAAACGGAATCTCAAAGAAAAGTCCGCCCACAAGCAAGAGCCCTAGGCTCGCGTTCACATAGTAGCTGAGCGAGATGACCGGACTCACGTCAAGGCTCTGGTAGCTCATCACGATGTCCAGAATCAGTGGCAAGAGGTAGAAATAGCTCCAAGCGATGCCCACCAGGGCGAGCAGCCAGGCGCCCACAAAAGTCGTCCAGATGCGACGAGATTCGCGCCCTGTGAGTCCGCGGTCGAGAAAGAAAAAGATCTCCGCGAAAAAAGCCGGAATGGAGATCATCACCCCAATGATGACCGACATCTTCATCAGCACAAAGACTTGTTCAAAGGGCTGCGTGAAAACGAGTTTCACGCCGGGGGGCAAGAACTGATGGATGGGCACCATCACGAATTTCAGAACGTCTTCAGAAAGTGCGTAGCCGACGCCAAAGGCCAGCATAAAGTAAATCAAACAGCGCTTGAGGCGGAGGAGTAGCTCCTGAATGTGGGACATGAGGGGTTCCCGCTCGTCACTACGCATGGCTTTGCGATTCCCCCTCCGGGGAAGCCGGCGGACTCGTCAGGGGCTTGGGGTCGAGCACGTTTTTATTCACTTCGCTCTCGACCATGATTTTAAAATTGTTGGCCTGCGTGCGGAGCTTGGCGACCAGGGCGCCCATGCGACGGCTCTGGCGCACGAGTTCCTCGGGGCCGAGCACTAGGAGGGCAATCACCGCAACGGCAACCGTCTCCAGCATCGATAGTTCCATATGGGGGCAGTATAGCGCTACTTTGAATCGAGAACGAGGGAAAGTTGCCGAAAACGGGGCAATCCCGAGGCGCCCAAAACCACCACCGCCGTGTTCGGCGCAGCCCGTTCTACTTGGGGAGCCAGGCCCATGTGCGCCCACAAGAGACCGCCACCACTAGTGGCGCTCTCTACCGACGCGGGAGATTTGAGGGCGGTGCCGGCATCGGCAGCCTTTACCAAAGATTTCACATATTCATAAAAGGGCATCGAAGTCTGCGCCACCGCTTCGGTGAGTACGAGGCAGGCGCGCGCTTGGCATTCGGTGGCGGAGAACTTTTCCTTGAGCAGCTTGAGCGTCGCCGAGTTCAGGCGTCGCTCGTGCACAAAGATCTCATCCGAGGGGCGCAGGCTTTTCCAATACGCTGCGTAGGGACCCTTCGGTAGCGCCACGCGCCAAGGGCGAGCCTTGGCCTTGGCAAAAGCTTCCCGCAGCTGCAGGGCTTGCTCACCGAGCCAGGTCAGTGGCTTGGCGTTGATCTCGTCCACCAGATCAAGGTGCGCGCGAGAGCGCAGTGGCACGTCACTTCGCACGTGGTTGGCTTGCCAGCGCTCGCCCCCCACCCAACGCGATTTGAGTTTCAAAATGCGCATCAGCTTGCGGTCGAGCTCGGCCTCTGACCACTCACCGCGAGAAATGGCGCGTTCGATACGCGCCACGATGGCGCGCTGGTCTTCTTTCGACCAAACAATGAGAAGCATGTCCGAACCGGCGATCAGCGCCTGCAGCGCAAGGTCCCCTGGCGACAAGGTGGATTCCTGAGCGCCCTTCATTTCCAAATCATCGGTAACGATGACGCCTTCAAACTTAAAAGTATCGCGCAAAATGCGACTCAAAAAGCGCGAGGACATCGAGGCCGGCAAACGGTCCACTTCGGGAACGCGCACATGAGCGGTCATCATGGCAGGAACCTTTTCAAGCACCGCTTGCTGAAAGGGTCGGAAATCCTCGCTCCAAAGGGCTTGCAGAGTCTTGTGATTCACCGGCACGCTAAAGTGTGCATCTTCGCCCGAAGGGCCGTGTCCGGGAAAATGTTTTGCCACGCTCACCACGCCGCTGTCCTGCAGTCCCTGAATGTAGGCGCCCGTCATCTCACCGACCTGGCGCGGATCCTGTCCCCAAAGACGATTGCCCAAAAAGGATTCGGTGCCACCCAGATCCAGCACTGGCGCAAAGTTCGCATCGATACCGAGGTAGGCGAGTTCTTCGCCGACAGCCTTGCCCACGCGAAACGCGAGGTCGCGATCGTTTGCCGTACCGATGGCCGAAGCTTCCGGGAAGCGGGTCATGCCTTCGCGCAAGCGGATCACACGCCCGCCCTCGTGGTCGGTCGAGATGAGCAGTGGCGCCTTGAGTTTTTGCTTCGCCAAAGCGCGCAGCTTCGTGGTGAGCTCGCGAGTTTGCGTCGCGTTTTTCATGGACCACGAAAAGAGCGCCACGCCACCCGGCGCAAGCTCGGTGATTTGTTTGTCGTCGCGGTAACCGATGATCAGCAGTTGGCCGATCTTCTCACGCAGGGTCCAGTGACTCAGTTCGGATTCGAGGCGGGCGTATTCGGCTCCGTCGTCGACGGGCACTTCTTTGGGGGCGCTCGTCGAGTCGGCTACCGGCGCTCGTCGTTCGGTGGCGCAGCCGTAGAGCACCGGACCCACAAGGAGTATGGAAGTCGCAAAAGTCCGGGCGTTAAAAGAGCGCACTCTTTCATTGTAACGCTAGCGATTCTCCTCGCATGTTTTTCTCAGCCAGTCTTTTGGCATCTAGGAGCTTTGACTCTAACGTTTCGCAGAGCACGGCGTAATCGTCGCGCTTCACGTGCAGCTCAATGTTTTCAGCCGTTAACGTAGGCTGGTATGCGATGTGAATCGTGGCAAATGGCTTCGGCAAAAAGCCTTTCGACCAGGACTTCTTGAAGATCCACAAACGATTGACGTATACCGCAGCCGGCACAATGGGCGCATTCAGCAGCTCGGCCGCCTTAAAGACACCCTTCTTGGCACGGCGACGCGGCCCCCGGGGCCCATCCACAGCGAAGGAAAGCTTTCCAGCGCCTCGCTTGCGCAGCGCCCGCAAAATGGAAATGAAGCCCGCGGCCCCGCCGCGACTCGAGGAACCGCGATGGATGTCAAAACCCATCTTGCCCAAAAATTTTGCCATCAATTCGCCATCGCTGGAGAGCGAGACGAGCGAGGTCATGTTGCGATTGGCATAGGCGCCCAACAGCGCCCACTCGTCTTCGTGAAGGTGAGCAAAGACCACGTGGTCGCCACTCTTCAAACGGGTTTGCACATCTTCGGGATAAGGATCTTCCTTAATTCGCCAAGTCGACTTGAGCAGCCAGAAGATCCCGAAAATGAGCGACGCGATGAGTTCCGTCTTAATGCGTTTCCACATGCAGCCTCGCTCCGGATCCTTATTTGATGGCCGTTTCGATACGCGACGCAAGGCTCACAGGCGTGAGACCGTAGTGCTTCATGTTGTCTTCGGGAGGCGCCGATTGACCAAAGTCCTCGACACCCAAACGCAGCAGCGGCGGATTGCCAGCCCACTGGCTGAGCGTTTCCGCCACGGCGCCACCGAGACCGGTTTTGATGTAATGATCTTCCACACTCACGATGAGCTTCGCTTTGGCGAGCACCACCTCGCGCAAGAAATCCTCGTCGAGGGGCTGAATCCAGTGCGCATTCACCAGGCACACCGTATGGCCTTTGGCCTTGAGCGCTTCTGCAGCGCCAGCGGCGGGCTCAAAAGCACCACCAGTAGCGAGAATCACGATCGCGCCCGCGCTCAATTTGTCGAGCACTTCCCACTTGCCCTCTTCGAGGGTTTTGGATTTGAGATTCGACGCGATGGCCGGACATTTCTGACGAGTCAGACGCAAGTAAGCTGCGCGAGAGTCCCCAGTGGTCCACTCAACGAAGCGTTTGGTGTCGAGCTCATCGGCGGGTTGAAAGACCACCATTTCGGGCAGCGCGCGCATCATGCCGAGATCCTCGAGGCCCATTTGCGAGTGACCGTCTTCGCCGATGCCGACGCCCGCGTGGGTGCCGACAATTTTTACCGGTGCGCCCGAAAACGACACGCTCATGCGGATTTGGTCAAAGCGACCGGTCACGAAGCAGGCAAAGCTCGCCGCAAAGGGCACGTAGCCCGCACGGGCAAGGCCCGCGGCCACGCCCACCATGTTGGCTTCGGCGATGCCGACGTTGAAAAAACGTTCAGGGAATTTTTTGGCAAAGATTTCCGTCTTGGTGGATTTCGAAAGGTCCGCATCGAGAGCCACCACTTTAGAATTTTTTGAGCCCACTTGCTCGAGGCCTTCACCGAAGGCATCGCGAGTGGCTTTTGCCTTGATCGATTGGTCAAAATACTTCGTCGTCATGTCGCAATCCTCCCTAGAGCCTTCCGCAGTCTTTCACGTTTCGAGTTTTGCCGTAGGCTTCGAGCTCCACGAGGGCCTGCTCGAGTTGTGCATCCGAAGGCGCGGCGCCGTGCCACTTGGTGGGGTCTTCCATAAACGAAACCCCCTTGCCCTTGACGGTGTGGGCCACCACAAAACGCGGCTTCGACCAGCTCGCCGCACCGGTGGCGGTCGGAGCGATCGCCGATTTCACAAAATTCACGTCGTGGCCATCGCCCTCGACAACGTCCCAGTTGAAGGCGCGCACTTTGTCGACGATTGGCTCGAGGTTCATGATCTCAGCGACGGGGCCGTCGATCTGGCCCTTGTTGTAATCGAGCACCACGCAGAGATTCTTGGGCGCAAATTTGGGAGCCGCCATCAGCGCTTCCCACACTTGGCCTTCTTGCATCTCACCGTCGCCCATCACGCAGTAGACGCGGGGGACGCGTTTCCATTTTTCTTGTTTGGCCTGGAGCTCGAGCCCCATGGCGAGACCGAGGGAAAAGGAGAGCCCCTGCCCCAGGGACCCCGTGGAGGCTTCCATGAGTTCAAATCGGCGATGGTCGGGGTGCCCTTGTAGAAAATGCCCCAAGGTGCGGAGTTTCAGCATCTCTTGAGTCTCAAAAAATCCCAACCGCGCGAGTACTGCGTAGTAGGCGGGAACGCCATGTCCCTTGGAGAGCACGAAGCGATCGCGATCGATGCGTTTGGCATCTTTGGCGCTCCATTCAAAATTTTCAAAAATCGAGGTGAGGATCTCCACCATCGAAAGCGATCCGCCCGGATGTCCGCTTTTGGCGGCGTGGATCGATTGCAAAATGACTTTGCGCATGGCGAGCCTGGTCTCTTCAGAAGAAAGTTCTGCCTTGGTCCATGAAAAACTCATAGGCCGAGGTTCCTCTATTCATTCGGCCCTTGCAAGTGACCCAAAGCTTTTGCACACTTTTCTCATGGGAAACAAAAAGATCGCCTCACTCGTTGCGTTAGCGATCACGGCGGTGGCCGTGTTGATGGGCATCCTCGCCTACCGTACCCGTCCCCCCGCTCAGGGCGAGGGCCCCGAGGACTTGCGCGTGCAGGAGTCTCGTTCCGCCGAGCCCATCGTCACGCCCCCGGCTGGCACGGACGCTGCGACGAGCCCCGTGGAAGAAACGCCGACCTACACCAGCGCGGAGTTTGAAGTCTTCACCCAGAAATTTCGCGAGGAGCTACCCCCCATGCAAGTGCTGCGCGCGCAGCCCAAGCATGCCCTGCACCCCGGACTCATAGCGGCCTACACACGCAGCGGCCAAATGGCTCGCGCGGCGATTCGCCAGCCAGAGCTGCGCGAGGCTGCGTACGCCGCGTTAGAATCTTGTGCAAATTTGGCCGGTTATGATCTCTCCGTACGCGCCATGTGCCTGCGCCAGCACCGCCGCATCCGCCGCGCCGCCGGCGACACGGTTTTCGACGAGCGCAATCGCATCCGCGGACTTCGCGAACTCGACAATCTCATCCGCCGCTCCTTCGGCGACGACGAGTGATCCGAGCATCATTTCTCGTTAATTTCAGCGCTCTAATCACGCCGTCAAAAAACGGACCCTAACTCTTTGACGCTTCGGCAAATCATTATGCAAAGCGTAATAGTGTATCATTCTAGAAGACATAGTTCTGGGAAGAGGGGGAATCACGCACATGAGCATGACGGCGCGATCTTTTGCGAAACATTTTTTCTTATCACTTGGGATGATCTCTTTGCTGGCGGCCTGCTCCGCCAACGATCAAGTCACGCCCTACGCCGGTGACGACGGTACGGTGGACGACGACGATTACACCGCAAGTCTCTACGCCTATCCGAGTGCGAGCACGGTGAGCGTCGGTGGTTATACCTACATCTACGCTCAGGGCGGCACCTCACCCTACACCTACAGCGTGAGCGCTGGTGAAGCTTCGATCAACGCCTCCTCGGGTTACCTGCAAGTGAGCGGCGAAGGCACCATTACGGTGCTCGTACGCGATTCCGCCGGCGGCACCTACAACGTCACTGTGTACACCGAAACCGAAACGGGCACCGGCGACGCTTGCGTCTACCTCGGCGCCAAAACGGAGCGCGACAGCGGCTCAGCAGAAGCGCGCATCGACCTTCCTACCCACGCTGTTCTCCTCGAGCATGTGATCGTCGGTCTCGGCGCTCGCCTCGACAAGGATTCGCTTGTCGGACTCTACGTCAAAACGGCCAAGCTCAACGCTGACGGTTCGATCTCCACGAGCAACATCTACAACTACAAAACAGGCGACCTGGGCACCACCACCAAAGGTGAGATCTACGTCGACCTGCCCGCCGGTTATTATCTCACCGGTGTGGGCGTGGCTTCCGACGAAGCTGGCAACAACCTCGCCG
The DNA here is from genome assembly GCA_035539375.1 of Bdellovibrionota bacterium. GTDB lineage: Bacteria > Bdellovibrionota > UBA2428 > UBA2428 > UBA2428 > DATLIP01. The sequence goes on along the minus strand of DATLIP010000042.1, from coordinate 2,489 downwards.
CCCTCAAGCTCTACGGAGCCAAGACCAACGTGAGCGCGGGCCAGGCCGGCACCGTGGAGTGCCTCGTCGACAAAGAAGTTCAAAAATGTTCGGTATCGAGCCTTTCGGTGAGCGGCAAGACCTACTACTCGCGTTACAACGAGTACCGCGCGTCGTTCAACACGCCGGTCGTGACCTACGGTTTTGCCCTGGGCAGCGCCAAAGTGACCTCGCGTAACATCGCCACAAAAACCATCACGACGTCGACCACCGACTCGAATCTCTGTCCGCAATAACGAGGAGTCAGACATGAAACTTTCGATGATCCAATTAACCGCAAAACTCAGCTCGCTAATCTTCTTCGTCCAGTCGGCGATCGCGGCCCCCGCGGCGCAGTCCGAAACCACCCGCAAGCTTCACCACGCGCTCATGCTCGAGGTGAAGACCCAGTACGACAAGGCTTCGGGCGAGCTCAAGAAGTCGGGCCTCAAGGCCTTCATCGCCAATTTCGGCGACGACCTCAGCGATTTTGACCAGGCCTTCCTTTCGAAGCACATCAAGGGCCTGCACCCGCTGCCCGAAGTGGTCCTCGGCGACGACGGCGTGATGCAGATGACGAACCTGGTGGCCGGCAAAAACCAACCTATCAAGATTGAAGTTGCCGACATCAAAAACCGCGTGGTGCTTATCAACGGCAAGATGGTCAAAGTCGATGGCGTCGACAGCCTCGAAGACGTCTATAAAAAGGTCAACGAAGCCCTCGGCCAAACCAAGGTGGCCTCCACCTGGCACTCTGAGCTGAGCGAGCTCTTCGTGCGCCAAGCCCACGCCATCGAAACCTCCACGATCATCGCCGGTGCCATCATCGCGGTTTCCATCGCTGTGATCGCCTACCAGCTGGGCAAAAACGCAGGCGAGAACAAGTACCGCGACGCGCTCTGGATGCAGAAAATCCAAAATGGCAAAGGCGGCAAGGGCAACAAGGATGACATCTCCGAAGAGAATCCGGTGAAGCTCGAGAACCCCGGCACGGATAGCCAAGACCAGTCCACCGACGTGGTCACCCCGGGTCACTAAGAGATCCAAACGAAAAAGCCCCCGGAGGAATCGCTTCCTCCGGGGGCTTTTTTTATGCTCCGCTCTTGGCTCGCAGGTTCAGCGTCCGAAACAGCGCCTCGCCGATGGAGCAGTACAGCGGGATCTCCTTCAGGGGATAGCGAGAATATTTCAGGCCACAGACAAAGCTGTGAACAAAGGCGGCCACAATGAGGCTCGCCACCACGGTCTGCTTGGTGATTCTGGGAATCTTCCGAGCCACCCAATCACGGAGATAAGTCTCGAGCCTGGGATTGTCCCGCACGGCATCCATGATCATCAGCCGCTCAAAGAGCCGATCCACTTCGTCAAAAAACGCGACGTCGTAATGCTCACCCTCCGCATCCGAATCCTCGCCTTGTCGCAGCCGCTCGACACGCGCCTCCACAAGGCGGTGCAACTTTTCATCGTCACTCAGAATATCGTCGCGATGTTTGAGAAGATGATCGGCAAAGAGCATCTCCTCGGATCTCGAGCGAAAGCCTTCAACAGCTCTGTGGATTTCTCGGGGAAAAAACAAAACAAGCAGCACCTTCACCACCTCCGCACGTTCTAAGGCCCACTCGTCGGCAGAGAGAGCCTTCAGACGCCGGACATCTCTGAGCAAGTAGGATTCGTCGTCCACGTCATGCCAGTGCAAATCACGCGCTGAGGGGACCTCTGTGCTACGAGAGGAGGCGGCTCTTTCGAGCACGTCGTGGCACTCGATCAAGGAAACTCGGTAAGGTGCGATCAAATTTGCCGACGTGGCGAGCGCCACACTCGAACAAAAACATCCCATCGCAAAAACGTGCCGAAACATGTCGCGATTTTAGTCGCGCGAAATGCCTGTGGTCCTGTCAAGATTCTCGTGGTTGCGAAGATGTGTGAAAAAAAGGCAAAAAAAATGCCCGATTTGATGTTGCCATCAAATCGGGCGGAAAAAAAAGGGGCATCGTGCTACTCTCCCACAAGACATTTCCTGCAGTACCATCACCGATGCAAGGCTTAACTTCGGAGTTCGGAATGGAATCCGGTGTTTCCCTTGCTCTATGGACACCCCAAACTTAAAATCATGGTTAACTTAGTTTTAGTTCAATCAAGTAAGTTTGTTAAAAACCACTTGCTTAGCATCTCTCGAATCTGCCGATTTGATCGGCAATTCAAAGACACTACCAAGCGGCATAAGGTCATTAACAAATGTGAGTATTCATAGCAATCGCTAAACGAAGTTTACGCATTTAACGTAATTTTTTAAGCGTTTTTGCTACTAATTCGTAATGCTGAAATCTCAATCGTAACGTTCTCAAAAGAGCGTTACGCGAGTCTCCACTGAAGGAGAATCTCAAGCACTTAAAAAGCAAAATTAGCAAGCCAATCGGGCGATTAGTACTGGTTAGCTTAACACGTTACCGTGCTTATACACCCAGCCTATC
>DATLIP010000041.1:0-29120 GCA_035539375.1 Bdellovibrionota bacterium | reverse complement strand
GTGGGATCATTTGGTGGTCTTCCTTTTTTGGCTTTGGGGGGTGGTGCGGGGGAGGAGGCGGCTAGCGAGCGCCTTGATGACGGATTTGGGCACGAGTTTCGACATGTCGGTGCCCATCGAGGCGACCTCTTTGACAAGGCTGGAGGAGAGGTAGAAGTACTTTTCGTCGGTCATGATGTGCAGCGACTCGATGTTTGCGTCGAGGTGGCGGTTCATTGTGGCGATTTGAAATTCTTTTTCGAAATCGCTCACGGCTCGGATGCCGCGAATGAGAATCTTGGCGTCTACTTTTTTGCAAAAATCGACAACGAGTCCCTGATGCGATTCCACTTTGACTTTGAGTTTTAATTCTCGGCAGCTGTCTTTGAGCAGCTGCACACGTTCTTCGACACTGAAGAGCTGATGCTTGGCGGTATTGTAGGCGACGAGTACGTAGAGTTCGTCGAAAAGTGGTGCGGCTCGCCTTACGATGTCCATGTGTCCGAGCGTGGGTGGATCAAAAGAGCCGGCGTAAACGGCAACGCGCTTCATGCGCGCGAGCTTAACTCAGCCCTCGGCGATAAACAACAATCTTTGCCGCCCCACTCGAGCGCTCGCGCAGGAGTGACCAGCCTTCGGGAGCGGGGGGCACCGCTTCGTCGCGCGCCACTTCGATCGCCCAGTGGCAGGATTCGCTCAGGAGCTCAGCGCCGCGCCGGGCGAAGACCTCGAAGCTGCGCTTGGCGAGGCCTTTGCCGTAGGGTGGGTCGGCAAACACAAAATCGATAAGTTGGCCGGCCGCGAGGGATTTTTTGAGCGCTGCGGGCCACTTTTCTACCGCTGATTCGCGTAGCACCTGAATCTGGGCGCTAAGGCTCAGGGCTTCGGCGTTTTTCGTGATGGCCGTGAGAGCCGCCCGGTCCGATTCAAAGAGCCAGCTGCGCTGGGCGCCGCGCGAGAGCGTTTCAAAAGCCACCGCGCCCGAGCCGGCAAAGAGATCCAGCGTGTAGCAAAATTCGAGGCCCAGCCCGTTTTGCAAAATGTTGAAGAGCGTTTCGCGCGTGGCATCGGCCGTGGGCCGGGTGCCTTCGTTTTTGGGGGCGACGATCGAGCGACCGCCCAAGTCTCCGCCTGTGATCCTCATTTTACGAGACCCGATCGCCAGGCCAAGGTGCGTTCGTCTCCGCGTTGGGTGATCACAAAAACCTCCCTCTGCAGGGAGCCTCGCTCGACTTTGATCTTGCCCGTGACACCGTTGATCGACGTGCCGTCGAGAGCGCTGAAGAGCCGGTTGGGGGTATCCACACGCAAATTGGCTTTGGCGAGCGCCTTGCTCACAAGTACCAGCGCGTCGCGCAGCTGGGCATCGCGTGCGCCCATCCCCTTGTGCTGCTTGGCGAAATCACGGGCCTCGTCGGTGAGCGTGTTGGGAAAGGTGCTCAGATAGTGCGTGAAGACGTTCTTTTTAAAATAGTTCTCCAAGTGGGCCGCGTCGTTTTCGTCGTGGGGGTCGGAAACCATCACCACGCGGTTCGGAAGCTTGGAGGCCGCTAGCGCCGCGAGGATCTCGGGACTGGCGCGATTTACCAGCAGCAAATTCGCCGCAAAGGTGTGCGTCGCGAAATCCACATTTTTAGCGGTGCGCGGGTCCAGCGAAATCTCCTGCCACTGCCAGTCTTTGGCGAGCTCATGCTTGCTGAGTTCGTAAAACCAAATCTTGTCGTAGTCCGAATCGTTGCGTGCGATGTAGGCGCCGCGTTTGGGCGAAGCCGCCGTCACGCCCTGGCCCAGCCAGCCTAGCAACGGTGCCACGCGCTTTTCGTTGGGAAGAGCCACCGAAATCACGGCGGCCTTTTCCAGCTTGAGGTCTTCACGTGTCCAGCGGTCCGAGATCACGATGCGTCCTCCGAGGTCTTCGTAGCGGCGCGCCAGGTGGCGAGTGCTTTCGAGTCCGGCTCGGGTAATCAAAAAATCCATCGCTCGGAGTTCTTCGTCACTGCTTTTGGGGTTCACCGTTTTGAGTTGATTCAGGGCCATCGAGGCGGTGTTCCCGAGCCGTTGCCCCAGGCGGAGCCAGTCACGGAGGGTCTCGTTTTTGGGGCTTGTCTCGCCGGGAGCCTCGTCAAAATACCCAAATTTGTAGGAATCCGTCGCGGCGATCGCGGTGGAGGCGGCGATTAACCAAAGTTTAATCAAATTCTTCAGAATTTGATCCGATCATAAACCATATTTTCTTGGGAGGCACAAAGACTATGGGACATCCAAAAGAAGCGGACGGCAAGAACTCTCTCGTCGGTGAATTCATGCTTTCCTTTGCGAAAGCCCCGGAGCACGTTCAAGAAGCCATCATGATTTACGGCATCAAACACATGATGGCGCACTTTGAGACCGCAATCGCACCTTACCCCATGCTGAGTCACATGACGGGCATTCTCTCGGAGCAAGGTGTGGTTGATGAAGTCGATACAAAGACTTCCAAAAAGGGCGGCGACTCTAACGCCTCTTAATGGTAAAAGAATTTTGTGTTCTCTAAAGCTGCCAGTCTCGTAGCCAAGTGGACGACCCGGCCACGCGCGCCGGAGCGGCTGATCCCCGAACCCGCCGAAAAAGGCTTCATCTCGTCTTTCGACGGCACCGAAATTTATTGGGAGCGCCACGGTCCTTCGCCGCGCGACTCCGACGCCACACCGATGATTTTTTGCTACGGCCTCGTGTGCTCCTTCAATCAGTGGCGCTACCAACTCACTCGCTATTCTAAAGAACGTCCCTGCTACGTTTTCGACTACCGCGGTCACGGCAAGAGTGCCGAACCTACCGACATGGATCGCATCAATCTCAGTGCCCTGGCCAAAGACGCCGCGGCGGTGATCAAGGTGCACGGCAATCGTCGACCCTTCATTGTGTGGGGACACAGCATGGGCGCCAGCGTGGCGCTCGAACTTGCCGTGGCTGAGCCCGAACTATGCAAAGCTTTGGTGCTCTGCTGCGCTTCGGTGGACAACCCTTTCAAGCACATGTTCGGCACCCCGGCCTTCGATGTGGGAATGAAGGCGCTGCTTCGACACTTTCCCGAGAACACGGAACTCTTTTACTCGACGTGGAAACGCTTCATGTCCGTACCGCTGCTCACCAAGATCGTTGTCAAAGTGGCGGGCTTCAATGCTGACGCCTCTACCGATGAAGACGTCGAAACCTATGTCAATGCGGTTTCTGCGAACCCCGCGCGAACGTTTTTTCCGCTCATCATCGAGATGAGTCGCGGCATCACCGCCCAGATTCTCGAAAAGGTGCGCGTGCCGAGCGTGGTGGTGGCGGGTGCCAAGGACCACATCACTCCCCGCGACACCCAGCACTACGTGGCCGACCGTCTGGTCGATTCGGACTACGTCGAAATTCCGGCAGGTTCGCACAACGTGCAGCTCGATTTCGGCGAGTACGTCTCGCTCAAGGTCGAAGACTCGCTCAAACGAAGATCTTTTTGGTAGCTAATCCGCATCCAGTGGAGTTAACTTAGCCCTATGAAGCGATCGCTATCGGGTATCAAGCCAACGGGCAGCCCGCATTTGGGGAATTATTTTGGCATGATGAGACGCGCGATCGATATGCAAAAGTCGTTCGACACCGCTTACTTCATCGCCAACTACCACGCGCTCACCACAGCTCGTGATCCCGACAAACTTCGCGAAGACACGCTCGAGATCGCTGCGATCTTCATCGCTGCAGGATACGACACTGATCGCGGCATTCTTTACCGTCAGGCCGACGTGCCACAGGTCACCGAGCTCACTTCGATCCTTGCCAACTACGTTTCCATGGGCGACCTGATGCGCGCTCACGCCTACAAAGCCGCCAAAGACCAGGGCAACGAAGGCACGCTCAATGCGGGCGTTTTTATGTATCCCGTGCTTATGGCAGCCGATATTCTTATTCATGACGCCGACGTCGTGCCCGTAGGGCGCGATCAAGTGCAGCACCTCGAGATGGCGCGAGCCATCGCGGGAAGATTCAATCACTACCACGGCAACGTGCTCAAAGAACCGCAAGAGCATGTCGACGATCGCGTGGCAGTGGTGCCAGGCATCGACGGTCGCAAGATGAGCAAGTCTTACGGCAACGGCATCGAGCCCTTTGGCACCACAGACAAAGCTCTCAAGCAGCAAGTCATGGCGATCGTCTCGGACTCCAAGGGCGTCGAAGAGCCCAAGGATCCCGACACAAGCAACATCGTCGCGATTTACAAACTTTTTGCAACGGACGCGGAGCTCGCCGACATGCAGGCCAAATACCGCGCGGGTGGTTATGGCTACGGCCATGCCAAGGTGGCGCTGCTCGATAAGATTCACGAGCATTTCGACCCGATGCGGAAACGTTACCTCGAACTCATGAACGATCGCGCCCAGCTGGAGAAAATTCTTCAGGCCGGTGCGGCCAAGGCCAGCGCGCGCGCCGATGCCGTGCTGAAACGCACGCGTCGCGCCTGCGGATTGGAATAACGACGATGTCCCCTAAAGAAATTCTCAAGCGTCCCATCGAAAACGCCTTTAAGCGAAAGGTCTACCTAGCGGTCGCTACCGGAGCCGGCACAGGTTACGCAAAATACGCACCAGGAACTTTTGGTTCGCTGCTGGGGATTCCTCTCGGGCTCTGGTGGCTCAATTTTCCCGGATGGGTCTCGATGCTCATGGCACTGGCGTTGCTGCTCGTGCTGGTGCCCGTCGTGCAGCGCAGCTGCGAACACTGGGGCATCGCTGACGCTTCGATGGTAACGGTCGATGAGGTTCTCGGTCAGGCCATCACGCTCATCGGCTTAAGGCATTTTGTTCGCGTCGAAGACGCGCTTCCCCCTTGGTACTGGGTCGTGGGCGCTTTTTTGCTTTTTAGAATTCTCGACATCGTGAAACCCTTTCCGGCCCGCTCGATGGACCGTCAGCCCAACGGCTGGGGGGTGATGCTCGATGATGTGGTGGCGGGAATCTACGGCGCACTGGTGTTGCACGCCGCAGTCCGTATTTTTGTTCGTTTTTAACAGCGCTGCGCTAGCCCATGACGCTTTTGTCCCACCATGCTAAGTCCTGGAGCATGAGCGTCACGCTGGAGTCTTATCTGCGACAACGGGCGGAGCGGAGTGCTGAGCCCCATCGCAATTTTTGCTACACCTGTCGTCGACCGCACGTGGGGTGCTATTGCCCGAGCGTACGTCCCTTTGAGTCCACTCCAAGTTTTTTGATTCTCATGCACCCGCATGAGGTCAAAAAAACCATCGGCACCGGGCGCATGGCTTCGCAGTGCCTCAGCAATTCGACTCTCTGGGTGGGGGCCGATTTTGCCACCGACCCGCGCGTGGCTACGCTTCTTGCCGACCCCTCGGTGTATCCGGTCTTGCTCTATCCGGGCCCCAGGAGTCAGAACCTTTCGCGCATGGCTCCGGGCGAACGTCGCGCGGTGTTCCCCAGCGATGGACGTCAGCCGGTAGTGATCGTGCTCGACGCGACTTGGAACAACGCCAAGAAGATGCTCTACCATTCTCCCAATTTGCAAAAGATCCCGCGCATCGGTTTTGATACGCCTCATCTGTCGAAGTTTTTGCTGCGCAAGCAACCGCGCGACGAGTGCTTCTCTTCGATCGAAGCGATACACCACGTGCTCGAACTGCTCGGTGATCCGGGCCGTGATCACCTGATGGAAGTTTTCGAGGGCATGGTACAAAAGCAGCTCACCTACCAAAAATCCCAGCACCGTCATTCACGGCACAGGATCAATTACTTCAAACGCAAAGGACTTGAGTTCGAGGCTCTTCCGTGAGCCTGCGCACCGTTCACTGTGCGGATGCGCTTGAGTGGCTGCGTGAGTTTCAAAAAGCGCAGGTGGTGTCCTGCGTCGCCTCGCTCCCCGACCGCTCGGAATTTCCCGAATCCTCGCTCGCCCAGTGGAAGTCGTGGTTCACGGAGACCGCCGCGCTTGTGATGTCTAGCGCGAGCGACGAAGGCGTGAGCGTCTTCTTTCAGTCCGATATCAAGGTCGACGGCGAGTGGATCGACAAGGGCTACCTCTGCCAGCGTGCGGCCGAGTCGCTTGGCATGGCCACGCTCTTTCACAAGGTTGTCGCTCGCGCGCCGCTCGGCACGGCCACTTTTGGCAGGCCCTCTTATTCGCATCTTCTCGCGTTTTCTAAATCACTGCGCTTGCGCGACCTCTCGGGATCCACTGCCGACATCCTCGCTGACAACGGCGAGCGCACATGGGTGCGTGGCATGGGACTCAAAACCTGCCTTGCGGTGGGGACTTTTTTAAAGCGCGAAACCAAAACCCAGCTCGTACTAAATCCCTTTTGCGGCGAAGGCAGCATGCTGGCTGCTGCGAATCACTTAGGTTTTGATGCGATCGGCATTGAAAAGAGCGCCAAGCGAGCCCGACGTGCGCAAACAACGAGTCTCAACGATGACGCTTCGGCCTGGCTTCTTTAGTTCTTGGCCTTCGCCGCTTTGGCTTGCGCTTCGAGAGCCGCGAGGAGCGCAGGGCACCCTTTGGTGATCACCTCGGCCCCTTTTTGTATTTCTAGTGCGGGATGTCGCATGCCTTCAGCCAACTCAAAAGCTTGAAATTTCTTTTTGTTTTTTAGTAGGGCGGCGTTGAGCTCGGGATTTTTGCGGAAATGCTCAAACTCAGGGCGCGCCAAAAGCGCCGCCACCATGTGCGGTTTGGTTTGTGCGACTTCGAGAAGTGTTTGGCGCATGGTTTCGGAGCGGCGCAAATTCTCGGCACTTCTTCCGAGTAGCATCGCCGTGTACGTGTTGGTGGGGCGGCTGTATTTGTCGAAAGAGAGCTCTCCGGGCACACCCTTTAGGAAGGCTTTTTGCACACCGTGATGATCCATGAAGAGTTTTTGCTCTTTGGTGGTCGATAAGATTCTGATCATGATATCGGCACTGCGTCTTTGGATCGTTCGCGCGTCGGCGGAGCCTGACGGCGTCAGGGCCTTTTGCAAGCCTGAGCCGAGATCGTCGGCAAATTTGGAGGAAAAGGGAAAGGTTTTTCCGTGCCGCAGGATCTCGTCCAAGGTGTTGATTCGGTAGAAGGAAGGATCTTCGGGGAGATTCGCAAGCACTTCCCCGAACCAAGCTTCGTGCATTCTTTGGGAGTAGGGAGAGCTGGGATCAAAAAGTCTACGACTACAGCATTCCAAAAAGAATTCCCAGGTGGCGACGGCGGGTCCGGTTTCGCCTTTGGCTCCCGGAGGGACGTGGCTCATGCGGATGATCTTCTCCAGGAACTGCGATTCCATTCCGTTCTCGCTCAAGTATTTAAAAATCTCACCCTGCTTATACACCGGTCGGTAGGGATCAAAGAGTTGCCATCTCGTGCTGGTTCGTGGATTGCGCATCAAATCCAGCGCAAGGCCTTCATCGCTCATGGAGAGCATTTCCACGACGGTGGCCGGGATGTCGATTTTTTCGGGGGTCTGCGCCAAGGCGCCTTGGATCATTAGCAAGAAGAAGAGGCCGTAGAGAGAACTGCGAGTTGCCATCTTAAAAATCGTATCAGCTGTCCTTTGCAAAGCCTTGCCAAGCTTTTGTCTGCACTGCATTGCGTTGGCCACTGTCATGAACATTTTTAAGCACTTAGTGATTCCTTGCTGAGAAAAGTCTCACCAAGACTTGATCCCATACAAGTGTATGGTATGGTAAGTGCATAGGCCAAGGCGCGGAAACGTGCGTTGGCCGACCTGCCCAACGGGCAGGGGAAAATAACGCGCACAACCAATGGTTGGGGCCGGATTCGGGAGATTCCTGGGAATTGTCTTGAACTGGGCCCAGCCTTTTTTAAGGTTTTGGGGGCGTGTGCGGGTTGCAGGATTGTAGGTCCTTTTTTCGTTCACGCCCTTGAGACCATAAAAACTTAGACCCAAAACAGGAGGTCCTCTCACATTATGTCTACTGAAAAGCAAAAAGCTCTAGAACTCGCGCTAAGCACCATCCAAAAGCAGTTCGGCAAAGGCGCCATCATGAAGCTTGGCACCAACAAAACTCTCGCCGATGGCGTACAGGTGATCTCTACGGGTTCGCTGGGGCTCGACATCGCGCTCGGCATTGGCGGTCTGCCTAAAGGTCGCATCATCGAAATCTACGGTCCCGAGTCTTCGGGCAAAACCACCATCTCTCTGCAGGCCGCGGCCGAATGCCAAAAGGCCGGAGGCACCGTGGCCTTCATCGACGCCGAGCACGCGCTCGACGTGCAGTACGCGCGCAAGCTCGGCTGCAAAGTGGAAGACTTTCTCATCTCCCAGCCCGACACCGGTGAGCAGGCCCTCGAGATTACCGACATGCTCGTGCGCTCGGGTTCGGTGGACATGGTCATCGTCGATTCCGTGGCGGCCCTCGTGCCCCGCGCCGAAATCGAAGGCGACATGGGCGACTCGCACATGGGCTTGCAGGCGCGCCTCATGAGCCAAGCTCTTCGCAAACTCACCGCTTCGATCAACCGCTCCAACACTCTTGTCATCTTCATCAACCAGCTGCGCATGAAGATCGGCGTGATGTTCGGCAACCCCGAAACCACCACGGGCGGCAACGCGCTCAAGTTCTACGCTTCGGTTCGTCTCGACATCCGTCGCACTTCGCCCATCAAGGTCGGTGAAGAGGTTGTCGGTTCGCGCACGCGCATCAAGGTGGTCAAAAACAAAATGGCCGCTCCTTTCCGCCAGGCAGAATTCGATATGATGCATGGTGAGGGCACTCACCGCATCGGCGAGATCGTCGATCTCGGCTCGCACTACAACATTCTAGAAAAGAGCGGATCGTGGTACTCGTACAACGGTGAGCGCCTCGGTCAGGGCCGCGACAACGTTGCTAAGTTCCTGCAAGAGAATCCCGGTGTCGAAAAAGAGATCACCAAGGCGATCTTCGAAAAAGCCGGAGTCGGCGCGGGCGCTCCGCTTGTGCCCAACGCAGCGGCCAGCGCTCCGGCTTACGACGGTGAAGAAGATCTCGTAGATGACGAAGCTTCCGCGGCTCCCGCCAAAAAAGGCAAGCGCGGCAGCGAAGCCCAAGCTTAATCAAGAGAAATAAACAGAATCCAGCAAACCGTGCAGGATCCTGGATACCGGGCCCGGTATCCAGGATCCTGTGCTTTTTTTATTATCCGCCAGCGAGGAGCTTCTTAAACTCCGCGGTCAGGGCGGGCACCACTTCGAACATGTCGCCAACGGCACCGTAATCCGATTTTTGGAAAATCGGCGCGTCTTTGTCGCTGTTGATGGCGACGATCACTTTAGAAGTTTTCATGCCGGCCATGTGCTGAATCGCACCGCTGATACCGCAAGCGATGTAGAGGTTGGGGTTCACGGTCTTGCCCGTCTGGCCTACTTGCCATTCGTGTGGTGCGAGACCTGCGTCGACCGCTGCGCGCGAAGCGCCCACGGAGGCACCGATGGCGTCAGCGAGCTCTTCGATCATTTTGAAATTCTCTTTGGCCTTGATCGAGCGGCCGGCCGAAACGATGCGCGCGGCTTCGCTGAGTTCAGGGCGACCCGTTTGGGCCGCGCCGCCTACGGCGGTGACTTTGGTTTTGCCATTGCCTGAGCTCGCGCTCACCGTTTCTACCGCAGCGCTAGCGCCCGAGTCGGCGCCGAGTCCGAGCACGTTGGGACGCACCGAGATCACGGCTTGATTCGATTTGAACTTGAGCCATGCCGAGTATTTGCCCGCGAGCATAGGACGCTTTGCCGAAACCTTGTCGCCTTCGGCTTTAATATCGACCACGTCCACCGCGATACCGGTATCGGCTTTGGCCGCTACCGTAGGAAAGAGATCTTTGGCGAGGGCCGAAGCCGCTCCGGCGATCACGTTGAAGCCTTTCGATTTGAAAAGCTCAGCGAGGGTCGCGGCGTAAACGTCGGGTTGGTAATGCGCGAGGTTTGCGCCTTCGCACACGAGCAGGGTCTTGGCGCCCTGACCGCCCACTTGCTTCGCCAGATCGCCCGAGCTTGCGCCGACGGATGCGCCGAACGCGATGGCGCTCACTTCAAAACCTTTGCTCGCGAACGCGTGCACGACTTCGAGACTAGAATTTTTAACTTTTCCACCTTGGTATTCCACCAAGACTAATGCTTTTGCCATTTCTAAATTACCTTTGCTTCCTCGCGCAGAGCTTTCACAATTTGCGCGGCCACTTCTTGTGCTGAACCTGTAAACATTTTACCGGCCGATTTTTCGGGCGGCACTTCAAAGCCGCCAATTTCCACTTTGGCATCACCAATCGAAAGGCCGAGATCGCTGAGAGAGACCGCGTCAACGGCCACTTTTTTCGCCTTCATGATGCCGGGGAGCGAAGCGTAGCGAGGGGTGTTGAGTCCCTTGTTTGCGGCGATGAGTGCGGGTTTGGCAAGTTCGTAGGTTTCTACGTTGCCGCCGTCGGCACTTCGTTTGGCGACAAGTTTGTCACCCGAGACTTCAAGTGAAGAGACCACGGTGGCGCGACCCCAGCCAAGAAATTCGGCAACCATTTGTGGCACGGCGAGCGCATCGTCGTCGATTGCCTGTTTCCCTGCGAAGACGAGATCAAAGGGGCCTTTTTGCTCGAGCGTTTTGGCAAGCGCTTTGGCAACAAGGTAGGAATCGGCCTTGGCGGCCTCTTCGTCGCTCACCTTAATGTGCACGGCGGCGTCGCAGCCCATCGCGAGCGCGGTGCGCATGGCTTCCACGCTACGGTCAGGCCCGAGTGTAAACACGGTGATCGTCGATCCGGCTGCGGCGGTTTTGGTTTTGATGGCTTCCTCAACGGCGAATTCATCGTAGGGGTTCAAGATGAACTTCACGCCGGTCATATCCAGACCGTTCGCACCAAGCTTGGCCTTGGTTTCGGTGTCGGGAACTTGCTTAACAATCACTGCAATTTTCATAGTCAGCAAGCTTAGGGCGGGTTTACATTTCCTTGCAAGCACCTGTAATTCTAAATTTGCTGCAGGCGCGAAGTGAGGAGCGATAAGGGTGGTTTCCTTTGAGCGACGAATGACAAAGCATGCGGCAAATTTAGAATTTCCCGGAGGGCCGGAGAGAATTTCTCCGCAGTCGTTGTCGGCTCTCGGCAACGTGGAACCACCACGCCGTCTTCGAGCCTCCTAGCTGCAGACAACTTCTCTCGCGGCAGGTGCTTGCAAGGAAATGTAAACCCGCCCTCATCACCGAAAACGGCGACGCAAGCGCCCGGGGGGATAAATTGCGGGCATCGCTCCGCAGGATTTGGGTGATTCTCGTCGGGGCGAACGTCAAAACTCCGACGCTTCCGGATGCGGTGCGCCACACCCCAGGTGCTTTAAGTGGGCGAAAAGCGAAGCCCACTCTGGGCGCGGCATCTTGCGGCCCAGCAAAGCCGCTAACGCAAGGCGGTAAACTAAAGCTTTCCCTTATGGTTTTCGAGGCTTTTGCCGAAACAGATACCATGAGGATGGCTTTGTCATGATCGCTCAGCGCATGGGCGAGCTTTTGGTCAAAGAGCGCTTGGTAACCTCCACTGTACTGGAGCGTTGTCTGCGTTTGCAAAAAGAACAGCGCCGTTCTTTGCCCGAAATTCTCATCGCAGAATCCATCGTCGACGAACAAACGCTGCTCGAGTTCTTCGCCAAAAATTACAAACTTACCGTGCTCGACGTGACTCATGTTGCGGCCGATCGTGATATCGAAGCGCTCGTTCCCGGCGAGTTCTGTGCCAAACACAACGTCCTCCCTGTGGGCAAACGCGGCGAGACCCTTGTCATCGCGACGTCCGATCCGACCAACGTGCAAGTCATCGACGAGCTCAAATTTCGCACACGCATGCGCATCGAATTCGTGCTCGCCACCGCTTCGTCTCTACGCAGCGTGATCGAGCGCAACTACGGAGTGGAACTTTCCAAGCTTGCGGAATCGGTGGGTAGCGACGCTGCTGCCGAAGCCGAATTTGCCGACGTGCTCGATCCCAATGCCGCGGACTCCAACGACGGGGCCTCTGCTGACGACGCTCCCATCATTCAGTTTGTTTCGTCGATTCTCATCGACGCCACCCGCAAGGGCGTTTCCGACATTCACATCGAACCTTATGAGAACGATCTGCGCGTGCGCTTTCGTCTCGACGGTGATCTTTTTGAGGCGGTCAAGCCTCCCAAGAACATCAAGAACGCCCTCATCGCGCGCATCAAGGTCATGGCCAACATGCGCATCGACGAAAAGCGTTTGCCTCAGGACGGTCGCGTGCGCTTCCGTCTCGCCGAGGGCAAGAAGGTAGACTTCCGCGTGAATACGCTGCCTACGATCTTTGGCGAAAAGGTGGTGCTGCGTATTCTCGACCAATCGAACGCCATCATGAGCCTCGAGCAGCTCGGTTTTGAAAAAGATGAGCTCGAAAAATTCAAACACAACATCAACGCGCCCTGGGGCATGTGCCTTGTTACAGGGGCGACGGGTTCGGGTAAAACCACAACACTTTACGCCGCGCTCAACACCATCAACAACCCTACGGTCAACATCTCTACGATCGAAGATCCGGTAGAATACAACTTCAAGGGCATCAACCAAGTGCAGGTCAAAGAAGGAATTGGTCTCACTTTCGCCGAAACCCTGCGCGCTCTGCTGCGCCAAGACCCCGATGTCATTCTGCTCGGTGAGATTCGCGATACCGAAACCGCCGAGATCGCCCTCAAGGCGGCCCTCACGGGTCACATGGTGCTCTCTACTCTGCACACTAACGATGCGCCCAGCACCATCATGCGCCTCAAAGACATGAACATCGAGCCCTTCCTCATCAACTCCGCCGTGCGCGTGATCGTGGCCCAGCGTCTGATCAAAACCAATTGCTCGGCCTGCCGCGCGCCCGATCCGGCCGCGACGCCCGAAACACTCAAGTCTCTCGGTTTCCCCGAAAGCTCCATCGGCAAATTCAAGCCAATGAAGGGCACGGGTTGTACCACTTGCCGCGGTACCGGTTACAAAGGTCGCGCTGCCATTCACGAAGTGCTCGTTCTCGGCGATCGTGTCAAAGAAGTCATCGGTCAGGGTGGCAACACCGACGAGATCCGCAAAATCGCCATTAAAGAAGGCATGCGTACGCTCAAGGCCAACGCCATGAGAAAAGTGGTACGCGGTGATGTGAGTCTCGAAGAACTCGCCACGTTGGGAGATTCCTAATCATGGAAATCAATCTCAACACCCTTTTGAAGACCATGATCGAAGCCGGCGCTTCGGACATGCACATTTCGGCAGGCTCGCCGCCCGCCTTCCGTATCAATGGTCAGATGGTGCGCTCCAAAACCGCGCCCTTTAGTCCCGAAGACACCAAGATGCTCGTCTACTCATTGCTCACCGAAGAACAGCGCAAGCGTTTCGAAGAAAACAAAGAGCTAGACTTCGGCTTCGGCGTGCGCGCCGTGGCCCGCCTGCGCGCCAACCTCTTTATGCAGCGCGGAGCTGTGACAGCAGTCTTTCGCCGAGTGCCCAACGAAGTTCCCACCGTGGAGAGTGTGGGCTTGCCCGAGAGTTTGACCAAGCTTATGGACAAACCTCACGGCCTCGTGCTCGTCACTGGTGCAACTGGCTCCGGTAAGTCCACCACGCTTGCCGCGCTCGTGGATCATTACAACCAAAACTACAAAGGTCATATCGTGACCGTCGAAGACCCTATCGAGTTCACCCATACGCACGGTCAATGCATCGTGAACCAGCGCGAGCTCGGCGCCGACTCTTCGTCTTTTTCTGTGGCGCTACGCCAGGTGCTTCGCGAAGACGCCGATGTTGTGATGGTCGGTGAGATTCGAGACGAGGCCACCGCCGAGGCAGCTCTCAAGGCGGCCGAAACCGGTCACCTTGTACTCTCCACCCTGCACACCAACGGCGCTATCGCTTCGATCAACCGTTTTGTTCAGATGTTCTCGGGAGAGCGCCAGCATTACATACGCAGCTTGCTCTCGTTCACGCTCGAGGCGGTGATCTCGCAGGCCCTCTGCAAAAAAGCCGACGGTTCGGGCCGTGTGCTTGCGCTCGAATCTCTTTATATGACTCCTGCGGTGAGAAACCTCATCCGCGAAAACAAGATGCACCAGGTCTATGGTCACATGCAGGTGGGTCAAGAGAATCACGACATGCAGACCATGAACCAATCGCTCGCCACTTATGTGCGTCGCGGGGTGATCACGCTCGAAGAGGCCATGGCCTATTCGACTGACGTCGAAGAGCTGATGAAACAAGTCGGCGGAATGGGTAGGGTGGCATGAGCGCTCGCAAATTCAAATACACGGGCTTTGATCGTTCGGCCAAACCGGTGAGCGGTGTGCTCGAAGCGAATTCGGCCGAAGAAGTCGCGCAAAAGCTGCGTGACCTCAGCATTCGTCCCACCAAAATCGTAGGATCCAGAGCTGGCGGTGGTGGCGCAAGCAAAGGTGGCAAGTCCGGTGGCCTCGCGGGCCTCATGGGTGGTGGTAAGGGCGCCTCGCGTCCCCCGCTCGCGCAATTCGCTGCGTTCTGTCGACAGCTCTCCACGATGCAGTCGGCTGGTATTCCTATCATGCAAGGTCTCGGAATTTTGGCCGAGCAGGCTGAAAAGGCGGAATTTGGTTCCGCCCTGATGCGTATCCAAAAGCGCATTCAAGAGGGCACGAGCCTTACCGACGCGCTCAAGGAATATCCGGGCATCTTCGATCGTATTTTTATCAACCTCGTTTCCGCAGGTGAGATGTCGGGTTCTCTAGAAACCGTGCTCACACGTCTCGCGGTATATTACGAAAAGTCGGCAGCTCTGCGCCGCAAGATCATCTCGGCCTCAGCATATCCTGCGATGATTCTCGTTGCCATGGTGGGCGTTCTCTTCGTTCTTCTCACTTTCGTGGTGCCGACCTTTGCCGAAATGTTTGCCTCCAGCGGCAAGCCGCTGCCCGGTCCGACGCAGACCCTGCTCAACATCTCCAACGGGTTGCGCGACAACATGGCAATCGTAATCATCGTTTTAGGTGGTCTTGTCGCCTTCATCTACACGCTCTTCACCAGCGAGCGCATGAAAAAAGAATTCGACCCGATCCTCCTCAAGTTGCCGATTTTCGGGCCGCTTATTCAAAAGGTAGGCGTGGCGCGATTCGCGCGTACGCTTTCCACTATGATTCAGTCTGGCGTGCCTATCATCGAAGCCCTCGACATTACTTCGCGTGTGGCAGGCAACACGGTCATCGAAGCGGCCATCAGCCGCACTAAAAACGCCATCAGCTCGGGTAATACGATTGCGGCGCCTCTGGCCAAATCCAATGTCTTCCCCAAGATGGTGGTTTCGATGATCGCTATTGGTGAACAAACCGGTACCCTCGATGCACTTCTTATGAAGATCGCCGAGTTTTACGAAGACGAAGTCGACAACGCGGTTTCGGCTCTCGTTTCGATTCTCGAGCCGCTGATGATCATCATTGTCGGTATCGTGATCGGTGCGGTGCTCATTCCACTCTACTTGCCAGTCTTTTCGATGGCGGACCTCAACGGTTAGGCGGAGGCGGGGGTCGTGGAAAACAGCAAACTCAGCTCAGTCTTTTTCTGGCGGGCGCTGATTTATTTGTTTTTGACGACACTCCTGAGTTTCTTCGCGGCGAACCTTTTCGTCAACGAAGTCTACTATAGCCAAACAACAGTCTTTCTTTTGCTTTCGATCTTGCTCCTTGGGCAGACCCTCGTGTCGATGCTCGAGATCAAGGCAGCCGGCCTCTTAGCTTTTTTGATGGCGGATCTTTTTTTCACGATGATAGTGGTGCGCGCCACTGGCGGATCGGCTTCGCCCTTTGTAGTGATGTTCCCGATCGTCACTCTTGCCGCTTCCTTCTCTTTTCGTCCGCGTGGCATCGTGGTGTTGGTCGCGAGTGCCGGTCTTGTGCTCATGGGGCTCGGCGTGGGATTCACGGTAGCGATCATGGGCAACGCCCTTGCGATCGCGGCCACGACTCTTCTCGGGCGCTACCTTGTAGAGGCGCTCGACGCCTCGGGGGTCAAGCTCCAGAAATCCGAATCTGCTCGGCGGCGCCTTGAAGATCTCCAAAAGGCGATCCTCGCGAACATTCCCAGCGGTCTCATGAGCGTCGACTCCAGTGGGCATATCATGCAAGTGAACCAAGTAGGCCTGCGCATTTTGGGTCTCAGTGAAGACGCTGTTCTGCGGCACGCGGTAAGTTATCTATTACCGAGCATCGACGCCGAACTTCTCAAGCTGTCGACTGCCATACCTGTGCTCCATTCCGAGAGCGTGCCCGAGCGGCACACCCTGAGCTACGTGCGTCCGGATACCCGCGAAGAGGCCAAACTCGGTTACACGGTGGTGCGACTTACCGATCCGGACGATCATCAAGTGCTCGGATCGCTCGTTGTGTTTCAGGACCTCACCGTCGTCACGCGTCTCGAAGAAGACCTGCGCCGCTCCGAAAAACTGGCCGCTGTGGGCAAGCTCGCTGCCGGCATCGCGCACGAGATTCGTAATCCCCTCGCGTCGATCTCCGGCTCCGCCCAATTGCTACAGAGCACGAGCGAGATGAACGAAGAAAACGCCTCACTTCTCGCCATCATCGCCCGCGAATCCTTTCGCCTCGACGGGCTCATCACCGAATTCCTCGATTTTGTGAAACCCGAACGCGTGAAGTCCGAATCCGTCGACCTCGGTCAACTCATGGGCCGCTTGGCGGAATCCCTGCTCGTGAACCCCAAGTGGACAAGTCTGGGGGCTCAAATTGAGATCGCCCCGCAAACCGACGATGGTACGGTGATCGGCGACGCGGCCAAGCTCGAACAAGTGCTGCTGAACCTGATCCTGAACGCAGGACAGGCCCAGGCGCGCCGCGTGCGGGTCGAATGGCTCAGCGAGGGCGGTTTTCGCGTGATCGACGACGGCGTGGGCATCCCCGAAGCGTTGCGTTCGCAGATCTTTGAGCCCTTTTTTACCACCAAAGCCACCGGTACCGGACTGGGCTTGTCGGTCACGCATCGCCTTGTCGAAGCCATGGGCGGACAGATCACGGTCATTTCACCGGCACGTGATTTTTCGCCAGATCGCGGTACAATATTCGAAGTACGACTTAAAAAGCAGCACTAGAGGAAACAGCGATCATGTCATCCGAGATTCGGCCCAAGATTCTCGTCGTCGACGACGAGGCCAGCATTCGAGAATTTTTGCAGATCATGCTCAAGCGGGAGCGCATGGTGGTCGAGGTCGCCGAAAACGGCCGCGCAGCCTGGGAAAAACTGCAAACCCAGAGTTTTGACCTCGTCATCTCCGACATTCAGATGCCCGAGATGACAGGTATCGAGCTGCTGGAAAAGATCAAAACCAAAGATCCTGGCGCCCTGGTGCTCATGATCACCGCCTTCGGTTCCACCGATGTGGCTGTGCAGGCCATGAAGCTTGGCGCCTATGATTTTCTCACCAAGCCTTTCAAGATCGACGACGTCAAACTGCGCATCCACAACGCGCTCGAAAAACGTACGCTCGTGCTCGACAACGTTCGCCTGCGCAAAGAACTCGGTGAGCGTTACGCGTATTCGAGCATCATTGGCGGCTCCAAGCCCATGCTCGACGTTTTTGAGATGATCAAGCGCGTGGCTCCCACGAATTCGAGCATCCTCGTGACGGGCGAGAGCGGTACGGGTAAAGAGCTCGTCGCCAAAGCGGTCCACTACAATTCCGACCGTAAAGACGGTCCCTTTGTCAGCGTCAACTGCGGCGCGATCCCCGAAGAACTTATCGAATCCGAACTTTTTGGCCACGTGAAGGGCTCCTTTACGGGCGCGATTCGCGACAAAAAGGGCTTCTTTGAGATCGCCAATGGCGGCACTCTCTTTCTCGATGAGATCGGCGAGTTGCCCTTGTCCATGCAGGCAACGCTTCTGCGCGCGCTCTCGGATGGCACCTTCATTCCTGTGGGTGCCGACGAATCGCTCAAATCCAATGTGCGCATCGTGGCGGCCACCAATCGCAATCTTGAAGACGAGGTGCGAGAGCAAAACTTCCGCGAAGATCTCTATTTCCGCCTCAACGTGATTAACATTCGCCTCCCGGCTCTTCGTGAACGGCGCGATGACATTCCGATGCTTCTCGACTTTTTTGTGGAGAAATTTTCCGAGTCCTTTGGCAAAAAGATCACCGCGATTCCCACGGAAACCGTAAAGCTCCTCGGCGCCTATACCTGGCCGGGTAACGTGCGCGAGCTCGAAAACGTCATCGAGCGTATGATGGCCCTCGAATCTTCGGGCTCACTTACCGTTGAGGGCGTACCCGAGAACATTCGCGAGCCTATGAAGCCGCGCTTCGACAGCCTTGCCGAATACCTCAAGTGGGACAAATCAGGTGTGGAACTTGAAGAGATCCTCTCTAAAATCGAACGCGAGTACATCCTGAAGGCCATCGACGAAGCCGGGGGCTCCCGAAAAAAGGCTGCCAAGCTCCTTGGGGTTACCATGCGCTCGCTGCGCTACCGTCTAGAAAAATTTGGTCTCTCGGCAGGTGACGAATAAGTCATGGGCAAAGGGCGATTTGGCTTGGTCCCCCTGCTTCTCGCTTCCGGATTCGTGGCTGCCCAGGCCTATTGGCGCAGTGCCGAGCAGACGCAGTCTAAAAAAGTACGTACTCGTACTGGAGTGAGTCTCCTCAAAACCTTCGACCTCCGCGGCGCCGACCAGATGATGGCCCTTGTGCGTCAACGCGAGAGCGATGACTTTCGTCAGCGCATGCGGCAACGGCAAAAACCGCTCAGCTATTGGCCGGGCCTGCGCGCCACGCAAGTGTCTTGGACCTGGATGCAGGCACTCAACGGAATGCATACCGACACCGCCTTCCGCGGAGATTATTCATGGCTCTTTTCGAAGATCGATTTTCTCAACCGCTCGCTGCACGGGGAGCAGGACCTGCGTGGCCTTACGCTCGCGCCATTCTTTCTCGTGATCGGTGTCGACGGGGTGGGGTCCACTCTCCTTGTGCGCGACTGGATTCGTCGCTATCCCGACGAGTGGAAGACCTGGTTTTACGCCGGTTACCACGCGATGGACAATCTCAAAATGCCGCGTCTGGCGGCCGACTATTTCGAAAGGGGACTGAAGTTTCCCCAAACCCCAGCTTACGTCGTCTCATTGGTCTTGCGACTTCGCGAAGAAAATCTCGAAGCGAATTCTGCCGCTCGCAAGGCGGTCATCGAAAGTCTGGATCCGCAGATCCGCGAACGGCTCGAGCGCATGCGTCCCGAGTGGTTTCGCTAAATCTCCATAAAAAAACCCCCGGATCTGCGCTCGGCAGATCCGGGGGTTTCGACTCAAACGTCGGCTACGCTTAGAAACCAACCGAAGTGTTCGTGAGAGTTTTGGCTTCGGTCATGGTCCAGGTGTCGGTCATACCTGTGCGGACGGTGCCCGTCGCGGTCGCCGTGAAGGTGCCGGCGGCGGCGGTGCCTGCCGTGATCGCGGTGATCGCTGGCGAGCTGCCTGCGGCGTTGCCGGGATACGCGAAGGCGGTGTTGGTGCCGGTAGCTACGCCACCGAATGCTGCCGTCACGCCAGCGGCGCTAAAGCCGGAAGCGTAGATACGGGTGTTGCCCGTGCAAGCGCCCGCACCTGTGCAACCGTCAGGAAGAAAACCGATGTACGAAAGATAGCCGTGGTACGAAGTGTGCTCCGCGAAGAAAGCGGTTTCGGCAGTGTAGATGGCCGCGAGTTCTACTTTAGCGTTCGACTGCTTGGCTTTCGATTGAAAGCGCATGAAGTTCGGTACCGCTACGGTAGCGAGAATACCGATGATGGCTACAACCACCATAAGTTCGATCAGTGAGAAACCTTGTTTTTGTTTTACGTTCATTTTAACGTCCCCCTTGGATTTTAATTTTCTGTATCACCTATGAGTTTATAGGCTGCTTGAAAGGATAAGAAGCAGGGATCGTGCCAATTACTTGTCATCAAATGTTAACAATCCTCATTGAGTTTTGTGGCACTTGGAGCGACTTCGTGAAGAAGACGTTAAGCATTTTTGGAGCGCGAGTTTTTTTGGGGCGTAATTTGCGAACAGGGTCAGGATTCTGGCAATATAAAGAACATGTTAAGCGATCCGGCGTCCCCTGCGGGCGCAGCCTTTTGGGTGAAGAACCTCACTAAGGTCTACGCCGCTAAGGTGCTCGACGATATTAGCCTGAGCGTTGCGCGCGGCGAGTCAGTGGGGCTCGTGGGTCCCAACGGTGCGGGCAAGTCCACGCTCATCAAGATTCTCTTAGGCCTCGTCAAGGCTAGCGCAGGCGAAGGCAAGGTGCTTGGCACCGACCTCGGTGAAATGAGTGGCCACGCCCAGATTTCCTATTTGCCCGAGCTTCCAGGCTTTTGGTCCGAAATCACCGCCTACGAATATCTCCATTTCTCGCGCCGGGTGCAAAGTGCGAATCCCGCCCTCAGCGTGGAGGCGCTTCTCGGACGCGTAGGGCTTAAGGAGCGTGGTAAGCGCCCAATGGGCACCTACTCCAAAGGCATGGTGCAGCGTACGGGCATCGCCTGGGCTCTGCAGCGCGAGCCCGAACTCTATATATTAGACGAACCTATGAGTGGTCTCGATCCTCGGGCCCAGGCCATGCTCCGCGAAGTCTTGCACGAGGAGCGCGCCAAGGGACGCACGCTCTTCATTTCTTCGCATTCCTTCGAAGACATCAAGGCGCTCTGTTCTCGCGTGATCGTGCTCAATCGCCAGCGTATCGAATTCGATGGCGAACCCGAGGCCGCCTTCGACAAGCTGCGCCGCGAATTTGCCGATCGCAAAAGGTGGGACGAAGACTATGATTAAGGTGGTCTTTGAACTCGCTCGCTGGCGCTTTTTCTTGCTGCGCAAGCAAAAAATCTTCCTGACGGCCATGGTACTCGGGGTGCTCGCGCTGCTGCTTTCTCTGGCCGTGGCCTCCTCGTCCTATCTTGTGCCGGTGAAAATTTATTGGGACTTTGTGCTGGGCTTCGTCTTCGTTGCGGCCTCCTTCCTGGCGGTATACGCCAGTACGGGACTCTTCAGCGACGAAAAGCAGCGACGCACGTTGCATCTTTTGCTCGCGGCCGGCATCACGCGTCGGGCTTGGGTGTGGGGCAACTACTTTGGAGTGCTCGCAGCGCACATCGCTCTCGTGCTTCTTTGGTCGCTGCTGGCTGGTGCGTTTGCCTGGTTCTTGCCAGATGCCAACGAAGCCCCGCTACTTGCGATCGTCTCTCAGGCTCAGGGCGCTTTCGTTATGGAGCTCTTCATCTTGGCGGCAATGGGCTTTTGCTTTTCGTTTTTCTTGCGCCCCGTGCTCGCACTGATCGCGACCTTGGCGCTGACTTTGTTCTTGCACTCGCAAATCTCGTTGCTCACCGTGCTCGCCGATCAGCAGACGGGCGCCTTTAATACACCGGTATTGCAGCCGATTCTTCAGTGGATTGTGCCCTTCTTGCCGCCCCTCGAATGGTATGACCTGCGTTTGCTCGTGGGTTATGAGTCTTCGACTGACATCACACTTCTTGTGAAGCTCTCACTTATGGCCTTGGCGTGGATGGTCTTTTGGGTGGAGTTGGGTGTGCTACGTTTTCGAAAAATAGATCTTTAGGAATTGAGGCACTATGGATTACGCACTCGTCACTCTCTTTGGACTACTCTGGGGTTCCTTTTGCAACGTGATGATCTATCGCATCCCGAGGGAAATACCGCTCGGCCTTTGGAAAAACATGCGTAGCGCGTGCATTCACTGCCAGTCCAAAGTGCGCTGGTACCACAACGTTCCGCTCCTCTCCTACGTGATGCTTCGGGGCAAGTGCGCCGATTGCGAAAAGCCAATATCTTGGCGCTATCCGCTGGTCGAAGCGTTGTGTGCGCTGACCTTTCTCCTTGTCTATAAAGCCCATCAAGGTCATGCGAGCGCGTTATACGGCACGGCGTCTTGGGTTTATTGGGCGGATCTCGTCAAAAACTTGTACTTCTTTTTGTCGCTCATCGCGGTGATCTTCATCGACATCGATTTTCGCATCATCCCCGACCGCTTTTCGCTCGGCAATTGGGTCATAGCGCTCGGGGCGGCTTTCGCATTGGGAACTCCGCATTGGATCGACTCACTCATCGGTGGTCTTATGGGATTCGGACTCTTCTTCCTGCTCGCATGGGGCTATGAAAAGCTTCGCAAGATCGAGGGGCTCGGCATGGGAGATGTGAAGATGATGGGCTGGCTGGGCGCTTGGCTCGGATTCGAGTCGGTGCCCCTCATTGTGCTCATGGCCTCGGTGACAGGGATCATCATTGGCATGATCGCGATGAGACGTTCCAAGGATGGCTGGCAAACGGCGCTGCCTTTTGGTCCTTTTTTGGCGCTTTCGGCAGCGGTCGTCTGGTTTTTGGCGCAAATGACTGACGTTCCAACTCTTTGAAATCAAAAAAGCCTCAGATAGACTGAATCTATATATGTTCTTCAGTGGGGGCAAAACATTCACCGGCCTGGATGTCGGCGCGAGTTCAGTGAAACTCGTGCGCGGTAGCATCAAAGGCGGCAAGATGGTGATCGACGATCTGTCGATTGAACCATTGCCTTTCGTTGCCCACAATGAGCAGGGCATTGCCGACGGTGTGATTGTGAGCTCGGCCATCGCGCGCGTGCTCGAGGGGCTCTCGGGCTCGCGCAAAAAATCTTCGGTCGCTATTCATGGCGGCGGTGTGCTCACCAAACGCATTACCATTCCTAAGGTCGCGCAAAAAGACATTCCCGACCAAGTGCGGTGGGAAGCTCAGCAGGTTTTTCCTGTGGATGTGGATTCGATTCTTATCGACCACGTACTTCTTGGCGAAGGCGTCGAAGTGCCCGGTGCGCCCGCGGGTACCAAGGGCTGGGATTTGCTCCTTGTGGGCGTGCGCATTGATGACGCCGAAAAGCTCCGCAGCTGCGTGGAAAATGCGGGATCCGAAATCAAGGTCTTTGATCTCGACACCTTTGTGACTTCGCACTGGATGAGCAGTGTGCTCGATTTGCCCAAAGAAGAGGCTGTGGCCTTTGTCGACGTGGGCGCTCTCGCCACTCGCGTGTCAGTGAGTCGCGGTGGCAAGGTCGCCTTCTTCCGCGAATTCCCCATCGGGGGACGCTTCTTCACCGAAGCCATCGCCACGGCGCTCGGACTTTCTTTTGACGACGCCGAAGCGCTCAAGATACAAGATGCCGCTGCGATTCCCGAAGAGGCGGTTTCTGCCTTGCAGGGAGCCATTTCGCAGTGGAAAGCCGATCTTCAGCAGACCGAAGACATCTTTGTCACGCAGGACTCGCACCTCATCACCCGATGGTATTTTTTCGGCGGCGGACATCTGACCGTAGGCCTTATGGATTCGCTCCAAGACGAGCGTTTTGGTTCAAAAGTCTTTCTCTTGCCTTTCGAAGACCTCTTCGTGGCCAAAGGCAAAGTGGATCCGGTGGTTCTTCGCAATTGGTCGTCGCGACTGATCAGCGCTTCGGGACTCGCGGTGAGGAAAACCTAAAGCATTATGGGCAAGATTAACCTCATCGATCAGTTACGCAAACGCGGTGGCAGCTCCAGCGCGGACATAGGTGGAGGCAAAGCTTCGGTCTTTGCCAAGGGCTCCGAAGAGGTAGAATTCGAAGAGAGCTCCGACTCTGGTGATGGCGGTGGTCTCGACGCTTACGAAAAACGCAAAGTCGTGATGCTCCTTTTTGGCATCATGCTGGTGCTCGGCGGACGTCAACTCGTTCCCCTTTATACTGGCGGCATTGAGGGCGAAGCGCGCCAAACCGAAAGCGAGCTCATCACCAAGATCGCGGCCGAGAAAAAGAAAGCCGAAGAGCTCAAGCTCGTACAAGAAGAGATGAAACAGTACGAAGGTCGAGTGGAAGACCTTCGTAGCAAATTGCAAAAGGTGCAACAGCTCGAGGCGAATCGCAACTTGCTCGTGCGGATGACCGATTACATCGTTAAAGAAATGCCTCAGCGACTCTGGTTCGACAATCTCGATCTCGACACGAGGGCCAAAGTACTAATCAGCGGTTATTCTTCGAATTACCAAATCGTTTCGGATTTTATGAAGAAGCTCGAAGGAGCTGTGTACTTCCCGAAATGGCGTCTCGTGCAGACCGAAAACCAACCAGAAAACGTTTCAAGCATGGCGCCGTCTGTGAAATTAGATAGCGCCAACGCCATCGTGACGCCGCCCGATTCCAAAAAGTTCACCCTTGAAGCGGAGGCGGCGAAGTTATGAGAATTTTAGTTTCGATCGCTCAGATCCCTTTTTTCCTATGGATACTGATTGCCGCCGGTTTGGCGTATATGGATTATTCCGAATGGAACGACAGCATTTACCAGCCGCTGCTCGCTTCAAACGAAGCCAAGAAAAACGATTTGCAGCGTCTTGTGGCAGCCAACACACGCGCTCAGGAATTCGACGCCCAGCGAGCAGCCAAGCTCAAAGAGCTTCAGGACCTCGGCGAACAGTTCCGCGAAACCGCGGCCAAGATTCCCCGCACGGCGAGCATTCCGGCGGTACTCAAATCCTTTGCTGACATTTCTGATAGCATCGGTCTTGATATTGAATCTTACAAGCCACAACCCGAGTCGAGCGATACCTTCGTGCAGATCACTCCGGTTGAGGTGAATCTCAATGGAACTTATCCGCAGCTCATGAGCTTTCTCGATGCTGTGGCAAATATGGAGCGTATCGTACATTCCAAACACGTCACGCTCGGATCCCCGCAAAAGCGTGGGGGAGCTTCGCGCCTAAGATCTAAAGTGCTCTTTGAGACCTATTCGATTTCGCAAGCCTCTATCGATCAAGAATCACAAGGTACCGCCGCCCCTGCTGCGCCGACCCAGGGAGGCAAATAGCTTTGGCCTTTTTTCGCAGTCCTATCCTCGCTCTTGTGGCCGTGTTTGTTGTGAGCGGCAATCTTTTGGCGCAAGACGCGGAATATTCTTTTGATCCTCTCTCCGTAAAACGTGATCCGTTTTTGCCGCCCTCGGATATCGAGAGTGAAGTGCTCACCGATATTCAAAGGTTTGAACTCGGCGAGATGCGTCTGATGGCCATCATGTCGGGCATGGGTTCGCCCAAGGCGCTAGTGATGCTTCCCAATGGAAAGTCACACATCGTCCAAAAAGGTGACGCCATCGGGCGCTACCGTGGCAAAGTTGATCAAATCACTGCGAGCGAATTGCGCGTGCGTGAACAATTTGTTGACCATAAAGGGCGCAAAAAAACGTCCGTCACGAGTCTCGTGATTGCCGAATAGACGCTATAATTATCTTAGGGGGATGGGGACTATGTTACGCACACGTATCCTTATGCTGACAGCGCTTTTGCTCTTGGCACCGCAATCGACTTTTGTTTCCGCTCAATCGCTTGAAGAAGAGCTTTCCATTTTGGACGATTTGCCCGAAGCCGACATGTCTGCCGCAAATGGCACCGACACCGCGCAGGCCGATGCCGTGGCCGATCTTCCCCAAGTTCCCGAAGAACCGGTTGCCGAAGCGCCTACGCAAAGTCTCGAAGACGAGATCGCTCAATTGCCGCCCGAAGAAACGCCACCTGCTCCTGAGGCAGAACCCGATGCGCCTTCGGTAGACACCGCCGAGAGCGAAGCCATCGCCGCGGAAACTCCCGCTCCGCCCGCTGCTCTTACTGGCATCGAAGCCGAACCGACAGCGCACCTTACCGCGATGGACTTCCAGCAATTGCCCGATCGCGTTCGTTTGCGTTTGCGCACCGATCGCGGCATCGATTACCAAATCATCGAGCGCGCTGAGCGTCGCCAAGTCACCATCGAACTGCAAAACTCTAACATCGCCGCTAAGGTGCTCAAACGCGCCCTCGATACTGGCGAGTTCGATGGGCCCGTGGCTCTCGTAAAAGCTTTCGAATCCAAGGCTGGTGCCGTGTCTTCGGTGAAGGTGCTCTTCCAGCTGCGCAACTCCGAAAAGGCTCAGGTCACTCGCGTGGGCACCGAACTCCTCGTGGATTTCCCGATCCGCGGTCGCAGCGGCAAGCTCTTTGAAATCGCGAGCGACGCCCCTGTCTTGCCCGAAACCATTCTCTCTTCTTTCGACAAAATGACCTTCTCGGGTGCGCGCATGAACCTGCGAGTGAAAGAAGCCCCTTTGTCCGACGTGCTTGCGCTCATCTCGCGTGCTTCGGGTCAAGACTTCGTGCTCTCGAAGGCCACCGATCAAAAGGTCACGATTCAAATGACCGACGCGCCTTGGGATCAGGTGCTCGCCATGATCCTGCTCAACGCGAACATGGGCTATCAAAAGATCGGGAAAACATACCGCATCTCAGCTGCCGAAGAGTTGCGCAAGGAACTCGACGCGGCCCTCGCTTCCGACAAAAAGAAAAAAGAGCTCGCGGTGCTCGAGTCGCGCATCTTCCCCATCAACTACGCCAAGGCCGATGACCTCGAGAAGATTGTTAAAAACTTTCTCACAAAAGAGCGCGGCACCTCAAGTGTCGAAGTGCGCACCAACTCGATCGTCGTCACCGACGTCTCCGAGGTGCTCGACCGGGTAGGAACTTATCTCAATAAGGTCGACCTGCAAACGCCGCAGGTGCTCATCGAGGCTCGCGTCGTACAAGTCTCCGATATCGTCACCAAGAATCTCGACCTCCGCTGGCGCGTGGGTGGAGACAATACTTACGTGAACCTTGGTCTCGGTGGTGCTTCTGGTGCGGCGAACGCTGCTCACGTGACCAACGAAGGCGCCGGATTTCGTTTCAGCACTTCGCTTCCGGGAATGGAAGCGATCACGGCCCTCCTGAATATGTACGAAGCGCAAAACGAGAGCAAAACGATTTCCAGTCCTAAGGTGACGGCCCTCAACAACCAAAAGGCCGAGATCTTCGATGGTATCGAGATTCCTGTAGAAACGCCCGCCGCAGAAGCTGGTGCCGCGCCCACGATCGTTTATAAAGAAGCGCTGCTGAAGCTTGCGGTTACGCCATCGGTAACGACCGATGGTTATGTGCGCATGGACGTTCAGCTCGACAAGGACGACATCGCGGATCAGGACCTCGGGACGATCAACCGCAAAGGCGCGCGCTCCATGCTGATGGTGGAATCGGGCAAGACGGCCGTCATCGGTGGTGTCTTTATCGATGTCGACACGAAAAACGAAACTCGAATGTCGTACCTCGGGTCGCTCCCGGTACTGGGTCGCCTCTTCACGCCGATCGAAACCCATCGCCGCGAGCAGCGCGAACTCTTGATGTTCATCTCGCCGCGCATTTTGAACGCCGACAAGGCGACGCTCATGTCTTCGGGCGCTAGCTCGAAGGCAAGTTTTTGACGGAGGGATTCGGGCGAAGCTCGGTAGACTACCTTTATGGGACTATGGTTAAGCCTAACGATCTTACTCAATGCGCTTAGCGCGGTGCTCATCGTGGTGGTCTTTGCGCTCGTCAAGCGCCAGTCGGCCCTGCGCCAAGACATCCAGCGTCTCCAAAAAGAGTGGATCCAGTGGCGAGCCATGGGCATGCCCATGGCTCCGGTTGCCATGAGCTCCGGTATTAGCGAAGTCCCCGAGATGGCGGAGGCCGACGAGCCCCGTCATTACGTCTCCGAACACCAAATCCAAGAGCCGGCCATCGATTTCAATCAGGCTGTACGTCCCCGGGCGACCTTCTCCGACGATTGGGCTCAGCCCATGAATCTCGAGACCCCAGCTGCAGCTGTAACCGGTGGCATCCGCGAAAAGCCCGCCAAATCGCTCAAGTCTGAGACCCTCGGCGAGCCGGTCGACCGTTTCGGCAAAGCCCGCGAACTGCTCCGCCAGGGTCACGGCATGAAAGAAGTCGCCATCGTCACTGGCCTCTCGTATTCCGAACTGGCCCTCCTCTCGAAGATGGAAGCCACCTAAGTCTGGTTGAGGGTGGATTGTACCGTTTTCAGGGACGGATAATTTACCCGTCCCATGCTGCCTATCGGCAGTCGGGGCGCCGAGTGAGTTGCCGAGTGCGCAGGCTAAATTAAGGGGCGTATTGCCCACAGCAGCTCTCCTAAAAAAAATCTGCAAAATCTTTTAACCCCGCGTTAAACACCCCGTGTCTATCCCTACACAGCGCGAACTTTTCAGGAAAAGGTCGCTGGGGATTCGAGGGTTCTGGGGACAAAAAGCCTTGACAGCAGTGTAGAACCTGACTAACTGCGTTATAGCTTATGCGAATGCCGCAAAATTCAGAATGGTTGGTACTGGCTTCGGTTCTCGGTCTTTTGATCGTGCTGGAGGCTGGCCCTAAGCTTCTGAATTTTATAAAGAATAAAAAGGCAAAACGCAGCTAGGACCTCTCGAATCTGAAGAATCCGTGGTTTTAGGGTTAGTTAAAGGCGATTTAAGGACGATTTCAGTTGAGACGCCGCTAACGACCTGTAGAAACGGAAAAGGTTGTTGAAGCACCGCAAAAGGCTGGTATGCTTCGACGCAACCCAGGGGTTGGCCAGGAGGGTCAAACTCAGAAATCAGATTAGATAAAACGAGGGGGTAATTATGAACGAGGGAATGAAGATGGAAGGGCCGAACACGAACCTAGGACTCAACAACCAGAGCAATACAGCTGGTACCGCCGTTAATGGCGGGGTTGCCGCGCTCGCGACTAACGCAGAGCAAGGTAAATTCGTTAAAACAATCAAACGCTATCAAAACCGTAAACTCTACGACACTCATCAAAGCTGCTACGTGACCCTCGACGAAATCGCCGAGATGATCATGCGCGGCGAAGATGTGGTGGTTATCGATAACCGCAGCAAAAAAGACATCACGTCGAGCACTTTGACGCAGATCATCTTCGAAAAGCAAAAGCGCTCGAAGGCGATCATCCCCGTGAATACGCTCCGCGACATCATTCAAGTGGGTGGAGGTACGTTCTCCGGCTTCCTCGCCAAAACCGCTGAAACTGGTTCCAGTGTTCTTTCCAAAGCCAAGGCCGACCTCAATCGCGCCTTCGGTGCGGCTGAGAACCTGCGCGGCACCTTCCAGGTGACCCAACGTGCAGCCGATGACCTCAAAAAGGCCATCGACCAACGCGCCGCTTCGAACTCGGCCGGTGGCAAAGAAGCCCTGGCTGCGGCCCAAGCTCAGCTCAAGAACCTCAGCACTCAGCTGGGCAACATCGAGAAGCTGATCGAAGCCGTCGAA
>DATLIP010000040.1:0-11757 GCA_035539375.1 Bdellovibrionota bacterium | reverse complement strand
GGCTTCGGCCGGCGCATTCGGTGTCTACATCGCCTACGATCGCGCGAAAATGTACTACAAGACTTACACCGGTAAAAACAACGCTCTCTTCATGGCCCGCATCAAAGAGTTCATGATGCAGGGACGTTTCGAAGACGCCGTTCAGTATTGCAACATGGAAAAAGGCTCGCTCCTTCCGCACGTGATCCGCGCGGGTGTTGAGCGCGTCGGTTCCGACGAAGCCATCGTACGTCAGTCGATGGAGTCGGCTTACCTAGAACAACAACCTAAGATCTCCGAGCGCGTGGGTTACCTCTCGATGGTTGCCAACGCAGGTATGCTTTTCGGTCTCCTCGGTACGGTACTTGGTCTGATTCGTCAGTTCTCGGCTCTCGCTTCGGCGGATGTGGCCGACAAACAGCTCCTGATGGCCAAAGGTATCGCAGAAGCGATGAACAACACGGCTCTCGGTCTGATGGTAGCTCTCCCGATGCTCGTTTTACACGGCATCTTCAGCGCTCGCGCGAATAAAATGGTCGAAGATCTCGAGCGCGGTGCGGCCCAGTTCCTGGATTGGGTAGGTCTCTACAACAGTGGTCAACTCGGCGGCGCAAAACAGGGCAACTCCCACGGCAACGTGGTGGACATGTCGAACAAGCGCGAGTCGGCCTAAGGGCGAGGTAAAAGCCTATGGCATTCGGTAGCGCAGGATTTGGACGCTCCAAGGCCCGCGGTCACGGTGGTGGCGGCGGTGGTCACGGCGGACACGACGATGATCTGATGATCACGCCGCTGCTGGACCTCTTCGTAGCGCTCATTCCCTTTCTCATCTTGAGCGTCGTGCTCTCGAAAATTAGCGTCGTCGACGTCGCAGTCTCGAAACCCGTCGCGGTGGTCAAAAAAACCACCACGAATTTCGACCTGCGCCTGGTCGTCGGCAAGACCTCGGCCAATATCGAGCTCAACGGCAAAAAGGTGAAAACCATTCCCGTGGCTGCTGGTTGGACCGATGAGCTGCACGCCGAACTTGTGCAGATCAAAAAATCTAACATCGACGAATTCCAAATTCGTATCGAACCCGCTACGGATTCGGTACTCGAAGACATCATGGGCGTGATGGATGCCGCAAGGCACCTGAACGAGTCCGACGAACCGATCATTAAAAAAGACGGTCCCGAGGGCAAACCTGTGAAACTCAAGTACCTCTTCCCGAACGTGGTCCTCAGAGGAGTTTACAGCTAATGGGATTCGGATTCGGAAAAAAGCGTCAGCAAACTGCGTCCGCTTCACTCAACTTGACGCCCATGATCGACATGATGACGATTCTGCTCGTCTTCCTTATTAAGAACTACTCGACGGATCCTTCGTACCTCACGAACACCCAGTCGATCGAACTCTCGCGTACCACTAGCGAAACTTCGGCTCCCGACAAACCGGTGCTCATCATCGGTAAAGATGGCGTGCTGCTCGACGGGCAAACGCTCGTTTCGTTTCCGCAGGGTGTGCCGAGCAAAGCTTATCTCAATGCCAAGGTGATTCCGGAACTCATGGATGCCCTGGAAGTGAAAAAATCCTCTGACGCTGACTTCACCGGCACGCTGATTCTGCAGGCCGACAAGGCAGTGCCCTACACCACGCTCAAGCCTGTGCTTCGCACAGCCGGTGTGGCAGGGTTTAACGACATCAAGTTTGCGGGGGTAACCAAAGAATGACCCGCACGAAATACTTCCTAGCTCTCGGGCTCGGCACAGCGGCTTTGATGCCGCTTTCGTCGTTAATGGCGGCTAAAAAAGGTGCCGCCTCGCCCGCTCCGGCCAAAAAAGCGGCCAAGGCAGACAGCAGTCTCGCCTCGGAGATGGGAAAGATTTCGTACACACGTTTCGAAGTGATCTTCAAAAAGGGATCCGAAACTGAAGACGCCTACACTCGCTTTAAAAAGATGGAAGCGATCCGCACACAAGCTCAAGGTTCCCTCGAGCGACTCATGAAACAACGTCCGCACCCCGAACTCTCGGTGCGCTACGCCGAACTCATTTTACAACGTGGTCGTGACCAGGAATCTTTCGGTCTCGAGCTCGAAATGGCCGATAATACCGCTGAAGCCCAACGTCTCAAAGACTCTTCGCGCAAGTTGTTGCGCGCGGGTCTGGCGATGCACGAAAAGGTGCTGAAGGGTTTGAACAACGACAATCTCAAGGCCGAAGTTTATCTCGGCATGTCGCGTACGGAGCGCTCGCTGGGAACCAATGAGCGCGCCTTGGCTTTTGCTTCTAAAGGCCTTGAGCTCGGCTCTAAAATCCCGGCTCCGATTCGCATGCGCCTGTATATGGCTTCGGGCGATGCCTCTTTTGATATGGCGCGCGCGAACGAGGCTCTGCGCTCCTACCGCTCTGCCCAACCTCTGGCGCCCGAAAACGGACTCGAGCGCGCTTATTTGGATTACAAAATTGCGTGGAGCCTTTTTAACCTCAAAGATCCCGTGGCGGCCATTGCGTCGCTGCGAAAACTCATCGACCAAAACCAAGACCGCTTTGCGCTCAAGCAAGAAGCCATTCGTGACTACGGTCTGATGGCCTCGGATCTCGGCCGTAGCGAACTCGAAGCCGAAGGCGGCGTTCGTGGCATCTACCGCTACCTGCGTAAATCTTCGGATTCGGATCTGCCCGAAAAAGCTGTTGAACGCATGGCCAAGACCTTTGCGAGCAACGGTCGCCGTCAAGACGCGATCGATGCGATGATGCTGCTTATCGAAGAAAAACCCAAAGACCGCGCCAACGTCGACCGTGCTCTCATGATTGTCGATTGGGAAAAAGACCTCACCGAGAAGTGGAAACTGCGCGATCGCTACATGTGGATTCTTTCGAACTTCGGCCCCGAGACCACTTGGTTCCGTGGTCTCGAGCACGATGCCCAGATGGTCGCCCGCAAGCGCATCGAAGAGTCGATCCGCTCCTACGCCACCAACTTGCACAAAGAAGCTCAGGGCGATGGTGTTAAAGAAAGCCGCGACGAAAAGCTTATGATCGTGGCGCGTCTTTATGATGCCCACCTCAAGGCGTTCTCCGAAGAGCCAAGGATCTATTTTTACCGCGCCGAAATTCACCGCCACTTTGACGAGTGGGCGGATGCGGGTACCAAGTACGACCGTTATCTGTCGCTCATCAAGCTCGTCGATAAAGATGACCTCTCGGCCTTTGATAAAAAGACCAAGGGTGAGGTTCTCGAGTCTAGCGTCGCTGTGTGGGAAAAGGCCGCCAAGGCTGATCCCAAACACAACGATAAGCTCCTCGCTGCGGCCGACAACTTTGTGAGCGAAAATCCCAAGGACGCGCGCGCACCCAAAGTGCTCTACTCTGCGGCCGAAAAGTCGTTCAACGCCAAGAATCCCACCGCCGCGATGATCCGCCTCGAACGCATCATCAAGGAATATCCTAAGACCGAAGTGGCCGAAGACGCCGTGAACGCGGCTCTCGACATGTTCAACAAAGAGGGCGACTGGGTGAACCTTGCCACGCGCGCCCGCGCTTGGCTCGACACCGTTGACGTTTGGGCCCCCAAAGCGGGCGCTGCCAAGGTGACGGGCGAACTCAAAGGCATTCTCGCCAAGACCGAACTCAAGGCCTGCGAAGAGCTCTCCAAAAAATCCGACCGCTATCTCGAAGCGGCCCTCTGCTTTGAATCCTTCGCCAAAGGCTTTGCAAACGACGCGTTTGCGCCCAAGGCTCTCTTCCAGGCCTCCGAACTCTACCAAAAGTCTCAGCGCCCTACCGCCGAGCTCGACGTGCTCGAAGATCTCGTGAAAAAGTATCCCAAGTCGCCCGAAGCCGAAAAGGCTTTCGGCACACTCGCAACCGTATATGAAAAGAACTTCCTCTTTGAACGTGCGGCCGAGATCTACGAAGTTCTTGTGAGTCGTCCGAACCTCAAGAACCGCGACCTCTTCCTTGAGCGTCTCCTCGCCCTGCTGCAAGGCATTGGCGAGCGTGAGAAGCTGCAAAAATGGCTCAAAGATCCGATGGTCAAGCCCGCCCTGCGCCGTCAGATCCTCTCGGTGGACTACCGCGAGATGCTCTCGCGCTTGCGCGAAGAAGAGCTCGCTACCGGTTACGACAAGGGTGACTTTGTCTCGGCTGAAGCACGCGACGTGTTCAAGCGCCTCGAGAAGGCGATGAGTGACGGCGAACTCGAATTCCACCAAGTGCTCGACGTTCGTCGCTACAAGGGCAACCTGTGGCGCGAAAAGGGCAAACTTGCCGAAGCCGACAAAGAGTGGATGATCGGTCTCAAGGCCTTCTGGGCTAAGAAAGACCGCAGCGATCTGGATTGGGAATCGGCAGCACGTCTGCGTCTCGACCAGGCTAGCTTCTGGGTGATTCCTTTTGAAGGCACCAACCTCAAGGCGAACCCCCAGAAAAAAGTGGAACTCTTCACCAAACTCGAAGCTTGGTACGCCGAAGTTATCGGCATGAAGTCACCCACAGTGGCTCTTGAAGCCCTGTGGAAATCTTCGCAGCTCTACGCGAACTTCGCAAAAGAACTCGACACGCTCCCCGAAACCAAAGCCCAAGCCGGCGAACTCGCCCGCAAGTCCAAGCTCGCCCTCGAACAACTCGCCTCGCGCGCTCGCGATTGGAAACTGATGTCGCCTGCGATCCTTGCAGCGATCGAGTCCACCCGCGTTCCTGTGGCGGGTGCCACGGCTGCGAAGTCTCTCAAAGCCGAATTCCCTTGGCAAAAACTTCCGCTCTGGATCGAAACCAACGAAGATTGGGCGAAGTGGTCTGAGTGGAAAGATTCACGTGCCTCGCTCGAATCTCAACTCGCCAAAGGCGAAGATCGCAAGCAACTGCGCCGTGCGGCCCTCGTGCTTGTCACCCGCGACGCAAACTTTGCTTACGCTCCCGCTAAAACATGGATTTCCACGCTCGGCGACAAGTCGAGCATTCAGGTGCGCGTTCAGGCCCTTGTGAACTCCAAGTCGCTGCAGCTGGCGAACCTCTATCTCGATCAGTACCAAGAACTCTTTGGCAAAGACGCTTTCGTCTCTTACGTGGCCGGTCAGATCATGTGGGCACGAGGCGATTACCGCTCGGCTTACGACTACTGGGTTCGCAAGAACTCTTTCGATAAAGACTTCCACTCGGTGTACTGGAAGATGGGTTGGGATTACGCTTTCGCGAACCTCGGTTCCGCGGATCCTCGCCCACTCGCCGGTTCGGCTTTCGATAAGCTCCAGGCTCAGTCCACCGAAGCTTGGCAGAAGGTTTACCTCGTAAACCTCTGTCTCAAAAACTACATCGTGTGCCCCGACAAGTTCTCGTTTGATACCATGCAAAAGGTGCTTGCGAGCGACGTAGGCGAAATGCGTCAGTGGCAACCTCGCGCGGGCGACTCGGCATTCTCTGCGAAGCTCGATGCCGTCGATGCTCTCTTTTCGACGCGCGTGGCTCAAGCCAAAGACCTCACCGAGCTGAAACCTTATAAAGAGCTCCTGCCGATCGTCTGGGATGCGGGCGCCTACGCCCTCAGCCGCGACGAAGTGCGTGCTCAGCACCAACGCCTTAAGACCCTGCTCGACAAAAAGCAAAGCGAAATCGAGCAGCGTTTGAAGAACGACCTTCTGGTCACATCCAAAGCGGGGACATCGTCATGAGATTATTTTTTATCATCGCCATGATCATCGGCCTGCCCGTAGCCTTCGCCGGCGAATCCGACGGCAAGACGCGCGCTCCGGCAAGCGTGACTTACGAAAAGCGCACGAAGATCGACTTCGAAGATCGCTCGGTTGACGGTGAGTTCATGACTCCCGACGGCCAGGCGGTGAGTGCCGACCAGAATCTGCACTTTGATTCGATGCTCGATCCTAAGGACAACTTCAAAAAAGAAATGAAACGGAGCATGGGAGCCGTGCGATGAAACATATGAACCTCTGGAAACTGCATATCACTTATCCGAACGGATCGCGCGTGACGCGCTTCAAGCGTTCGGAAGCGCTTACGGTGGGCTCGGCCCACGGCTCTGACGTACCGCTTTCTCATCAGTACCCCGGAGAGATCTTCAAACTCACCGCGGCTTCGAACGGCAGCATCAAGGTGGGGGCCGCTCACGCGTCGCTGCGCCACCAGACTCAGGGCGAAGCTCTGCATCTGCAATACGAAGGCATGAAGTTTGAAGTCACCAACGTGACCGAAACTCGTCGTCCTTTGGAATTCAAAGCTGCTCGCGCCGCTCAGTCCGAAAACTCCGGCGCTTGGACTCTCTGGCACTACGTGGGTTCGGTGCTCCTCGAAACCGAATCCATCGCAGCCATCACCGACCCCTCGAACGCAAGCTTTCATCGCTTGCGCTCTGGCGTCGAAATTCAGTGGCAACATATGGACGCACGCCTCGTGTTGCGCATGCCTTCGGGCGAGATGAAAACCATCAAAGCCACCGCTTCGGACAAGGGCTCTTATGTAGCGCCCAGCGCTGAGCACGTTTACGTGCTTTGCCGCGGTGGTGCTGCAGAGAACTTCTCGTTCCAGCCCAAAGACTTTCATCAAGAAAAAGACCCCTTCAACAAGTACTTCATCGCGTTCCTCGCGTCGTGGTTCATCCTCATTGGTCTTTTGAACTTCTCTTCGGCCTGGTTCACGCCTGTGGACCCCGAAACCATCGCGCAAGAAGAACTGCCAGAGCTCATGAAAAAGGTCACCATCGCCAAGCAAGAAGCCCGCAAAGACAAAGCTGGGCAGGGTGGTAACAACATGGCTGGTGGCGGCGGTGTGGACACCTCTGAACAAGACCCGCGCGGCGGCGGCGGATTCGTTTCCGAACAAGTGGCCGTGGCAGATCTCCAATCGCTTTCGGGCGGCTCGGGCGTCTTTGACGCCATCGGCGCTCTCGACAAACAAATGGCCGCCAAAGGCGTGCAAACCGCTTCGCTCGGCCCCAGCAACGCGACCGCCAATAGCATTCTCGGCGCCTTGGGCGCCCTGGGTGGCGGCAACAAAAAAGGTGGCGGTGGCCTTGGCCTCGGCGGCGTCGGAACCAAAGGTTTCGGCGGCGGTGGGGGCGGCGGTACCGGTACGGGCTTCGGCAACGGAACCGGAGCCGGTCTCGGCATGGGCTCTGGCCCGCGTCGACTCAGCTTTGAACCCGGTGACTCCGAAATTCGCGGCGGTCTCGATCGCTCAGAAGTGGACGCCGTCGTGCGCCAGAACCTCGCGCAGATTCGCTTCTGCTACAACCGTGGTCTGCGATCGCATCCCGATCTTTCGGGTCGCGTGACGTCGAACTTCGTGATCGGCGGCGATGGTCGTGTGAAAACCTCAAATATCCGTCAGTCCTCGCTCGGCGTGGCGGCGGTTGAAGATTGTATCCGCGACAAGGTGGCTTCTTGGTCCTTCCCCAAACCCCGTGGTGGCGGCGAAGTGACCGTAAACTACCCCTTCATGCTGCGCGCGAACTAAAAGGTTCCTGGAACCTATACCTGGCACCAATAATAAAGCCCCTCCGAACGGACAATGTTCGGAGGGGCTTTTTTTTATTCCCTTATGAGCGAGGGAAATCTTTTAGAGCTGTTTGAAGTAGTAGCAGCGGCTCCACACGCCAGGCTTGACGTCGTGGACGTTTTTGCGGAGCGAGTTGGACCAGATGATGTTGCCGTTGATGAGGTTCACGCCCTCGATCACGATAAAGTCGCGGCTCAGCGAAGCACTGTACTCCATGTCGATGCGGCCGTTGGGCTCAAAGTCCATGGTCCACTGCAAGGTGCCGCTTTCGGTGCTCACTGGAGTGTACTTTTTGTCGGCAATGATGCCGAGGAAGACGTCTTTTGCACCCGCGGTGTCGGCGTCGATGTCGTACTCGTCAAAGTAGTCTGCACCGCCCACATAGCTCACCATTTGGCCGAGATAGGTCGCGCTCTCAAAGCCCGGGCCCACCTCATCTTTTTGGTGGCTCAGCAGCAGAGCGCTGTTGGCCACGGTGGGAGCCACTTTTTCAAAGCAGCGGCCCGTCCAGGCCCCTTGCACGTCTTTGAGTGTGGCGTTGCTACCGGTTTCGATCCAGTCGCCGATTTGCTCAAAGTAGTTCTTGGGTTGGGTAGGCTGGTCCTGACCCGGTTGCTGTGGCTCTTGTGGCTGCTGGGGTTGCTGCGGCATTTGGCCGGGTTCCTGCCCCTCTTCGTGCGCGTTGAACGTGAATTTGTCTCGCGAATCAAGCGCGGTGATCGGTGAAGCCTGCGCGGTAGCGCACAGGGATGCAAAGCCGGTGACGGCAGAAAATAATTTGGTATTCATGATATGAAATCTCCCTTTTCCCTCTTAAAAAAACAGTAACAAAATTGATCAACCGCGAGTTGTTCGTCTTACGCTTTTGGATAATAACGCCAGAATTCCAAAAACCATCCCGGATTGGGATCAAATTTTCTTAACAAGGAAAAGGATTGAGATCGGGGCGAGAAGACTCAACGTTTGGCGTAAGAGCGTGCATACTCCTGCACGCCACTCTCAAGCTCGCGCAAAAACTTCTGTGCGATTTTGTTGCCAGGATCCGCTTCGAGCACCCATAGGTAAGAGCGTTTGGCCGCTTCGCGATCTCCGCTCAGACGGTGGATGTGTGAGATGTTCAGTCGCAGGCGCACGATGAGGTCCTTGTCGCGGCTCAGCGATTCGCTACGAGTGTAGAGGCGCAGCACTCGTTCCTTCAGAGAAGGATCGTAGTGATACCAAATGGGGTTCAGCTGATCGCCCAATTTTTTGAGCGCGAGTGCGTGGTGGTAAAAACGCTGCTCGGCGATGTCGGCCCATTGGTAGGCGACCTCGAGACCGTCTTTGAAGTGCGCAAAGGTTGCGGGGTTTTCGTGGTACATCACCCAGTGAGAATACTTGAGCCACACAACGGTGTTGTAGGCGTCGTAATTGGCAGGATTGATTTCAATGGCGCGCTGAGTGTACGCAAGCACTTTGGCAAAAGGTGTGAGGTCGCTTTCGAGCTGCTGGTGAAAGAAATAAAAATTTGCACATTCCAGGGCGTCGCTCTCGCGGCGCACGCTTTGCAGGCGATCGACGCGTGCTTCGCACCAGTTTTTGGTGCGCTCCAGCTCGCCGAAGTCCTGAGCTCTAGCTGAGTCGGCGTGACCCAGAGTAGCGGCAGCCCATAGCAATACAGTGATTTTATATGCGGATCCCCATCCCATGCGATGACTCTGCCCGAGACGGAAGGCCTTAGCAAAACAATCGCCTAGGTGTAAGCCCTTTTAAGCGCGCACCATGTCCAGATAACTTAACCAAAAATCAATTCGAGGTAGCGCACGCCGCATTATTCTATTCTCAACATGAAAACGCTCTTGCTCGGCATCTACCGCGCGCTCAGTCGCACGGGAAAAATCCTTCTTATCACTTTGCTGGTGCTCATCGCCATTCGCATCGCGCTGCCCTACGGGCTCAAATATTACACGAACTGGGTGCTACAGAATAAGATCGAGGGCTACACGGGACGCATCGAGGACTTCGATCTTTCGCTGTGGCGCGGGGCCTATCAAATTCAAGGGCTGAAATTGTCGAAGGTGCAAAACAAAGTGCCTGTGCCCTTCATTGCGATTCGTGAGATCGAGTTCTCCATAGCGTGGAAGCCCCTCTTGCGAGGCCATGTGGTGGGCAAGGTGCACCTCGACGAGGCGTCCGTGAACTTTGTGGCGGGTCCCACAGAGGCCGAAAGCCAAACCGGTACCGAGGGCAAGGGCTGGCAGGCGGCGGTGGATTCGCTCTTTCCGCTCGAGATCGAAGAGTTTACGCTGAGCCGCTCCTCGGTGCACTTTCTCAATTTGCACGCTCGGCCCAAGATCGACGTCGTGCTCGATGCGCTCGAGCTTCAGGCCACCAATCTGGGCAACACGCAGGGCGACGAGGCCAAACTCGTTTCGGATCTCAACCTTCGCGGACGCTTACAAAAGAGCGGCGAGCTGGTGGTGAAATCAAAAGTGAACCTCTTGCGCCAGCCCCTCGCCTTTGACGGCAACGTGTCTCTCACCAAACTGGAGATTTCCGAGCTGAACGATTTTCTCACGACCTACGGACGTTTCAACGTGAAGACCGGTCGGCTAGATGTTTACGCTGAGGCCGCCTCGCTCGATGGCAAGCTCAAGGGTTATGTGAAACCCTTCATGACTCGGGT
This sequence comes from Bdellovibrionota bacterium, assembly GCA_035539375.1. Lineage (GTDB taxonomy): Bacteria > Bdellovibrionota > UBA2428 > UBA2428 > UBA2428 > DATLIP01. The sequence continues at coordinate 1,620 of DATLIP010000040.1, read as the reverse complement.
CGACGTGATCCAGGTCGACGAAAAATTCAAATCGCTCGCCAATGTCGGAGCCGAAATCGGCGCTGGCACCGTGAATTTGCTCGTTCGTCGCTTCAGCAAAGACCAGATGGCCGCCAAGGTGCCTTTTGAGGGGAGTTTGGAGAATCCCGAAGTTCCCCTCTGGAAAACGATCCAAAGCGTCTTGAGCCACGCCTATGGGCGCGCGCTGAAGCCCCAAATTGACCGCGAGATCGACATCAAAGACGCAAAATGACTTGCGCCGCTCCATAGGCAGATCTAGAAGGTTGGCCGAATGGCACATACAGACGAATCCATCGTGGTAGGCGCACCTGAACGCCCGACGAATTCTCCTCTTTCTCAAGTCAAACACGTCATCGCGGTAGGCTCCGGCAAAGGCGGTGTCGGCAAATCGACTACGGCCACCAACCTCGCCATCGCGCTTTCGAAACTCGGCGCCAAAGTGGGCCTCATGGATGCCGACATCTACGGCCCCTCGATCCCCAAACTCGTGGGCTCGGACGCTTCTCCTGTGCAGAGCGCCGACGGCCGCGTGGAGCCGATCGTCGCCCACGGCATCAAGGCCATGAGCATGGGCTTTTTGGGTGGCGACTCGCCCACGGTGTGGCGCGGTCCCATGGCCTCCAAAGTCGTCACGCAGTTTTTGCGCGACGTGAATTGGGGCGAACTCGATTACCTCATCGTCGACCTGCCTCCGGGCACGGGCGACATTCAAATCACGCTCGCGCAAGCGGCGCGCCTTTCGGGCGCCGTGGTGGTGATGACTCCGCAGGTGCTCGCCTCGAACATCGCCATGCGCGGCCTGAAGATGTTCCAGCAGGTGCGCGTGCCCGTCATCGGGCTCGTCGAGAACATGTCCTATTACGAGTGTCCCAAGTGCGGACACCACGATGCGATCTTCCGCTCCGGCGGCGGCGAAGCCGTTTCCAAGGAGCTGCACATCCCGCTCCTCGGTCAGATCCCCCTCGATCCCGAAATGGTGGAAGAGTCCGACGAGGGCACTCCGGTGGTGGTCGCGCGTCCCGACTCGAAGATGGCCCAAATTTATTTCGACATCGCCAAGAAGATGACCCACGAGCTGCGCTCGGTGGTCGAGGGCAAGCGCGAAGGCGTGCCCGTGCAGATCGTCAACGTCGAACCCAACGCCAAGGCCAAGATCGCGAAGATCTCCTGGAACGACGGCAAGCAGTCGCTCGTGCGTTTCTTCGATTTGCGCATGCTCTGCCCCTGCGCGGTTTGCGTGGACGAGGACACCGGCGTCCGTAAGGTCAAGCCCGAGCACATCGACCCCGAAGTGCACCCGCTTTCGATCCAGTCGGTGGGCAACTACGCCATCAAGATCACGTGGTCGGACAAGCACGACTCGGGCATTTACTCCTACGATTACCTGCGCCGCGCCCTGCACCCTCAAGAGGCCTAAGTCCTGAGAATTTCGCGTAAAAACCCGTCACTTCGCCCCAATTGGGGCCTTGTGCCCAGTGTAAAGATAAATTGTCTTGCGATGAGGGGCCCGTGGCGATATCACACGGGCTCTTTTGATACGAAAGGGTAATGAAAACATGGCATTTAATCCTTCTGGCCTCAGCGCAGCTCAAATGAAAG
>DATLIP010000039.1:0-16476 GCA_035539375.1 Bdellovibrionota bacterium | reverse complement strand
CCAAAGGCGTGATGCAAGAGGTGACCGAACTCGTGAAAAAACACACGCGCTTCGGAAAAGTTCAGCTTCGTGCGGCCTTCGCTTGCTTTGAGAAGTTTGCCAAAGACTGCCGTGCGGTTGTTGCCCGCAAGGCGCGCTTCGGGCTCGTCGCCGTCTAGCGCCAAGGCGAAGCCCAGTTTTACGCCTTCGTGTTGGTAAGGTTCAAAGTAAGTTTGAGTGAGGGGCACATCGCTATCTTTGCGGTAAATCGTCAAGACTTCTGCGTCTCCACTCCACAGGTGAGCTTCGCGTGCATCGATCGGAGACCGCTCGATGCGCAGATCAAACATCTCTTCCAAATAAGCAAATGTCACTTCAAAGAGGCGCTCAGCATCGACAACCTCGCTCGCGTAGTTCACCCGACCGTCGTCAGTGTGGATCTCGGCGAGCATGCGCGTGTAGTAATCCAGATCCCAGGGTTTGAGCGTCGTGCGCTCGTCTCCCGTCTCGTCTTGCTTCGCGCTTCGTATGGCGTCGATGTGTGTGCGGTAGTGAGCGCGGTAGGCTCGCGTGGATTCCAGAAGAAATCGGTGCACATTCTCAGAGGACTGGAGCATGGTACCCGGCAGCCGCACTTCGGACCACGTGGTCTTGCCGAGTTTGGTGGCAATGCGGCGGCGCAACTCAAGCATCTCGAGCGCCAAGGGACGCAGCGGCTCGTGGATACGCGCGACGTGCTCGAAATAAGCACGGCGCAAAGCTTCGTCGGGCACGTTCGACAAAAACCAAAGCGAGGCGTCGCGGTGTTGCACGCTCACATAGGCCTTGCCTTCGCGCACTTCCACCTGGGGCGGCAGCACCAAACCGTAAAGTTTGGCCGCATTCACCACGAAAGGCGAGGCGGTTTGGATTGCTTTGACTCGAGAGGAGTATTCGCCCTGACGCTCTTTGAGTTGTTTTTGCAGCTCGAGCACTTCGGCTTTGCGGTCGGGCGACAGGTGCACACCGTTCTTTTCGAAGGCGAGCAAAAAACGCTCCACAAGCTCGCGCGATTCTTGATCCGCGAAGTCGTGATCGCGTCGCCAGCTCTTTTCGAGCACTCGGTACAAATCGAGATCTTTGTTCAAGGCCTGCTTGGCTTCTTCAATGCGCGTGATCTGCTCTTCACTTTTGACCTTGATCTCCTCGGGGGCCTTGAGCCCATAGTGGTAGAGCTGAAAGAGCGCGGTCGCGCTGTTGAGCGAGGCGAGTAGGCGGTCCCAGCGACGCAGCAAAGTGGGCGCATCGTCCGAGGACCTTTTGATCGCAATGATCTCGGCTTCGGTGCGCGCAAGCACGTCGTCTGTGTACGACGACAACTCCGCGGGCGCGGTGAAGACCGGAAGCGGAGAGCGGGCATGGGCAAGGCTGACAACGAAGACGAGAGCGAGCAAAAGGGGGCGTGGGAACATGGCGAGGACATAGACATTTAGACCCATCGTGTCAATTGTGTTCCTGAGGTCTAAATGCTTATTTTTACAAAATTTTTGAATTGATCAGGTTGTGATCAAAACGTCGGTCACGGGCCCCGAACGGATGACGAGTTTCAGACTCTCCAGGAGCTCGCGCTTGAAGTCCGCTACCCCATTGAAATTGTTCAGAACGCCCTTTTCTTTTTTGGCGAGCACCGCGGCCACGAGCTCGCGGATCTGGGTTTCTTTTTTGAGCACTTCTTGCTCGGCTGCGTAGGTGTTCACCTCAAAGGTGATCGAGAGCAGCACGCGCGTGTGGCTACCCATGTCGGCCCTTACTACGGCTTCGATGTCGCGAAACTCGATGTAACGCGAGCCCACGACGACCTTGAGGTCGCGCGAGTCGATGGCGGCGGCAAGACCTCGGTCTTCGCTCACTTCCGGCTCTACGATGTCGTGGCCTCGAGTGTAGCCCTTGGTCCATGGGTAAACGGCTTTTTCTTTGATACGGTCGACGAGGGTTTTGGCGTCGTGCGCGGCGTGCGGATGATGGGGCGCAAAAAGGTCATAGCTGATTTTGCCCAGCACTCCCCAAGCGCTCACCACCAGCAAAACGAGCCACAGGCGAAGCCGCAACTGCACGGGGTCGAGCTTGATACGGCGGGCGGGCGTCTCAGAGGTGGCGTCCCCCTTGCGGCGTACGAGCGCACCGAGGCGCGCCACTAAGCCTTTGATTTTTTCGACGGGACTCGCCATAAAGGCCTTTTCGGCACAAAGACCGCTGAGCTTTAAGGCTTTTTGGCATTATTCTCTCAAGCTATCCGGGGTTTAGGCCGATAAGACCTTATGAGCGTGAAATGGGATACCCCGGACTACCGTGATTCTTCGGGTCTCTACATTCCGATTTCGGTGGAATCCCTGCGCACTGGCGCGGCCGATGACTTCGACGTGTACCTGCGCACTGGCAGCGATTACTTTTTGATCAAGCCCAAAGGTTCCTCTATCTCGGACGTCAACCTCAACAAGTACGCCGAACGCACTCCCTACCTCTACATCCGCACCACGGACCAAGATCCGTTTTTCAAACGTGTCGACAAGTATATCGACGACGTCATCACTAGCGACAAGGTTCCCTTGCGCCAAAAGGCCGCCCTACTCTCCGACAAAGCCGTCGACATCGTCGACAAGATCTTCGCTGACCCTTCACACCCTGAGCACCTCAAAGCCGCTCACCGCGTGACGCAAAACTTTCTCTCTTTCGTGGCGCAAGACCGTCACGCGTTCTTGCACCTTGTGGACCTCTCGATCAACGACCACTACACCTACGCGCATTCGGTGGGTGTGGCTGCCTACTGCCTCGCTACCGCGCTCGCTGCGGGTTATCAGGGTGAGCAAGTGGTGAACATCGGCGTTGCCGGTCTCTTGCACGACATCGGCAAATCGCAAATCGATCCGGCGATCATCAACAAAAAAGGTCCCCTCGACGAACGCGAATGGGGCGAAATGAAAAAGCATCCCCAGCTCGGCGGCGAACTGCTGCGCGCGCACAAGAACATTCCCGACATCGTCATTGTGTGCACCGAATCGCACCATGAGAACAACCTCGGCACGGGTTACCCTCGCGGACTCATTGCCTCGAAGCTCGATCCGATGGTTGGCATCGTGTCTATCTCGGACACCTTCTCTGCCCTCACCACCAAACGCTCGTACTCGCACCCGCGCGATTCTCTCTCGGCTCTCAAGCTGATGAAAGAAAACATCAAGGCGAAGTTCGACCAAGAGCTCTTCATGAAATTCGTGAAGCTCTTCCTCGCCGAAGAGAAAAAAGCCGGATAAAAGGCGCCCGACTCCCCCACATGCCGGCACCGCGTCAATCACGGACTCGCAAAGAAGAGCGCTGAAATGTCTCTATTCTCACCCCTCACAAAAGGTAAGACATATTAATTCGTAGCTCCCGCGAGGCTTTACTAAGTAGCCACGAGTGCAACGTTCCCTCGCTTATCTCTGCTTTGCGGTCATTTTACTAAGCGCCGTGCCACTTTGGGCTAGCAATGAAAAAAGCGACGATCGCTGCGCACGCATCATCGCCCAGAGCGATCTCGACGAGAGCCCTTTTCTACGAAGCTACGTGGCCGGAAAACTTCAAATCGTCTACGAAAACGAGCATTGGTTCGCCGCGCTCGATGCCTTCCCTTCGAAGCCCGGACACACACTGATCATTCCGCGGCGCAGATTTTCCTCTTACTTTGAAATCAAACCAGACGAATGGAGCGCCCTCGACGACATGTTCAAGCACGTTCCGCAGGCCATCGGCGGCGTGGATCTCAAAAGCGCTTACGAAACGATCTTGCGCGAACCGCCGAACCAGATCGCCGCGGGCTTTCTCAGCGCCGCGCTAAAGAGCAAGCATCTGGATGAGCCGACCGAGGACTACACGATTGCCATTAACGAGGGCACGCACGCCGGGCGCACCGTCGATCACTTGCACATTCACCTCGTTCCCCGCCGCGCAGGCGACGTGGAAGATCCCGTGGGCGGATTTCGCGCGATGTTCCCCGGTGACGGAAACTATCTCAAAACCAATCCCACCCTCACCGCCCTCGAAGCGGCGAACCGCTATTACAACACCGACAGCCTGGGATTGCAGTACTTTCACTCCATCCGCCGCGTACGCGGGGTCATGAAAGAGCTCTACCTCATGCTCGAGGGCACCACGCCCGATTCGATCTGGCTAGACATTGGCTTCGGGCCCGGCATCGAGTTGCAGGAGGTCGTACGCATCGGCCAATACATCGACGGGCTCGACATCAGCGGCCCGATGAAGATCCTCCTTGAGAAGGTGCTCGACAAAGAGTTCGGACTCGATTGGCGAAAGCGCGCGCAGCTCTACCCCTACTCCATGCAGGAGTTTCCGCTGCGCGAGAATTTCTACGACCGCATCTGGGCGATGGCGACCTTTTTGCACCTCGATCGCCACGAGATCGCTCCGATGATCAACAAGTACGGACGAGGCCTGAAAAAAGGTGGCCGCATGTTTCTCAACTTCAAAGTCGGTGAGCAGCGTGAACTCGTGATCGACAGTGCGGGCCGCCCCTTCAACAACTTCACCGAAGAATCCTTTCGCGAAGAGATCCTGCCTCACATCGAGGGACTCAAACTCAAGGCGATGTGGATCCCCGACGCCGAAGACGCCCTCGGGCGCGGCGACGTGCGCTGGCTGCAGATCATTTTCGAACGCGAGTGATCACGGAGCTTTAACGCGGCGCCGGTATGCGGGGGAGTCGGGCGCCTTTATTTGGCGCCTTTATTTTCCGAGCATTAGGTAGGATTCGATGAAGGCTTGGATGTCGCCATCGAGGACCTTGTCGATGGACGAGGTTTCGTGGCCCGAGCGCACGTCTTTGACGAGCTGGTAAGGTTGCATCACGTAGTTGCGAATCTGTGAGCCCCACTCGATCTTGCGCTTTTCGGCGTTCACCTTGTCGAGCTCGTCTTGGCGTTTTTGCAATTCGAGTTCGTAGATTTTGGCTTTGAGCATTTTCATACAACGCTCGCGGTTTTGGATCTGTGAACGCTCAGCCTGGCTTTGCACCACGATGCCGGTGGGCATGTGGGTCATGCGCACGGCGGAATCGGTTTTGTTCACGTGCTGACCGCCCGCGCCGCCGGCGCGGTAGGTATCGACTTTGATGTCTTCGGATCGCAGATCTACCACGATGTCGTCTTCGATCTCGGGGTAAACGTCGACACTGCTAAATGAGGTATGCCGGCGCGCGTTCGCATCAAAGGGCGAGATGCGCACCAGGCGATGCACGCCCTTCTCGGCCTTCAAAAAACCGTAGGCGTAGGCGCCCTTGATGGAGTACGTGACCGAGCGGTAACCCGCTCCGTCACCGTCGGTGAAATCCACAATCGACACGTCAAAGCCCTGGTCTTGGGCGTAGCGCATGTACATGCGCGCGAGCATGCCTGCCCAGTCGCAAGCTTCGGTGCCGCCCGCTCCGGCGTGCACCGAAAGGTAACAATCGTTGCGGTCCGAAGGTTCGCCGAGCATCTGTTTGAGTTCGAGTTCGCGGATGAGCTTTTGGGCTTCCACGATGCCCGCGTGCACTTCGCTCCACATCTCGTCGTCCAGGCCTCCGCCTTCGGCGCCGAGTTCGAGCATCGTCTGAGCGTCCTCGACTGCGCGCTGCGCGGAGAGGAAGGGCACGAGGCTATCTTCGATTTGTTTTTTTTCTTTGACCAGGGTCGTGGCGCGTTTGTTGTCTTCCCACAGCGTGGGATCGGCCTCGAGAGATTTGATTTCGTCTTGACGTCTTGCCAGCGCGGCGACGTCAAAGCGACCTCCGCAGTTGATCCACCTTGCCGGAGAGTTCTTCTAGAAAGTCTTTGGTGTCTTTAACGTTTTTGGACAAAACTTCCATAGCGTTTCTTTATAGGCGCTCGGAGTTTTTTAAACAACTCGGCCTGCAGGGATTTCATTTCCACAGCATCGCGTTTGGTAACCCCTTTGCCGACGAGATGGTCAAATCCCAAAAGATGCAGCACCCCGTGCACAAACACTTCCACAAACTCATCGGTGAGCGGACGTTTCACCCGGACGGCAGCGCGCTCCACGGTTTCAAGCGAGATGATCAGGTCGCCGAGATACCCCTCCATGCCCGGCGCAGGCTCGGCAGAGGCCTCATGCGCAGGGAACGAGAGCACGTCGGTGGCCTTGTCCATCTTGCGGTAATCGCGGTTGTAGGTGCGGATCTCTTCGTCCCCACAGATGAGCAGGCCGAGACTTGCGGGGCGTGCATCGCCCCAGCTCTGCCACTTGGCATATCTCGGATGCTCTCGCAGGGATTTCAGTTCTTCGCCCAGCACAAACGAAAGCGCAGCCGCAAAACCGCGACAACGGCGCTGCAGCGCGGGACTCGAAAAACTCAAATGAACTTTAGGCACGCGCCTAGCCCTTTATCAGAGAAAGGGGCGAGGCGGAACCAGATTCGCCGCCCTTGGGCGGGAGATTGGTTTCTTGGCCGGGGTACTGCACGCGGTTGTGGTGAATGCTGAGCAAAATTCGCAGGAAAGCCTTGGCCGCTGCGTGCACTTCGCGCAGCGTGATGTCGGCTTCGCTCAGCAGGCCCTCTTCGAGCGCGCGATTGATGATCTTGTTGATCATGCCTTCGATACGCGCCGGTGTGGGGTCCACGAGTGAGCGCGTGGAGGCTTCGCAGGCATCGGCCAGCGCAAGGATTGCGGCTTCGCGAGATTGCGGATTGGGTCCGGGGTAGCAGAACTCTTCTTCGCGAATCTCCACGGGATCCATGTCCGAGCGAGGGTCTTCAGCGAGTTTCTTGGCTTTTTGGAAGAAATAATCCACGCGCGATTTGCCGTGGTGTTGTTCGATGAAGTCCGAGATCGCGCGGCCGAGTTTGTACTTTTCGGCCATCAGGCGCCCCTCTTTGACGTGCGAGATGATGATCTTCGCCGAGAGTTGGGGCTTCATGGTGTCGTGCGGGTTAAATCCGTGCGACTGGTTTTCGACAAAGTATTCGGCGCGGCCGATCTTGCCCACGTCGTGGTAATAGGCGCCCACGCGCACGAGCAAGGCGTTGGCACCGATCGCCTCGGCACCGGCCTCAACAAGCGAGCCTACGATGATCGAGTGGTGGTAAGTGCCGGGAGCTTTGAGCACGAGTTCACGCAGCAGCGGATGGTCCATACGCGCGAGCTCGAGCAGCTTGAGGTCTGTGGTGTAGTCGAGCAGTGTTTCTAAAATCGGAGTCAATACCAGTGTCAGCGCCGCCGAGAGCCAGCCGCCAAAAGCGCCGCCCAGGAATGCCCACACAAGGTTTTGGTCGTAAGTTTGCGGAATGAGATCCAGACCGCGCAGGAACTGCGAATTCACCGGAAGATCCCCACCCCAGGCCATCACGAGCACCGAAGCCGAGATGCCGCAAACGAGCGCCGTCCACAAGCCTGACCGGTAGAGCTCAGCCCGCGTTCGACAACTCTTGACGAAGATCGCACCGGTGAGGCACGCCGTCATCACAAACACGCCATAGAGCGCAGCCTTGTCGAGCAAGATCGCCAGGCCCAGCGAATAGAGCATCACAAAGATGATCGTCAGCGACATGGGCACCAAGAGGCGCAGGATCATTGCGGGAGCCGCGACGGGGATGAGAAAGAGGAAAAACGAAATCGGCAAGTGCGAAAAGCGCTGCGCGATGAGATCGAGTTCAAAGATCAAAACCAGTTTGAAGGCCGCAAGCGAGATCATCAGCATGCCGGCCGAAACAACGAGGTTCTTGGTGCTGTTCATCACTTTGGCGTACTGTCGGCGTAAGAAGATCAGCACGAGCCATAGCGAGAGCGTGCCGAAGAGGATTTCGTACCAGAAACCGCTGTTGGTGATGTTCAGGTCGCGGCGCAAGTTGAGCGCCTTGAGCAATTCAGAAGTCTCGCGATTCACGCGTTGGCCTTCGCGCACGATCACCTCGCCCTTGGAGAAGGAGCGCATCACGGGCTGAAAGGATTTGAGCGCCAGAGCGTAGCGCTCATCCGTCTTCTGACGGTTGAAAGCCACGTTGGGGGCGACAAATTGCAAGAGCAGCTTTTCGACCACCACGCGGGTCTGACGACTCCAGCTGCGCACCATAAGGCGACGCTCTCCGGTTTGTGCGAGCAGAGCTTCGGCCTGCGAGCGCGAAACCACGCGGCGGTTCACACTGAGGTCCACGCGGTCCGAGGCGCCGGTATCGAGGTTGATGAGTTCAATGGTCTGCCCGCCACTCACAACGCGGTCTTCGGCAATCCAATAGGGCTGAATCAGAGAAAAATAACCTTCGGCCACGCGACCCAGCAGTCGCAAGTTGCCCGAATCTCGCAGGGCATCCACGTCGCTCTCGCGCACGCGAATCTTCCAGCGCTCGCTGAGCTGCTTGGCGGCGTTCTCGAGATTCCAGCGCGGGTTTTGCGCCAGGGCTTCGAGCCCCACCTGCCAACGCGTCGACCAAGCGACCACCGCTTTGGGGTCGAGATCAAAAACCTGCGGAATGCTCGAGGTGATGCGAGCCTGCTCGGCTTCGCTCGCGATGGTGTCGATGATTTCGATCGATTTGGGCACGCGAATCGTCAGAGGCGCAATGCGACCTTCGGAAAGCACTGGGAAACGATCCACTTTAGATGTTTGGCGAACCATGAGCACGAGCACAAAGATCACGGCAAAGGAGCCCATGATCTCGGCTAAGAAAAGCCGGCGGTCCAAACGGCGCAGAAAACGAACGACTCGTTTCATGAAACCGACATTTAGCTCGGAGAGCTTGCTCGTAGGGGTTCGTGGCATATCACTAGACTCATCGGTATTTGTACCGGAATCAATGAGCACTATAGCGCAACGCGCCACTCATTCAAGATACTTAACAGTCGTTCCCAACCTCTGCATGCTTAAATGCCCTTTATAGACCCCTAGGAGGCAACGCTATGGAAACGAACGAAATTTACCGTGGCCGGCTCATCGACCACCTACAGCTTGTCGTCAAAGATTTGGCGGCCTCGAAGCGCTTTTATACCGCCGTGATGGCGGCCCTCGGGATCCCCATCTCGGGCGAAGGGCCCGATTTCTTTTGGATCGACGAGCTTTTCATTTCCACTAAGGACAGCCAGGCCGCCGCAGGCCACCTGACCGGGCGCACGCACTTGGCTTTTCAGGCCCGCGACCGGGCCATGGTGGAGGCGTTTTACCGGGCGGGCCTCGCCGCCGGAGGGCGCGACCATGGCGCCCCGGGCGAGAGGCCCTACCACCCGGGTTATTATGCGGCGTTCTTGCTAGATCCGGAAGGCAACAACATCGAGGCCGTTTACCACGGCGAAGCTGTGCGCAGCGCGAATGAGATCAAAATCACATTCTGAAAGAAGGGTGCACAACAGCCAAAGCCACTGCGCGCCCCGACGGCCGAAAGGCCGCACGGGACGGGTAATTACCCGTCCCTGAAAACGTGAGGAATCTCCCGCTTAGGGCTTGAGACCGAGGCGCTTGTAGAACGCGTTCGGGTTCGCATCGCGGCCGAGAAATTCCTTCAGCAGCACGTTCGCGTCGCGCATGTTGCCCGATTCCAGTACGGATTTTCGGTACTTGCCCCCGACGGTGGCGTTCAGAAGCTTGCCCTTTTCGAACATCGTGAACATGTCCGAGGCGTAGACGTCAGCCCACAGGTAGCTGTAGTAGCCGGCGTCGTAACCCGCCATGTGACCCCATGAGGTTTCAAAGTGCGAACCTTGAGTCGGATTGAGGCCGATGATGTCGGCGTAAAGCTTGAGCGCTACGGCCGAGGTGTCAATCGCACCAGGATTCGAGTGGTAGGTCATGTCCGTGATCGAGAAGAGCAATTGACGGGTGTAGAAATACGAGATCTGAAAGTTGCGCGCCTCGATCATGCGCTTGACCAAATCTTCAGGAAGTTTCTTTTTGGTGTCAGTGTAGTGACCCGAAATTTTGGCGAGGATGCTCGGCTCCCATACCCAGTTCTCTAGCATCTGCGACGGAGCTTCAACAAAGTCCGTAGCTACCGAAGCACCCGAGAGGCTCGCGTACGGCGCCTTGGTGAGCGTCATGTGCATGATGTGTCCGAACTCGTGAAAGAGCGTCTCCACGTCGTCGTGGCTCAAGAGACTCGGCTTGCCATTGGCGGGCGGGTTGAAGTTCGCCACGATGGCGGCAATCGGCTTGGCGTAGGAGCCGTCGGCAAGGCGACGAGCGGGACGCAGCGGAAACGCGGCAGCGTGCGTGAACTTGCCATCGCGCGGAAAGAAATCTGCGTAGAAGTAGGCCATGAGCTTTTTGGTTTTGGTGTCGGTAATTCTGTAAAAACCCACGTCAGGCGACCACACCGAGGCCTTGTCGACCTTCTGGAATTGCACGCCCAAGAGCTTCGAGTAGACGTCAAACATTTGCGCCACGACGAAGTCCGAAGGGAAGTACTCACGCAGTTGCTCGCCGTCGACTTGGAAAACGCTCTTTTTGTATTGGTTGGTATAAAAGCGAATGTCCCAGGGCATGAAGGCCCCACCCTTGGGGTCCATCTTATTCGCCAGATCCTTGAGAATCCTCAAGTCGCTCTGGTTGCCCTCTTTGAGCTTGGCCTTGAGCGAGTTGAGAAAATTCCAAACTTCTTGACCGCTCTTGGCCACGCGGCCCACCGCGGTTTGGTAATCGGCCCAAGTGGCATAGCCCATGAGCGTTGCGATTTCTTGGCGCAACTCGATCATGCGGTTGAACAGCGGTTTGTTAACTTCGTGGGCACGGTTGTCCCACATCAGAAGCATCTGACGACGGGTTTCTTTGACCGTCACGTTGTCCGTAACCTGCATGTAAGCCGGGCCCGTGGCCTTCACCACGAACTTGTCGCCGTTGCGCTCGAGGCTCGCAAGAAAAGCCTCGGGGGCTCCCGCAAGTTGCTCCTTCGTGAAAAGGAGCGAGCTCTGGTCTTTGTTGATGTTGTCTTGAAAATCTTTGCTCTTTTTGGCGAGCTCGGTTTGCAACGTTTTGAATTTTGCGAGCTTCACGTCGTCGAGCTTCAAACCACCGTGTTCAAAGGCCTTGACGGTTTCATCCTTGAGTCGGATCTGCTCGGCGCCTTTGACCGCTACGTCTTTTACCGCCTCATAGAGATCGCGACGTATGCCCATGGCCACAATGAACTCGCTCAGCTGGTCCACGCAAAGGCTGGACTCATCGCGAATCTTTTCGTTGAGGTGCACATCCTTCACAAAATCCAGCGGAGACACCATTTGGGAGAATTCCGCCCAGGTAGTTTCGTAAGGCAGGAGTGTGGTTTGGAAGCTGCGCTTTTCGGCAGGCACGGCGGCAATGGCGTCGAGCTTGTCGCGCGTGGCGCCAATGAACTCACCGCAGAGCTGGGTGATCTCGCCCGGGCGGAAATCCCAGGGAATGCCTTCTTCGGAGGCGAAAGCCTCGGGAACCTGCGCGATCGCGCGAGCGGCCTTGGCCTGTTGTACGAGCTTCGAGTTGGATGCCACGGGCGTTTGGCTGCTGCACGAGGTGAGCGCCGTGGCCGTGGTGATCAGTGACGTTAGAAAAAACCGCTTCTTCATAATCCCCCTACACAAATACAAATGCTGATTTGGATTTATAGATTAGGGCGTATTCTCATTTTCTAGCAAGCGCCTGAAAGCCGAAATTTGACGCAGACGCGAAGATGAGGAGCGATAAGGGTGGTTCCCTTTGAGCGACGAACGACAAAGTATGCGACAGATTTCGACTTTCCCGCAGGGCAGGAGAGAGTTTCTCCGCAGACGTTGTCGCCTCTCGACAACGTGGAACCACCACGCCATCTTCGAGGCTCCTAGCTGCGAACAAACTCTCTCGCGGCAGGCGCTTGCTAGAAAATGAGAATACGCCCTCACCGATACTCGGCGGTGTGCGAAATCCGCAATCGTGAGAATTTGCGCTTGGCGGCCTGCCCCGGTCGCCACTAGACCTAGAGCCATGACCTTATCGCTGATCGAAGTCATGAAACGCCTGCGCGACCCCCAAAATGGCTGCCCCTGGGACCTGGCACAGAGCCACGAATCCCTGATGCCCTACCTGCTCGAGGAGACTCACGAGGTGCGTGACGCCTTGCTACAAAACGGGCCCGATTCCGAGGAGTTTGTCGAGGAGCTAGGGGATCTGCTCTTTCAGGTGGTTTTTCACGCCCAGCTGCTCGCCGAGCGCCGAGGCATCGACTTCGACCACATCGCCCAAAAATGCGCCGACAAGCTGGTGCGCCGCCACCCCCACGTTTTCGACCCCGCTCACCCGGGCTTCGATTCTCCGGGAGCGGTAAACGCCCAGTGGGAACAGCTCAAAGGTCCCAAAGTTTCGGCCACCACCAAGCTCGAATCCATTCCGCATGAGCTGCCGGCCCTACAGCGGGCTTACCGATTGGGCGAGAAAGCGTCCAGTTTTGGCTTTCGCTGGCCCTCTTCGGCCGAGGCCTGGGCCAAGGTCGAAGAAGAGCTCGAAGAGCTGCGCTCGAGCACCAACCACGAATCCCGTGAAGAGGAGCTGGGCGATCTCTTTTTTGCCCTCGCCCAGTGGGCCCGCATGGAAGGTATCGAGCCCGAATGGGCCACCGCCCAGGCCAATCACAAATTCACCCAGCGCTTTGCCAAGCTCGACGCCCTGGCCGAATCCCGCGGGACCTCCCTCAAAACGCTCTCCCTGGGCCAGCTTCTGGAGCTATGGAAAGAGGCCAAATCAGTTGACAGCTAAGCGGACGGGCAATATGACAGCTAGCCAATGGCTAATACTAAATCCGCAAAGAAACGCGTTCGTCAAACGGAGCGCAAAACCATCGTTAACCGCAAGATCAAATCGAAAGTGAAGACCGCCCTGCGCGCCGCTATCGAAGCAATCGAACAGAACAAAGACGACGCTAGCACCCAAGTGGCCAAAGCTGCTTCGGCAGTGTCGAAAGCCGTAAACAAAGGCATTCTGCACAAGAACAACGGCGCCCGCAAAATTTCGCGCCTCACCACCAAACTCGCCAAAAAAGGCAGCGCGGTTGTGGCTCAAGTGAAAAAAGCTGCCAAGAAAAAGGCCGCTCCCAAAAAAGCTGCTGCGAAAAAGAAAACCGCCGCTTCTAAGTCGAAACGCTAATCGTCCGCTTTTAGCCAAGAAAAGACATCTTCCCCGTTCGGAGCTTCGGCCCCGAACGGGGTTTTCCTTTTGCGGACCTTGACTCACACGGCAGCCGCTCCCAAGATCACGACCCCATTATGGTGCGAAAACGACGAATTCTCTTTGGCCTCTTCGCATTTTCAGTCCTCAGTTTTTCCGCTCCCTTGGGCGCCCAAAACTCGGATATCTTATCTCCCCAGCGGGCCCTCATCGTCGAAAATCTTGTCACCGTTTGCACCACTATGCTGCGCTCCTTGAGCCCACGCACCAAGAAGCTCAGCGCTGAAGACCTGATTGCGCAAGTGCGCTCGTACCGGGCACGCAATCCGGTCATCGACTTTCGAACGAGACAATTTTTGGCCGATAACAAAGTCTACTTATCGTTGACCACTTCGCCGCACCGGATTCAGCACGTCCTGCCGCTGATCAAAGCCATCAACCTCACGCACATCGAAAAGATCATCGTGAATTTGCCCGACGTTTTCGGTCGCGACGGCGGAGTTTATGACATACCCGAAGCCCTCGAACGGCATCCCAAGGTGCTCATCCACCGTTTCGGCGAAGATTTGGGTCCCGCTTCAAAAATCATCCCCTCCCTGGAACTTGCCGAAGAGCAAAAGTGGCGCGGCATTGTGATCAGCATCGACGACGACATCGCCTATCCCACGGCACTGATTCACGAACTGATCATGGCTTCGGCGTGGCGTCCCGAATCGGTGATCGGCGGCTCGGGCCAGAACGCCACGTTCTGGGGGCTCAACTCCGAAATGCAGGAGCAATTTGTGAGCACGCGTAGTTCTCGCGTCGTCGAGATCCCCGACGGGCGCTTGATCCCCGTGGACATTCTCGAGGGCTTTGGTGCCATCGCCTATCCCATAGGAAAATTGAACACCTCCCTTGTGCGCGAATGGGTGGATCTTTCGATCTTTGCGCGGGTCTCAGATGATTTGGTTCTCAGCAGTGCCATGAGCTTGCAAAACCTGCCTCGCTACCGCATCGGCAGCGATTATTTTAGACTTAGCCACATCAGGCCCCTGCCCTACGGCATGGGCCCGGACGCCCTTCATCGCGGAGCAGGGCTCAATGGATCGGCTCCTTTGCTACGCAATCTTATCGACAGCAATCGCGGCAAATACCAGCGTGCGGCCGATCAAATTGCCGAAGAGCTCAGATCGCGCTTAGATGCTGAAGATTCGCCAGCGAGTCGCTAGCGCTCGATTTGAGGCGCAGGTCGATCTGCTGGAGCGCACCCAAGAGCGCGTCGATGCGTTTGGCATCGAGCGGACGCGAGCGCCATTTGCGAATCAAAAATTCAGGATAATCCTTGGTGTTCCAACCTCGGCTCAAGGTGGCCACGAGGCGTAGAGATTTGGAGAGCAGCGCGAGCAGCTGAATCGGCTCCGCACCTTCTTCGTCCACCAGGTGACGCGAGAGCGCAACGGCGTCTTTGCGACGGCCCTCGACCACGGCGTCCACCCAATCAAAAGCCGCGTTGTGACCAGCGGGCACGTTCACCCCGGCACTCGGTGAGCCCCAGCCCAGCGATTTGGAGGCCCAGAGGTCGCCGCCGAGAGACCACAGCTCCACGGCCGTGTCGATTTCGATAAGGTCGAGACCCAGGCGAGCGAGAAAATCGAGTCGCTCTTTGCCCGCATCCCATTCGCGTTTTTTGATCATGCGCTGAATCCACGGGATCTGGTTGAGTTCTCCACTCGCCCAATTCACTTGGTACTCGATCTCGAGCGAGTCCCACTTGAGGCGACGGTCCTCGGGCGCTTGCACCACCACAAAAAGGGTCTGGCCATCGGCATTGGAATGCAGCGATTGCCAGCGGTGCAGAGAATCCTTGGTCCACTTCGAAGGAGATTCCTTGGCCTTGAGCCAGATCAGCGTCTTTTGCGCAAAGAGACCCATGCCGAGCGCGGCGGACTCCACATTGGCGTCGGGCCCACTGGCCTTCACCTCAAAGCGATGCAACTCGATGTCTTTTTCGCGCACAAGATCAAAGAACTCGCGGCAAAGATAAGGATCATCGCCGCGCACAAGCGCGAGCGAGGGAATCTTTTCGGTAGCGGCGGACTTAAAGAAATGCTCAGCTGCGTGCACCGACATAAATCAAAATCCTTGGAAGACTTGCTCGCGCACCTTGCGCGCGATGTCCTCAGAAAGCGTCCGGCGCAAGAGCCGGTCGCGAGATTGGTTGATGATGCTCGAGGATGAAGACCCCTTGGAGGGAATCAGACGCAGCGAAGAATCGTAGTTGCCTTCGGCTTCGAAACGGCGTGTCCACACCTTGCGCCAGGCGGGCCCCGTGGCGGGAATCGTTGCTGGCACCTCATAGAGGTCGAGTTCCACGTCCGCGACGACTTTGAATTCGCGTGCGGTCACCGCGCCCAGCGCCAGTCCTCCCGCGCTTGCGGTGTCGCTCGTGCCCTGGAGCGTTCCGAGACCCGGACCGCGACGGAAGCCGGTCACACGCGGCGCCAAAATCAAATTCGCCTCGCCCTCGGAGTCCACGAGCCTCACGTTGTTCAGGCCAGCGATCACGCGCGCCAGGGCAGCGGGCAGCTCGGCCTCCATGCCGCTCGAATTGGTTTCATTGTCGGCGATCGCAACAAAAATGCGGTATGGCGTGGCTACGTGGCTAGAGACCCCGGGGATTTCCGAGGCGGCGCCGGTAAAGCGGTAGGCGCAGGCCGTGGTGAGGGAAATCCAAAAGAAAGTCCCTAGGACTTTGCTCACGGAGCCAAGCAGCTTTGTTTTCGTACCCACGGATGCTAAAACATAGCATGTGAGCCAAAAAAAGCCGACCCCCCGACGCCTCGGATCGCTGGTTTCTTCGATCCCCGCCCTGCGCTGGGCAAAGGCCTGGAAAACGAGCGTCGGCCCGGTGATCTACCAAAAGCTAGAATGTCTGGGCATAGAACGGGGTGTTTTGCAGCTTTATGTCAAAGATCCCGTCTGGCGTCAGGAGCTCTTTTACCAGCGCGACGTCATTCTCAAAAAATTCCAAGCGGCGCTCACGGCCGAGGGCTTCGCCGCCCACGAAATCCCCCGCAGCTGTTCATTTGTCACGAAGCCGACGACGCAGCCATTCAAATCGCGAAATCCGAAGTTTCGCTAGCACGAACTGCGAATCCATTGCCGTGGCCTCTCCGAATTTCTGACGCGCTCCGAGGTAATCGCCCCGGCGACGCAAGAGGAGTCCAAGCCCGTAAACCGCCGCGCGCTCGCGCGAGGCTCTTCCGAGAGCGCTTTGATAAAACACGAGCGCCTTGACCGAAAAAAAGAGCACTACCAAAAAGACCGCGGCCACGCCCCATACGGCACTGCGTTTTCCGCTGAGCTCAGTGCTTGAGTCCACAGTGTGAGATG
>DATLIP010000038.1:0-5935 GCA_035539375.1 Bdellovibrionota bacterium | reverse complement strand
TTATTAAGGTTTTCAGTGTGCTGGCTATTGTTTGTCGCCAGCATCACCACTAGCACGATTGGATTCGCCAAGGTTCACGAGAGCCCTGCGAAGCCTCCGCCCGACTACGTTGATCCTGATTATGGCTTCGCCATCCGCTCCATCGTCACCGATAGCGGCGTTTCTTTCGATGTGTCGGGTTTCGAATCCGGCAGCGCCGCCCAAAGCAAAAGAATCACCAAAAAAATCTCCGAACTTTTCCGGGCCAAATTGGCCGAAGATCCCAAAGCTCAATTCTCCGTCAGCGCCCGCCTCGACAGCAGCGATCCGCTCGCCGCTAACCTCGATTACGAGGCCTACGCGCTCGCCGACCGCGTCGCACGAACCGATTCCCGTATCAAGCTGAACGTGATCAACACGCCCATCGACCCCCTGCTCAAGGCCAAATTCTGGCTCCGCAACACCTTTGAAAAGCGTTACCACATATTCTTCACCCTGCTGCGCGGCATCGCCAGCGGGGGCATCACCACCTGGAACCTGCAGGTGAGCGCGCAGCTCCCCACGGAAAAGGCCATCGGCATCGGCATCATCGCCGGCTTGATGTCCGCAGGCCTCCAGTACTTCTCGGACCCCATCTACAATTGGGCGTCACGCAAAGGCATCCTCTCCTCGTACAACCGCATGTACTGGGTGGAAGTGGCCTACGTGGGCATCCTCCAGGCCGCCATTTCGTCGGTCAATGGACATCACCCCGAGCCGGATTCGTTCGGGATCATCAAGGGCCCCGTCGGGCACGTGCTGCTCACCTCGCTATGGGGCTTTAGCCAAGACGCCTGGGACTTCTCCTTTACCGAAACGCGTAAGCGGATGGAGCGCATCAAAATGCTCAGCGACAACCAAATTTACCTACGCACGCGCTCGAAGTATCTCCTGAGCGCCGCGGCCTCCATGAGTTTGCTCATGGCGCAGCTGCTCAACTTGCCCAACGTCACATATGGCTACGTCGCCATGGGTGCCCTTGGCGCGGGGGCCTTCATACGCTCCAAGCTCCGCTCGCGACGCGAAAAGGACCTCGAAGAGACCGCGCACCTGCGCCGCGCGCGCATCGACTGCACCATCGTCTTCGAAAAACTCGGTGCGACTTAGCGCGCACCGAGAATATCCGCTCGAGACTTGCCCGACTTTATGAACGCGTTAAACTCTGGCGGGTATGAGCCCGATTTTGCGCGCCCACCAAGTGAAAAAATCCTTCGGAGACTTCGAAGCCCTGCGGGGCGTGGATCTCGAGGTCAAGCGCGGCGAATGCGTGGGTCTGCTCGGCCCCAACGGCGCGGGCAAATCGACCTTCATCAACGTCACCTACGGCGCGAGCTTGCGATCTGGCGGAGAGCTCGAGGTGTTTGGCCTCGATCCCTCCAAAAATTCCTCGCAAATCAAAGCCCGCCTGGGCGTCGTGCCGCAGGAGAACGCCCTGGATGACGCACTCACGGTGATCGAGAACATGCGCATCTTCGCCCGCTTCGTGGGACTCACCCGGATCGAGGCCGATCCGCGCATCGAGGAGCTGCTCACCTACATGGCGCTCGACCATAAAAAAGACGCCCCCATCCGCAGTCTCTCGGGCGGCATGAAACGCCGCCTCGCCTTCGTACGCGCCCTGCTCTCCGACCCCGAACTCTTGATTCTCGACGAACCCACCACGGGACTCGACCCGGCCGTGCGCCACCTCCTGTGGCAACGCGTGCACGACCTGCGCCGGCGCGGCAAGACGATTCTCATCACCACCCACTACATGCACGAGGCCGAAATGCTCTGCGACCGCATCGTGATTCTCAACCAAGGTCGCATCGTCGACGAGAACACCCCGCGCGCGCTCATCGAAAAACACTCGCCCGGCTACGTCTCGATCTTCCACGGCGACGAGGGCTTCGCGAACCAACTGCGCGGGGCCGTGCCGAGCGATTGGCACGTTTATCGGCAGCAGGACACCTGGTGCGTGCGCGCGCCGGAGCTGAATTCGCTCGTGGATTTTCAAAAATCCCACGCGCTGCACTCGCTCCAAATGCGTCCCGCCAACCTCGAAGACGTCTACCTAAAACTCACCGGCGAGGAGCTGAGCCAAAATGACTGAGAATTTGAAGAACTGCTGGTCCGTGGTGACGCGCAACTGGACCGTCTACCGCAAAGATTTTATCGCCAACATCTCGCCCACGGTGGCCGACCCGAGTTTGATTCTCATCTCTCTCGGCCTGGGCCTCGGGGGTTTCGTGCAACAAGTGGAGGGTCGCAGCTACATGGCGTTCCTCGCGCCCGGCCTCGTGGCGTCGACCGCGCTCTTCACCTCGTTCTTCGAATCGAGCTACGGCTTTTACATTCGCATGACTTTCGAATCGGTCTTCAAGGCCATGCTCACCACGCCCATCACCGCCGGACAGATCATCCTCGGCGAATACATCTGGAATTTCCTGAAGGGCGCGATGATGGCCTCGGGCGTGACGCTCTTTTTGCTATGTTTTGGCCTCGCGCCCGCGTGGTGGAGCGTGTTTCCAGCCGCGCTGCTGGGCGGGGTGATCGCCCTGCCCTGCGCCGCCCTCGGCCTCCTCGCCTCGAGCTTCGTGCGCAACATCAACCAGTTCCAAACGGTTTATTCGTTTCTCATTGCGCCGATATTTTATTTGTCGGGAGTTTTCTTTCCGCTCACGCCCATGCCCGAAGCCTTCCGCTGGGCGGTGCTCATCTCGCCGTTCACGCACGGCGTGCGGCTGATGCAGCAACTCTTTTGGCATCAACTAAGCTGGGAGTCGGTGATCGTCCACGGCGGAGCGCTCGTGGCCTTTAGCTTGGCGCTGGGGCTCTGGTCGGCGAAGCGACTCAAAGCCCAGCTAGTTACTTGATCTATTGTTCGGCGAGCACGGAGCCCGACTCGATATTCTCGAGCTCGGTGATGCGAGTCGAAACGATGCCCTTCACGTCGCGCACGAAATCGAGCACGAAGCTCTGGTAACCTTCGGAGAAGTACACGCGGCCCTGGTTCACGCGGGCCTGATCGACCGAATGCTTGATGAGGGTGCCCGAACCAGACGAGACGCTGTCTTTGACGTAGAGATCGCCTTCCTTGATGTAGATCACGCGCGACTCGTTTTCTTCGATGTCGAAGAAGGTCACCTGCGTGTCGATGTCGTACTTGATCACGTCTTCGTAGGCTTTGGGGTCATCCTGAAGCGTGGCGTATTTGAGTCGGTTGCCTTCGGCGTAAACCACGCCGTTCGCGGTGCTCTTGAAGAGACCCACGCCGCGATCCACTTCAAAGGCCTCGCTGTTTTTCCGGGCGGCAACCGTCTGTCCGGGGAGCGCTAGATCGCGCAAATAAAGCGTCGTGCCTTTGCGGTACGCGAGGGGCACGGCCTGGGCCGAAACCGCCGCCAAAGTCGAAACGAGCAGGGCGAAAGTGAAAATCTTTTTCATTAGAAAACCTCCTGCGACCGCACCCGCGGTCGCGCAGATTCCTCTTTTGCCGTTATTGGGCGCCGTATCAAGCAGATTGTGCATACGGCTAAGCGCTTTTAAGCAATCTTATTGAGTCGGGTAGCAGAGGTTCGGGTGACCCTTGATCTGCACGCAAGCGCGCAGCACGCCGCTCAGCCAGTCGCGGTGCTGCTCGTCCTTGTAGGCTTCGAGCCGGGTGACCGTAGGGTCGACGTCCATGCTGAGCTCCACGACGTCCACCGGCGGCTCTTCGCTGGCGTCGTCCGTGGGAGCCCCCGCGGTCTTGGCTTTGGCGTTGACCTTTTTGGTTTTCGCGCTAGGTTTTTTGTCCATATATTCCATAGCTTCTTCGCCCGCTTCGTCACCGAAGGAGGGCACGCGGCAGCGGATGTTGAGCGCCGAGGTCTGGATCTCCACGTCTTCGATCTGCTCGCAATTGATGCGCGAATAGATCGTGGTGGCCAGGCGGGCATCGGTGCTGAAGTGATAAAAGGCCGGAAAGTAGAAGCCCGCGTTCTGCAGCTGGGTCAGGAAATAAACGCGCGGTTTGGATTTGTCGTCTTTGTAAACTCGCACACCGACGATGTCCTCACCGCCCGGGGCTTCGCCCGGAAACCAGTGAATCGTGCGTTTGCCGGCGTCCGAAAGCGAGCCAAAGTAAATGCCCACCTGGGGCGGCTCGGGCTCGTTGTCCCGGTGCAAGCCGGCCACGAAAAAGTCTTCCTTGGGGGACCACCAGAGGCCCGTAAAGCCTTCGGTCAGGGTTTCGGATTCGCGCATGCCGCCGGCCGTGCCAAATTGCCTGGCCTCCTTTTGGCAAACTTCGTCGCCGTCCTTGCAGGCCGAGCGGTATTCGCGCTCGGGCGTGGAGCATGCGGCGAGACCAAAGAGGACGGAGGAAACCACAAACGAGAGATTCTTGATGCGCATAGAAACATCCTAGGGCCACTCACGAAAGCTCGCAAGCCGCCCTGGAGATGCTAATGCGAGGATTATTCGGCAGAATCCGAAGAGGAGGAACCGCCGCCGCTCGAGCGACCGTAGGCGGCGCCGAAGGGCGAGGAGCCCGCGGAACGACCCGAAAGCGGGTTGTTCTTGTTGCGGCGCTCGAGATCCGATTGCGCCTCGATCGAAAGACGGGTCCAGGGCTGGGCCTGGAGACGTTTGAAGCCGATGGGTTCTTCGGTTTCTTCGCAGACGCCGTAGGAACCGTCCTGCATACGCTCGAGCGCTTCGCTGACCTCATCGCGCAGACGGTTTTTGCCGTCGAGCACGAGCTGCATGCGTTGCATCTCTTCTTCGAAACTCGAACGGTCCACCTCGTCGGGGGCGCCCTGTTGGGAGTTTTCGGTCGTGGTGAGTTCAGCTTCGAGCTCGCGGATTTCTTTGTCGAGCGAATCAATTTTAACTTCGAGAAGGCCTTTGAGCTCTTTCATTTGAGCTGCGCTGAGGCCAGAAGGATTAAATGCCATGTTTTCATTACCCTTTCGTATCAAAAGAGCCCGTGTGATATCGCCAAGGGCCCCTCATCGCAAGACAATTTATCTTTACACTGGGCACTAAGCCCCAAATGGGGCGAAGTGCCGGAATTTTCCACAAGATTCTCAGGACTTAGCTCTCTTGCGGGTGCAGGGCTCGGCGCAGGTAATCGTAGGAATAAATGCCCGAGTCGTGCTTGTCCGACCAGCTAATCTTGATGGCGTAGTTGCCCACCGACTGGATCGAAAGCGGCTGCACTTCGGGGTCGATGTGATCGGGTTTGACCTTGCGCACGCCGGTATCCTCGTCCACGCACACGGCGCAGGGGCAGAGCATGCGCAAATCAAAGAAGCGCACCAGCGACTGTTTGCCATCGTTCCAGGAGATCTTCGCGATCTTGGCTTTGGTGTTGGGCTCGACGTTCACAATCTGCACGGGCACGCCTTCGCGTCTGCCCTCGACGACCGAACGCAGCTCGTGGGTCATCTTCTTTGCGATGTCGAAATAAATTTTGGCCATTTTAGAGTCTGGGCGCGCAACCACCACTGGGGTGCCCTCGTCGGACTCTTCCACCATTTCGGGATCGAGCGGAATCTGCCCGAGAAGCGGGATATGCAGTTCTTTGGAAACGGCTTCGCCGCCGCCAGAGCGGAAGATCGCGTCGTGGTGACCGCACTTGGGACACTCGTAGTAGGACATGTTCTCAACGAGACCGATGACCGGCACACGCACCTGCTGGAACATCTTCAAGCCGCGCATGGCGATGTTCGAGGCGAGCACCTGCGGGGTCATCACCACCACAGCACCCGAGAGGCGAGCCGCCTGCGCGAGCGTGATTTGAATGTCGCCCGTGCCGGGAGGCAGGTCGACGATGAGATAATCGAGTTCGCCCCAATTCACGTCGCGCAAAAACTGCGTGACGACTTTGGAAGCCATGGGGCCACGCCAAACGGTCGGCGAATCACCGCCGAGAAAGCCCATGCTCATGACT
>DATLIP010000037.1:0-48324 GCA_035539375.1 Bdellovibrionota bacterium | reverse complement strand
GAATTATAGAAAACCCCATGGGGCAGATCCAAGAATGCGGTGAAAAGGTGGCTTACCGAAGCTTCGTGGGCCACAACGCCATCGCCCTTGAACTAGCTGAATATATGGCCAAACGCTTCACTTACTTCAGCGTGGAGGCCTGGAAGCGCAACATCGAAAACGGAGAAGTGTCCCTGAACGGAGCGCCCGCCTCCCCCAACCACGTCCTGAAACTGGGCGATGAGGTTCAATACATGACAAAAACCCGAGCCGAGCCCCTGGTGCCCAAAAAGATTTCCATCGTCTACCAAGACCAAGACATCGTCGTGGTGAACAAGCCCGCCCACATCCCCGTACACCCCACGGGCAGATTCTTGCGCAACACCATGATCCACGTGCTCAAAAAGCAGCTCGGTTTGGATTTCTTAGTGCTCGCCCACCGTCTCGACCGCGAGACCACGGGCCTCTGCGTGCTCTCCAAGACCCCGCTGGGCAAAGACAAGATGTACTGGCAGTTCTACAACAATGAGGTCGACAAGACCTACTGGGCCCTCGCCTGGGGCGAACCGGCCAAGAAATCGGGCATCATCGACGCCCCCATCGGTTCAGCCCACGGCCCGGACTCGCGCTCCAAGAGCCCGATCCGCATCAAACAAGAGATCCGCGGAGCCAAGTCCAAAACAGCCAAGACCAAGTACCACACCCTCAGCACCCAGTGGATCGAGCAGCCCGAGTGGAACCCTCCCCAGTGGCCCGCACTGACCCGCTTGAAGAAGGAGTGGAGCGCTCCCTGGCCGGTGTCGCTGATCGAGTGCAAGCCCGTTACGGGCCGCACCAATCAAATCCGCGTGCATTTGGGGGAACTGGGCACGGGCCTGGTGGGCGACAAGCTCTACGACCCCGACGAGCAGGTTTTTATGCAAATCAAGAACCAGGAGCCCGATTTGGACACCGGAAACAGCAAAAATGGCCAATTCATGAAGATTCCAGCCAACCTGGCTCCCCGCCTGGTCCTCGATGCCCACGCTTTACACGCCAGGAGGCTCGAGTTTCGTCACCCCCGCACGGGCAAGGTGATGGTGCTCGAGGCCCCGGCGCCCAAAAGCTGGAAAGACTTCTACAAACTACCTTGATTGTCGGAATTTCTTTTAGTAGCTCCTTTCACTCCAAAACGAAAACGAAGAAGGATCCCACATTAGATGGCTACCAAGCACTTACGCACTTACGAAACTGTCTGTTTGACCAAAGTCGACATGCCTGACGACAAATTCAATGCCATGGTTGAACGTGTACAAGACGCCGTTAAGAAAAACGGCTCGGGCGAGTGGCTCTTTACCGATGACTGGGGTCGCGCCAAAATCGCCTACCCTATTAAAAAAGATGGTCGCGCTAAGTGGACCTACTTCCGCTTCAAGAGCCTTCCTGATGGCGTGAGCGAAGTACAACGTACTCTCGGCATTAACGAGTTCGTACTGCGCGCTGCCACTTTCCAAACGCAAGAAAACGGTTCGGATTACGAATCGCTGCGCGCCGGCATGGCCAAAGAAATCAGCGAACGCGATCGTCGCGACTGGCGCGATGACCGTCGTCCTCGCCGCCCCCGCCGTGATGATCACCGTGGTGGCGGTCGTTACAACAACGACCGCGGCCCCCGTGAAGAAGAAGGCGCCCCCGCTGTAGAAGCCGCTGCCGCCGATAGCGATAGCTCGGGATCGGAAGCTTAATCAGCTCCAAAAGGTAAAGGATACACGCACAATGAAAGTCATTCTCAAGAACTCGTACATGAGCCTCGGTGAAGCCGGCGAAATCGTCGAAGTGAAACCCGGATACGCTCGTAACTTTTTGATCCCCCAAGGCATCGCCGTTTCGGCCACGACCGCTAACCTGCGTCTCGTTGCCGATCAGGGCAAAGCTTTCGAAGCCAAAAAGCTTCAAGAGCGCGATAACTCGAAGCAACTGCTCGAGAAGCTCAACGGCCTCTCCGGCATCACCATCGAGAAAAAAGTCTCGGACGATGGCCGTCTCTACGGTTCGGTAACCGCTAAAGACATCGAAGAAGCCCTGGCGAAAGCCGGCGCCGCCGTAGACCGTCGCATGATCGTTCTCGGTCAGCAAATCAAGATGGCTGGCGAATACAAAGTCCTTGTCCGCCTTGTAGGCGGTCTTAAGACTCAAGTTCCCGTGGCGATCGTCTCTGACGCGCCTAAGAAAAACGTCGTCGAAGCTTAACGCGTTGACGCACGTCTCTTAGATACCAAGCACTAAATAATTAAAAGCGGAATCCCCTGGTCATAAGGGGGATTCCGCTTTAATAATTTTCTCTGCTATTTTTTTGGCCGCTTTCGCGCGCCCAAACCTTAGTTGATGAGCAATTTGAATGGGTTTTGAGGTCAAGCCCCCTGGGGGTTCCAGCTATGATGGCGGCTCCGGCCGTAGGTACCGGCGTGACGAACGCTCGGCCATGGCGTTCAATCCGGGCGACAAACCGCACGACCTCGAAATGGAACGCGCTCTACTCGCGGGCATCTTGCTGAACGGCGAAGTGCTGCTGGATTTCGGCGACGACATTTCCGAAGACGACTTTTTCTTGCCTGGTCACCGCGAAATTTTTGCGGCCTGCCGCAAACTCGCCTTCGACAACGTGCCCATCGACTTGCAAACCCTCGCAGGCCACCTACGCGACCACGGCAAGATCGATATCGTGGGAGGGGTTGATTACCTTAGCCGCCTCGCCCTCACGCCTTCTACATCCCTCCACGCGCGCGAGTACGCCAAGAGCGTGCACGACCTGGCTTGGCGCCGCAGCATTCAGGCGGCGGGAGAGAAAACCATCGCCGCGGCCCTCAAGGCTGGCGACACCCGCCTCATTGCCTCCGAGGTGGAGCAGCTGGTCTTTAACGCCACCCAGGAGATCAAAACCACCAAGGTCACCAAGCTTGGCGACGTCTTGCCGGGTGTGATCGCCGAACTCGAGCGCCGCGCGGACAACCCGCACGCGGCGAGCAACCTGATCATGTCGGGCTTCCGCGACCTCGATGCGTGTCTTGCGGGCTTTCGCCCCGGTCAGCTGGTCGTGATCGCCGCCCGTCCCGGTATGGGTAAAACCTCGCTCGCGGCCAACATCCTGCACGACGTGGCCGTGCACCAGGGCAAGGGCGTTCTTTTCTTCTCGCTCGAGATGACCAAGAACGAAATCGCCGAACGTATCATCTCTTTTGCATCGGGCGTGGATTCCGCGCGCATTCGTAACGTGAACCTAAGGCCCGACGATTTCCAGGCGCTCTTTGAAGCCGCCGACGAGCTCGAGCGCGCTCCGCTCTACATCGACGACCGCTCCGTGATCACGCCCTTTGACGTGATGCAGACGGCCCGCCGGGTGAAGTCCATCCTCACCGCGCGCGGCGAAGAGATGGGACTCATTGTTTGTGACTATATCCAGATCATGAAAGGCGGCGGCTCGGCAGAGAACCGCTCCCTCGAAGTTGCCCAGATCACGGGCGGCCTCAAAGCCATCGCCAAGGAAATGGGCGTGCCTGTGATTGCGCTCTCGCAGCTGAACCGCGATGGCTCCAAGCGCGGCGGTGGTCCGGCGAGCAAGCCGCAACTTTCGGACCTCAGGGACTCGGGTGCGATCGAGGCCGACGCCGACATCGTGATCTTCATTCACCGCGAACAGATGGAAGAAAACGACTCGCGCGCGCCGAGCGACGCCGAGCTCATCGTGGCCAAAAACCGCGCAGGTCCCACCAAGCCCATTCGGGTCACTTGGCTCGGACACCTCACACGCTACACCGATTATGTGGACTCTTCGCATGTCGCCGAGCCCTATGGGCGCATGTCTGCGCAGCTGGACCCTTCGCCCTATGCGCAGTCGCAGCAGCAGCCACCGGGGCCCTCGCATGGCCAGGGATCGCGTCCGCAGGGCGGCGGTTATTCGCAGCAAGGCGGCCATCACCAGAGCAGTGGCCCTCAGAGCAATCCGGGCGGCTACGGCAGCCCGCCCCCGGGCGACGAGTTTGATTTTTAGTTTTTGAAGTGGGACCGCCAATCAACTGCAATAAAAAAGCCCGACGCCTCCTTTCGGAAGCGCCGGGCTTTTTCGTTTTGTTTGGTTCTAGTGGTCGGCCTTTGCGGGACCAATCACGTCTTTGATCGAAGGTTTTAACTTTTTCTCGGCTTTGAATTTTGCGCAGGATTCTTCGATTCTCTTGAGTTCGGCTTCGGTATCGAAGCCCTTCTCTTTCACTTGCGCCTGAGTCGAGGGAAGGCCGGCAGAGTAGAAAGTGTAGGCTTCCGAAACGTAAAGGATCTCCATATTCAGTTCCGGCTCGCCCGAATCCACGCCACTACTTATATTAAGTTGTATGTCCAAGTCTTTGCATGCGCCGTTGCGAATCTTTTCGTTAAAGAGTTTGGCCATGACCGAGATTTGATCTTTTTGAAATTGGGAAAGGCGTTTGGTGATGACGTAGTTGCTCGCCGAAATCACCTGTTCGCCTTCAAGCCTTTTGTATTCGTTCTCCGCCGTAGAGGTACGGGTCGTTGTCGTCGCGTAATCGCGCTCGAGGGTGCCGTCGGACTTGAGTTTGAAGGTCACGGAGCACTCGCCATCGCTACATTCGATGTAGGAGTTGAGCTCTCCGATCACATCGGCGGCACTCGCCGACGTGGCGCTCACCACGGTGGTTAGGAACACAGCCAGTACGGCCTTCTTTTGAATAAACATGTTATTGATCTCCCCTTGTCCCCTGAAACTTGATTCCTCTGGGGTTGCAGGAAAGGTGCCACGACCTGCGGACGGAGATTCCGCAGTTTAGGTCTCTCTGAGTGCCTAGCCCTTGTTCAGCTGCTCAAAAAGTTCTGATCAAAGTTAAGATCTCGTTAAGGACGGGTGATTCTTTCGCTAAGACACCGAAATCTCGTGTTTAAAGACGGGAAGGCTCTTAGAATATCTCTATGAAAACTTGGGGGCGACTTGCATCTTGGACACTTAGTTTAGGCGCCGTGCTCTCGCCCGCCTACGCATCGCGCTCATCGCTCACCCCACGTGAAGCCGAGCAAATTAGCAACCTCAGCGCCAACGCCGCCACACGCTTTCGCGGCGCCGTACTCGCTTACCAAAAACTCGGGCCCGTGGAATTTTTAAACCAATTCCCGCTTTCGGCCACCGAGCGCGCTTATTTGCAGAACCGCTATTTCCGCGGGATTCCCAAACTTCCGAGCGTCGAAGCCCGCGGCGACACACTCACCCTGCGCGACGCCTACTACGGCCAGCAGATGCAGATCCGCATTCTCTCGCTCGACGATAGAAAAGTTCAAGTCAACGGTAAGGAACTTTCATTTGGTGCGGACGCGGACATCTCGGAAATCGCGGAAGTCCTCGAATCGATCGCCGGTGGCACTCCCAATGCGAGCTTCTTTCGCTTTCGCCTCATCCCCGAAGCCCACGCTTCGGTGGGCGCAGCTCTCGGCTTCATGCTCCTTGGCATGGGCGGCGCGATGCTCGTGAAGGGCATCTTTAGCTGGTGGAAAAAAGACAAAGATAAGAAATCCGATAGCACTAGCGAAGGAGGCGCGGCCGATGCGCATGCGAGCCTTAGCGCTGGTGGCGTAGGAGGAAGCGGCGGCGGAGGTTCCGGCACTCCCGAAGCTTTGGCGACCCAAAACCAGCCGGGAACCGTAGCCAACGTCAGCGCCGATACCGCAGAAACTGTAGACAAGGCGATCGCCGCCGACCCCAATCTGCCGGCTTACAATAAGATGGTTCTCGAGCAGGTGAAGAAGATCGGCAACGGTTGCACCTATAACAAGGGTGTGGCCAACGCGAACGTCGAAAACGCTCTAGTGAATTTTCCCAAGAGCGTGGATTACAGCAAAATGTCAGGCACGCACTGCTCGGGCTATAGCTATACGGTTTTTGCAGGAGTGGTCGCCCAAGCGGTACCTAACCTCAGCCCGCAGGCCGCGGAGGCCATGAAGCGCCTCGATCGCAACCAGCAAAACGTGCCGACCGTCGATGACGGCAAAAAGCCTTTCGGCTACTTCAACGCCCAAGCTTTCGGTACGGCGGAACTTTTCACCGAAAAGAAACTCGGCGAGAACTTTACCGACATCGCCAAAGCCAAGCCCGGCGACTTTTTGAAAATCATCTGGTCTACCAGCAAAGAACCCGGCAAGATCGGCTCAGTGGAAGAGGGTCACTCCGTCATTTACCTCGGCAGCAGCGCTACGGAAATTTGCTTTGCGTCGGCGAACCAGAGCGGCAACAAGAGCGGCCAGCCCGGCTGCGGCGTGCGCTGCGAGCCAAAAACCAAAGTCCGCGACATGATGTTCTCGCGTCTCACAGCACCGCAGAACGCCAACTCTTTCACCCCCGACATGAAGAGCGATTATCTCAAAGAGGCCCAAACTCAGTCCAAAGATCTTGCCGAAGCGGTCAAACGCGTCACCCCGCAGCAGAAAATTTGATCTAAACGGGTTCAAAGAGCGCCCGGTAACCGATGCCGGGCTCGTTGAGTATCGCATCTGCACCGTGTGCGCCGAGTTTGCTGCGCAGATGTCCCACATACACTCTCAGGTTCGCCACGTTCTCGGCGCCCGCCGCTCCCCAGACTTGTCGCAAAATCTTATCGAGCGTGATCACCCGGCCGGGTTCTTGCACGAGCGTGCGCAGAACTTCCCATTCGGTGGAGCTGAGCTTGACCTCCTGACCCCCTACCCGAACTTCGGCGCTTAGCAAATCGACTTCGATGTCCGCAAAGCGCAGCTTCGGCCGCCCCGGATCGCGCTGCGCGCGGCGAAGGGCCGATCGAATGCGGGCGAGAAGTTCGGGGCCCGAAAAGGGTTTGCTGAGGTAATCGTCCGCTCCCAAATCGAGGGCGCGCACAATGAGGCTCTCCGAGTTCTGAACGCTCACCACGAGGATCGGAAACTTGGCCCATTCGCGAAGCTTGCGCAGCACAGTGAGCCCGTCGAGATCACCGAGGCCGATATCGAGGAGCACGACTTGCGGAGCCACACTCGGGATGCGCCGGAGCGCCCCGCCCCCACTGGACTCTTCGAACACTTCAAAGTTCGCGCTCTCGAGAATCTCCCGCAGCGATAAGCGCAGGGATTTTTCGTCGTCGACGATAAAGACTTTGGTTTTCACGGGAGCTCCCTCGGCAGGCGTAAACAGAATTCCACGCCTTCGGGTGCGTGGTTGCTCGCCGTGAGCGTACCCCCGAGCGCCTCGGCGAGCCCGCGCGCGAGCGAGAGGCCCAGCCCGGTGCCGCCGGGACGCGCCCTCGTTCCGCGATAAAACTTTTCAAAGATCCGGCTCTCATCCACGTCCACAAGTCCCGGACCGAAATCACGTACCGACACCCGCAGCCACTCGGGCTCGAGCAGCAATGAGATCACGATCTTGGTGCCCTCGGGGGTATGCAAAATCGCGTTGTGCACCAGGTTCTTGAGGATGGTCGACACGAGCACCTCATCGCTGAGAATGATGGTCTCGAAAGCGGGCTCCCGCACTTCAATGATGTGCTCGCGAGTTTCGGGCGTGAGGCGCCGCAGGGTGACCGCGACGATGTCGCTCAAATCGATAGGCTCTCGCTTGACATCGATTTTACCGGAGTCCAGACGGTTCGCTTCGAGCAGATGGTCGACGATGTGCGTGAGACGCCGGCCATTGCTATCGATATTTTCGAAGAGCTGGCGCTCGCGCTCGTCCGCGGATACGTGACGGGAGGCCAGCGCAGCGGCCGAGCTCATGATGGCGGTGATCGGAGTTTTTAGCTCGTGCGAAACCACGTTCAGCAGATTTCTCGCGAGGCGGTCGGACTCTTGGGCGATCTCGGCGAGGCGGGCCGAATGCCGGAGCCGCTCTTTTTGCAAACAGATGCCAACCTGACTGCACATCGACTCCACGAGGATCTCCACCTCCGGCGCCTGCCGCCGCCGTGCGGGATAAATCGCAAGCACGCCCCAAGCGGTGTCGCTGCCCCCCAGCGGATGATAGCGGCCTTCGGCGGCTGGCAAGGTGTCACTAAACTTACCGGCGGTTTTGTTGTTCTTTAACACCCACTCGGCCACCGCCACTTCCTTGCTCGGCAGCGAAGGCGGGGGGGAGAGTGTCGCGCCGTCTGAGTTTTTGGCGTAGAGCAACACCGTTTCGCCGAGCACTTCGCGCAATTCGGCCTGCGCCACTCCGAGAATTTCCTCTACGGTGACGGCCACCGACAGGGCCTTAGAAAGACGGTAGAGCGCGAGCGCGCGGGCCTCCCTCAATTCGAGCATGCCCCGCTGGCGGCGTAGCTTGCCGGTGAGAACCCCCGTCACCACGGCGACAACCACGAAGAGCGCGAGCACCAAATAGTCGTCCGTCTCGGCGATCGTGAACGAATGGTAGGGCACGATGAACCAAAAATCCCAGGTCAAGGCGGCGAGCAGCGCACTCAGCCAAATCACCAGGGGACGTGCGTAAAGTGAGAGAACGAGTATCGGCACCAAAAACAAGATCCCGAGCGAACGGTAATCGAGGTTTGATCCGAGCGCACGGCACACGAGTGCCGTTAAGAAAATGAATGTCGCCGCGGTGGCGAGTTCAAACTTGATCCCGCGCCGTGAATGCATTGGCACAGGGAGCTTGCCGCGGGCCTTAGGGAAATCTAGTGGCCCGGGCCGACGCTCTCCCGCCACCACGTAAATGTCGAAGGGGTGCATGCGCGTGAGGATTTGCTCCGTGGGCGAGCGTCCGAAGATACGGTCTAGCCACCGGCGGCGACTCTTGCCCACCACGATCTGGGTGATGTTGTAGTCACGACAAAGACGCAAGAGCCCCTGCGCGGGATCGCTGTCGAGCGTGGTGAGCACTTCGCCGCCGAGTTCGCGCACGAGGGCGAGGTTTTCGGCGAGAAGCTTTTTCTCGTCTTCACTCAGCGGACGCCCCGATTCCACGTACGCCGCGTACCAGGGCGCGTCGAGCGTGGCGGCGAGCAGGCGCGTGCGACGAATCATCAACTCCGAAAACGGACTCGCGTAAATCGCCACCAGCAGACGCTCACTCGCCCGCCAGGGCCGATCAGGGTGCTGAATGCGGTGAATGGTCTGCAGATCTTGATCCACCCGGTCGGCCGTCACGCGCAGGGCGATCTCACGCAATGCGGTCAGGTTTTCGGGACGAAAGAAGTTGGACTCGGCCGTGGCAATACGATCGGCGGGATAGATCTTGCCGCTGCGCAATCGCTCGACGAGCGCGTGCGGGTCGAGGTCAATCACGACGATCTCTTGGGCAAAATCGAGCACCGAATCCGGCACTGTTTCGGTCACCCGAATGCCGGTCATCGTCTCGACGCTATCCGCTCGGCTCTCCAGGTGTTGCACGTTGAGTGTGGTGTGCACCTCGATGCCATGGCCAAGCAACTCCAGCACGTCTTGCCAGCGCTTGGTGTGACGACTGCCGGGGGCGTTGGTGTGGGCGAGTTCGTCCACGAGGAGGATGTCGGGATGCATCGCCAGAGCGGCGTCGAGATCAAATTCTTCGAGTCGAATGCCCTGATGCGTCCCCACGTGTCGGGGCATGAGCTCCAGGCCCTCGAGCAGCTCCTGCGTTTCGCGGCGGCCGTGCGTCTCGATCACGCCGATCACCGGATGTCGTCCCGCTCGGCGCAGCTCGTGCGCACCTTTGAGCATGGCGAAGGTTTTGCCCACTCCGGCGGACATGCCGAGGTAAATTTTGAGCTTGCCGCGGGTCTCGCGCGTCGCGCGATCGCGCAGCGCCGCCATCAGAACATCGGGATCGGGACGCTCGTCGCCAAAGGGTGCCATTTAGGGGGTTGATTCTCCTCCCACCGAGGCGTCCAAGGCAAGGTTTAGTCGCAGCACATTCACGCGATCCGTGCCGCCCCAAAGAAAGCTCGCGCCCTCCCCCAGGACTTCCACCAGGTGCTCGATTTCACTGGTTTTGATCTTGCGCGCCCGCGCAACGCGCTCGATTTGGGCGCGGGCGGAGGCGAGCGAAATGTGCGGATCCAGGCCGCTGCCGGAGGTCGTCACCATATCGAGCGGCGCCGGGCCGCCGTGACGAGCCGTCCATTGCGTCCGGCGCTCGAGCACCAGACGCTGCAGCCGCTCACTCGTGGGTCCGAGATTCGAGGCACCCGAAGGCACAGTGCCGTAATCGACGGCCGAGGGTCGCGGCCAAAAATAGCGCTCGCTTTGAAAGTTTTGGGCCAGCAGACGCGAACCTACCACGCGATCGCCGCGCACGACGAGCGATCCGTTCGCCGCGCCCGGCATCGCGAGCTGCGCCACGCCGGTGATCGCGAGCGTATAAGCTCCGCCGAGGAGCAGCGTCGAAAGGGTCAAAAACTTTAGCGAAATCATCCAATCGTTTTTCATATGATTCTCCTCACACCAAACCCGCTGACACGAGCACCAAGTCGAGAACCTTGATGCCGACAAAGGGAACCGCGAGGCCCCCCAGGCCGTAGACGAGAAGGTTCTGCCGCAACAGGCCCGCGGCCCCGAGCGGCCGGTAAGTCACTCCGCGCAGGGCGAGCGGAATCAGCGCCACGATGATGAGCGCATTGAAGATCGTCGCGCTCAGTACCGCGCTTTCGGGAGAGTGCAGGCGCATGATGTCGAGACGGCCCAGCGGTCCGCTGGCCGCCCCGGTGGCGGCGTAGAGCGTTCCAAAGAGCGCCGGTAAAATCGCAAAATATTTGGCCACGTCATTCGCCACGCTGAAAGTCGTGAGCGAGCCGCGGGTCATGAGGATCTGCTTGCCGGTTTCGACGATCTCGATCAGCTTGGTCGGGTTCGAATCGAGGTCCACCATGTTCCCTGCTTCGCGGGCGGCCTGCGTGCCGGTGTTCATCGCCACGCCCACATCCGCCTGCGCGAGCGCGGGGGCGTCGTTCGTGCCGTCTCCGATCATGGCCACGAGGTGCCCGCGCATCTGTTCTTCGCGAATGCGCGAGAGCTTGGCGTCGGGCGTGGCCTCGGCGATGAAGTCGTCCACGCCGGCTTCGGCGGCGATCGCGGCGGCCGTCAGGGGGTTATCGCCCGTGATCATCACGGTACGGATGCCCATCGTACGCAAATGTGCAAAACGCTCGCGGATGCCACCCTTCACCACGTCCTTGAGCACGATCACGCCCATGACGTCGCGGTCGCGACACACGACGAGCGGCGTAGCGCCGGCGCGAGCCACGGTGTCGATTTTTTTGAGCAGCTCCGTCGGGAACTTGCCACCGAGGGATTCCACGTGCTCGCGGATGGAATCGGCCGCGCCCTTACGGATGCGCACGCCACCGGCGAGATCCACGCCGCTCATGCGAGTCTTGGCGGAAAACGCCACAAAAGTGCTTTCCGCGGATTTGCTCTGCCGCAAATTATAAAGGTCCTTGGCGAGCACCACCACCGATCGACCCTCGGGCGTTTCGTCCGAGAGCGATGCGATTTGGGCGACTTCGGCCAGTTCCCGCGGACCCACGCCCGGAGCGGGAATGAACTCGCTCGCCATGCGATTGCCGAGGGTGATGGTGCCGGTTTTGTCGAGCAAGAGCACGTCGATATCACCCGCAGCCTCGACCGCCTTACCGCTGAGGGCCACCACGTTACGTTTGAGGAGGCGGTCCATACCGCTGATGCCGATGGCCGAGAGCAGGCCACCGATCGTCGTCGGAATCAAACACACGAGCAGCGCGATGAGCACCGGAATCGAAAGAAAGGCAGACGTGCCCGACGCCGATTCGCTGTACGCGGTGAAGGCCGGAAGCGTGCCGGTCGCCAGGAGAAACATCACGGTGAGAATGGCTAGCAAGATCGAAAGTGCGATCTCGTTGGGGGTGCGCTGGCGTTTGGCCCCCTCAACGAGCGAAATCATGCGATCGATAAACGCTTCCCCGGGATTGCTGGTGATACGCACCACGATGCGGTCGCTGAGCACCCGCGTGCCGCCGGTGACGGCACTGCGGTCGCCCCCCGCTTCGCGCACCACGGGCGCCGATTCGCCCGTGATGGCGGACTCGTCGACGCTCGCCGCCCCCTCGACGACCTCACCATCGCCAGGAATCACGTCGCCCGCTTCGCAGACCACTGCGTCGCCCTTGCGCAAATCGTTCGCGTTCACGCGGGTTTCACGCGAGTCCACAATTTTACGAGCCATCACGTCACGCTTGCCCTTGCGCAAGGATTCGGCCTGGGCTTTGCCGCGGCCTTCGGCGATGCTCTCGGCAAAGTTTGCAAAGAGCACGGTGAACCACAGCCACACGGCGATTTGCACGTTGAACGCGCTCGGCTCGACGAAGGCCGCGATGTAGGTCACGACGAAAGCGCCGAGGTACACCACGAACATCACGAAGTTCGTGGTTTGCACCCGTGGATCCAGTTTGCGAAACGTCTCCTTAAGCGCGGGGATGAGCAGTTGACGCCAATTTTGATTTTGTTGGTTGCTATGCATGTCGATAGTCCTCAGAAAGCCTTGCCCGTGCCCATAAGCAGGTGCTCCACCACGGGCCCGAGGCTCAGTACGGGAAAAAAGGTCAGCGCGCCGACGATGAGAATCGTGCCGACGAGCAGGGTGATAAAGAGGCCTCCTTCGGAAGGAAACGTGCCGACCGATGGGGGAGCCGATTTTTTTTGCGCCATGGATCCCGCGATGACGAGCACGGGCACCAGCACTCCGAAACGTCCGACGAGCATCGCCAGCCCCAGTCCGAGATTGTAGAAAGAGGTGTTAGCCGAGAGCCCCGCAAAAGCGCTGCCGTTGTTGTTGGCGGCCGAAGCCCACGCGTAGAGAATTTCACTCAGGCCGTGCGGGCCGACGTTCGCGCGCGAGGCGAGCGCCGATTCGGTGAGCACCGAAAGCGCCGTGCCGAGCAGCACCACCGCACTGGGCAGGATGATACCGAGCGCGGCCCATTTCACTTCGGTCGCCTGGATTTTTTTGCCGAGGTATTCCGGCGTACGGCCCACCATGAGACCGGCCAAAAAGATCGCAAGGATCACGTAAAGCACCATGCCGTAAGTGCCCGAGCCGACGCCCCCGAAGATGATCTCACCGAGGAGCATGTTGACGAGCGCCAGGCCCCCCGCGAGCGGGGAAAGGGAGCCGTGCATGGCGTTTACCGAACCGTTGCTCGCGGCCGTGGTGACTTGCGACCACAACACACTCGATCCGATCCCGAAGC
Organism: Bdellovibrionota bacterium; assembly: GCA_035539375.1. Classification (GTDB taxonomy): domain Bacteria; phylum Bdellovibrionota; class UBA2428; order UBA2428; family UBA2428; genus DATLIP01. Next base: position 35,167 of record DATLIP010000037.1, on the reverse strand, counting down.
GCAGTTCCTTACCTTCGAGCGCCAGGGGATAATGAAATTCCGACCAGAGCGAAATCAAAACGAGCGGCACGAAGATCGTAGCCATGGCGATCAAGAGCGCACGGCCGTGACGAAGGTTGCCGATCATGCGTCCGAACATGTCGACGCAGGCGACGGGAATCGCGAGGATCGCAATCATCTCGAGAAAATTCGCCAAGCCCGTAGGATTCTCGAAAGGATGCGCACTGTTCACGCCAAAGAAACCGCCCCCGTTGGTACCGAGTTGCTTGATCGCGATCTGCGACGCCGCGGGCCCCAGGGGAATCAGCTGCGTGCCGCCTTCGAGAGTCGTGGCGCTCAGGTAGGGCGCCAGGGTCTGCACCACACCCTGACCAACGAGAAGCAGCGCCCACACGCACGAGAGCGGCACGAGTACGTAGAGAGTGGCGCGCGTGAGGTCGACCCAAAAGTTGCCGAGCTGGTCGGCGGCCGACTGACGCAGGGCCCGCGCCAAGGTGGCGAGCACCGCGATGCCCACCGCGGCGCTCAGAAAATTTTGCACCGTGAGGGCGGCGAACTGCGAAAAATAACTCAGTGAGGCTTCGCCGGAATACGCTTGCCAGTTGGTGTTGGTGACAAACGAAATCGCGGTATTTAAGGCGAGGCTCCATTCGAGCCCGGGCAATTTTTGCGGATTGTACGGCAAGTGGCCCTGCAGCATGAGAATCGCGAAGGTGAAGATGAGACCCACCAGGTGCATCGTCACCAGCGCTCCGAGGTATTGACGCCAGTTCATTTGGGCGAGCGGGTTGACGCCTACAAAACGATAGAGGGCGCTCTCGACGCGGGGAAGCAGCGCCGGACCATCCAAACTGCGTGTGAGCCAGCGGCTCAGGGAGAGGCCGACCGCCAGGGTGACCACCAAAAAGACCAGGAGATGCCCAAGGTCCGTGGAGGGGATTCCAAAAAGATTTGCCATGCCAAGTATCCTGCCAAAAGCGGCATAAAAAAGGCGTAAACGGTCTGCGGGGACGGGTTAAAGTCCCTACTAAAGTCGTATGCCAGGTAAGTTACCTGGCATATGTCCGTTCATAACGGATACCTTTCCTTCACCCGTGTAAATTCGGCAGTTTGGGGAAGCTGGTGAAGTTGGGCAGGGTTATATCCCTCACAGACAAAAAAAAGGGGATGCTTTTGCGGCGCGTCTTTGTCTATTCTAAAATCGTTGCTAGCGTCGAGGGAAACAAAGCCATTTTTGTTCTTGGGGGAGGTCAACAAATGGGCAACAAAACGTCCGACGTGCTGGAAATTTTATTATCGGTTTCGGGGCTAGAGCTTGATGAGCTTTATTCTGAGCTGCAGGGGCTTTGCGCTCCGCGTGGCTGGTGCCTGACGTCGCTGGACTCCAAACAGCTTCGCGAGATCATGGGTGAGTACCTCAAGAGCCACTTGGCGTTGATGCACACCGCCCAAGAAGAGACCGAAGACGAATGGGGATCTTTTCAGCCGCAACCAGAAGTCATCAAAGCCTGACTGACTTCTGGCTCAAAATAGCTTAAACCTCTGGGGGACTTATGCGCACACCTTTCAAAACTTTCGGTGGAATCCTTTTGTCTTTTGGCCTCGTGGCCTCGTTTTCTGCCTGCAGCACTATCGGACAGCACTCCTCGGCGCAACTTGCCGACGGCGCCGCCCAAGATGATTTCAACACCGACGAGGTGAGCGACATCCCCGACGAACTCGACGTGGGCGCCACCAGTACCGAGCGTAACGCTCAAGAGGTCGCGGCCGACCAACTCGCCCGGTCCACCTTCCCGCTCGTGCACAACGAATTCGTACAGAAGTGGATTCAGTTCTTTACCGTGAACCCCAAGGGTCGCGCGACCTTTGAGAAATGGCTCGGTCGCAGCACGCGCTACATCCCCATGATGAAGCAAGTGCTGCGCGAAGAAGGCCTGCCCGAAGATCTGATCTATCTCTCGATGATCGAATCCGGCTTCAACCCTCGCGCTTACTCGCGCGCCTCGGCCGTAGGTCCCTGGCAGTTCATCAAGCCCACCGGCGTACGCTATGGCCTTGAGGTGAGCACCTGGATCGACGAACGCCGCGACATCGTCAAGTCCACCCGCGCCGCCGCCAAGTACCTTGGCGAGCTTCACAGCATCTTTGGCTCGTGGTACCTGGCCGCCGCTGGCTACAACGCCGGCGAAGGCCGCGTGCTCACCGCCGTACGCGAAGAGCGCACACGCAACTTCTGGGAACTATCTCGTAAGAAGGGCAACTTCCGCGCCGAAACCCGCGACTACGTGCCCAAAATCATCGCAGCGGCCCTGGTCGCCAAGAACCCAGAGCAATACGGCTTCAAAGACATCGCCTACGAAGTTCCGCTCTCGTGGAAAGTCGTAACTATCGGCTCGCGCCGCGACCTCAAGTCGGTAGCCGACCTCGCGGGCGTGGACTACGAAGTGGTGCGCATCCTGAACGCCGAGCTTCGCTTAGAGGTTACTCCACCCGATCGTTCGTACGACGTACGCGTGCCGCCTGAAACCTATGAAGTGGTTGCGGCGAACGTTGCGAGCATCAAAGAGCGCACCGTTCCGCTCTTCGCCAACCACAAAATCGCCCGCGGTGAGACGCTTAGCCAAATTGCCAACCGTTACCGTGTGCGCGTGTCGGAGATTCTAGAGGCCAACAACATCCGTAAGGCGCAAATGATTCGCGCAGGCCACACTCTGAAAATCCCCATCGTGAAGGGGGCCGCAGAACGCCAGCGCTCGATTGCCTCGGAACCCAAATCTCCGCAGAGCTCGGCTCGCGCGACGTCCTCGAAAAACGACACCGTGGCGTCTTGGAAAAAGGTTCGCGTTCGCAGTGGCGATTCGCTGTGGAAACTCTCTCAGCGTCACAACGTGAGCATGAATGAAATCAAGCGCATGAACAACCTGAGCGCCGCCTCGGGCTTGCGCGCTGGTAGCTTTATCCTCGTTCCCGTGAACTAATGGATCCCGCGGTCACCGAATACCTTGCGAGCTTTGTGAGCGACAAACGCCTCGCTCGCATGGATTCGGTGCTCGATTTGCGCACCCGCCGATTCTGTGTGGTGCTTGAGAATGTTCTGCAAAAGCACAATGCCAGTGCGGTTCTTCGCAGCGCCGATGCTTTCGGCGTGCAGGATGTGCACCTGATTACCAACGACAACAAGTTTCGCGCCGCCAAGGGCATCTCCCGCGGCGCGCACAAGTGGCTCAGCCTCACGCGCCACAACCAGCGAGGCGTGAACAACACCCAAGCCTGCTTCGAGCAGCTGCGCACCCAGGGCTACAAAATTGCCTGCCTGCACCCGCACGCCGAGGCGCGCGAGATTGGCGGACTCGACCTCGCTCACGAAAAATTTGCTCTGGTGATCGGCTCCGAACGCGAAGGCCTCTCGGACTACGCGCTAAAAAACTCTGACTTGTGCTTGAAGTACCCTATGTACGGTTATTCCGAGTCGCTGAACCTCTCGGTGCTCGCGGCGCTTTGCATGAGCGATTTGCGCAAACAGCTGAACCAGATCCCAACCGAACGCTGGCAGCTCGGCGAGCTGGAGCGCGCCGAGCTCAAGCTCGAATGGATCCGCAAAACCGTGCGCGAATCGCGCCAGCTCGAACAGAGTTTCGTGAGCCGCAGCTCAGCGCTTGTAGCGGCGAAATAGCTGCTGATTTTCTTCGCTGATGAGCCCGATCGGGTCGAGCGGGGCCACCGCTTCGCGCAGGCTCTCCAGCTGCTCTGTGGTCAGCAGTTCATAATCCCACTGTTTGATGAGCCTAAAGAGCACCGAATTGATCGCGTCAGCGTCTTGTAGCTTGCCGAGCAAGTTGACTCCCAAATCGAAGGCCAACTCACGTGAGTTGGGTTTTAAATCTTCCGCGATGGCGCGCTTGAAGGCGAGTAGCGCGTCCGCCGGGTTTTCCTCTTCGGCCAGCGTCGTGAGGCTCTCTTTGGCCCGACTGAGGGCACGCAAGATGAGATCATCCTGCGAAAAGAGCCGTGCAAAGGGCAAGACGAAGGGAGCCGCGGCGGGATCCTCCTCGAGCTTTTGGAACATGAAAACCTTGATTGCCGCCACTTCTGGGGGAGTGACGAGCTTTTTCCAAGCCGGATCGCTCCAAAAAATGTGGTTCAAGTCATCGAGCTCCGTCGAACGCGAAAGCAAGCTCAAGTAGGCGATCACGATGTCTTCGGCTTGATCCTTATTCAGCATTCGCGGATGCTGGGTGATCGAGCCCAGAATTTGGGCCGCGGCAAAATCGTCACCCGCGGCGATCGCGCGCTTGATATCCGCTTGTGCCGTCTCGACGTCACCCATTTCGTAGAGACGCTGGCGAAGTTCGTCGACGTCGAAGGGGTGAGCTTCATCGTGGGTAAAGCGCCGGAGCCCCGCGAAAAGGGCCGGACGGTAGTACTTTTTATCGCCCACCTGGCGCACGAGCAAATCGATCGTGGCCATGTCGGAGACTTCGTCGGCGTATGAGAGAAACCCCGAAAACTGGGCTTGATTCAGATAGCCCTTGTCGACCCACCGGCCCAGCACATCGCGTGCGAGCTCTAGTTTTTGCTTATCCTTGGGAACTTCGGCCACTCGGGCAAATTCCGCATCCTCGGGAACCACGTATTCTTCGAGCACTCTTTGGACCGACTGGATCTCTTCGCGGCCCACGCTGATGAAGTCGTGATTGAAACAGCGTTTCCAGTAGAACGAGAGCCAAGTGCGCTCGCCATTTTCGCCCGGCTCCTCCACGAGAGCCCTTTCTAAAATGTACTGCCGCAGGTGCACGTCTGAGATGGTATAGCGAGAGCCCTGGCCCATCAGCGATTCAAGATCTTTGGCAGAAATGTTGGCGGAGTTGGAGACTGCCACCTTGAGGGCGGCGTCGTGAAGCGTGCTCAGCATCTGGAGTCGCTGTTCGGGGGTAATGCCTTTGAAAACAAAGGCACCCAGGCTTTGGATGAAGCGGCTTATCGCCGTGTAGTAGTGCGGCGACGTTGCGCTCATGTAGAGAATTTTTTCGATATGCTGAGTGAGGGTAGCCCCGCCGAACGCCACGGCTTCCCCAAAAATTTTCTGATTCTTAAAAGCGTAACTTTCGAGGTCACCGATCTGGCGCCCATAATCCAGCGGGCGGATGCGCGCGAGCAAGTGGTCGCATTCGAGCTCCCTGGCGAGCGCGAGATTCATCTGCGCGGCGGCACTCACAAAAAAGAAAATTTTGGCGAAGGTTTTGAGATTCAGCGAGGGGAGCTTCGTCATAGGGGATTCGGATCCTACACAAAGTCACCCCCTTGCGCGCCCGGCGTTTGGCCACTTAAGGCGATTTAAGGGCGAGCTGGATTTTAGGCCTTAGCGGCGCAAAAAGTCATCGTAAAGGCTCTCGTGGTGCGGGAGCAGCTCGCCCTCGCTGCGCATCTGATCGTGCAGGGCAGCCGCCCGCTCGCGCCGCTCGGGTGAAAGGCTCGAGGCGTTCCATTGGCCAAAGAGATTCGAATAAACAGCCACTTGCTGATGCTCCTCGCGAAGCCCCTCGAAAGTTTCCAAAATAAAATCAAAGGCAGAAGAACGAGAGGGCTCGGGGATCCTATCAAATTCCAGATTGAGAGCGAGCATGTAGCGAGCTTCAGGGCTCTGCGTTGTGGACGCCAGGTCGATGACCCGCGCCACGAGACCCTCTTGGCGAAAGGCTTGGCCCAAGACGAGCGCCGGACGACGAGCGCCTTCGCTCGACTCGATCAGTTCCCCGAGATGAGCTCCAATCGCCTCGCGTGCGTGCTGTGGAACCCGCGCATACCACTCCTTCTCCCACAGGTTGAGCGAAGCAAAAGATTCGGGATTGGGATCACGTTTCACGAGGTAAAGATACGCGATGAGCACGTCTTCCATCGCGCCCTCTGTGAGTACCGCCGGGGTCTGAATGCGCGACAACAAATCGCGCAGACGCGCAAGGTCTTCTGCCTGCCGCGCTTCGAGCAGCGAAGCCTGCAGGGTCTCTTCGTGTCCCTGGGCCACAAGCTCGCGAATAAAATATTCGCGTTCGGGATGCTGCGGGTCGTGCACCAGATGCGCCATGGCTTCAAACTTGACGCCCTGGTGAGAGGCGTGAGCCGAGCGCAGGAGCAACTGGAGCAAGGAGCGATCGTAAGCCTCCCCCGCCGCGATGAGCATTTCACGATAGCGAGCGGGAGAGAGCTGACCCGAGCGCTCGGCACGCACCATAAGCTCGCGCGCGTTCTGTCGTTCGTTCTCGTCTTCAGAACGGCACGCCACACGCAGAGTTTCCACCTCATGGGCGTGCAAGCCAAAGGGCATCGACATCAAGCGATCCGTAAAGAGCTGTGCCCAGGGCGAGGACATATAAGGCCCCTGCATGGCGCTGAGATCAAAGTTTTCTGGATGGGGAGCCGCAAGCGCCATGCGCATCACGAAGCGGCGCAATTCGGGGTCGGTGAGAGGATAGGCTTCGCCCTCTCGAAAAAGACGCAGCACCTCGAGCTCAGAGCGCCCCTCCGAATGGGCGATACCGAGACGGATCACACGGTCGCTTAGCGAAATCAGCAGGGCGCGCTCGCGTGTACGTGGTGGATGCTCAAAACTAAAATCAAAAAGCCGGCGCACAAGGTCCAGAGCGCCGTCGAAATACTTGGGGGATTCCACGTTGTGCAAAAGCACCTCGATTTCGTCCTTGAGATTGGAGCCGGGAGCGGTGGTATTTCGGATAGACTCGTTGAATTTAAAGGCAAAGTTCACCAGATCGCCCCGGGCACGGGCGGCAGAGAAGCTCTTCATCTGGGCGAGGATCAGGTCGCAGCGGCCGCGGGCGAGGGCCGCAGGACTTAGCAAAAGCCACCCTAGCCAAACCAAAAAAAGACGCCGCGCCATAGACATTTCGCGGGCACCCTACACAAGAGCCGGGGAGCTGGGTAGCTCTTTTTGGGGGGCGACCCTAGGTTTTGGTAGACTGCCCAACCATGGGTTGATATGCACTGCGTCAATGGGCCGATTTCGAGTGACCAACTTTGCCATCGCCGGCCTTGCTCTACTCTTTGCCATCCCCCAGGCCCAAGCGGCCAAGCGGCGATCCGAACGCTGCCAGCAGATCGTGTTAGGGCTACAGCGCGGGATCCACCACTTTTTCGCACCCACCAAGGAATGGGTGCTCAAGCATGCCAAACTCGGGGTTGAACGCACTTACACGTCTCCCATCCTCGAGGGCCTCATGCCCGACAAAAATGACCTGCACCCCGAAAAGATCAAACGCTTCGAGCGCCGCTGGGACAACTTCGATCGCAGCCGCAACGCCCACCGCGAGTTCACGCAAGCCCTACTGTCGGTAAACCGCGACGACGGCAAACGTATTCTAAGTGAAGAACAGGCGCGCGAAATTTTGAGATTCCTCAAGCGCGGACTTGGCGCCAAACACGTGCACATGATGATCGGATTTCCGTCGCGCGGCAAGCACCCCGACTTCAACTACGAGCTTCATTTTCAGACTTTCTCTTTTGCGGTGACCACAGTCGACGGGCGCAAGCTTTTCATTACGCCCGAACAAGCCTGCATCGAGGTGAATCAAGATCCGGTGTATCGCGATGAGATCCGCGCCCACTGGGAACCCGTAGAATCGCTGGTCAATGCGCATGGCTTCTTTTCTGTATCCCGCACGGGAGAATCCGGCGGCGGTGGCACGCACGTGCACCTGGGCTGGGACAGCGAAGAGAACAATTTATGGCTCCTCCGACCAGATCTCTTTGCAGACTTTCTTGAGTTTCCCGTGCAATACCCAGAACTCGAATATTTGTTGCATGCGCACGAAGACACCGGCCCACACGGTTCCGCCCCGACCTTCATTCAGCTTCCCGAGCAAGCGATAACTTTGATGCTGGAGTTGATGTTGCGCTTAAAGAGTCTCCACCTGACGGGTGCCACTCCCCGCGAAGTGCAACATTTTTACGCCCAAAAGATCGACGACGCCCTCTTAGAACACAACCAATATTTGTCCATGAAAAATATGATCCAGCCCAACCCCCGCATCGAGATCCGTTCCCACGCTTCGTTCGAGGGCATTGACGAGATCGAAGCGGCCGTGGACCTTTGGCTTGCCTCCCTGACTTGGCTTAACCACGATTACCGATTTCAGAGCCCTTCGCAGTGGCAAAAACGGGCACCCGAAATGAAAGGCCTCGATCCACTCGCCATGTACGACGACCTCGAGCGGCTGCTGCGCAGCCTCGGGCTGAGCGCGTCCACACGCAAAACGCTCTACGGCATCAATCAAATCTATCCGGCCACTCAAGGCTTTTACCATGACGTTCAACTAAGTCCCGGATCTGGACTCAAAGTCCTTAGGGCAGCCTCCTACCCGCTTTCCGAATCTCCCTATTCATCCCTTTCGATTGAGATCAGCAACCCTGAGTACCCCAAACACGTTAGAGCGAAAGTCATTTATTCAGATCAATCGAATTTACAGTCTTCGCACTACGGTAAGCTTCGCCTGCGTCTCGGACTTCATTATCAAAGAGATACCCACGGATTCGTGCTGATATACGAAAAAGGAACGGATCGCCTCGTCGATCGCTTTGGCTTTCGCAGCGTCCCGACTGGTCACGGGCATCTGCAACTCGAAATCGGGATAAACCCCGCAACACTCATCGCGGAAGAAAGTTTCCAATCCGGATTTTTTCACGAAGGTTTTCTAAAAATCGGCAACATTGGCATCGGGCCAAACATGATCGACTTCAACCCTGTGGATCAACTTGATCGACGGCAACGTCGGGCCCGCCAAGAGGAGATCTTCAAAATTTTCGCCGCCCTGCCCGAGCTTCTCCCAATGTTTTTACATGGCCGTGGCCCCTCCCCCTCTCTAGCGCGAGCGATTCCGGAAATTCATTTCGAAAACCACGACGAAGCTCCCGTTCGCTTCAAAGCTGTCTACGCAAACGGAAAGCGTGTGGAATTCCAGCAGCTGCAACGCGCACACTTTTCTCAGGTCATTACCGAAGATTTGCTCAAGGGCCTGCCAGATTTGCAGGTCATCGATGGAAAGCTACTCGTCGTCTTAGCTTTGATTCCCGAGGGCGACTACGACAAGGATCACCTCTTCTATTACCTCGTGGAATGGGATGAGCCGAGCCGAACGATGAGTGTCCGCAAAGAAGGCATTTATTCTGACATGGATCCGGTGCCCTATTTCTTTCGCATCTACGGCAACATGCCCGAAACTTTTGGCCCCGAAGACCGGCCCGATTTGATGGGCGACTATTTTAAAGCTTATTTCCCCGAAGGCTACCGCAATGTCGTGCCCGCAGACTCCCCTCTGCGCGGCAAGGACGCCGAGCCATAAAAAAACCCCGCTCCCTGATCTCCAGAGAGCGGGGCCTTCGTAAATGTTTAGCGAGCGTTTACGGAGTGTAATCGGAGGTCGAATAACCCTCGATTGCAAATCCGTGCTTATTCACCGTGTTGTCCGACTCAAAGCGTACGATCACGTCCGAAGCGTCGAGCTGCTCGGTCACGAACGCGCCCTTGTCGCCGCTGATCGTATCGAGCACTTCGCGCGTTTGAGCGTTGATCACGTAAACCGCGTCGTAACGGTTCTCAGTGTCGAATGCCGAAAAGTGCAAGCGCATGAATTTGCCAGTGCCCGTGATGCGCCATTCGTTTTTGGCGTTGTTCGCGTAAGGGTGTTCGGTTTCGATAGCAAGAGGAGCCATCTCCGACCACTGGTCCGCGGGCACCACCACGGGGCCGGGAACCGCAACGTCCGCGAGCAAGTTGTACACGTTGAGACGCGAACCACCAAAGGCGACTTTCTTCTTGAGCGAGTTCACACGCTCTGCCGTCTTTTGGATCTCTTCACGAATTTGAGTGGGGCTCATGCCCGCGCCGCGCTGAGATTTGAAGAGCGCCACAGCCCCCGAAACGTGAGGAGTGGCCATCGAGGTGCCGCTGAACGACGCGTAGGTGTTGTTCGGCGTGGTCGAAACGATGTTGTGGCCGGGAGCCGCAACATGCACGGTGCGCTTGCCGTAACTCGAGAAGCTAGCGAGCGTGTCGAGGTTCGTCGTTGCCGCTACCGAGATCACGTTGGGCACGTCGTAAGTCGCAGGATAAGCTGGAGCCGTGTCGTTGTCGGCGCTGGAGTTGCCCGCAGCCGCTACGAATACGATGCCTTTTTCACTCGCGCGTTCGATAGATTCTTTGAGCGCTTGCGAGAAACCACCGCCGCCCCAAGAGTTGCTCATGACGTCGACGTTTTGTGAGGTCGCAAAGTCAATGGCTTTGATCGCATCGGCGAGCGTGCCCGAACCTGAACCGCTGAGGAACTTGACGCCCATCATAGAGACGTTCCAAGAAACGCCTGTCACACCGATGCCGTTGTTGCCCACGCCACCAATGGTGCCCGCGCAGTGCGTGCCGTGCTCGTTGTCATCCATGGGATCATAAGAGCCGTTGATCGCGTTGTAACCGTGAATCACGCCGCCCACTGCCGGATCGGGGTGAGGAGCCGACCACACGTTGTCTACGAGGTCGGGGTGATTGTAATCAATACCAGTGTCGATGATGGCGACGACGACATCTTTAGAGCCCGTGCCGAGTTCCCAGGCTTGGGTTGCGTCGATGTCCGCACCGGCCACGCCGGCTACTTTGTCGGAGTCCTGTTGACCGACGTTGAGCATGCCCCAGAGTTCAGCGAACTTAGGATCGTTCGGGATGAGTCCCGTGCTCGACGACGTGATTTTCTGCATCGCCGCTTGGGCTTCTACGTACGCGCCACGAGTGTGTTCGCTAAGACGGTAGATAAAGTTGGGTTCGACGTATTCAAAGTTTTGCGAGTTCTCGAGAGCGCGACGAATTGCGCGGTCGAGACCTTTCGACGACACACGCGCATCGAGTCCGAGCGAGCGAAGTGCGGCGGACTCGTCGCGCTCAACGAGCATCACGTGCTCAAGGGCGTTGACGGATTGTTTGAATTTGAGACCAGTGGACGCCATGGTCGAAAACGTTTGCGCATCGGCCTTGGCCTTGACGACGAACTCGCCAGGCACGTATTCGGCCCACGCCAATTTGTCGACGCCCTTTGCTTGTGCGCTGCTGAGTGCGCCCAAGGCGAGAAGGCTCAGTGCCGAGGAGTAAGTCTTGGTTGTGAATTTCATATAGGTGGAATCCCCCTTTTTGCCCCAAACCCTGGTGCGCTTTTGGCACCAGGCATCTTACAAGTGTAAGGGGCCGCCCCCGAAAAGACAGAGCAAAACCCGCCAGAAACCTAGCTAAATTCTTACAATCCCTTACTTTTTCACTCGAATTTTGACGGTTGCGAAATAAGAACAATTAAGAGTTTCGCCATTGCTTGGCCCCAATCTTGTGCCAGTTTGGCACTACGTCAGGAGGTCTAGGGGAGATCTTCAGACGGGAAGCGAGCGAGGTGGCTCAGAACTGGGATAACCAGGGGGGCAGAGCCGGGGGAAGAACCTCGCTCGCAAGAAGTAGGGGGGCCGCGGGGGCGGCCCCGGGGAGACTTCGCAGGGGAGAGCGGAACGTAAGATGGGACCAAAGACACCTGATACAGCAGCCAGACTCAAACAACGGTTTTCGTGGCCACTCACAGTGGCCGCCATAACACTCACCCTCCTGGCCTCCGCCGGAGCCAGGGCCGAAACCAAGAAGTGCGACAATCTACTCGAACTCTTCGCCGAGCGCCGTGAGCAGAATCAAGCCATCGAGAGGGTCCCAGACGAGGCCTCTAAAGCGGAGTTGATTCCGCAGCGCCTGATTACCATCGAGGACCTTTTCACCTTTGACGTGGCGGCCGACACCATGGGCTTCCGCCCCGAGAAAAAAATCATTCGCGCCACCGAAGAAGAGCTCGAGAAAATCCTCGAACTCACCAAACACAACACTGAGATGGTCGTCGGCACGGCCAACGAGATCGCGTTCTACTTTGAGCACCTGCCACTCAATTCCGTCAGTGAGGCCATGAACGTGGTGATCATGCGCGACCAGTTGGGCGTGGACCCCGAAGTGGTAAGCGCCGCCTACCTTGAGGCCTTCGACATCGCCTGGCACCGCCAAAACAAGGGCGAGCCCGCATTTCCACAAAACACCGATGCCGGCGTCGTGCAGCCCATGGTGCTGGGCATCGCCGCTATCCAAATTAAAAATCCCGAAGTGGCCAGCTTCGACAAAGTTCGCCAAACGATGCGCCTCATTGAAAAGACCTTCGCTAACGCCAAACGTATGGAGCAGATCCAGGCGCTGCAAGTTTTCTTAGCAAATCGCATCCAAGATCTAAACGCCTCGTTTCCGTCGTTCGTGGCTTCGCTGCGCTACCTGCAAGAGAACCTCGCGATTGAAGAACGCGTGATGGGATTCAATCCCGTGGCTCATACCTCGCCGTCGCTTGAAGATGCACTTATGCTAAAACTTCTCGCCGCCAAGGCCGGCTACGACGACGCCGAAATGGTGCGCGCCGCACGCAGCCTCATCGACTCCGAAGATCCCGAGACTTTCTTAGATCTCGTGGGCCTCATCGGCTCTGGGCTTGCAGAGCTCGAGCAGAGTGAAGCCCCAGGCCTACAAGGCCTCAGCATCCAAGGCCTCAATTAGTCTTATTCCAGAGCGTCTTCGGCCGCTGGAGTTTTGCGCAAGTTCCAGTTCAGGCGCAGCGCAAAGATGTTGTAATAGTAATGGTCGTTGCGGTGAGCGCGAGTGTATTCAAATCCAGCACTCCACTCGTCCGAAAACTTTTGCGTGAACATCAGAGTCCCGTCGTAGCGACGCGTGCGTGCGCCCGTCCACTTGAGATAGCGGTAACGAGCGTAAATCTGGGAGTCATCCGTAACCCGCGTGCCCACCATCACCCAAAACTGATCAAGCTCGTCGGAACTCGAACGAAAGGCCATACCACTTGTCGCGTCGTACGAGAGAACCGCAGTGCCGGGATTTTGTGTCCACGCCCAATCCCTGCGCAAAAAGAAGAGACCAAAAACCGAGCCATAGCCCCACTTGAACTTGGCCTCCAAAAAGGGCAAGAGATTCCATCCGTCGCAATTGATCTGAGTGCAATCGTAGCGGGTGAATTTTGAAAACTTATCGATGCCCGAAAGCGAGCGGTGCGAGAAGATCCACCCACCCGTCAGCCCCATAAAAGAAAAAGGATAGAGGTCAAAACGCGGTTCAATGCCATTGACCTTGATCGAGCTCATCAATCGAATGTGTGGGCGGATATAACCGTGCTCAAAGGGCTTGAGCTCGCGATTGATACGATGCAATTGCGCCAGGTTGAACTTTTCGTAGATCCCCACCCAGTAGTGCAGCGCGGCCGAAGGGGGATAAGCCATATCAAAAGACCATCGAGAATCCCACGAGTTTTCCGTGCCGTTCGCGTCGTCAGCACGCACCGGAGGAGCGATCAAAAAACCGATCGCGCACAAAAAAACACTCGCCCGAACACCTAGGTTCAAAGCGAGTGTTTGTAAAAATGCAGGGATGCCAAAATCTCGCTTAGAGATTTTCGACCTCTTTCTTTTCGGACTCGAGCTCAGCGAGCGTCGCGGCGATTTTGCCTTTGCCGAATTCGCCCTGCTCGATGCCCTTGACGATTTCCCACTTGGCGCCGTCGCTGCGAATTGGGAACGAGAACATGATGCCCTTAGGAATGCCGTAAGAGCCTTCGCTCGACACCGCCACCGAGAAAAACTTTCCGGCAGGAGTTGGAGTGGTGAGGTTCTTCACTGTGTCGACAACGGCATTGGCAGCCGAAGCGGCCGACGAAGCGCCGCGCGCTTCGATGATCGCCGCACCACGCTTTTGTACAGTTGTGAGAAATTCACCTTCGAGCCAAACTTTGTCGCTGATCGCGTCGGTAACTTTTTTGCCGCCAATGGTGGCTGCAAAGAAATCCGGATACATGGTGGGCGAGTGGTTGCCCCAGATGGCAAGGTTCGACACGGCTTCAACCGCAGCACCCGATTTCTGGGCGAGCTGGGTGACGGCGCGGTTCTGGTCGAGCATGGTCATCGCAAAGAAGTTCTGCTCGGGGATTTTGCCCGCGGCAGCTTTCTTGGCGATCCAGGCGTTGGTGTTGCAAGGGTTACCCACAACAAGCACCTTGGCGGTAGGCTTGGCATTCTCAGCCAGAGCTTTGCCCTGAGCGATGAAAATGCCTCCGTTGATCTTGAGCAGATCTCCGCGCTCCATGCCCGCTTTGCGCGGAACCGATCCCACGAGCAGCGCCCAGTCGACGTCTTTGAACGCCACTTCGAGCTGATCCGTGCAGGTCACTTTTTTGAGGAGAGGAAACGCGCAATCGTCGAGTTCCATTTTAACGCCCTTGAGCGCGTTCAGCGCTTGGGGCAGCTCGAGCAGCTGCAACTCGACATCGGTATCAGGACCAAACATTTGGCCCGAAGCGATGCGGAACAGTAGAGCGTAGCCAATTTGGCCAGCGGCTCCGGTGACGGCGACTTTAACGGATTTACGCGACATGTTTCACTCTCCTAGCTGTTAATTAAGAAAACCTTAGATCTTCGAGTTAACAATTTCGCTCGGTTCGAAGAAATAGGCAAGCTCGCGCTTGGCGGCTTCGGGGGAATCCGAACCGTGCACGGCGTTCTCGCCGATGCTCTTGGCGAAATCCTTGCGGATGGTGCCCGGAGCGGCGTTGGCGGGGTTCGTGGCGCCCATGACTTCACGGTTTTTAGCCACGGCGTTCTCACCTTCGAGGCAGAGCAGCATGACAGGCGAACGGGTCATGAACTCAACGAGCTCACCAAAGAAAGGACGGGCTTTGTGCTCGGCGTAGAAACCTTCGGCCTTCGCCTGGGTCATGTGCACGAGTTTGGCGGCGGCAATGCGGAGGCCGTTGGTCTCAAAGCGATTGATGATCGCACCGATGTCGTTAGACTCTACAGAGTTGGGTTTGATGATAGAAAAAGTACGTTCGATAGCCATGGAAACCTCCGGGGATAGGGAATAAATTACCGGAGGGTCTAATACAGGGTTTTCGAATACTCAATTACTCAAACGGCCTTAGATACATCGCGCCGGGGCCAAATCCCAGCCCGACACCCACCAGCACGCCCGACGAAACGCTCGAGGGGGCCCGGGCGGGCACTTTCGCGGTCGGAACGACCGGCAATTGCGACGAGGGGTGCGGCGCCAAATTCTTCGGATCGTTGGCCGAGGTGGCCGGAGACTTGGCTGGCGAAGCCTTTGCAGCAGGCTTGAGCTTGTGCATCTGGATCAGCAGCTCTTCTTGCTTGGCTTCGACTTCGTCCAATTCATCCTTAAGGGAGTCCTCGAGCGTCTCGAGGCGAGTTTTAAACTCCTTGCCTAGTTCCGCGTTTGCGAAGTTTTCGATCTGAAGCTGGATTTTGATAATCTCGCGCGCGTGCTGATGGTAACGGGCATTTTGCTGCTCGGGTTCGTCTTTGGTCAGGCTCAAATAGCGATCCATGTCGTTGCTAAGGCCCAAAAATTTCGCGCGGTACGCGTCGAGCTGAGCAATGGCATCCTCTTTCACGAGCGGGCGAGAGCCCGGTGCGGCTTGACCGCCGCCAGCCGTGCCGGCCACGTCGTGGCCGGGATGCGTGCTCGCCAAGACATCTGGTGCCCCTTTCGCGGGAACTGGGCTCGGCTTGCCTTCCTTCTGCGCTTCGTTCGCCATTTTATCGAATTCTTTTTGCAAGTTGGCGTAAATTTTCTCGGGCAGCCAGCGCAAGTCGTACTCGAACTGCATGCCGCCCACGAGGTGGTACCCGCCTTTTTGAAAGAGGCCGAAGATGATGCGCTCGCTCATTTGCTTTTGCAACATCAACTCATCGAATCCCAGATAATTCGGATTTAGTTTTTGTTTTTCGGCCACGCGCGGGGCAAGCGCCTTGCCCACTACCGCACCCCAGCGCTCCATACACTCGTAAACCTTTTTCTTGGACTCTTCGCGTGAGCAGCGATCGATCCACCATGCTTCGTCGAGGGCGTGCGAAAGCTCCAGAGTCGAGGCCACAATCTGGTCGCGCACCCGGATCTGCCAGTAGACGACAATGTTCGTAGGAATGAAGAGATACTTCATGAAGAACTTCGAAAATTTGGTGAACTTGTTGTCGGCAACTTTGCGCCATTTGCTACCGCGCTCAAACCACTTGGTCTGGGCAACGAGCGAGGGCGAGGGATGTATCGGCAAATGCGGAAGCATGCCGGCAATGATTCCTTCTTTGTAAGTCGCAAACTTGTTGCGGTTCTCGGTTTCGATTTTGACAATCTCTTCGGCTTTCGTTCCGCCGGGATGATTCACAGCGAAGCGAAGTTCCCGATCTGGGATGGCCTTAAAGCGGGTCGCCAGATGACCGTACATGATATAATCGCGCGTGTAACGATCGAGAGCATCCCCATAAGCCTCAACACGCGTGCCGCGAACTTCAAGCTCTTGGTAGAAGGTCTCAAAATCCATCAGGTCCGAGATCCGGCGCACATCGATGCTGAGTTTTTTCGTTTCCACATCGAAGCGGGGATAAATGATGTAGAGGTTTTGTCCCTCTTCCATATCGTGAATTTTCGCCCGAAAGGTATCGGCGTGCGCTTTAACATAGCGCCACGCCACCGAATCGGCCTGCCCCTCGGTGCCGAGCCGGTCTTGCAATTTCTGCGCTCGCGACTGCAAATCCACCACGCGGCCATAGAGGCGTCCGATGGCGCTCAGGTCGTCGGTGGTCAAAGTGCGACCACCTTCGCTGAGATTTTCGAGCGCTGTGACGATGGCATAGTCCTTGGTGTCCTCATCGGTTTTATTTTCGCTGCGCACGGCTTCGTGGAGCGCCCCTTCAACGTCGAGGTTGTGCACGTGCGACTGAACAGCGAGCTGATCTTTGCGAGTGTGCGCCTGAGGCGGATGACGTTTGCCGCTGCGAAGCTTTTCGGGATTGAGGTAGGCGTGCTTTTGCAAAAAACGAATCACGAGCTCTTCTTGGCTGCCGCCTTCGCGAGCGCCCTGGCCGAGCATGTCCGCAAACTCTTTGCGCAAACGGGTGGCGGTGCCCTTGGGACCTACCGTCCAGCCGGGGCTGTAATCCACGGCCATGAGATCCATGTTCGCTTTGCCAGAATGTTTGGCCTGCAAGTCCAGGTGCGCAAGCATCGACTGGCAGGCGTCCGCGCCCAGGGGAATCTCCCCGCGCAGGTACTGGATTGGAGTGCGCGCCGAGGCCGTGGTCCAAGCCCCCAAAAGGAGTATCCAAGCTGCAAAAATCCGCGCGCGCATCATCACCAGAACTTATCGGTGTTCCGGGGCAAATCTTTAGCGGGAAGTTGAGGTATTTTATCTTTAAAAACAAAAGGATAGTGTGTGCTGAAATGCCTGCGGAGACACCAGCAGCTAACAGGTGCCAGGTATAGGTTCCAGGAACCTATACCTGGCACCTTAGAAATCAGTAAATCGCCTTCAGGGCTTTGCCCATTTCGGCAGGGGTGGCGGCCACGTTGATGCCCGCCTCTTTCATGATCTTGATCTTCGCCTCAGCGGTGTCATCGCCACCGGAGATGATCGCGCCAGCGTGGCCCATGCGACGTCCTGGAGGCGCCGTGACGCCCGCGATGAAGCCCGCGACGGGCTTTTTCATGTTCTTCTGAATCCAGCGGGCGGCATCGACTTCGGCCGAGCCGCCGATCTCGCCGATCATGATCACGGCTTCGGTTTCGGGATCCGCGTTGAAGAGCTCGAGCGCCTCGATAAAGTTGGTGCCGTTGACTGGGTCACCACCAATGCCGATGCAAGTGCTCTGGCCCAGGCCGAGCGAGGTCGTTTGGTGCACGGCTTCGTAAGTGAGAGTGCCGGAGCGCGAAACGATGCCCACCTTGCCGGGTTTGTGAATGTAACCTGGCATGATTCCGATCTTCGCTTGTCCTGGCGTGATGACGCCCGGGCAGTTGGGACCGATGAGTCGTACCGCCGATTTGCCGGCGGCTTTGCGAGTGCGGTTGGTGTTGTGAATGAACTGGCGTGCGCGCACCATGTCGAGCACGGGAATGCCTTCGGTGATCGCCACGATAAGCTCGATGCCCGCTGCCGCCGCTTCCATGATCGCGTCCGCCGCGAAGAGCGGGGGAACAAAAACCATGGAGACGTTCGCGCCGCCTTCTTCGACGGCCTCAAAACAGGAGTTCCACACCTTGAAGCCTTCGACTTCGGTGTCGCCGCGGCCGGGGGTCACACCGCCGACAACTTTGGTGCCGTAGTCACGGCACTGGATGGAGTGAAAGAGGCCGGTCTTGCCGGTGATCCCTTGGGTGATGAGTTTGGTTTGGTTGCCAACTAAAACTGCCATTTCGTGTGTCCTCTTCTCTCTACTTGGCTTTGAGTGCCGCTACGGCTTTTTGCGCGCCATCCGCCATGGAGTCGGCCGAAATGATTGCGAGTCCGGATTGGTTTAACAGGGCTTTGCCCTTGTCGACGTTCGTGCCTTCGAGGCGAACCACGAGGGGTACTGAAAGTTTGATTTCTTTGGCGGCCTGGATCACACCGTCCGCGATGACGTCGCACTTCATGATGCCACCGAAGATGTTCACAAAAATGCACTTCACGTTGGGATCTTTGAGAATGATCTTAAAGGCCTCGCGCACTTTGTCGGTGGTCGCGCCACCGCCCACGTCGAGGAAGTTCGCCGGCTCACCGCCGTAATGCTTGATGATGTCCATGGTGGCCATCGCGAGACCCGCGCCGTTCACCATGCAACCAATGTTGCCGTCGAGAGCGACAAAGTTCAGGTCGTACTTGGCGGCTTCGAGTTCTTTGGGATCTTCTTCGTGCTCATCGCGCAACTCGAGAAGTTCTTTGTGGCGCGGCAGTCCGTTGTCATCGAAGTTGATCTTGGCATCGAGAGCCACGATGCGCGAAGCCTCACCCTCGCCCACGATGGCGAGCGGATTGATCTCCACGATCGAGCAGTCCTTGGCCCAGAAAAACGAGTAGAGGTTTTTCAGGAAAGTGCCCATCTGTGCGCTGAGCACTTTGGCGTTGGGATGAGCGTCGAGTCCGAGAAAGGAGCTCACCCGGCGCGAGCAGAAATCCTGCCAACCCGCCGCGGGGTCGATGGGCATCTTGAGAATCTTTTCGGGGCTCTTGTGCGCGAGCTCTTCGATGTCCATGCCACCTTCGGCCGATGCGAGCACCGACACGCACTGGCGTTCGCGATCGAGAATCAGCGAGAAGTACATTTCTTTTTTGGGCGGGTTCGCCTCTTCGATCCACAGGCGGCGCACTTTTTGGCCGTCGGGACCGGTTTGGTGAGTCTTGAGCTGCATGCCGAGAATCGCCTCGGATTTGGTTTTCACATCGTCGAGGGTCGGTGCGAGCTTGACCCCACCACCCTTGCCGCGACCACCGGCGTGGATCTGCGCCTTGACGACGAATCCCTTGATGCCTTCGGACTGGAGCTTTTTGGCGGCATCTACGGCTTCGTTTACCGAATAAGCCACGTACCCGCGGGGCACGGCGACGCCAGCTTGTTTGAAAAGTTCTTTGGCCTGATGTTCATGGATTTTCATTCACCGGCGACAATACGAGCAGCTCTTAACGCTATCAAGCGGACAATCGGAAAGGGTTTCGTTTGATGCGCGGCAGCAGGATCAAAGTTCGGGCATGCGCTCAAAATAGTCCCTGTAACGCACTCCGTGCCGATCCTGCGCCAACTCGGCCATCACCTCATCGTAGGTACGTTGTAATCGACGGATATGGGCTTCGCGAAAGCGGCTCTGCGGTGCGCTGAGGCTCATGATCAGATTTGCCGCTCCGCTGCCCGAAGTCAGTAAATTGAGGTTGCTCGTCGTGTTGAGGTACTCGTAAATGCGCTCAAGACGCTTCAGACTTTCGGGCGACAACTTGTTCTCCGCTTTCGCGCGCCGGTAATAGGCATGGAACGCCTTTTTGAACGACAAGGTTTTCAGCACCGCTTCCTTCATGAGATCCCGCATGCGGCCCTGATGCTCCAGCTTGAACGTTGCGAACGCTTGTTCCGCGGCGTGGAACTCCTCCTCGCGTGCCTTCACGAGTTCTCGGGAGATTTCCTTGTTCTTTTCCATCTCGATCCAAGCACTGCGCTTGTCCGCCACGGCCATTTCAAGTTTGAATCCGGCCTCATCGGTCTGATGCAATTCAAGGCGCAAGCCCTCGGACTCGGGGTAGGTACTCGAACCGAGCAGAAACTGCGTCGCAAAATGATTCACACCCGCATCGTCCGGAAACACCATCTTTCCTTCGGTCTCTTTGACGAGCCAATCCTTGTAACCTTCTTTTTTAACGATGAGGTCTTTGAGCGCACGGTAGCCCGAAGCCACGGCATTTTTTTCGGTGAGCTCACGCCCTCGCCCCGTGGAGTAAAACTCCTGAGCCTTTTCGGCGGCGTCCTCCACTCCCTTCGCCTCGAGTTCGGCCTTCTTCGCTTTCCAGTCCTGATAGTGACGCAATTCGTGGCGAAAGGTCGATACAGCATCCATCAGGCCGAGCGAAAATTTTTGCTCGCTGAGTGCAGCGATGCGCGCCGGATCCATCGCGACGAGTGGACGCTCGCCCACGTCGTCGTAAGTGAAATACGCGCCTTCGGGAATCTCGCTCAGCACTCCGCCCGAGGCAAAGAAGTCCGTTGCCGCCGCGACGTCTTCAGGATTCGTAAAGTAGTAAGCCAGATTGTCCCGAATCGCTTTCACCTTGTGTTCGGGCAAGAGCTGGTGACGAGAGCCCGTACCTAAAAAGGAGAACTGCGAGTAAAGATGCTCTTCAACCTTACGCCAAAGTGACGGACAGTCCTTGACCTTTGCATTTGCGCAAAGAGGCCAAACGAGGGTGAGCATGAATCCAAGGTAACGCGGCATCGAAATATTATACCAAGGCCCCATCCAAATAATGCGTCGGAACGGGCGTCAACAGCTTGGCAGGCCGAGGTATGGGCAATACAATGAAGCCATGGCTGAAAAGAATTTCACTTTTCTCATTGTCCCGGACAAGGGCAAAGAAGTGAAAAAGTTCGCGGTCCCGGCCTGGTACATCCGTCTCGCGATGATCGCGGGGGCGTGCGTGCTCTTTCTCGGGTCCTTCGTCTTTTTTGATTATCTCCACGTTTTAACTCAAGTGGCCGAGAACAAGCGCCTGCGCGCGGAGAACAACATGCTCCGCTCGGACCTTCAGGGTCTGCGCAACAAGCTCGAAGTGCTCGACCAAAACGTCGGCCGCCTGCGCAGCTTCGGTCACAAACTGCGCGCCATCACGGACCTCGGCCTCACGCAGAGCCCGGTGATCCTCGAGCCGCGCAGCGTGCGCGGCGTGGCGCCGCCGCCGGCCACCATGGAAGACGAACTCCAAATCGAAGGCGACGGCGAGATCGGCGATCCGCAGTCGAACCTCTTCGAGATCCCCGGCAACACGCTCCACGACCAGCTCGAGCGCCAGCGCTTGCAGGTGATCATGGGCGAGCTCGGGCAAGTCTCCAAGTCCAACGACCTCTCCAACGACGTGGGCCGCCTCTCCGAGGCGAGCGACTCGCTCAACTCACACGTGAAGCGCGAAGAGAGCAACTTCGCCTATCTCCAAGAACGCCTGCAGGCCGAAGTCACGCGCCTGCGCCACACACCGTCGATCATGCCCACGCAGGGTTGGATCTCTTCGGAATTCGGCTACCGCTACAACCCCTTTTCAGGACGCCGCACGCTACACTCGGGCCTCGACATCGCCAACTACACCGGCACACCGATCTACGCCTCGGCCGACGGCACCATCACTTACGCCGGCGTGCGGGGTGGCTTTGGCCTCGTGGTGAAGCTCGATCACGGTTACGACCTCGCCACCCTCTACGGACATTTGTCCGAAGCCCTCGTGCAGGATGGCCAAAAAGTAAAACGCGGCGAACTCATCGCGCGCATGGGCAACTCGGGCCGCTCCACCGCCTCGCACTTGCACTACCAAGTAGAGTACAAACGCCGTCCCGTGAACCCGCGCTTCTTCATCCTCGACGGTCAGCTCTAAAAAGGCGCCAAGGCACTTATTGCAGGCTCTCTGCAATAAGTGCCTTGGCGCCGAAACAACAAGAATTTCGCGCTTCACCAAAAATTAACTTTGGCTTTTGAGATTTTTGGGTGACACTAATTTTCGTAGAGATCGATATTCTGAATGTAGGTGGCTGAAGCGCTCGTGCGTCGTAGATACCCGCAACCAAGGGTAACGACTTCGCAGAAACCGCAACAACTAAGATCTTGAAGTACCTGGAGTGCCACCACATGAGAACCCATCAAGCCGCAACCAAGTTTGCCGTATTTGCTTGCGTCGTCACGGCGCTGGGCACCAACGCCTACGCGCAAAAAAAACCTGAAACCAAAAAAGCCGCTGCCTCGGCCAAAGCCGCTCCGGCGAAGGTCGAAAAAGCCGCTCCCGCCGCGGCCACACCGGCCCCGACAAAAGTCGACACCGGTGGCGTTGCCAAAGACAAAGATCCCGTAACCTTTGAAGCCAAAGACGTTTGGAACGTGGACATCTTTGATCGCGAAGACCACAAGGTCCTCGTGATTCAAGACCGCAAGTACAACAAAGCCGGTCGCCTCGAGCTCGGCCTCGACCTCGGCATGATGAACACAAGCCCTTTCTATAAGTCCTACGCTATGGGTGGTCACATGACCTACCATATGAGCGAATATTTCGGCATCGAAGCTTTCGCGCAAACGTCAAAGTCGAAACTCACCGCCGACGGTAAGCAAATCGAGAACTTCCTCGAAACTTTTGAGTTCCCGTCTAAAAAGGAATTCAAAAAGCCGAAGTTCTTTGGCGGCGTGGGCCTTATATGGTCGCCCATTTACGGTAAGTTTGCGTTCTTCCGCTCCAACATCATTCACTTCGACTTTTACGGCCAGGCCGGCGTTTCGATGCTCGGCACCGAAACCAACGTGGCCGAAGGCAAAGACCAAACACATATCGGCTCTCTACTGGGTCTCGGCATGCGCGTGTTCTTTAACGACACCTGGATCTGGCGATTCGACGCCAAGAACAACATCTACCGTGCGGACTTCGCTGCCGTGTCGAACAACGTGAACTCGACGCCCGCTACCAGTCTGACGCTGTCGAACTTCCACTTCTCGACCAGCATCTCAATGCTCTTTAATCTCGGGGGGTACTAACCATGAAAACCCGAATTACGTACGTTTTGATCGCATCAGCGCTCGTGCCGATCTGGGCGCAGGCCCGCATCGTGTCGCTGGGTAACGAAGGCTCGAGTAGCGAAGACTTCGAAATTCCGCGCTCGCAGATCAAGACCTATATCCAACGTGAATCGATCGAAGAGAACCTTCGCTCGGTAAAAACCATCAAGCCTTCGTCGTTCAGCGACGAAGAGGTGCTCTCGATTCCCGAGAAGTACCTCACTCCGCAACTGCGCGAGCGTAAAAAAGAAATCGTCGCGGCCGAAAAGGTCAAAAAGGCTGGCGGAAAAAACGCCACCAAAGCCAAAGTGGCCACCGCAGCGGTGTCTAACAAAGTTAAAATCCGCAGCAGCGGCGACAAACTGATTGAAATCCAAATCGAAGACACGGTTTGGGTGCCAGAAAAAGGTGGCAAGTCGAACCAGGCCAAAACGGTGCTTGCTCCCAATCAAAAACTCGCCGAAGCCGAGTTGCTCGAATCCGTTCGCGTGGAAGCCTCCAAAGAGATTCGCCGCGAGCTCGTGCCAGGCGAACGCGACGAGATCAAAGTGCTCTTTGAATCGGGCAAATCGACCAACGCGCACAAGGTTCCGCTCAACGTGGCCGCCCAGACTTATCTGGAAGGCGACTACGCCACCGCGGTAACGCTTTCGCTCGAAATTCTCGACGGCAAAAAGCACTCCGACCGCACCAAAGAGCTCGCGCGCTACTTGCTAGCGCACTCGCTCTTCCAGGCGGGGTTCTACTCGTCGGCGCTTTCGCAACTTGTTCTGCTCTCGCAGAGCTCGCTGCGCCGTTCGGTTATCGGAATGAGCGCCGCGGCGATCGAAAAGACCCGCGACGATGCTGCCGCCAACCAAATCCTGTCGAAAGTTTCGCTCTCGCAGATTCCCGAACAGTATCAGGCGCTCTTCTCGTTCCACTTCGGTCGCATCCTGCTCAACACGGGTGCCCTTGAAGCCGCTCTCGCAGCCTTCGCCAAAGTGAACGTGGACCACGCCCGCTACCCCGAGGCTCAATATTATATGGGCGTGATTCGTGCGTCGTCGATTTCGTCGAGCGATGCCGAAAAGGGTTGGGAAAACGACAAGTCCATCGTCGTGGCTGCCAAGAACAACTTCGAAGAGACCATTCAGTACGCGCGCGCCAACGATGCGGGCGACCTGAAGAACCTCGCGCACTTGGCGCTCGCGCGCCTTGCCTACCAAGCCAAGCAGTTCAACCAGAGCGCCTTCCACTACCAATCGGTCGATTCTGCATCGCCCTTTGCGCGTGAAGCTCTCTACGAAACCGCTTGGGCACTCTACCGTCTCGGCGAATACAACCGCTCGCTCGGTGGCTTACACGCCCTGGGTTCGGCTTATTACGAAGGCAAGGACTTCCCCGAACTCTGGATTCTGCGCTCGCTCAACTACCTCAAGCTCTGCCGCTTTGACGAAGCCAACCGTGCCGCGAACACCTTTGAGCAGCTCTCCAAAGAGATCCGTCCGCAGATCGCCAGCTTCTCTAAAGACCTGGGCACCAAGCGCTTCCGCTCGATCGCCCAGATCAACGAAGTCCAGGCTCCTCAGTGGATGAAGAACATTTTCAACGCCGATCCCGTGGTGAAAAAGGACATGGGCCGCGAGCGTCTTCTGCAACAAGAACGTTCGCGCCTTGAGGCTCTGCGCCGCAACCACCGCGTGATCGACTCGGAACTGCGCACCGGTGTGGCCGACGCTCTCGAGAAAGAACTCGACACCAAAGTGGAGCGCATCGCCTCGGCACTGCGCCCCTACCTGAACGACCGCCTTGCCTCGATCGCTTCGGAGTATCAGGGTCAGCAGACTCGTCTCGATATGCTGCGCTTTGAGATCTACAACCAGGCCACCAAGTACCCCACGGCGATCGATCGCCCCGAAGCGAAAAAACTGATCGCCAAGGGCGAGTTCTTGCCGGGTGTTTTCTTGAAGGGTCACGAAATTCTCTGGCGCTACAGCGGAGAGTACTGGCTCGACGAGATCAAAGGCTACGACTACTTCATTCCGACCGAATGTCTGCGCGACGGCGCAAGCGGAAGCTAAGTAACAACACAGCTATTCAAATTTTTAGGGAGATAAAGATCGGCTGCCCGGTACCTTCGGTACCCGGCACGCCGTCTTTTTTAACCGCGAAGCGGTTAAAAAAGGGTCTACCTAGGGCGCATTTAGAGGGGGGGGAGGAGGGACCAAAGACACCCTAGGCAGACCAGACTCGAGCTTCAGCCTCCGCCACAACTAAATGCAGCATCAACTTCAGCTTCAACGGTCACAGAGTCCTTAAAGCAGCAAGCATGCCAATGGCTAGTATAAAATGCAGGTGATAGGCCTTTTTTTAGTGCCGTTTTGGATTAGTAGCGTCTTTTCATCAAAAAACCCGCCAAATATGGGCATGCAGGTGTTCAAAGCTTATACGGGCCAACTTCAATAGAAGCCGCGTCCCGCAGGGAAAGATTCAAGGTTTCGCCACCAAAGCTGAGTTTGACGCTTTTGCGGGTGGACGAGAGGACTTCGAAGTTCATCCCCACTCCCACCCCCGCCGAATCAAGCAATTCTAACAACTTAGAGGAATCGTCATGGATGCGCACCACTCGGTAGCGGCCGGGGCCCGCCCCGGAGAGACGGGATTGGGCATCTCGCTGATCCGAAAACGATTCGGGGGCGCCGGCGTGCTTTACCGCACAGGGAATCGGCGCTCCGGCAAAGTCGTTTTTAGGATGCCCCAAGTAGCGATCGATCTCGTCGATCAGGCGCTCCGAAACCGCGTGTTCCAGACGCTCGGCTTCTTGGTGCAAAAACACACCGTCAAGGCCGAGGGTTTTTTTGAGAAACATTTCCACCAGCCGGTGGGCTCGCAGGAGCTTGAGGGCCTTGCGCTGGCCCTTGGCGCTGAGCCGGTAGCCGCGCGCACCCACCTCGCGCTTTACCAAGTGCAGCGCTTCGAGCTTTTGCACCATTTGCGAAACCGAGGGCCGGGTGACCTGCAGCACCTCGCTCAATTCACGGTTTGTGACGGGCTGAGCCGAGCGCTGTTCGAGGTTCCATATGGTTTTGATGTAGTTCTCTACCGAAACGGCAAAGTCGTGGTCAGCCCCCATGGAGCGCCTCCACGGGGCGACGCAGGCGGTAGCGCAGTTTGTGAACCACGAAGCTCGCCAAAAAGAGCAGGAGCTGACTCGACGCAATCGTGCCGCCCAAGTTGAGACCGCTCCACCAGCCGGCCGCGAGGCCCAGAGCTGTAGAAACAAAAGCAAAGACAGCAGCCCCAATCATCATGCCACGCCACGAGCTCGCCCAGAGCCGGCCGAAAGCCGGGGGAATCGAAAAGAGTGCGATCACAAGCACCACGCCGACAAGCTCAAAGGAGACCATCACCGTAAGTGAGGCCAAAAAGGCCAGCACGTGGGTCATGCCGCGTGGAGAGATGCCCATGAGGGCCGCGCCCTCGCCCCAGAACGAAGCCGCCAAGAGGCGTCCATGCACCAGGCGCAGCACGCCGAAAACCACCACACCGGCAACGAGGAGCCGCGCGAGCACGGTGGGAATGAGCAAGCCTCCAAAACTGAGATCTCCCCAGAAAGGCGAAAAGAGCAACTCACCGAAAAGCGCACATTGCACATCGATGTGCGTGCGCTCGGCAAAGTAGGCAATCAGGAGCATGCCAAGGGCGAACATCGAGGTGAAGATCACCGCCATCGAAGCATCGGGTTTGATGCGACCGCGGGAGCTGCCGAGCTTTTCGATGGCGAGCACCGAAACGAAGGCACAAAGCGCCGCGCCCAAAGAAACACCGATCGCCGAATACCCCGCGAAGATCACGTAGGCGAGCACCACCCCCGGAAGTGCCGAGTGGCTGAGCACATCGACGAGCATCGATTGACGGCGCATGTTCAGATAAACGCCAAGCACCGAGCAAAGCAGCGCGCAAAGCTGCGCGGCAAAAAAGATCGTCCAATAATCGCGGTTCATGGCGAGCCTCCTCCGCCGACAGGGCGACGGCCGGGAATGGGTTTTCCGTGCGGATCGACATCGCGGTCGACTTCGGCCTCGATGCGAAACTCAAGATCTTCGCCAATGAAGTGCTCCACGCGCTCGGCATCGTCGTGCACGTGATCGGGACTGAATCCCATTTTCTCAACAAGGTAGGTTTCCCAAAGGCGGTGACGGCGCACGAGCGCTTCGGCGCGTTCGCGGCCCGCGGCGCTCAGGGCAAAACCATTATCATCTATATGCTGCACCCAAGGGCGCAAGAGAGAACGCATTTTCTCGGGTCGTACGGAGCGATCTTCGAGATGGATACGCGTGAGCGCCTGGATCCAGGCCACCGAAAAGCCTTCGGGCGAGCCTGTGGACTCATAAAAATAATACCAAGACTTGAGCAAGTCTTCGGTGAGACGAGTCTTGCGCGTGCGACGGCGCAGGCGTGAGGATTTGAAATAACCCGCCGGAGAAAAAAACCACGACACCAGAAAAAACAAAAAGAGCAGTGTGATGACGGCCGCGCCGGCTGGCATGCGTTCGTCGGCAGCGCTCCAACGCGCGCCCCCGAAGGCGCCCAGCGCCGAAACCACTACGGAAACCCAGAGCAACGTTTCGAAGCGTCTCACCCACAAGAGCACCGAGAGAGGCGCGAGCACAAAGAGCGCCGAGGCCAGCACCACGCCAACGGCCTGCACGGCAAAGAAGACCGTGATGGCCACCACCACATAGAGCGAAATTTCTAATTTGCGGGTTTTGAATCCTGTCACGGCGGCGAAGTTTTCGTCGAAAGCCCAGATCTTAAATCGCGTGCGATTGAAATAAAACAGCGCGCTGATCACCACGAGCAGCGACGCAAATATCAAGACATCGGTTTTGGAAATCAGAGCGGCCTGTCCGGTGAGAAAGGTGTTGAGCCCCGCCTGGGCGCCCATGGCGCTCTGCTGAATGCGTGAGAGGAGCACGGTGCCGAAAGCGAACATGCCCGAGAGCGCGATCGCCGTGGCGGCGTCGTCGCCCACCTTGGGGTCGGCCGCGAGCCACGTAAAGAGCGCAAAGCCGATGGCAATGGCGAGAAGTGCTCCCAAGAAAAACCAGCCGGCCGAACGCTGCCAGCCGGCAAAGAGAAAGCCCATGATCACACCTGGAAACACGGAGTGGCCGAGCATGTCCACCAGTAGCGAGCGCCGCTGGAGAATCAAAAAGGATCCAATGAGCGCCGCCACCGAAGACACGAGCACCGCTCCGGCAATGGCGTACCAAGAGGTGTCCAAATCGGCGAACATATATTACTTCGCCCCGCTCTGAGCAAAGAGGTGCATCACTTTGGAGAGCATCTCGAGCTGTCCGCCATAGGCGGCCTGCAGATATTCGGGCTTAAAGACTTCGCTCTTGGGCCCCACGGCCACAAGGCGGTTGTTGAGAAGAATCAATCGATCGACGTTTTCGAAAACTGAAAAAAGGTCGTGCATCACCGCAATCACGGTTTTGCCTTGGGCAACGAGGTCCTTTAGCACACCGGAGATCATCTTCTCGGTGGCCACGTCGACGGCCGCGAAAGGTTCGTCGAGAAAAAACAAGTCGGCGTTTTGTGCCAGCGCGCGCGCAATAAAGACCCGCTGCTGCTGCCCACCCGAGAGATCGGAGATCTGTCGGTCGGCGTATTTGCCCAGGCTCACAGCCGCAAGACAGCGATCGATCTCAGCCACCTCATCGCGCGCAGGAACCTTGTCGTGCCGAGCGAGAAGGCCCATCGCCACCACTTCGCGCACAGAGATCGGAAAGTTCCAATCCACCGATTCCCGCTGTGGCAAATAAGCGACACGCGAGCGCACGCTCGCAAGCGATTTGTCCCCAAAAAAGCCAACATAACCCTGAGCGGGCTTCATGAGCCCGACACAGGCCTTGAGCAGCGTGCTCTTGCCCGCGCCGTTGGGCCCAACAATGCCCACAAAGGTGCCGGAAGGGAGTTTGAAATCCACACTCCAGAGCACCGGCGTCTTGCCGTAGGCCACGCTGAGGTTATGAACGTGTAGCACTTCTTGATCTTCAATTTTCATGAGTGAGTCCCTCCACGACGATCTGGGCATTGTGTTTGAGCATACCGACGTAAGTCGATGCCACGGTATCCGGGCCACCAAGCGAATCTCCGTAGAGTTCGCCGCCGATTTTGGCGCCGCTCTCTTCTTGAATACGCTGAATGGCGTAGGGCGAAACGCTCGTTTCCAGGAACACAGCCGGAACCGAACGCTTTTTGATGTCTTTGACGAGGTTTTCGATTTTTTTGATGGAGATCTGTGCGTCGGTACTCACGCCGAGTACCGACATCACTTCGATGTCGAAGAAGCGACCGAAATAGCGAAAGGCGTCGTGGCTCGTAACGAGCACCCGCCTTTCGGGGGGAATCTTGGCGAATTGGTCGCGCGCAAAGTTGGTGGACTCATTGACGGCGCGCCGCCAGCGCGAAAAGTTATCGCGAATGGTGGCCTTATGCGCCGGCAAAATGTGCTGCATGCGTTTGGCAAAGCCCTCTCCGGCCGTGAGCCAAAGTTCGGGATCAAACCAAAAGTGAGGGTCCGGCACGCGCAGGGAATCTACGATGACTCGGCCCTTGGGCAAAAAGGACGAGAGCTCGATGACTTCTTTGGATCTGGAGAGGGAATTCAGCAAATCGCCAAGCTTGGCCTCGAGGTGAAGGCCCGAGTAAACCACCACCGAAGCCCCTTTCACCTTGGCGTAATCGCGAGGAGAGGCCACGTAGAGGTGCGGGTCGGTGCCCGGTCCCATCAAGACCTCGACATCGACCAAATCCCCCAGGCTCTGGCGAATCATGTCTTCGACGATGGTCGTGGTGGCGAGGATGCGAAGCTTTTTGGAAACCTTTTCGGACGACGAGCTCTCCTTGCCGCCTCGAGAGCAACCCAGCATCCCGAAAAACAAAACCCAGAGAAAAACCGCAAGATGCTTTTTGTTAGGCATACCTAACAAATTAACAGAAAAACGGCACCACGCAAGTCGCGGTGCCGTGAGAGACCTTAGCGGGCCAGTTTGGTGGGATCTTTAGAGAGCTGTTCTAAAAAGGTTTTCAGCGTTTTGGTATCGGCCTTGTTGTGCTCCGAAAGGAACTTAAGTCCGTAACCTTGCTGGGTTTTACGGATAACTTCAACGAGGAGTGTGAGTCCCATGGGCAGAGTGATTTTGGTGCGGGGCTCGAGTTCTGGCACCGCGGCCGAAGTCCACTCCACAAGGGCGCCGGAGCGAGAGATGTCGACGAGCGTGGCGTCTTGAGCGACGTCGCCCACTTTGACTTTGATGTCGACGCGGTAGCGCGGGCTCGTCTCCCACCAACGCAGGCGGGGATTTACGTAGGGCAAACGGAAAGGCGAGAAGAAGATCACGCCCATCGCTCCAATCGTAAGGAGCATAAGGAGCGCGACGATGGCGACGCTGGCCTTAGAGTTGATGTTCGGCAACAGGATCACCGAGTAAACAAAAACCGAACCCAGGGCCGCCAGAGACAGCACCCACGACCATTTGCGCACGAGCATCAGCGAAAGGCCGGAGATCGCTACGAGCAGCATCAGCACCCAAACGTACCACTCTACGTAGGGCACCCAAATGCGCCAAATTGCCGGATCCCACCAGCGGCGCACGCCGAGAGCGGCGAGCGACCACAGAAAGTTGCCGAAGGGAGCCAGCAAAAACGCTAGCCCCAATCCGTAAATCCATTTTGGTTTTTTGATATATCCCTGCGGTGCCTGATTGGTAATGGATGCCATTAGCAATCATTATTCCACGGTTTCACCCAAATTCAATATGGGCAAAACCGTGCAAAGCTGCAGCAATACTAAAGCGGCTCCGTCGCTTTTTTGTCGGCCTCTTCGGGCGAAGGGGGGATCCAGAACGAAAGCATCATCGATCCGCCGAGCACAATGCCGATCACCGAGAGCGAAATTCCGGCTGGAATCTTGTAGTAGCCCTCGATGCACATCTTGATGCCCACGAAGGTTAACACTATGGCGAGACCGTATTTGAGCAGGTGGAAACGATCCATGAAGTCCTCAAGCACAAAGAAAAGTGAACGCAGGCCGAGAATCGCAAAGATGTTCGACGAGTACACAATAAAGGGGTCACGGGTGATGCCAAAGACGGCCGGCACCGAGTCTAGGGCAAACATGACGTCCGAAGCCTCGATCAAACAAAGTGCTGCAAAAGCGAGCGTAAAGAAACGCTTGCCGTCGATACGCATGGTGAGCTTGCCGTGGTGCGGGCGGTCGGTAAAGGGCAGCACCTTGGTGATGAACTTGTAGATGGGGCTCTTTTCGGGTTCGAATTTCTTGTCGCCCGCGAAAGCCAGCATCACCCCGGTGTAAATCAAGAAAGCGCCGAAAACGTAGATCACCCAGTGGAAGTTTGCCAGAAGCTGCGTGCCCGCCGCGATCATGATACCGCGCAGGATGATGGCCCCCAGGATCCCCCAAAAGAGGAGTCGGTGCTGGTGCTGCTTTTCGATTTGAAAGGCCCGGAAGATCACCAAAAAGACAAAAAGGTTGTCGACCGAAAGGGATTTCTCAACCACATAGCCGGTAAGGTATTCCATGCCGATCGTGCGGCCTTCTTCGAACCACATGAACGCGCCAAAGCCGACGCCGAGAATCATCCAGAAGACCGACCAGAGGGCGGCCTCCTTGAGTTTGATGACGTGAGCTTTTTTATTGAAAACACCCAAATCCAGCGCGAGCAGCGCCAGGATGAGCACGTTAAAAGAGATCCACCAGATGAGCGAATGCGTTGGCATAGTTTCTATTTAAGCCTTTCCACGAATAACTCTAAACACTAGTAACACGAACATGGCTCCGAGAATCGAAGCCAAGAGTCCCACACCCTCACCCGGAAGATACCAGCCGAGATAAGAGCCGACGTAGGCCGCAACAAAAGATCCGAGCACCCCAATCAGCGAGGTGACGATAAGGCCGGCCGGATCGCGACCGGGTAAAAAGAATCTAGCCAGTAGGCCAACAAAAAAACCAACAACGAGAGTCCACAAGATCGACACCACAGGCCTCCTTTATTTTATTTGCACTCGAAAACCATTTCGGTTCGATAATCCTCACCGCTGGTCATGATAGCCCCCACCTGGCCGGCGCCGAGCACGGGATTGACCGGGTGATCGTAATCTGAGTTCACACCACCCACCAAGATGGCGGCGTTCGAGGCCTTGCGCAAAACCTTGCGCGTGTTCTCGTCCATTTCGCCGGTGTACACGGTGCCTTCAGAAACGATGCGGGGAGCTTGTTTGAATTGTTCGCAGTAATGCGTGGCTTGAGCGATGGAGCCACGCGAAGCCTTTTCAGCTTCGGTAGCGGTCGTGACAACGCGGTTTTTGCCATCCGCTCCGGGGCGAACGTCACGATGGTGAGCGCAACCGATCACCAAACCAGAAAGCGCAAGAAGAGAAACCAGAATCGAGCGTTTCATCGTCAGGGAAACATTCAATATCCTGCACTCTCATATGGCAAGTCTAAGTGGAAAAATGTAACGTCGGTGCCAAAGATGAACCATCCAACCGCTCAAGAACTTGCCGAACAAATTCTCGTGGTTCCCTTCGTAGAAATGGAGCCGCACCTCAAGCGCGACGCGGTGATCCTCGTCGACGCGTCGCTAGATCTCGCCGAGGTGGGTGCCAAAGTGGCCAGCGATGACAAGGCCGCCGTGGCCGGGTGGCTGGGCCAAAACTTGCTCGCGAAGGCCTCTCATTTGGACTTTGAGCAATGGCGCCAGCACAAGCAATTCTTTAAAATTCTCATCGTGCAACCCTTTGTGCTCGCACAAAATTTCGTGAACCTGAGCCCCCCACCGGCCAACTAAAAGGGCTTTTCGCTGGACCGCCGCGAGTTGTGGGTGGTAGCGACTTTGGACATGAAGAGCCACAAGCTGTCGCTAGCTCTCTTACTTCTCGTGTTTCTCAAGATGGGCGCCCTCCCAACCCCAGCTTCGGCCGCGGGTGAGGAACTAAGTGGTCCCATTAGCCCAAACGCTGCGCAGCTTTTAGAGCTCATTTTACAAAACGCCATGGGCGAAGAAGGCGTCAACACACCACTCGTCGACGCCGAGAGTGGCGCCTTGGTCATTGGATTCCTCACCATTCCCAATGACATGGGAATCACCGACGATCAAATGAAAGAGATCATCGGTTTCAGGTTATCAGGACTCTGGACCTCCCCTTCGGGCACCCTCTATGACTTTCGTCGTACCGCACTAAAGTTTTCGGTGGGACGCGAGGATCAAGAGCTTCTCAGGATGCTAGAGAACCTTGGTCATGGACTAGAGGCCGATTCCGACCTTCGCAATCATACCCTTCTCGTCTCTGCCAACCGCTCTGACCTGGACCCCCTTGTCGAATTGCCGGAGGCCTTGCGCACCCGGCTCAGGGGAAATGTGCCGTTTACTGGCGCCCCCAGCTCGGGGTGCCGCGAGGCTCTGCGCCTGATCACGAAAGAATTCTAAGAGAGCTCGCTCCAAAAATCTCAGAACCCCCTTTACGCTGCCCCCCTCGGCGTCTATAAAAAGGACCTCATAACTTGCGGCCTCGTGTCGCGAGTGACGGCACCCTACGGAGAAGTGGCCGAGTGGCTTAAGGCACACCCTTGCTAAGGGTGCATACTGGAAACGGTATCGAGAGTTCGAATCTCTCCTTCTCCGCCATACTGGATCTTTCTTCATTTCACTCAAGACCCTGAGTGGTTTTATGATTTCATATTCAACGGTTACCCCGTCTAACCATCGGTTCGATAGTAAGTTTTCAAGCAGCTTTAGTCGTTCTTGATTACTCATGTGAACCCATAGTGATTTTGCATTGTTAGCCAGTTCGATAATAGATTTCACGGTCTCTAGCGTTCCTTCGTTAAACTTATTTTGAGCTTGTTGCATTTGAGCGGTGATTGAAGCGTGCCTAAAGACCCGCTTTATCCCGCCAGCGTACTTTGTCAGTTGCAAAATATGCTTAGGAGATCGAAGCTTGGGCAATGATCAATTTCTCTCCAAAGGTGGCAAAGCACATATACCAGGCCATTGCCGAGCAAGTGGGTGATCAAGTAAAGCATAAAGCAAGCGTCCTGAGAAACATTAAGCGTTGCCAACTGCATGAGGGCGATAAAATCGGAGTAGTTTACGCTGATGGCACCGAGTCCATCTCTAACGTTAAAAGCATTGAGGCCAGCGCTGTACTTGAGCAAAGCGGGACACCTGACCAATCCTTAACAAAAGTTATCGATGAACTCTCAAGCCAGCTAGCTGAGGATCAGACTAAGGCGTTCATTGGAGTACTTCAAAAAACAATCGAGAAAAGTGGTAACTCGGTCAAGGGTGAAGGCCCCACGACAGCCGTAAAAGTATTAAAGATGCTCGACATGATAGAGATTGACTTTGAGAATGGCTTACCTCAGCTCCCCGAGGTCATGGCAAACCCTAAGGACATAGAAGCGATCGCTAAAGCAATTCTTGAGATGATGACAACAGAGCCCTACAAAACTCAGTACGAAAGTTTAATAAATGTAAAAATGAAAGAATTCAATGAGAGAGAAGCTAGTAGAAAATTGGTTGATTAGAGCATCCGAACGAGCCTACCAAATTGGGCTCTGCTCTATTCTAAAACTTGAAGGCTATTCCGTAATCCATTCTACTCGTCATTGTGCAATGGAGATGGGAAAAGATATAATCGCGTTCGACGAGGCCGGTAAACTCGTATGTTTTCAATTAAAGGCATTAAAGGGAAAGCGACTTACCTTAACCGAATGGCGAGCGGACTTACAGCAGCAGGTATACGCATTAGTGATGGGAAAAGTTTTCCACCCTTCCGCTCCTAATCAAAAAATACACAAATCAATTATCGTCCTCACTGGTGATTTAAACGAAGAGGTTAGCGCCGAAATTCAGCTTTTTAACCAGACGCAAATTGATTCTGGCTACCCCGAGAGAACTATATCGGTATGGA
>DATLIP010000036.1:0-9918 GCA_035539375.1 Bdellovibrionota bacterium | reverse complement strand
CAAGTCCCCCAAAGCCAAGGCTCCCAAAGTCGACGACCGTCGCTCCAAGGCCAAAGCCGCGCTGATGGAAGCGCTCGAAGAAGAGCAAGAGTCTTCTGAAGACGAAGAGTTTGATCCGGAAGCCTTCTTTGCCGCCTCGGGTGGTCAGGGCATTTTCCGCGCTCACGTGATGCGCAAAGAGCGCGTCGACCTCAACATCAACGTTCGCTTTCGCACCACCGGTCCGCTCGTGCACCAAGCCGAGCTCATCAACCTTTCCAAAGACGGTCTTTGCCTCAAAACCAAAGAACTCTACAAAGAAGACACCGTGCTCAAAGTGGAAATCCCGCTGCCGCACACCTCGGAGCTCTTCTCGATTCAAGTCAAAGTCATTTGGTCACAGCGCATGGATCCCGACGCAGAACGCGACGAGAAAACCGGCGCGATCCACACCGGCACGCAGTTCATGCCGATGTCGCTCGCCAAAC
This sequence comes from Bdellovibrionota bacterium, assembly GCA_035539375.1. Classification (GTDB taxonomy): domain Bacteria; phylum Bdellovibrionota; class UBA2428; order UBA2428; family UBA2428; genus DATLIP01. Next base: position 9,451 of record DATLIP010000036.1, on the reverse strand, counting down.
AGAGCGTGATCAACACCTTCATCCAGCAACGTCGCGACGAGATCATCATGGCCAAAATCGGCCTCGACAAGTTCTCAGATTCCGCGCCCGTGGCCGGCATCGACTAGTCTGAGTAAAAAAGCCCCGACACGAAGGTCCTACAGATCCATGACCGAAGTCCTCGCTCGTTTTTGCTTTTCATCTCTAGCATGGCGCGTTAACCATGGGGGCATGCGTCTTTGCTCTCTCGGGCTCGCTCTCAGCCTCAGCCTTACGGCACTTGGCGGCCCCGACGAAATCACCAACTCCATCTGGGAAGACAAGGGTATCGAAACCTGGGGAATTCTCGCGGACTTTGAACTCACCCATTTGCGTACCCAGCTGGGCAAAGAAGACGGCACCCCCATCCCAGCCGAAGAGGTTTACCGGCGGCTCCGTATGGTCTTGCCACATTTGCGAGACGCCTACGTGCACTTTAGCCGTCCCGAATTCACTGGCCTTCAGCGAAACGGTTTTTACTGGTTCGATCCCGCGCCACTCAACTTAGCTCTCGTGCTCACGAACCGACACCTCCAGGATCCCGAACGTCATCAGCTCACCCAAGAAATTCTAGAACTGACCCATACCGTTTTGCAAAAACGCATCGAGGGGCTCACTCGCCTCACCGAAGAGTTTCGCTGGAAACTTTGGGAGCTCACTGGCCGCAAGAAACCTTTCACCACCTGGAAAGTGTCTGACGTCGATCCGAAATTTTTAGACCCCCTCCACGCCATTTTGCCAGTTTACTCCTCCATGGCCGCGCAGGAGCACATCTATACCTCCGAGGAAAGCGCGGCACTGACCGAGCTCCTCCGCTACAAAGATCGCATCATCGCCGACCTCTCCCATTTCACCAATGGTCAGCTCGCCCTTCCCACCGAAGCGAGTGCCTACCAAATTCACCGTGATCACGCGCTACATGCTTACGACTACGTCGCAAGTTTGCAGTGGCTACGATACTCGCTCGTCACGCGTGAGCTGCTACCCGCACTGCGTTCTTTCTTTGCGCACGTGAACCCTGAAATCGTCATGCTCTTAGAAAAGAATCTCGCCGAAGTGCGTGAAATGGGCCCGGTGGCCTGCGGAACGGTCTCTTGGAAAGTTCCCGGCGTGCAAAAGTTCTTGCACCTTTCCGTTGTGCCAGTGCAGGGGCTGCCCCATGCCCATCTGAATGTTCAAGCCGAGTCCACGCTCACGATCCCCACGTCAGCGAGTTTAGACACCTTCCAGAGCGTGAGGGTGCCCATGGAATCTCAGCGAGTGCCCGGACTTTATCGCATCCTCACCGTACCGCCGGGCTTTCCTCAGAACACACTAAAAACCTGGTCGCGAGCCGGCTTCACTTTGGTCCCCACGAAAGTCACAAACACCGGTGCCCACCGCGAGGCCAGCTTCTTTTTGCTCGAAAGCCTTCCAGACTACGAAGGCGATCGCGGTTTGCGAGTGCTGTACTTGTCACAGTCGCCCCACGAAAATTTGGTGGCCCGGCTGATGCCGCTTCCACCACACATCAGCGACCGGGATTTTATGAACGGGAATTTCACGGTGAAAGATATCCTTCACGCTACCGGCACAGGGCACGAATTTAGACGTCCGCGCGATAGCGAGGTCCTCACGCGTCTCGAAGACTTGTACCGCTACGAAGCTGCGGCCCGCCGCTTGACCCGCGACAAGAAAGTCGAAGAGCGGTGGCTCAGCAGAGTTCGATCCTCCAAAGCGCTCACCGTCGAGGAGTGGGCGGAACTGCGCGAGTACCTCGACACCGCGTACCCTCAAGATCGACGCGTCTACGAAGGCAATGACTTGAACATAGTCACCAATCGTTTCAGTTTTGACTTCGCCATTTGGCGCGAAGCCTCACCGCTCAATTGGATCGGGTACTCGGAACAATGTTCCGAACGCTTGAAATTCTCCGTCTCCCGGCTCGGGATGAGCGACACCTCTTCGTATTTGCACGATCGTTTGGTGCTGCTGGCGCAATACCACGGCGACCACGCGCTATTAAAGCTTCTCGCGAGAGCCTGGGAAAAACTTCCCGCTCCCCAACCCTTCGCACGGCGCTTGGAACTGGCCAAGGTGCTCGCGCGCTCCGGCGATGCGGAGATCCGCGCCCTGGCGGAGCCGACCTTCGAACGTTACCGCGAGTTTCTGGATGGCGATGACGCTAACTCTAAAGACTGCCGACGCATCGTGGATGAGGCCGGCAGCTAGCGCACCATCGTTCCAGCGAACAAATCTCTGTCGTTGTAAAAATTCGCAAAAAATGTCACCGTTTTAGAGTGGAATTGGAGCTAAAGAATTTTACTAAGACGCTGCTTGGTTTCGGATTCTACATGGCCGTCATTGGCCTTCCCGTAGCCTACGGCAAGGATCCCGCCGATGCCCAAGTGCTGCTCGACGCCGGCCTCTCCGAAACGCAAATCGCCAAAGTTCTCGACACCAAACTCACGGTCGACAAAGATCGTATCGAATTCGCCGTTCAGTGGCTAAAAGCCCAGGGAGTCAAAGATCCCGCGACCGCCGTTGCCGATTTCCCCGGCATCTTGAGCTTCGTCCGAGACGATCCCCGATACGCCTCCACACTGAAATGGCTCGAAGAACTGGGCGTAAAAAACATCGGCAAGTACCTCGGCGAGTATCCCAACATTCTCGGACTCAGCATCAAAACCAATCTCGAACCCAAAGTGGCGTGGCTAAAGAATCACGGCGTCAAGAACGTCGGCAAGCTTGCTTCGGCCAAACCCGGGATCTTCAGCATGTCCATTGAAGATACCTTCGAAGTGAAGCTCGCCTGGTTACAACAACAAGGTGTTACAAATACCGCGAAGGTCATCTCTTCAATGCCATCGATGATGGGTTATTCCATCGAAAACAATCTCAACCCCAAGGTGGAGTGGCTAAAGGCCCAAGGAATCAAAAACGTCGGCAAACTGCTCACGAACTTTCCGCAGATCATGGGCCTCTCCATCGAAAACAATCTCAATCCCAAAATGAAGGAGTTTCAAAAATGGGGGATCTCAATCGAGGATCTCGAGCGTAGCCCCGAACTCTTTGGGGCCAAGCAAATGCGTATCAAAGCGCTCCGACTCAACATCTACCGGCTCAAGCGACTGGTCAACAATCGAACATTCAACATTAAGGATCTGCCGATGGATGCCAAGCGTCACCTCATTCGCGGCGTTAAGAGCGAAGACATCATCGAGCGGCTCCGGAGCGTTCACGCGTTCACTTCGGACCGCACGACTTTCGATAATCTCACCCCCGGAGAAAAGATGAATCTCAAACAACTTTTCGAAACGGGTGCCATCCGGGATCTTCTCTCGAAACACTTTCCCAAAAGGGTGAACCGCATCATCGAGGCATGCCCCCGTCTGCTCGCACTGGCAAGGGGTTCCAACTGACACATCGTTATGCGTAGTTGACGTAGACTTACCGCAATACCATAATGGCTGCGATGACAAATCACCTACTTAAAAGCTTCAAGACCAAGTCTATTTTGTTGGTAGTTATCTTTTCGATGGCATCGTTCATTTCCGCGCCGGCCAGAGCGGATCGTAAAGAATACCTTTTGGTCGGCCCCTTTGCGGGCGTCTTGACGCCTCCCTACGCTTTCTACGGAGCCGGAGGCAGCGCGCTCTTTTTTGATCGGCTGCAAATCAATGCTTTGCTCGGAGCCAGCTTTTTTGAATTCCTCTTCGGCGCCGAAGCCAACTACCAGATCCCCTTTTGGCACCTCTTTGGAGAGTCAAACAAGCTGAGTGTGGGAGCCGGTTGGGTACGCGGAGAGGGGGACGATGAAAACGATTGGGGTAACGGCCAATTTGCTTTCGCAAACCTTTCCTTCATCGTCGACACACGATGGTTCAGCCAGTTTGCCGAGCGCACTCAGTTAAGCGTAGGCCTCAGCGGCGTCACCAAGGTCAGCAAAGGCTTCGACAGCGACGACCACGACTGGATAGTCTGGCCGCAAGCCCGACTCCACCTGTACTTTTAAAAGTCAGCGATACCTATAGCGCGTTGGCGATGTTGGGGATCGCGGAGAGCAGCTTCTTGGTGTAGTCGTGCTTGGGCGACTTGTAGATCGACACCGCGTCTGCGAGCTCAACCACTTCACCGGCGTACATCACCGCCACATCGTCGGAGATGAATTTCACCACCGCGAGATCGTGCGAAATGAAGATGTACGTCAGGCCAAACTCATCCTGCAAGTCGAGCAGCAGGTTCAACACCTGCGCCTGTACCGACACGTCGAGTGCGGAAACCGACTCGTCACAGACGATGAATTCGGGCTCCACGGCGAGGGCGCGAGCGATACAAATACGCTGACGCTGACCGCCCGAGAATTCGTGCGGATAGCGGTTCAAATGCTTTTCTTCGAGACCCACGCGAGCGAGCAGCGCAGCCGCTTTGGCCCGGCGCTCGGCGCGGTTCTTGCCGATGTTGTGAATCACCATCGGCTCCATGATGGCGGCACCGATCGTCATGCGCGGGTTCAGCGACGCATAGGGATCTTGGAAAATGATCTGCATCTTGCGACGCAGTTTGCGCATCTCTTCTTTACCGAGGTGCGTGATGTCCTGGCCTTTGTAAATGATCGAACCGGCAGTGGGTTCCACCAGGCGCAGCAGCGAGCGGCCGAGAGTGGTCTTGCCACAGCCCGATTCGCCCACGAGGCCCAGGGTGCGGCCCTTGCGAACTTTGAGCGACACACCGTTCACGGCGCGTACCCAGTCCTTAACGCCACCGAAGATGCCACCGCGTACGGGGAAATGCTTCTCAACGTTGTTGATCTCAAGGATCACAGGGTTGTTCTTGTCGTCCACGCTGCGCGTTTGTTTTTCGAGGAACTTGGCTTTGGCTTCGCCACCGGGCTTTTCTTTGCCATCGGGGGTCATGAAGTCCGAAACCGTCGGCAGACGGAGCGGGTGGTTCTCGAGCGAAGGACGGCAAGCCAGCAGGCCCTTGGTGTAAGGGTGCTGGGGAGCCTTGAAGAGTTCACGCGTCTTGCCCTTTTCGACGATGTCGCCGCGGTACATGACCACGGTCTCATCGGCGATGTCGGCGATCACGCCCAAGTCGTGCGTGATGAAGAGCATGCTCATTTGGTACTGCTCTTGGAGTTTGGCGAGCAGTTCGAGCACTTGCTTTTGAATGGTCACATCGAGCGCCGTGGTGGGCTCGTCGGCGATCAGCACGTCGGGGTTACAGCCAATGGCCATCGCGATCATCACGCGCTGCTTTTGGCCACCGCTCATCTCGTGCGGATACGTATCGATCTTTTGGGTGGGGTTCGGAATGCCCACTTGGTTGAAAAGTTCCAGGGTGCGCTCACGGGCTTCTTTTTTGGAGAGGCCTTGGTGGAGTTGCAGCACTTCGGCCACTTGGTAGCCCACGGTGAATACCGGGTTGAGGCTCGTCATCGGCTCTTGGAAGATCATCGAGATCTTGTTGCCGCGGATCTTGCGCATTTCGGCTTCGGAAACCTTCAAGAGATCCGTTTCGCCGAGATAAATCGAACCGCTAGTGACGCGGCCGGGAGGGTTGGGGATGAGGCGCATGACGGCGAGCGAGGTGACGCTCTTGCCCGAGCCAGATTCGCCCACGAGACCTACGGTTTTGCCCTTGGGGATCTCAAAAGAGATGTTGCGCACAGCCTTGGTCAGGCCCTCTTGCGTGTTGAACTCTACGGTAAGATTATCAATTTTAAGCATCTCGTTTAAGTCCTCAGTTTAGGATCGAAAGCGTCGCGCATCGCATCGGCCAGCAGCGAGAACGCGATCACGATCAAGAACATCAGTATAGTCGCTCCGGCCATTCCCCACCACATGCCCTGCACAAGTTCGGATTTGGCGTCGTCGATCATCAAACCCCAGCTGGCCTCGCCTGGGCGTACGCCAAGACCGAGATAGGTCAGGAGCACTTCGGATTTGATCGCCGTCACAAAGCGCAGCGAAAAGGTGATCATCAGGATGTGCAGCACGTTGGGCGTGATGTGAATAAAGAGCCTACGGAAATGCGAGCCACCGATGGCCTCGGCCGCTGTCACATAGTCGCGACTCTTGTGCTTGATCACCTCGCCGCGGATGAGGCGAGCGAGCGAAACCCATGTCGTGGTGCCCAGGGCGATGGTCACGGCCACAATGCCCTTGGAGCCGATGGCAAAGGAAATGGCCACAAGCAGTAGGATCTCAGGGATGTTGGAGACTGTGGTGTAGAGCCAGGTGATGACTTCGTCGATCCAACCACCGAAGTAGCCGGCAATAGCGCCAAGCACCATGCCGATGGGGATCGAGATCACCGACGACATCACACCAATAAAGAGCGCCGTATAGGAGCCGTGAAGGGCCTTCAGCAGCATCGAGCGACCGAAGATGTCGGTGCCGAGCCAGAATTTCCAGCCTTTTGCAAAGGTCGGTGCTTCGCGGCTAGCGCCAATGACGACCTTCCAATCGTCGATCCCGATTCCGAACTGGGTCATCAGCGAGATCACGAGAAAGAGGAACACGATGATGAGCGAAGCAACGGCCAGACGATCCGACAAAAGCCGGCGCATGGCATCGCTCCAGAGTGAGTTTCCTTTGATACGTTTGGCGAGGAATTTCATGATACTTTCACCCTCGGATCCACGAGTGCATAGAGGATGTCCGACAAAATGTTAAGCACGACAAAGGCGATGGTGCCGAGCACCGTGACCGCCATGATAACAGGGCGGTCGAGGTCGGTGATCGCGCGCACGGTGATGTCGCCGAGGCCAGGGATGGAGAAGAATTTTTCAAGGATCAGCGAGCCCAAGATCAGAAAGGGCAGCTGCACCAAAAGGTCCGTGATCACGGGGATCATGGCGTTCTTCATAACATGCTTGAGCATCACCACCTTCTCGGTGAGACCCTTGGCGCGCGCAGTGCGCACGTAATCTTGGTAAAACTCATCGAGAATGATGGTGCGGTAAAAACGAATGAAGGGCGAGAGCGCCACGGCGATATAAATCAGGCCCGGAAGCGTGAGGTACTGCCACCTGCCCACCCAACTGGTGTCGTAGCCCGTTACAGGGAACATGTTCCACTTGTAGGCAAAGAAGTACTGAAAGGCCAAAACGTAGGCGAGCATCGAAATCGACTGCCCCGCCACACTGAGCGCCACGATGCTCTTGTCGATCCAGGTGGCCCGATAATAGGCCACCAGCGCCCCGAAGAGCAGTGAAACGATCACCGTAATCAAGAACGGAGGCAGGATCAGCGAGAGCGAGGTGCCCGCGCCGTACCAAAACATCTCCATGATGTCCTGCTTGGTGGAATAAGAGCGCCCGAAGTCGAGCGTGAGGGTTTGTTTGACGAATTCAAAGTACTGCGCGTACATCGGGCGATCGAGGCCCAGTTCGTGGCGAATGCTCGCCACAGCTTCGGGCGTGGCGTGTTTGCCCGCAAGTTGGACGGCCGGGTCGCCCGGAACGATGTTAAAGATAAAGAACAGAATGAGCGTAGCCCCAAATATGATGGGAATTCCATATAGGGTACGACGAATCATGTATGAGAACACTTTGGCACGACCTTTACTTTGGCTCTTAAGCTAGTTAACGAGCGCTAGAGATTATTTATCTAGCGCTTCTTTTTTCTTGGCGAGATCTACCCCAAGAAACTTCGCGTAAGAGGTGCCCATGTAACCGGCCTTAAAGTTGCGGCTCCACGGTTGTACCAAGTTGATCGTGATACGGTGTGCGCCCACGATCCAAGGCATGTCCCGAACGAAGATTTCTTGCATTTGGCGAATCACTTTACGTCTCTCGGGTGAATCTTCCATACCACGCATCTGAGCGAACAGTTTGTTGTACTCAGGGTTGTCGTAGTTTGCTGCGTTCGGCGAGGGGGACTTGTTCGGTCCGTACAAAAGTTGCAAGAAGTTTTCGGCGTCTGGGTAGTCGCCGATCCAGGCGATGCCCCAAACTTGGGCTTTCTTGTTGTTGAGCTTTTCAACGAGTTCGGCGAAACGGTTGATGTTCACGCGGATCTTCACGCCGATCTGGGCCCATTCGGCCTGCAGTTTTTCGGCCATCTGGCGCGAATCCGCGCCTTCACCGATTTCGTAAGCAAGCTCGGGCACACCCTTGCCGCCAGGGAAGCCTGCTTCGGCAAGAAGCTTTTTGGCCTGCTCGATGTCGTGCTTCGCGTAGGGGTTCACGAAAGCCGAATCGTAACCGGCGATGCCGGGAGGGATCGGTGACTGAGCGAGCACGCCGCGGCCGTTAAAGAAGAGCTCGATGGTGCGCTGCTGGTCGGTGGCCATCGACAGGGCCTGACGGAATTTCGGGCCAGCCTTGGCGATGAAGGGGTCTTCGACGTTGAACGAGATGTAAGTGGTATCGAGTTCAGGCGTTTGCGAAAGGCGAACGTTTTTCTTTTTGAACTCTTCTTTGAGGTCGTTGGTAGCGCGATCCACTGCCGCGTCGTAGTTGTCTTTAGGCACTTCGACCACGTCGAGGGTACCGTTCATAAAGTTGAGCCAGCGAGGCTGGGTCTCGGTGAGCACGAGAATCTCGAACTTGTCCGAGAGAGGGAGCTGTTTGCCAGCGTCGGCAAGCAGGCCAATCGCTTGGTCAGCGTCTTCACCCTGCGTAGGATAGAAATCCTGACGGTAGGTAGGGTTCTTTTCGTAAACGAGTTTCGAACCGCGCATCCATTCCACAAAACGGAATGGACCAGTGCCCACAGGCTTGTTCACGAAGTCTTTGCCGTATTTGGCGACGACTTCTTTGGCCACCACGGAGCCGCAAGGCATCGCGAGCACGAACATCAGCTGGGGATACTTTTGCTTGAGTTTGATTTGGAGCGTGAGGTCGTCGATGGCTTTGATGCCTTCGATAGGAGCGTCGTAATTGCTCACGACTTGGTTCTTTTGAGCTTCGCGCCACTCGTTGAGGCCGACGATGTGACCGTCGAAAACCCAGAACATGGACGATTGAATCTTAGGATCGGCCACGCGCAGAAGCGAGTAGACAAAGTCCGAAGCTTTGACGTCGCGACCCTTGCCGCCTTCGAAAGCCGCGTCGTCTTGGAATTTCACGCCGGGTTTGATTTTGAAGGTGTAGGTCAAGCCGTCTTTAGAAATCTCAGGCATGCTGGCGGCGAGAAGCGGCTTCAATTCGTGAGGGCGCTTGAGGTATTCGTATTCCAAAAGACCTTCGTAAACGGGACCCACGGCGTGAGCCGAATAGAAGTCTTCCACGAGTACCGGGTCCAGAGTCTTGGGGTCCGAGCGAAGTGCGATACGCGCCGTCGGAACGCTCTCTACCGAAGCCCCGGTACAAGCGCTGATGACGACCAGCAAAAACGCAGCAAAAAAGGACGAGACAAGTGACTTGATTGAAGGTAGGCCCAATTTCATAGCCCAATGTAAAACCACCTCAGTATCTACAAGTCAAACGCGAGTTTTCCTTAAT
>DATLIP010000035.1:0-17024 GCA_035539375.1 Bdellovibrionota bacterium | reverse complement strand
GGCGACCCCGACGTGCTGCTGCTCGACGAACCCACCAACCACCTCGACGTCTACGCCATCCGCTGGCTCGAGAATTTTCTGATGAATTTTGCGAACACCGTGGTCGTGGTCTCGCACGACCGTCACTTCATGAACAAAGTCTGCACGCACATCGCGGACGTCGATTACAAAAAGATCACCACTTACTCCGGCAACTATGAATTCTGGAAACGCTCGTCCGAACTCGCCATGCGTCTGCGCGCCGACGAGAAAAAACGCAGTGAAGAGAAGGCCGAAGATTTGAAGCGCTTCATCGCACGTTTCTCCGCCAACGCCTCCAAATCCAAGCAAACCACTTCGCGCCAGCGGCAGCTCGAAAAACTCAATCTCGACGATTTGCCAGTGTCTTCGCGTAAGCAGCCCTTCGTGGGTTTCGACCAAACTCGCGAAGCGGGCAACGACATCCTCAGTGTCGAGGGCCTCACGAAAAGCGTCGACGGCGAAACTCTGCTGCGCGACGTACGCTTTACGGTGAAGAAGGGTGACAAGATCGCGATCCTCGGCAAGAGCGACGTGGCCAAAACGACGCTCTTTAAGATTCTCGCGGGCGAACTCGCCCCCGATGCGGGCACCGTGGCCGTGGGCACGACCATCACGCCGGGGTATTTTCCGGTCGACAACTCGCACTACTTTAATTCGGGCGAGCTGAACCTCGTCGAATGGCTGCGCCAGTATTCGCCGGACCCCGATGAATCATTTTTGCGTGGGTTTTTGGGCAAGATGCTCTTTAGCCGCGACGAAGCGCTCAAAAAAACCAACGTCCTCTCGGGCGGCGAACGCGTGCGTTGCGTGCTCTCCAAGATCATGCTCGCGGGGCCGAATCTTCTGCTACTGGATGAACCCACGAGTCACCTCGACCTCGAGTCCGTGACCGCGCTCAACGATGGGCTGCAGCGATTCAAGGGAACGATTTTATTCACCTCGCACGATCACGAACTCGTGCAGACGGTAGCCAACCGGATCATCGACATCGACGTCACGGTTAAGAACGACAAATATATCACTTATGACGAATACTTAGGCCTCGACGCTTGATCGGAGCTAAGACTCAAAAGCGGAAACGCATCTGCTGGTTTTTGGCGGGTGAAAAACCAAGCTTCGTGTAGAGCGCGCGGGCGCGCGCATTGCTCGGGGTCACCTCCAGGTCGACCGCCACGATCGGGCGGGGCCATAGGGAAGATTCTTGCCCGATGAGCGACGTGATGAGCTGCGTGGCGTAGCCGCGACCGCGCGCCGTGGGTCGCACGTAGAGCTCGTCGATGTAGCAAATCTCACCGCCCACTTCGTTCGACCAAAAAGAGGCGAGAAAGGCGTAGCCCTGTACGGCGCCTTCAAGTTCAAGAATCACGGCGAGGCCGCGCGTCGGCTCGCGGCGAAAGATCTCCAGCGTGCGCGTTACGTGCGAAGCAGGCACGGGTCGCACGCCCGGATCTTCCGCGTTCAGGGCGCCGCACATCTCCACGATGGCCGTGTCGTCGGTGTCTTGTGCGAGTCTCCACATGATGGCAGCGGTTTTATTCCGAATATAGGGTGCTGTTAACAGCATTCCGAATTCCGTATGATTTTAGGGGGAAAATTGGTGGACCTGACAGGAATCGAACCTGCGACCCCAAACATGCCATGCTTGTGCTCTCCCAACTGAGCTACAGGCCCACACCAGAGGGGCTTTTCTTAGCCCAAACTCTATTGAATGCCAACACTTGCGGCGACTCGCGCACGTTTTGTTGGAGTTCTCTGAGGGGGAATTCTTTAAAAAACATGGATTTAAGCCCCAACTGAGCCCTCTTATTGCATTGCGTCAAGCTGCGTTTTTTGTTACAAATTCGGCTCTAACCAAGGAGTCGGTTTGATGAAACAAAATTACGGATTTGTTGCCCTCAGCCTCAGTCTTTCGCTCGCCTCGACCTTCGCAGGTGCGCAGGAGCTCGAACTCAGCGATAACTTCGTCTTCGGCAAATCCGAAGCGGAGATCTCCGCATTTTACAAAGAGCATTTGGGCGCCTTTGAAGTCAGCTCCACCGAATACGGCTCGGCGATGGTCGAAGCACAATTTGATGCCGAAGTGCGTGCCGATGTGCTGAGCTACGATCCCGTGCTCACCACGCTCGCTGCGGGCCTCGAGTCGCGCAACTATGATCGCGGAGTGTGGCAAGAGACCTGGGTCGACGCCGCGGAGGCGGGCCTCTCCGATCCTTACTACCAAAAGAACGTGCGCTTTTACCAAAAGCTCACGAACGACGGAACCAAACGTCCGCTTGTGATTTTTCTCGGCTCGAGTTTCTCCACTTGGAAGCGCGGCACCTGGCTCAACAAAACCGTGGCTCTCGTTGAGAAAACTGCGTTCGAGCCCGTCAACTTCATCGCGATGCCGGGCTTTCTAACGCCCGAAGTGCTGAGCTTCGCTCCGCGCCGCGTGGACATCACGGGAGAGCTGATGGCTCGCGACTTGCTCCCGCGTTTGCGTCGTCTTGTGGCGCGTATCAACCAAGAGTCTGCACGCATCGACACTACAAAAATTTACCTTGTGGGCGCTTCGGGCGGCGCTTCGCTCGCTCTGGAGATTGCCGCTGTGGATGGCACTCTGGATGAGCCGCTCATCTCCAAGGTCATCGCGTTCAATCCAGTTCTTGATCTGAAAACCACCAACAGCGTGCTCGACGCCGCCAAGCGCGAAGCCTTCAGCGCCGGCGTTCAGGACGGACTTACCACTCCCAAGAGTCTTGTTGTCGGTCTCTTTGATCCGCCCAGCGACGCCTCGCTCGTGCGCATGCTCGGCGCGCGCGACTCCAGCTTCGCGGGCAAACGGCAAAAAATCACGCGCATGTTCTATAACGAGTTCACCGTGGTGGATCTCAAAACCGCTGCGGACTCCACTCAGAGCGCGGACTTCCGCTGGGGCCAGCGAAGCGATGGCGCGAGCGGCGATAACTACGCCGACTTTTACGAGATCTACGCCATGGACCAGACAAAACGCCTGGGCGCCAATCGTGCAGGCTACGACTTCGAACACATTTCGCAAGTGATCCCTCGCTGGCGCAACATCCTAGCCCAAACCACCATCGTCTTTCCCGAAGACGATCCCGTGCTTTCGCGACTGCCCTCTGAGCGCGACGCTCCCGAACGCATCCTGACTCGCTTTGAACAGATTCGCTACGGCATTCCGAGGGTGAAGCTCTTCACCCCCAAGCGTGGAGCCCACATGGGTTACTTTCTCGACACGGCTTGGCTCGAAGGCGTCTTTACAGATTTGACGCAGTAGCAAAAATTGCGCAGGCCCACAGGTCTGCTAAGCTTTTGCTCATGAGCCATAAGGAGCGCAAGTCCCACATCATTCTGACCTCGCACCCCTCGCACATCTACAAAAACTCCCCAGAAATTCACTGGGGAGCCAAGAGTGCCAAGGAACGCGGGCCCATCGTGGCCTCGATCAGCGATCCGCAATCCAAAAACGCCATCGGTAGCCACAGCGGTTCGTACACCATCTACCGCGCCCTCGCGGCAGCGGCCGGCGCGTTGCCCTTCGACCACAAGCCCGATCTCACCAACACGAATCCCGTGGTGAATATGGGTCCTTTTGAGTCTTGGAAAAATCCCGAGACCATCGTCTCCATCGATCCCTGGGGTGCGATGATTGCCGAAGTCTACGCCGACGAGCTCAAAGCTGGTCTCGACGTTCGCCCTACGATCGCCATCACCAAGGCACATCTGCAGATGCCTGAGATCAAAGAGGCCATCGCGGCGGGACGACTCAAGCCCGACGGCGAGATCCTCTCCAAGAACGGCGACATTCTCGTGACCAAGGCCGCCCTCGAACCCGTGTGGTATTTGCCCGGCATCGCCAAACGTTTTGGCTGCACCGAAGCCGAACTCCGCAAGGCTCTCTTTGAGCAAACCGGTGGCATGTATCCCGAACTGATCACGCGCTTCGACCTGAAAGTTTTCTTGCCGCCCATCGGGAGCACTTCGGTATATATCTTTGGCGATGTGGAGAAGCTCGGAGACGGCAAATCCTCGGTCACTTGCCGTGTGCACGACGAGTGCAATGGTTCGGACGTTTTCGGCTCGGACATCTGCACCTGCAGGCCATATCTCACTCACGGCATCGAAGAAGCCGTCAAAGGCGCGCAGTCGGGCGGCGTGGGCTTGATCGTTTACTTCCGCAAAGAAGGCCGCGCTTTGGGCGAGGTTACCAAGTTCCTTGTCTACAACGCGCGCAAGCGTCAGCAGGGCGGTGACACCGCCAAAACTTATTTCCACCGCACCGAGTGTGTGGCGGGCGTGCAGGACATGCGCTTCCAGCAGTTGATGCCCGACGTGCTTCAGTGGCTCGGCATCAAACGCATCGACCGCCTCGTGTCGATGTCGGACATGAAATACAACGCCATCACCGGTTCGGGCATCTCCGTGGGTGAGCGCGTGCAGATTCCCCCCGATTTGATTCCGCCCGATGCGCAAGTTGAGATGGAGGCTAAAAAAGCTGCGGGCTATTTTGCGCCCGAAGGTTCTAAAAAAGTAGAAGATCTGGCCAAAGTGAAAGGCCGAGGATTGGACGAGTAGATGGTCATTTTCGGTAAAGAAGACATTTCTTATCTCTTTAGTCCGCAGGCGATTCGCGATCGCGCGCGAGACATTTTGGCGTACACCGAATCCGGCAAAGGTGTGTTCACCGTGGATCGCGATGCGATGCCCGAGTTGGCGAAATACACCGCGGCCGTGATTCGTGGCAATTACCCGCACCTCAACGTGCCTTACCATTCGCGTTGGCGCCATTTCATTCGCCCCAACTACGATCGTGTGGCGAAACTGAAAGATCGTATCCGCAACTTCTCTGCGCAAGAACGCGTTTACGTGCTCTTTGACTTGGTGATCGTTTCCGTGCTGCTCGACGCCGGTGCGGGGCCCGATTGGAAATACCGCGATCCCTTCACCAACGACCTCGTGGGCCGCAGCGAGGGGCTGGGCCTGGCCTCTTTTGACATGTTCACCGACGGGCTCTTTTCGGGCAACAAGGATCTGCCGCTCAGCGCGCACGCCGAAAAGCTCGAACGCCTCACGCTCGAAGATCTTCAGCGCGGCTTTCAGATCTCACCCACGAACCCCATGGTGGGTCTCGAGGGTCGCTTGCAAGTGCTCAAGAATCTCGGCAAGCATCTCAAGACGCTGCCCGACGCCAAGGCCTCGCCTCGACCGGGTCATCTCTATGACCGCATGAAAACTCACGCTGAGTCGCATGAGCTCGGCGCCGACAAAATGCTCGCCGTGCTGCTCGATGCTCTGAACCCCATCTGGCCCTCGCGCCTCGAGGTGCACGGTCGTGCGCTCGGCGACGTGTGGCACCATACGGGACTCGGGGCTCAAAAAACGCCGCAGACGCTCGTGCCCTTTCACAAGCTCACCCAGTGGCTCTGCTTTTCGCTGCTCGACCCTATCGAAGAAGATGGTCTCAAAGCCGTCAACGTCGATGCGCTCACCGCGCTCGCTGAGTACCGCAATGGCGGGCTCTTCTTGGACGCCAAGGTGCTGATTCCCAAAGACGGACAATTTTTTAGCAAAAGCTTCACCGTGGATTCGCATACCGTGATTGAGTGGCGCGCGCTTACCATCGCGCTCGTCGACGAGCTGGCGCCGCTGATCCGAGCGGAGCTCGGTGTGGGCGAAGACTTCTCGGTGCCGAAAATCTTAGAAGGGGGCACCTGGTGGGCCGGTCGTAAGATCGCTTACGAGTTGCGCGCCAACGGCGAACCCCCGATCAACGTCGAACGCGACGGAACCGTTTTCTAAAGGGACTACATACAGAATGAACAACTTAAAAGTTTTGGACCATCCCGTATTGCAACATCACTTGTCGATTTTGCGCGACAAAACGCGCTCGTCATCGGAATTCCGCCGCGCTCTCGAGCGCGCCTCCTCGCTGATGGCCTTTGAGGCGACGCGCGACTTGGCGCTCAAGACCGTCGAAGTGCAAACGCCCTTTGAGACGGCCGTATGCAAAAAAATCTCCGACGCCGTGGTGATCGTGCCCATCTTGCGCGCTGGCCTCGGCATGGTGGACGGCTTCCTGAGCGTGCTGCCCTTTGCGGCTGTAGGCCACGTGGGCATCTACCGCGACAAGGTGATGAATCACACCGTAGAGTATTATTTTAAACTTCCCGAAGACCACCAGCGCCGCCGCGTGCTGTTACTCGATCCCTTGCTTGCCACAGGCGACACGGCGCTTGCCGCGCTCGACCGACTCAAGGAATACGGTGTGGGTCCGATCCGTTTTGTGACGCTGCTCTCCTGCGAAACCGGCATTCAGAAGGTGATGGCACGTCACCCCGACGTGGAGATCTACACGGTGTCGGTGGAGCGCGAGCTCAACCCCAAAGGATATTTGCTGCCGGGCCTGGGTGATGCTGGCGATCGTCTTTTCAACACGCCGGACATGGTCTAGAGGGTTCCTATATGATCATCGGTGTCGCAGGCGGTAGTGGTAGTGGCAAAACAACCTTAGCCCATCGTCTATACGAGGCCCTGCTCGCCGAAAACTCCGGCCAGGGCGCCGTGATCCTGGGCCAAGACCATTACTATATCGACCAGAGCGCGCGCTTTGATGGCGACGGCGGCTCCGTAAACTTCGATCATCCCTCGGCCATCGATTCGCATCTCCTCGGCGCGCATATCCGGGCACTTGGCAATGGCCAGCCCATCGAGGTGCCCCGCTACGATTTTGCTACGCATAGCCGCCTTGCTGAAACCGTGACGATGAGCACCGCCCCGTGGGTGATTGTCGAGGGCACGATGATTTTGCATTGGCCCGAAGTGCGCGATGCCATCGATTACAAAATTTTCATCTCGGTTGACGAAGAGGTGCGCTACGCGCGCCGCCTCTATCGCGACACCCATGAGCGCGGCCGTTCGGCCGAAGGGGTCTTGAAGCAGTTCACCACTCAGGTGAAGCCCATGCACGACGCTTATGTGGATCCCTCGGCCGCATGGGCCGAGGTGGTGATTGGCAACGATGTCAGCACGCAGGATCTACTGCGTCAGATCAAGGCGCAGCTCAAAAGCTGAACCTGGCGAGTCTTGTGCCCGTCTTCGAGCCTTGCTAGCATCTCGATATGTTCAAAACCCTACTTAGCCTCATGCTGGCTCTTTGCGCTCTCCTGTCTCCGCTCATCGCTGTTGCCCAAGGCAAAGATGCCGAAGGCTACGTGAAATTCTACGATGCGGGTCGTTTGAATACGGATTCTTTGAGTCCCGAAGACAAGGTCCTCTTCAAGCGGGGTTACATCAACGGCTCACGTTACGTGCTCGGTGGCGTGCTGGCCGGCGCGGTGGGATTCGGTGTCGGCCAGGCCGTTACCGGACACTATCGCAAGAGCGGCTGGGTCTTTACGGTTGCCGACACCCTGGCCCTCAGCATGATGATACGCGGGGTGATGCGAGAAACCGCCGAGGGCATTCGGGATGGAGAATTTGAAAACTCTAATATTTATGTTGCGGGAGCGGTGCTCCTCGTGGCGTCGCGTGCTCTGGGGTCGGTGGACGCGTGGGTACGTCCCGCGCGTCACAACAAGCGCTACCGCAAAATATACGACCAGCTCAAACAAGAACCTGCCAATGTGAAAGCCGCGGGCGCTTCGGCACAAATCTACCCCTACGTCGATCTCCGCGGCCGATGGTCCCTGGGACTTGCTTATCAATTTTAAAAGGCGGGGTTTTGGGGCTCGGCTCACCGAGAGCTCGTGATTTTTTTTGCTGCCGAGGAAGACCAAATGGGTTTAACATGAGGGGCATGGAAAACCTCGCCCCCAAAGTTGCTGTCATCATGGGCTCCAAGAGCGATTGGGAGACCATGAAACACTCGGTCGAAATGCTCAAAGAGTGGGGCATTTCGGTGCATACCGAGGTCGTCTCCGCCCACCGCACGCCACGTCGGCTCTACGACTTTGCGCACTCGGCCAAAGAGAGCGGTTATGCGGTGATCATTGCCGGCGCCGGAGGGGCGGCGCATTTGCCTGGCATGGTGGCCTCGATGACTCTGGTGCCCGTGCTCGGCGTGCCCATCAAATCCAAATCTCTCAAGGGGCTCGATTCGCTCCTTTCCATCGTGCAAATGCCCGCAGGCGTTGCCGTGGGCACGCTCGCCATCGGCGAGGCCGGCGCCAAGAACGCCGCTTGGATGGCGGCGCAGATTTGTGCCACTTCAGACGCCAAGCTTTACGCCAAACTCGAGGCCGCGCGTGCGGAAGCCTCTGCGAAGGTGGCTTCGGAAGCTTTGGATTTCGATGATATCTAACCTGGATCTCAAGGCGGGCATTCTCGGTGGTGGACAGCTCGCGTGGATGCTCAACCTCTCCGCGCAAAAGTTCGGCATTCACACGCGCGTCTGGGATCCAGCGCGCGGCGCCAGCGGCTTTCGTGCTGCAGGCGAGATCCATTCCTCGCCCTGGGATTCGCCTACGGGTGTTGAGGTCTTTTGCAAAGGGCTCGATTTCTGCACTTTGGAGTGGGAATCCATTCCGCTCTCGCTGCTCGAAGCTGTCGAAGCCAGTGGCACACCTCTCATGCCCTCGAGCCACGCCGTGCGCAGCGCTTCGAGCCGCATCTTGGAGCGCGAACTCTTCACGCGCCTCGGTTTTGCCACCGCGCCCATGCTCTATGTCAAATCGCCCGGATCGCTGAGCGAAGACGTGTGGCAGAGCTTTACGGGGGACGCGCCTTTTACGAAGGTCTTTTTAAAACACGACCGCGGCGGTTACGACGGCAAGGGCCAATCGCGTATCGAGGCGAGCTCGAGCGTGCGCATCGTGCGCGATTTTTTTTCGCTAGGCGACTCGCGTGGCATCATAGAAGCGCAAGCCGACTTGGCTTTTGAAGTCTCGGTCGTTGCTGCCCGCAGCGCGAGCGGCAACTTTGCCGTGCTCGGACTCTTTGAAAACCAGCACGAAAACGGTGTGCTGCGCGTGACGCGCCTAGCGCGTGCCGGGAGCTTTGACCACCTGCGTGCGGTACAGATGATGGAGTCGCTACTCTCCGACACGGACTACGTTGGTGTCGCGGCGCTCGAGCTCTTTGTGGAAAAGTCAGGGAAAATTCTGGCCAACGAGTGGGCTCCGCGCGTGCACAACTCGGGTCATGTGAGCCTTGAGGTTTTTGAAGAATCTCAATTCGATTTCCACTGGCGCGCGGTTGCGAATCTCAAGTTTCCCGAGAATCCCGCCAAGCATCGCGCTGTGATGATCAATGTGCTGGGCGATGACCTCACGGGCGAGCCGAGCTTCACCCGCCGCGACATTCTCGAAGGCGCCGATCCCAAGCCGTTTTTAGCAAAGCATTTGCGGCCCGAAGAGCTGCGCGCCGTACGCAAGGTGCTGCCCTACGATTACGGCAAAAAAGACATCCGCCCGGGTCGCAAGATGGGCCACCTCAATGTGATCCTCCAGCAATTATGACGCAAACACGGAGAAGTTCTTTTTTCATGGTTCTGTACTTCGTGCAGGGCGTGGCGATCGCATACTTCACGGGTTTTCAAAAGCGCTACCTCCTCGGCCATGGCATCGATCCCGATCGCATCGCCATCTTGTCGAGCCTCGTGCTGCTGCCCTTTATTTTAAAACCCTTCATCGGTCTTGTTGCCGATTCTCTTTCGGTACCTCGCAAGCTTGCCATTGCCGTGGGCCTTGCGGTGGCCTCGGGTGCCTTTGCCATGGCGCTGGGCGTGAATCCGGCGCAGGAATTTTATCTTTTTGCCGCGCTCATGATCACCGCATCTCTAGGCGTGGCGATTTTCGATACCGTGGCCGATGCCCTGGCGGTCGACGCCTTCGCCGATTCGGAATTCGGCGAATTACAGTCGCGCATGCTCATGGGCAAGTCGCTCGGTTTGATTCTTTTCTCGGTCATCTTTGGTGTGGTGATCGATCGCGGCGGCTATGGCCAGGTCTTTTTATTTTTGGCCGTGGCAATGCTGGTGCCGCTTGCGGTGTGGCGCTCGGTGGGCCGCGTGTCGCGCAAAGAACGTTTCGAGTGGCGCGCCTTTAGAGCCTTCACTCGGCGCGACGTTGTCTCCCTTGCCATCTATGGCGTGATTTATTCGATTCCGTCTTTTGGTGTTTCGGGTCTCTTTGCTTATTACCTTTCGGCAATGGGCGCCAACGCCACTCAGGTGGGGTGGCTTGAGTCTGTGAAATCCGTGGGCGCCATCGGCGGTGCGATGGCCTTTCCCTGGCTCTTGCAGCGATTCGGTTTTGCCCGGGTCGCGGTGATCGCCACGCTCGCGGCTGTGGGAGTTTCTGTTCTCGCTCCTTGGTATGCGTCCTTTATTTACCTTGGCGTGGTGGTGGCGCTCTTTGGTGCCACCTGGGCGCTGCGTGAGACGGTATTCACCACGCTCGCCATGCGGCTCACCGATCCGGCCATTGCGGCCACGATGTTTTCGCTGCTCATGGCCTTCTCGAACCTCGGCACTTCGCTCGGCGAAGGATGGGCGACAGCCGCAGCCGGACGCCGCGGTTTTGAATTTGCTTTTGTATTTTTTGGGCTGCTCAACGTCGCGAGCCTATGGCATTTTCGCCGTCGCGATCAAAAGCCCTGAGGGCCGGGATAGCCGCCTTCTTCGTAGGAGACGCCGCCCATGGTCGGTTGCAGGTAGCCTGGCAGCGCTTGGGAGTAGCCGCCGCCATACATCCCGCCACCTCCGTAGCCTGGCATCATCATTTGTCCGCCGGTGGGCGCTTGGTAGCTTGGGTTCAGGGATTCGGTCACACGCGAGAAGCTGTGCTGCGGATCGGCGGGATTGGCAGCGGTCAGAGCGGCCCCCGCGCGCATAATGAAGAGGCTTTGATTTATGAAGTTCTCGGTGCCGCCAAGGTATCCTGTGGCTTGGCTTTGCGTTCTTTCGTGAAGCTTGGCCTTTTCGAGACATGCGTCCATCACCAACAGCGAGTTGTTGAGCAGCGTCTGCACAGCCATTGCGGTCAGGGCTTCTTTAGGTATCTGGTACGATGGAAATTGCTGCTGGTATTGCGGCATCGACGTGGTGCCCCGTTCTTCCGCCTTTTCGAGCGTTTCGGGTGGGGCGCTTATTTTGGCCAGTCCGACCATCACTTCGCCCACCTTGGACCAGCCTTTTTTTTCGTCGTCGTGATTAGAGGACTCGTCTTCTTCAGTGTTCTCGCCATAGCCACCAAAGCCAAAATTGTTGCCCACGCCGTAGGCGCCGGGGTAGCCGTTTTGCTTTTGCAGCGCTTCGGATTCTTCTTTTGTGAGGCTAAGTCGGTCTCCGAGGTCCGCACGGTGCTCGACAAGTTCGCCGTAGATGGCTTTTAGCAGCTCGCGC
Organism: Bdellovibrionota bacterium; assembly: GCA_035539375.1. Taxonomy (GTDB): domain Bacteria; phylum Bdellovibrionota; class UBA2428; order UBA2428; family UBA2428; genus DATLIP01. The sequence continues at coordinate 5,662 of DATLIP010000035.1, read as the reverse complement.
TGCATCTTTTCTTTGGCCTGAGGAGTGGTGGGTTCGCGATCATTCACCCATTCGCAAAGCTTGTCGCTGGCCGCGAAGCGCTTTAGGGTGAGTTCGGTTTTGTCGTCGGGAATCTGCAGGCTCATGCCATAGCGGTAGGCTGGAGAGTTCTTGGCCCACTTGTGGAGGCTTTCGATGCCGAGGGGGGGCGGCGCGCTCTCGAGTTTCTTTTCGCCGATGGGGTGATTGTAGGTGTTGTCGCAGGCCAGACGCGCCGGAGCGTCGCTCGAGGGGCGGATCTTGATCTTGAGCGGCTCCATTGATGAAAAATCTCCGCGTTCAAATTCAAAGAGCACCTCACCGTTGGGAGTGTCCAGGGCATAGGTCTCTTCAAGGTAGCCGTCGAGCTTGCGCCAGCCGCGCGGCATCATGCCCACGACATGTTGTTGGTGGTCAAAGGTGAGCACCGCCGTCTCGAGTTGTAGGGCGCGACCTCCGTCTGCGACACTCGCGCGCTTGAGGTTTCCCTGATCTCGGTAGTGTTTTTTAAGATCCGCACGTTGCTTGTCTGTTGCGGCGCCTCGCTGACCGGGCACAGCCTGGGCGGGGGTGAGCGCGTGAATCGCATTGGCCGCGGCCAACTTTTCGGCCGCGGCGGCCAGCTTCTCGCTCGCACCTTGGCGAAAGCCTTGAGCCTCACGCGTGTAGCGCGCGCTCAGGTCACCCAGCTCCATAGCCTCGCGTGCCACGAGGTTCGTGAAGAACGATTCGCTCGGCTTTTCTTCGCGTCGGCTTTCGTTGAAAAGGTCGTAAAAGAAATTCGTGGCCTCGTCGCGCGCGAGAAGGCGCGTGGTGAGGTATTTCACCGAGCGGCGCTTGCCGTCGGGATTTTTGTATTCCACGTCGGGAGTGGCGCAAAAAAAATCGCAGAGTGTGATGGTTTGCGCGTCGAGCTTTTCGTGATCACCGCAGATGGGCTTTTCGGCCTTCGCCTTGGCGCGCACCTCGTTCATGATGAGTGCGTGGCGACTCACCTCGGCGCGAAGGGCGGTGATGGAGATCAAGAACAAACCCAAGCAAAAGCGCTGTTTCATGGAGAGCTTTTCGGTACTTAGGCAGAACTTCTCAACGAAGCGTCAATCTATTGGCGCTTATTGGCGAAAGTGTGCGGCGTAGACGGATTCGCTAAAGCCTACGAGCACTTGGGTGCCATCCACAAGTATGGGCCGCTTGATGAGCTTGCCGTCGCGAGCGAGTAGCGCGTAGCACTCGTCGTCGGATAACCGGTCTGGTTTCTGGTTTTCCGAAAGCGCGCGGTAAGAGAGCCCGCTGGTGTTGAAAAACTTTTTGATGGGAAGGCCCGAGGCCCGGTGGAACTTTTTGAGTTCCGCGGCGCTGGGGGGACGCTCCACGATGGGGATCACAGGGATGTCGATGCCGTGATTGCGCAGCCATGTTTTGGCGTTTTTGCAGGTGGAGCAGGCGGCGTATTCGTAAAACAAAATGGACATGGCTCAGAATTCAACAAAAGATGTGGGCGTGGTCAAGGTGAGCGCTTGGGGCTGCGCCCGAAGGCTTGCGCAAGCTTTTGGCGGCAGAGGGCGATGAGATCTGCTCTTTGGGCTTTAGCTATGAGACTACGGCTTTCTTTGGTTCCTTCATCGTTCCAGTGTTTGATTCTGTAAAGGGCCGTGGCAGCGTCTGGATCAAGTTTTTTGGGACGGCCGTAGATGTCCAAAAATTCAGAATCCAAAATCCAGTAGAGGGGGTTGGGCTGAGAGGGGTTCAGGACGGGGCCAAGTTTCATTTCGGTGTGTCCGTTGGTTGAAAAGTCACTCAAAACCCATCGATCGTTCTCCGCGTCGTAGACGACGTCGCTTAGTTTTAAGTTGCGCATGTATTCAAACTTTGCCAGCGAGGCTGCGAAGGTTTTCAATGAAGCTTCCATCTTTTTTTGGGTTTCTTTGCTGTGTGACGAAGGTTTTTGGATGTAGCTCTTAAGGGTTATTTTGGGTTCAACAAAATCGAACACGATGTATTGTCGTTCCCTACGCAGGGGAGATGTCGCTACTGCGACATTTTTTTGGCGGAAAGAGTCGTAGGCTTCGACGAGTTGGTCAAAGTCCTGAGCATCCAGGTTTTGAGGAACTTGAATTATAAGTTCGCGGCCCGCGAGGGGCTCCTTCATGGCTCGAACTTGGAATGAGGAAATGCCCGGTTTTCCTCGGCGGAGGCGCTGCTTGACTTCGAAAACAACGCTGTCGTTATCAAAAAACAAACGATCTCCTGGTTGCAACTCTTGGAGCAGCAATTCGTAGTCTTTTGATTTCAAGCCGTCGCTATCGAAAAGGTGAACGTCTTTGGCGTGGGCGGAAAAACTCAAAGAAAATCCCAAAAACAAAGCGAACCACGATTTTCGGCAGGCGATCATGTTGATCCAAGTGTGTCATGGATCGGGGGTTTTGTTGATTCAGAAAATTGACGAGACCCGTGTTGTCATTCTTCGTGAAAGTTTAGCGCAATGCCGTTGATGCAGTAGCGCTGGTCGGTGGGTGTGTCGTAGCCTTCGCCCTTAAAGACGTGCCCTAGGTGCGAGTCGCAAGCGGCGCAGCGCACTTCGGTGCGTACGCGTCCTCCCGTGAGGTCCTCGTGTGTGGTGACAGCGTCGGTATCTGCCGGGTCAAAGAACGAAGGCCAGCCGCAGTGTGAGTCGAATTTTTCGCTCGAGGTGAATAGCTTCGCCCCGCAGGCGCGGCAATGGTAAGAACCGGCGCCCTGGGCGTTGAACGTTTCGTACTCGTCCCCGAAGGGCGCTTCGGTGCCCGCCTCGCGCAGCACGTGGTACTGCTCGGGCGAGAGAAGTTTTTTCCATTCGGCGTTCGACTTTTTCATACATCTCCTAGGTGCCAGGTACGGGGGCCGGGTATAGGTTCCTGGAACCTTTACAGACTTAGCGTTCGTTTATCGACGGCGAGAGCGGCTTCTTTGAGCGACTCCGAGAGGGTCGGGTGTGAATGGCAGATGCGCGCGATGTCTTCGGCAGCGCCGGCGAATTCAATCACGGCGGTGGCTTCGGCGATGATGTCCGCAGCGTGAGGTCCCACGATGTGCACTCCGAGCACGCGGTCGGTCATCTCGTCGGCGAGCACTTTCACAAAGCCATCGGTTTCTTCCATGGCCTTGGCTTTGGCGTTGGCCATGAAGGGGAATTGACCCGCGCGGAACTTGATGCCCTTGGCGGTGAGTTCTTCTTCGGTGTAGCCAACGGTGGCGAATTCGGGATGCGTGTACACCACGCTCGGAATCGCGTTGTAGTTGACGTGTCCGAGTTGACCCGCGAGGGTTTCAGCAAGCGCCACGCCTTCTTCTTCGGCCTTGTGGGCGAGCATCGCGCCGCGCACCACGTCGCCGATGGCGTAAACGCCTTTGACGTTGGTCTCAAAGTGATCGTTGATCTCCACGCGACCCTTGTCGTCGAGCTTCACGCCGACTTTCTCAAGGCCGAGGCCTTCGGTAAAGGGCTTGCGGCCTGTCGCCACAAGCACTTTGTCGCAGGAGAGGGTGAGCTTTTCGCCGCCTTCGCGACGCTCAAGTTTTAGAGTTACCTGTCCGCCCGCGCTCTTTTCAAAGCCGACACACTTGGTGGAGAGTTCAAAATTGATGTCCTGTTTTTTGAGGATCTTCAGGAATTCGGCCGCGGCCTTGCGGTCCATCGACGGCAAGATCGAATCGGCAAACTCGATGACGGTGACTTTGGCACCGAGGCGCGCCCACACGGAGCCCATCTCGAGACCGATCACACCGCCGCCCACCACAACGAGGTGCTGGGGGATGGCTTTGAGCTCGAGAGCTTCGGTCGAAGAGAGAATTGTCTGACCGTCGAAAGGCAGATCTTTGAGGGCAACCGGCGTCGAGCCCGTGGCGATCACCACGTTGAGTGCGCTGATGGTTTTTTTAGCGCCCGCTTCGTCTTTGATGGCGATGGTTTTGCTGGGGCCCGTGACGCCCTCCAGGGAGCCGAGGCCTTCGAAGGTGTCGATCTTGTGCTTTTTAAAGAGGCTCGCGATGCCGTTGGTGAGCTGGCGCACGACGCCCTCTTTGCGCTTCATCATGGCGTCGAGGTCGACTTTCATTTCGCCTGTGAGAATGCCGTGCTTGGCGAATTTGGTTTTGGCGTAATAGTAGCGCTCGCTCGAATCGAGCAGCGCCTTGGACGGGATGCAGCCCACGTTGAGGCAGGTGCCACCGAAGGTTTTGCGTTTCTCGATGAGGGCCACTTTCTTGCCGAGTTGTGCGGCACGGAAAGCGCAGATGTAGCCGCCGGGGCCACCGCCGATGATCACAAGATCATAGTTCGTCTCATTTGAGCTCATTGATAAAATCCAATCCTAGTTTTTCGGGGTTTTCGAGATGGTCTTTGACGGTGACGAGGAACGTGACCGCGCCCTTGCCGTCGATGATACGGTGGTCGTAGCTCAGCGCCAGATACATCATGGGGCGGATTTCAACCTTGCCGCCCACGGCCATCGGGCGATCTTGAATCTTGTGCATGCCGAGGATGCCGCTCTGGGGCGGGTTCAGGATCGGTGTCGACATCAGCGAGCCGTAGGTGCCGCCGTTGGAGATGGTGAAGGTACCACCGCTCATTTCGGCGATGGTAAGTTTGCCGTCTTTGGCCTTGCCTGCAAAGCGCACGATCTCTTGCTCGATTTGAGCAAAGCTCATGTTCTGCACATTCTTCACCACAGGGACCACGAGGCCCTTGTCCGAGCCTACAGCCACGCCGATGTTGATGTAGTCGGGCTGCATGACATCATCGCGATCGATGTACGAGTTCACGTCGGGAATCTCTTTAAGCGCCGCGACGCAGGCCTTGGTGAAGAAGCTCATGAAGCCGAGGTTCACACCGTACTTGGTTTTGAATTTTTCTTTGTAAGCGGCGCGGATCTTGTTCACTTCGGTCATGTCGACTTCGTTGAAGGTGGTAAGAATCGCGGCCGTGTGCTGCGCCTGAACCAGGCGCTCGGCGATGCGCTTGCGGATGGTCGACATCGGAATGCGTTTCACGTTTGCCGGATCTTTTTGCTCGCTGGCGTTGAAGGCCGGCGAGGGCGTGCGTGGTTTGCTGATGGCTTCCATAACGTCGCCTTTGGTGACGCGGCCGTCGCGGCCCGTGCCCTTGATCGAAAGATCGGTCACCGAGTTTTCGGCAGCAATTTTTTTCGCGGCCGGCGAATAACCATCGTAGGCGCCTTCGGGCGCAGCTTTAGGCGCGGCACCCGCGCTAGGTGCGGCGGCCGGGGCCGCTCCGGCGCTAGCTTTGCCGGCTTTGGTGTCGTCCACCATGCCGAGCACTTCGCCCACGGGCACGGTTTCGCCGGCCTCCTTGACGATCTGCAGTTCGCCGTTGGCTTCGGCCACAACTTCGACGGTCGCCTTGTCAGATTCGATCTCCACCACGACTTCGCCAACCTTAACGGCATCGCCCGATTTTTTGCGCCAAGCAAAGATGCGGACTTCGGTGATGGACTCTCCTACGCTAGGGGCTACGATATTTAATTTCATTATGACAATGCCTTCTCTACGATAGTTTCTTGTTCGTGAACGTGTTTCTTATACGAGCCGACGGCCGGAGCGGCTCCGACCTCGCGACCGATGTAGCGGATCTCTTTGCCGTGCATGT
>DATLIP010000034.1:0-4130 GCA_035539375.1 Bdellovibrionota bacterium | reverse complement strand
GCCGACCTGTGCGTTATGAATGCACCGCTCTAACCATCTGAGCTACCCAGCCACGAATTTACACCATGCGGAAATAGCAGACCCCGCCGCTTTGGGCAAGCCAGTTGCTTATGCTATTGTTCAGCTTTGGAGGGACCTCATGACAATTCGCACACCGTTCGCCGGCCTCTTGGCCTTGGCGATGGCCAGCTCAGCAATGGCCGATACTTACGAAGTAAGTCCTGGTCAACAAATGGCTCCATCGCGCGCAAGCGCGATAAATGGAGGAATGGCCGAGACTGTTCGCATACCCGGCGCCGTGGACGGCTTTAGCACTACCGATAAAGACGGCGTGGTGGACGCCGCCCTTGTGATCCCCACGCTCTCCGCTTCGAGCGTTTTTCGCTTTGACCTTGAGAGCCTCCTAGCTCCCGACGAGCGCGCCAAGGCCGGCCCCATCAGTGCCGATGTGCCTGGCAACACCTACATTCCCCGCCAAAAAGAAAAATACGGCTTCCTTACCGTAACTCTCGAAAAAGATGAGTTCGGCTTTTACACCCAGGCCGGCGAAGAAAACGAACTCAGCGCGCTGTGGTTTTCGGCGCCCTGGGATCTGCTGATCGAAGCCTCCAAAGGCAACGTCAACATGACCGCCCTCTTGAAGGCCGCGAAGTTTCGCAAAGCCGGTTTTGCGGGCCTCAAAGATTGGTCGCGCGAGCGCAAGATCAACCTCTCGCTCGATCGCGAACTGCGCGCTCAAGGTTCGATCAAGTGGACACGAGGTGCCGCCCCCAAAGACTACGGCGACATGGTCGTCGTCTTTCAAAGCACACCCTCCGGACGCTGGGCCCTTTCGGGTTTCGACGGCAACCCGGCCGAGACCACGCCCTTTAGCACCTTCGATGGCTTTCCCCAGCGCGTGAAAGTTCTCGGTGTTCGCTCGAAGTTCGCCGAGGACGGCAACGTGCTCGCGGCCGAAGGCTGGATCGTCGATGCCGACCGCCGCTCCAAGATCACCTTCACCGGCGTGCCCGCCCCGCTCAAGGGCGGCGCGATTGTCGGCAAAAACGTGCACTGGCTCAATCCCGGTGGCCCGGGCTGGATGGGCGTGATGCACCAAGTGCAAGTACCCAAGGTCGCCGACGCTCCCCTGCCTTCGCTCTTTGATGGGATCTTTCCATTTTCGAAATTCCTTCCTAACAACACCGCCGAGGCTTCGGTCACGTGGGTAGATCCTACCCTCGAAACCGCGCCCCTTCCGGCCACCTACAAAGCTGGCGATCGCCTGATGCTCGTTCTCGTGGGCACCTCGCGCGAAGTCAGCGCGCCCCGCGACGGTGAGCAGGAACCCGAACTCTTTACTTACGCGCAATCGCTGAGAAGCGTTGTCGTAAAATAAAAAAACGCCTAAAAAGGAGAACGATGATCGCGCGCGCCATTCTGCTGCTGACCCTCTCGCTAGTTCCGCTCTCGGGCTGCGTGTCGTCGGCACCACCCAAGCGCCCGCTTGATTATCCTGTGTCGTTCATCTTTTTGGGCAGCTTTGACGACGTGTGGAACGCCACCGTACGCGTGCTCGACAAATACGCCATCACCGTTGCCAATCGCGAGGCGGGCCAGTTGCAAACCGATTGGTCGAGCTACCGCTCAAATCCCGAGCTCTACGATTTTCCCGACAACTCTGAGCCGCCCGAAGAGGTGCGCTACCGTCTGAAGATCAAGCTCTCTAAGGCCTACGTCACCGAAACCAAAGAACCCGCCGTGCGCGTGCAGATCGTCAAAGAACTCGAAGTGTACCGAAACTTTTACCTAGACTGGATTCGCGTGGCGACGGATCTCAACGAAGAGCGCGTGCTGCTCTACCGCATTCAGCAAAAGCTGCGCGTCGAACGCGAACTCAAAAAGCTGAGCCAAGGATCCAAATAATTAGAGCTCCCTTCAAAACTTAGCCACAAGCTCTGCAAAATCAAAAGGGTGTGAATGCGAGGCGATGGTAACGACGCGTGGTGGCTCCACGCTAGGAGCCATCAACAATGCAATCGCATCCTTTTCATTTTGCCCAAAGGGCCGGACGGCCACGTGGCTTCTCCTTTGTCACTCCTCCGTCACGTGCAGTCAGCACGCTCCGTCGTCGCTTCGCGGACAAGCCACGTGGGCGTTCCGGCAGAGCTTGTGGCTAAGTTTTGAAGTGAGCTCTTAAAAGGTCGACGTGTTCCACTCGTCGAGACGGGCGCGCACGCGGCCGTTGGAATCGCCGCGCGCGGCGTTCATCACTTTCGAACCCGGGCGAATCGAAGCCTCGCGCATGGCCGAGAGAATGGTTTCGCGAATGAAATAACCTTCGCCTTCGGCGTGGTTCTTTTCGCTCAGGAACGCTGCTTCGAGCGAGCTTTGCCAGCGCGAGATGTACCCGGGGCGCATGCGGTTGATACGGCGCATGGACTCCACCGCGCCGTCGCGCACGAGAAGGGCGGGATCTTTAAGCATGGCAGTTTCGAGGATCTTCGAGGCACGAGCGAAATAAGGCTTGCTTGCGCCTTCCATCGACGGATCAAAAATTTGCGAGAGGGCCGAGAGCATCGCCAGGCGATCTTGCCACGCGTGGGCGAGAGCTGGATTTTTGCGCGAGGCCTCTACGGCCGAGCGATCAAAAAGTTTTTCGGCCGCTGCGAGCAGCTGTGCTGGAGATTTTTCAGCACTAACCAAGTACTCTTGCAGACGCCAGGGCTGGGCTTCGCTCTGAGTGCCAACACTTTTGGCCATAGCGCCGCTCGAGAAAAGAGCGACAACAAGAATGAGAGAGAGGTCTAAGAAAATGGAACTCATGATTCTTTGTCCACCGTTCCTAGGAGTTTTTCGAACTCGGCCATCAGATCATCACCGGGTACCACAGTCGAATCCGCATCGCCAGCCGCGGAAATTCCGGGCTCTTCGGCAACCTTTTCAGTTTCAAAATCTTTAGGCACTTCGGCGGCGGCGCTCGGCGCCGGAGCACTGGTGGCGCCACCAGAGAGAAGCTTTTCGAACTCAGCAGTCACGCTGTCAGCGCTGGTCTCTTCGGACTCTCCACCAGCTGCGAGAATCGTAGTGGCACCGGCTTCGATGGCCGCTTCGATCGCGCCCTCGTCCACACTTTCTTCGGCTTCGCTAGCACCGCCCGCAGAGAGGGAGGCGTCGCGCACGGTCTCGGAGCTCTGAGCGACGGCTTCGGTAACGGCTGCTGCGATTTCGGCTTTTTCGGCAACTGCGCTAGAAGCTACGGCCGCGGTCGCGCTAGTTGCGGCAACGGCACCGCCCGCCTTGAGAGCTGCAAGTTGTTTTTTGAGTTCTTCGTTTTCGCGCGAGAGTTCTTTTACGCGCGAGAGGTCTTCTTCAAAGATCTCGTATTCCTGCAGGCGATCTTTGAGCTCTTTCACTTCGCCTTCGAGCTTCTTAAAGCCTTCGTCAGCACCGGCGGCGGGTGCCGCCGCAGCTTGCTTTCGCAGCTTCTCGATTTCGGCTTTCAAACCCACGATCTCTTGCTGAGCGACTTCGCTGGCCCCGGGGCCAGCAGCAGCGCTACTTGCGGCAGCTAAGGCTTCGGCATGTTTGGCCTGGAGTTTTTCGATTTCGCCGCTGAGGATCTTTTGCACTTCGGGCAGGTCTCTCAGATCCTCGGCACTCATCGAGGCGAGCGAGGCGCCCTGTACTCCAGAACCCACGGCCGGACGGCTGGCCTCTTCGATGGCGGCATCGGCGGCACCTTCGGGATAAATGCGATCACGCAGTTCTTGCAAACGCACGATTTCGCGCTGAATTTGCGAAGCGATCTTGGGGTAGTCGATGTCTCCGACCCCGGTCATCTGATCCTTGGTCGCTTGGCGACGCAGCAAGATGATCACACCCACGGTGATGGCGACGCACAAAAGTGCGAAATTCGCATAAAGGAAATAAACGTACATGGGGGGAGGGGAAAGAATTTCCGAAGGACTCGCCATACATTCTATGATACCCATAAAACGGCACACCGGGCTATGGACAGAAAAGCCAAAGTTTTGTTCATATTAGCCCACTCGTGGTCCCATAGTTAAATGGATATAACGGCTCTTTCCTAAAGAGCAGTTGTAGGTTCGATTCCTGCTGGGACTACCACCGTGAAGGGAGTCCTTGCG
>DATLIP010000033.1:0-26251 GCA_035539375.1 Bdellovibrionota bacterium | reverse complement strand
GAACGCTTCAAGCCCTACGGCGGCATCCGTATCGAAGACAACGTCGCGTGCACGGCAGGAGACCCGGAGAATCTGACTCGCAACGCGTTCGCGCAGGCGTAGGAGAAGACGGGCCCGGGGCGCGCCCCGAGCCCGACCTCCCAACGTTACTGCTGCTTCTTCAGCAGATCGCGGATTTCTTCCAGCAGCACTTCCTGGCGCGGCGGCGCTGCCGGCGCAGCTTCCTGTTTGCGCTTCAGTCGATTGATCAGTTTGACCAGCAGGAAAATCGCGAAGGCGACGATGATGAAATCGAACGTCGTCTGCAGGAAGGCGCCATAGCGAATCGTTACTGGCTCCTGCCCTTCCATCATCGCCGGCATGGTGTAGGCCAGCTTGGTGAAATCGACACCACCGATCAGGTAACCCAGCGGCGGCGTGACGACATCGCTCACCAGCGAACTGACGATCTTGCCGAACGCGGCGCCGATGATGATACCGACCGCCATGTCGACCACGTTGCCCTTGACGGCGAATTCCCGGAATTCTTTTAAAATTGACATAGGGGCCTCCTAAGATCTTATTTGTTCCCACAAGCCTATCACGAGTTTAGAGGGTTTGAAGCACCAATCAAAAGGGGATAGGGTCACCGCGCATGAATCCAAAATTGAAGTCCATCATTTCGGGATATTGGTGGACCGTGCCTCTCCTGATCTTGGTCATCTTCATGTTTGCCCAGGCCTTTATCCCCGAAAAACCCGCCTTCGAAAATCGCCTCGAAACGCGCATCAATCTCGGCATCAAAATGGACACCGCCTCTGGGGACTTTTTGCCCATCACGGCGATACTTCAGGGCAAGCTCAGCGCGGAGGATGATCAGTCCACCCAGCACCGCTTCATCTTGCTCTCGATGTGGGCCACTTGGTGCGCCCCTTGTATCAAAGAACTTCCCCGCCTCTCGGCCGCCAAAGAAAGACTCAAGATCGCGGGCATCTTGCCGCTGCTTGTGAACTACGATTCGGGTGACAAGCAAAAGGTGGTCGCCGAGATTTCGGCTTGGCTCGTGGCTCACTCGGTGAATCTGCCCACGGTTTACGACTTCAACTCGTCACTCAGCGCCGCGCTCGACGTCTCGGCCCTGCCCTTTTCGCTGCTGCTCGATCGCAACGGCAACATCCTGTGGATGCATATGGGCGAGTTGCAGGACGAAGACCTTGCGAACCTCATCGGCACTTATAAAAATAAATAAGCTTCAGTATCCGATCACATGTCCACGGTTGATCACGAGCTCGGGCTTCACTGTGGTGAAAAAGAGCTCTTCAAGCGAGGCCGCCCGGTACAAATTCAAATTGCCGAGTTGACCTTTAACGACCGTGCCCACACGGCTTTCTAGCCCTAGCGCCTTGGCGGCGTTGTGTGTGGAGGCGGCAAAAATCTCGTGCGCTTCCATCCGCAGGGATTTTGCGGCGAGCGTTTGCGTGAAAGACATCGAAGGGTTTGGCGCGGTGCCTGGATTGAAATCTGTTGCGATCGCCAGGCAAGCGCCGGCATCGATCAGCATGCGCGCGTTGGCGTAATCGAGGCCCAAGTAAAACGAGGTGGCAGGCATCAGCGTCGCCACGGTCTGGCTTGTCTCGAGCATTTGGACCGCGGTCTTGTTGATCTTTTGCAGGTGATCGATGGAGCGTGCCCCCATAGCCACAAAGTATTCGCTCGAGCGCAGGTCGCTCAGTTCATCGCAGTGAGCCTTGGCTGCGATGCCTGCTGTCATGGCGTGGCGGGCAAAATCGAGGCTTGTCTCGAGCGAGAAGAAGCCCACTTCAGGAAAGGTGTCGACGTGATCGGCAAGACCTTCGGCGGCGACTGTGGGTAAGATCTCGATCATCTCACGCACAAAGTCGTATTCGGTTTTGCCTTTGGGAATTGCATGGAGACCAAGAAAGGTTGGCGAGATGAGAGGGAGCTGCGCGTCGCTCGAGGCGCGGGTACGGAAGGCTTTGAGCAGACGGAGAAATCGAAGTTCGGATTCGGTCGAATCGGCATAACCCGTTTTGATTTCGACAAAGCCCGTGCCTTCGCGGAGCATGCTTTGAAGCCGTTCTGTTAAGAGCGCGGTGAGCGTTTCGTCGCTCGTCTCTTGTGTGTCGCGAACCGAGTTGTGAATGCCTCCACCCTTGGCTGAGATGGCCTGGTAGGATTCACCAGCCCAGCGCATGAAAAATTCCTTGGCACGATCGCCGCCAAAGAGCGTGTGGGTGTGGGAGTCTACCCACGAAGGCGTTGCGAGGTATTCGCTCGCATCGAGGAGCTCATCCTCAGAACCTTTCTCTAGGTTGAAACCCACGTCGAGAATCAGGCCACTCGCGCGGTCACAGCGCACGTCGATGTTTTTGAATCTTGAGAGGTCGGCGAAGCGTGGTCGGCGTCCGCCATTTTTCGAGAGATCTTGTCCGCTGTAAAGCGTGCGGATGTTTTTGAGCAGCAAATAGGGTTTCATGGTGTCGCCTTCGCCATCGGGATCTTCACCGCATGGTCGCGGGCCCACTGCTGAGCAATGGGATAACCGGCATCGGCGTGGCGCAAGATGCCCATGCTGGGATCTGAGTTAAGCACGCGCTTGAGGCGTCTCTCGGCATCGGTAGTGCCGTCGGCGACAATGACCATACCCGAGTGCTGCGAGTACCCCATGCCCACCCCACCTCCGTGATGCAGACTCACCCACGAGGCGCCATTCACGGCGTTGATCATGGCATTGAGCAGTGGCCAATCGGAGACGGCATCTGAGCCGTCGAGCATGCGCTCGGTTTCGCGGTTTGGTGAGGCCACCGAGCCGCAGTCCAGGTGATCACGGCCGATGACGATTGGCGCTTTGACCTTGCCGCTCGCGACAAGTTGGTTGAGGAGCAAGCCCGCGCGTTCGCGTTCACCGTGGCGCAGCCAACAGATACGCGAGGGCAGGCCCTGGAATTTGACCTTGGGCGCGCCGTTCTGGAGCCAGTTGCGCAGGGTTTTGTTTTCGGGAAAGAGCTCGAGAAGCGCGCGATCGGTGACCGCGATGTCTTCGGGATCTCCACTCAGCGCGACCCAACGAAAGGGCCCGTTGCCCTCGCAGAACATGGGGCGAATATATTCGGGCACAAAACCAGGAATCTCAAAGGCGTCTTGCACGCCTTGAGTTTCGGCCATAGCGCGAATGTTATTGCCGTAGTCGAAGGTGATGGCGCCGCGCTTTTGCAGTTCGCGCATGGCGCGTACGTGCTCGGCCATCGCGGCGAGGCTGAGCTTTTCGTAAGCTTTGGGCTCGCGCGTGCGCATGGCGCTCGCTTCACGCACCGAGAGCGAATCGGGCACATAACCGTTTAGGGGATCATGCGCCGAAGTTTGATCGCTAAGCACGTCGGGCACAAAGTTCAATTCGAGCATGCGACGCAAGGCTTCTCCGGCATGCATGCAGAGTCCGATGCTGATCGGGTTGCCGCGCTCGGCGTTTTCTTTGAGAAGGCGTATCGCTTCACCCAGGGATGAGGCTTTGACATCGAGGTAGGCTTCCTGAATGCGGCGATCGATACGCGTCTCGTCGACTTCAATCATCAGGCACGAAGCTCCGGCGAGCTTGGCCGCAAGCGGCTGCGCCCCACCCATGCCCCCCAGACCTCCACTCACAACGGTGCGGTGTTTGAGAGGCAACTCTTCGTTGTAACCTTTTTCACCCGCGAAATGTTGGCGGCCACAGGCGGCAAAGGTTTCATAGGTGCCTTGGAGAATGCCCTGGGTGCCGATGTAGATCCACGAACCGGCCGTCATCTGGCCGTACATCATGAGACCTTTTTTATCGAGTTCGTGAAAGTGATCCCAGGTGGCCCAGCGCGGAACAAGGTTTGAGTTAGCGAGCAGCACGCGGGGCGCATCGGGGTGTGAAGGGAGCACACCCACAGGTTTGCCCGACTGTACGAGCAGTGTTTCGTTGGGTTCGAGGCGCTTCAAACATTCGAGAATCGCATCGAAGGATTCCCAATTGCGCGCTGCTTTGCCGATGCCACCGTAGACCACAAGCTCGTCAGGATTCTCCGCGACTTCGGGGTCGAGATTGTTTTGGATCATGCGGTAGGCGGCTTCGGCCGCCCAGGTTTTGCAAACCTTTTCGGAGCCTCGTGGAGCGCGTACGGTGCGTTTCATAGAAATTCATCCTTCAAAAATTTTGTGGCTGCGTTGATGTCGCTCGCAAAGTAGCGGTCGCGGTCGAAAGGGCTGACCTCTTTGCGGTAGCGCACCAGAAGCGACTCAATGGCAGGAGAGCTCTTTAGTGGGCGCAAAAGATGCAGCGCCTGGGCAGCCGAAAGCAGTTCGATGCCGAGCACGTGCCAAGTGTTGTCGATGATCATCGAGAGCTTTTTGCCTGCGATGGGTCCCATCGACACGTGGTCTTCTTTGTTGTCGCTGGTGGGAATGGAATCCACAGAGGCGGGAAACGAGAGCGCCTTGTTCTCAGACACGAGAGCCGCTGCGGTAACCTGAGCAATCATGAGGCCCGAGTTGAGCCCGCCCTCGGGCGAGAGAAAGGCCGGTAGTCCAGCATTCAGATCGGGCGACATCGCAAGAAAAACGCGACGCTCGCAAATCGAAGCGAGTGTGGTGATGCAAGAAGCGAGCGAATCGTTGACCCGCGCCGAATGGATCGCGTGAAAGTTTCCACCCGATCGCACGCTGCCTGAGGGGCCGTCGTTTACAAAAATTAGCGGATTGTCGGTGGAACAATTGATTTCGAGGCGGATGGTTTCCTCAGCGTCTTGGATTTCTTCAAAGAGCGCGCCCTGTACCTGAGGAGCGCAGCGCAGGGAATAAGGGTCTTGCACGCGGCCGCAGTTTTCGTGACTCTCGGCAATAGCAGTCGAAGCAGGTAGCCAAGCGGCGAGTTTGTCGGCGCAGTAGACGGAGCCCGGATGGTTGTGCGACTCCACCACATTGCGGTTGAAGATGCCGTGCGAAGCGCGCAAGCCTTCGATGCTCATGGCAAGCGTTAAGAGGGAGGCGTCGAGCAGAGCTTTGGCGGAGTGCAAGCCGTGCGCTGCATAGGCCGCCGTGAACTGCGTGCCGTTGATGAGCGCGAGGCCTTCTTTGGGAGCGAGCTCTAGAGGTTTTAGCTTTGCGAGAGCGAGAAGCTCTCCCGCGTCCCCTAGCCTCCAGGTTTTGCCGTCAAAGAATTCCGCCTCGCCATAACCCATCAGCGCAGCGATGACATGGGCCGAAGGAGCGAGATCTCCCGAAGCGCCCACCGATCCCTGTGAAGGCACGCTGGCGATGAAGCGCGTCTCAAGCGAGGCCACGAGCGCGTCGACGGTTTCCGGGCGCACGCCGCTGTTGCCGCGGCAGAGCACGTTGAGGCGAATCAGAGTGGCGCAAAACACGAGGCTGCGCTCAAAGGGCTGACCCACGCCGCAGCAGTGGGAGAGGATGAGATTTTTTTGCAAATCGCAGAGCTTTTCTTTGGCGATGGAAACTTCTGCAAATTTTCCGAAGCCCGTGTTGATGCCGTATACCGCCTTGTCGCCGGCGATCACGCGTTTTACAAAATCCGCCGAGGCACGAATGCGCTCGCGGGCCGCGTCGGCAATTTTGATGCGGACCTTTTCGTTTGTGGTGGCGAGCGTGCGTGCCACTCGGTAGAGGGTTTCGGGTTCGAGGCTGTGACCGTCAAGGGTGATTTCGCAAAGCGAAGACATGGGGAGAGTCCTTTTCTACGGGGTTTGGATTAGGGAGCGAATGGCGTCGGCGTAGTTCTTAGACTTGAAGACGTAAGAGCCGGCGACCATGATATCTGCGCCAGCGGCGATGGCGTCGTGGGCCGTGGTGCCGTCGATGCCCCCATCGACCTGAATGAGAATCGAGCGGTGCTGCGCAGAGCGATCGAGCGTCTCTCGCAGTTTGGCAGTTTTCTCTAGCGTATGAGGAATCAGTTTTTGTCCGCCGAAACCCGGTTCGACCGTCATCACCAGCACGAGGTCTACAAGTCCGAGCAGCGGAGTGATCTCGTCGAGCGAGGTTCCGGGTTTTACAGAGATGCCGGCCTTCACACCGAGTGAGCGAATCTTTTGAAGCGCGCGTTGTATGTCTCGACAGGCTTCGACATGTATTGTGATGCGATCGGCGCCGGCTTTGGCGAAAGATTCCAGGAGATGCTCGGGCTCCGTGACCATCAGGTGACAATCGGCTTCGGTTTTGATCACCGAGCGGATGCGCTCGAGCACGGGTGCCCCAAAGGACAAATTCGGTACGAAATGGCCGTCCATCACATCGAAATGTATGCCGCGCGCACCGGCGTTTTCGACGGCCGTGATCTCTTCACCGAGACGTGAAAAATCGGCCGAGAGGAGCGAGGGGTATACGAGGGCGCTTTTGGTTTTGGCCACGGAGATTTTTTAGAGGGCAATCACTTGAGTGTCAAAGTATCGCGCGCCGCATGATTCTGAAAGTAATCCCATGCGCTAAGCGATCCGCGGTTGGCGGGTTTGATCTCGATCACCTCGAGAACGGGTTCCGAGGTGGCATCCACTCGCGCGGTGCCCAGGTAAACACGCCCATCGCTGAGCACGATCTCACCCGGGGCCAGAGCTTTGCCGTTATAGGTGGCATTGAGCCCCGTCTTGGTGAGGGCGACGATCTCTCCCGAAGAGAGGGTCGCCTTGACCTGAGGCCAGAGGTAAAAGCCTCGCACTCGGTTGTGGGTTTCCAAGGCGCCCCAGGTGGGCGACCAAAGAGCTTCTTCTTTGGTGATCTTGGCGGCATAGGTCACCAGGCTCTCGTCCTGGGCCATGCCATCGAGGCTCTTTTGGAAGACCTTGGTGAAGTATTCCGTGAGCACCTGGGCGCTGAGAAGAGAGAGCTTTTGCGAGAGCTCTTCGGCATTCTCAAGCGCTCCGATGAGCATACGTTGCTCGAGCAGCACGTCGCCAGCGTCGAGTTTTTGAACCATCTTCTGCAGGGAGACTCCCGTGCTGTGGTCGCCCGCTTCGAGAGCGCGCTGAATGGGAGCGGCCCCGCGCCAGCGCGGAAGCAGCGATCCGTGCAGGTTCACAGCCCCCAAGCGCGGCGCTTGAAGCACCCAATCTGGCAAGAGATTGCCGTAGGCAAGCACCACGAAGAGGTCAATCTTGGTTGTGCTCAGAAATTTTTTGAATTTTGTAAGCTCGTCAGAATCCTTGCGCAAGGATTCGGGAGAGAAGGCGGGAAGCCCAAGTTTCTGGGCTTCGACCTTCACTTCGCAGGGCAGGACTTTGTGTCCGCGTCCACGGGGTCGGTCGGGCTGCGTGACGACGCCCACGAGGTCAAAGATTTTTGCGGAGGCAAATAGTGAGGGTACGGCGAATTCGGGCGTTCCGAAAAAGACCACGCGCAGTTTCTTTTTTGAGAACAAATTGAGCAGCATCAGAACTAGTCTTCCTCTTTTTGCTGACTCAATTTTTTGTACTTGGTCGTGAGCATCATGCGTTGCATGGGGCCGACGCGATCAAAGAAAATCACACCGTTGAGGTGATCGATTTCGTGTTGGAGCACGATGGCTTTGAGTCCTGAAGCTTCTTCTTCGATGAGGTTGCCGTCGAGGTCGTTGTATTCCACCGTGATGTGGCGAGCTCGTTTGACTTTGGAGTAGACTCCGGGAATCGAGAGGCATCCCTCTTCGTATTCGATTTCTCCGGAAGTTTTGGTGATCTTGGGATTGATGTAAGTTTCGATCCCATCGCCGGTGCGTTTGCGTTTTTTGGATTTGCGCTCTTCGACGCTTTCGCTTTCTTCGTCGTCCACTTCATTAACGTCGATGACAAGGATTTGTTTCATCACCGCTACCTGCACACCCGCCAGGCCGATGCCATTGGCGGCGTGCATGGTTTCGCCCATGTCGCGCGCAAGTTTCTTGAGGTTCGCATCGAAAGTGGTGACGGGCTCGGAGGCCTGGTGGAGCCTTTCGTCTGGGAGCAGAATGATGTCGAGAATGGACATGATTAAGAACTCCTCGTTATCACTTCATCGGCAGGCCGAGACGGTCCCAGCGCCAGTTCCAAGGCAGGAGGCAGAGGCCGCCGCCTTCATCTTCGGGTTTGCAAGAGAGCCAAATGAAGAGCGCTTTGCCCACCATGAGCTCGCGAGCTACGAAGCCCCACTCGCGGCCATCGGAGGAATCGTCGCGGTTGTCGCCCATCACAAAAAATTTGTCGGCAGGAACTTCGAATTCGCAAATGTTGTTGAGCGCCATACCCTGGGGATCCACGGGGTGCTCTTGGTAGCGCGTGGCGATGGGCGTGCAGTCTGTGCCTTCGATAAGACGAAACTGCTCCGTTGTGGCAGGAAGTGTTTCCAGAACGCCGCGCGAGCGCTGAATGAGGTGGGCACCCGAAGTGCCAGGCAGCGTTTCGAGGTAGTGATTCACATAGGAGTTCGGCACAAACGAAGGGCTGCGCTCGGCGGGAAAAGCCCCTTCGGGGATCAGCTCTTGCTTGGCGATTTCGCCGTTGATGTAAGGCACGCCGCCTACCACTTTGATGTGATCACCGGGCAGACCGATGAGGCGCTTGATAAAGTAATAGCCATCCTTTTCGGGATCGCGCTCGATGTTGGGATATTCAAAAACGACGACGTCCGAGCGATGGGGTTCGGAAACGCGCAAGACTTCGTGATTCGTGAAGGGAATGTGAATGCGGTACGAAGATTTCGAAACAAAAAGGTGGTCGCCGATGAGGATGGTGGGAATCATCGAGCCGCTGGGAATTTTAAAGGGTTCCACCAAATGACCGCGCACAAAGAAGATGAGCAACAGTGTCAGGAGAAAGGATCGAGTTTCGGGGTTCTCAAAAAATTGACGGACCTTCATGGAGATCTCATCCTAGCCAATAAGGCGGGGCTTGTCACAAATTTGATTGACGAAGCGGGCCCCAAATCAGGTCGAACGCGCTACAATATGGGAAGTGGGAAAAACGCTCTACCGCTATATCATTTTGGAGCTCTTCAAGCTCCTGTTTCCGATATGGCTCAGCCTGGCTTTTATGCTGTTTTTGCTGGAATTTCTGGCCCAGGTCTTCAACGTGCCCGGTTCTTTTGGCGACGTGCTCTGGCTTTATCTCACCAAAATTCCCGCCCATTTGCAGGTGATCTTTCCGGCCGCGGTGCTCTTTTCGGTGATGGTTTTTCTCGGTGCCATGACCAAGTCGCGCGAGCTCGTGGCGGCTCAGGCCGTGGGCTACAGCCGCAACGACGTGATGAAAGCGGTGCTACTCGCGATCGGCCTTGCGTCGATTCCATATTACTTTGTTGTGGATCAGCTGGCACCCAACGGCAACCGTGAGCACTGGGAAGTGCACGATACTAAGATTCGCAAAAGACCCTCGCGCTTTTCGAAAATCCGCCAAGAAAAGATTTGGTACCGCAACCAAGACATTCTCTACAACGTGGGTTTTTTTGATCCCTTTAAAAAGCTGCTCTTCGACGTGACGCTCTACACCTTCGACGACGACTTTCACATCGCCCAAACGCTATATGCTAAGAATGCGGTTTGGCAGGGCGATTCGTGGCTGCTGCTAGACGGCAAAGTGACCGTCACCGACAAGCAGCTTGCGCGCCCCTTCACCCAGCGTTTCGACGCGCGTGTGACAAGGCTCATCGAAGAGCCCTCGTCGCTGCAAACCACCGACGTTGAGCCTTCCACGCTCACACAGTCGCAGCTGAGCGACGTGATCAGGCGCTACAAATCCCTTGGCATCAACACGGCCAAGTGGGAGACGATCTACCATTCGCGCTATTCGTTCTTTTTGATTTCTTTTGTCTTTGTGCTGCTCGCCTTTCCGCGCGCGACGCGTTTTCGGCGCGCCTCAACTCCTGCCAAAGACGGCGTTTTTGTGGGCGTGGTCTGCTTTGTCTACTGGCTGATTTTCACCTTCGCTTCGGACATGGGGAGCGAGGGTAAGATTTATCCCATCATTGGCGCCTGGTTGCCATCGGTGGTCTTTCTTGTAGGTGTGCTTGTGCACAACCGAAGGATAAGTCTCAAAGCCGAATCGGAATAAAATTTAGTTAAACGAGAATGGAGAGGCGGCTGAAGCTGGAGCCGAGCCGCGCTCAGGAATCACCTGCGAGCGTGGCTGTGCGCCGGCGCTTGAGGGGCTCTTAAGGTACTGGCCTCCGCCCGCTTCGGGCACCACGACCGTTTTTTCGAGACCCGTGGTGGAACCGTCGCGCGCAACGTCGCGACCGAAGAGCTGCAGAGTGTTCATGGAGGTGGGGTCGTAATTGCTGCTATTGAACTGTTCTTCGCAGTTTTTGCCTCGGCTGGCGACGCAATCTTGGTAGGCTTTTTTCGAAAAGGCCAGTGTCTCTTCGGTCATGCGCATGTTCTGTTCCCACTGCTTTTTCACCACGGCGAAGTTGTTCGTGCCAGTCTTGGCGTCGGTGTTGGCACTAAAGTCGGCCGATTCCACCGTTTTTAAAAATTGTGAAAGCGGACCTTCCATAGCGGTTTCCATTTGAGCTGCGATGAACTCGCGAGTGTCTTTGAAGGCGTTACCCGGGTCGCCTTGTGTTTCGAGGTAGGCAGTGCCCGCTTTGACGTCGTCCACCGTGATGCCGCGGCCCTTGAGCTTGGGGTCGCTGTCGAGGGCTTTTTGGAGTTTTGCGGCGTCGCTAGCGAGCGAGGAGTAGGCGCTGAGGTCCACTTGTTCACACCACTTGCCGCGCGACATGCACTCCTGCACGCGCTGGGTGAGGCGACTTTTGTTTTTTTGCAAATCGGCGGCCTTTGTCGGATTCGACTGAGCTTCGCGTTTGGCGGCATCGAGAGCGACTTGGGTGAGGTCGTTGGGGTTCATGCCCACCAGCTGCGCGAGCTTGGGAGAGCGCAAATCCGTGGCGGTGGCCGCAAGGTAACAGTTGGCTACCTGCGCAGCGCTGCCGCAGATGTCTTCGATTTTTTGACCGCCGATGAGAGCCCCTTTATTGGCAAGGCTGAAGTTCCCCGTGGGCGCGGTGCCCGGCTGTCCGAGAAGGATGTTGGTGCCCGCGCCGCTTACCTTGAGGTAGATCTCGGTACCCTTGTAGACGTTGTGCTCGGCTACCTTCTCCGCGACGATCTTGTCGCGTTCGGCTTCGGGAGCATTGGCGTGTTTGGCAAGTAGCGAGCCGATCTCGTTGGATACGGCGGCGGGATCGTAACTATCGCCCTGCAAGAAACGCTCGGCGCGCAGGGTTTTCCAGGTTTCGTTGAGACGGTGTTTTTTTTGCGTCTCGAGCCAGGCAAATTCGGATCTCAAATCGTCGATGGAGCCCGCTACGGTGCGCGTCTCCGTGCCATCGGGTGAGGTGATCGTCACGCTCTTGCCATCGGCCGAGGCGGAGATGTTCATGCCCTGCGCTCGCATGGCGGCGACAACTTCTGGGGGGATAGCGGTTGTGCCCGAATCGCTCGACACCGCTTTGGAGTATTCTTCGGCAACCTTCTTGGCTTCGCCATCGACACCCTTGCCATAAGGACCATCGTTGCCGCTTGCGGCCTTAAAGGTTTTTTCGTTGAGCGCGTAAACGCGGTGGCCCGCACCGATATCGGCGCCGTGCGCGGCACCTTTGTCGAGAACGATGGCCGAAACGTTGGGGCATTTCATGTAGTACTGATCGGTGGCTTCACCTTTGTCGTTGGTCTTGGTGACATAGCCTTGCTTTTGAGATTCCCGGCGGAAGAGCTCAAGAGCTTTGTCGGCTTCGAGGTTTCTATCGACGTTCGGATCGTTGGGATTGCTGGGGTTTACCTGAAATTTTTTAGCCACGGCCTTTTTGGTGTTCGGATCGATCTCGAGCAGATTCGTCCACGACGAGCCCATGACTTCATTGAGCAGTTGTTTTTCGTCCCACGCTTTGCCCTTTACGGCACCCGTGACGAGCGAGTACTGATCTTTTTTGAGGTATTCCTGATCTTCTTTGGTGAGTTCGCAGTTGCCCGAAGAGCTAACGCGCTCCGTGACCATTTTCTTGAGACGCTCGCTCTGCTTGAGC
Source organism: Bdellovibrionota bacterium (assembly GCA_035539375.1). GTDB lineage: Bacteria > Bdellovibrionota > UBA2428 > UBA2428 > UBA2428 > DATLIP01. Next base: position 14,245 of record DATLIP010000033.1, on the reverse strand, counting down.
CCTTTTTTTCCGAGACCCACAAGGTCGCCCGAGCCCTCGGCGGCGTTGTTGGCGCCTTCGTGTTCGGTGAGACCGTCGAAGTTGCTATCGTGGTATTCAAGAATGTTGCTGTAGCGAGAACCCTTGCCCGTGGCCGAGGAGTAGCGCCCCTTCATGAACTTATCGACGATGGCCTTTTGCTCTTTTTGCATGTTGCGCAATTCGTCTTTGGTGTAACCACCCTTGAGATCATCTTCACCGTCATTGACTTTGGTGTTGGTGGTCTCTTCGAATTCTGCGCGAGCGATGGGAGTGATCAGCGCGAGCGCGAGCATTGGCGTAGCCAATCGCTGGATCATCTTTGCGATATTTAAAGGCGTGCGCACAACGACCCCCATCTAAACCATTCTAAGGTTTGGGGAATCTCTGTACCCGTGAAGATTTGGTGAATTTGCGAGTGAAAGGCCGGGCGGAGCTTATCCGCGCCGGCCACATAAGGGGCTGTTATTCTTGATCTTTTGGAATGGCGTTTTGCTCCACGATGCCTTGGAGCACGCTCACCAAGTCGTTGAAGTCTTGCTGCTGTTTGTCGGCGGGTGCCATGTTGTCGTTGTAGTTGATTTGATTGCCCGCTTTCTCGCTGAAATTTGCAGCCATGATTTTGAAGAGTTCTTTTTGGATCTCTTCGGGCTTGAGCTTTTTGTTGGCCTTCACTTTGGCGAGTGCGTTGTTATAGTTGGCCAGCACCGCCGTAAAATGAGATTTATCGATGGCGAGCAGATCCGCTCCTTCGAGAAGGTGCGAGTTTTTTTCGATAAAAAGAAGTTTGGCGACAAATTCTTCGGAGCTTTCCGCTTTGTTCTCGATGATTTTGTTAATGATGGCGCCCCGGGGATGATCGCGATCGAATTCTTCGCGGACCTTTTCCATCACTTCTTCTGAAATCTTATCGAACTTATTAGGGTCGATGATATCTTTGTGGTGCTTTAGGGCTTCTTGCTTGCTTTCGTCGACGAAGTCATCGGCTCGGGCGCTGAGTGCGGAGCCCAGGCTCATCACGAAAATAAAGGATAAAAACTTCTTAAGGTTCATACTTTGAGTTCCTTCTAAAAAGAGCACAGGATCCCGCCCACGTTCCAGTAGAACCACTTTCGCACGAATCGGGCGTTCTCCACGAGTAAAGATTTTGTTAAGGGGGCCCAAAAACTTGGCGCTATGGGGTGGACTTGGCGCAGGATTTGTACAATTTTCAGGGGCCTATATGGGCTACGTCATCGGCGTCGATATTGGGGGCACCAACACTCGGGCACTAGCCGTAGATGCGGCGGGTAAGGCCGTAGGCGAGCGCATTCGCCTCGAATCACACAAGGATTCGGTAGAGGCCTTTGTGAAGCAAGTGTGCCGGGTCATTGAAGAGGCCATTCCCGAAGGTTTGGGAAAACCCCTCGCCGTGGGCGTGGGCCTGCCCGGTCCGGTGAACGCGCCGTCGGGCATTCTTTTTGAAGCCCCCCACCTTCCCGGCTTTCGCGACGTTCCCCTTGGCAAGCTGATTGGCGATAAGCTTCAGCTTCCGGTTTTTATCGAAAACGATGCGAACTGTGCGGCCTTCGGTGAAGAAGCCTTCGGCGCGGCTCGCGGCAAAAAAGATTTTTTGATGCTCACCTTCGGCACCGGCATCGGCGGCGCGATCTTTGTGGACGGCAAGATCCAACACGGCAAACGAGGCGCTGCTGGCGAAGTGGGTCACATGAACTTGCACCCGAATGGCATCGTCTGCAATTGCGGCCGCCGCGGCTGCTTTGAGCGTTATGTGTCGGCGGTGACGGTGCTGAACCGCGCCAAAGCCGAGCATCCCGAAATCGAGCAGTCACACGAGATTTTCGAAGCGGCCGATCGCGGCGAAAGATGGGCCAAAGACTTGCTCGACGACGTGTCGAGCGATTTGGCGCGCGGCCTGGGGAATCTTGTGAACATTTTCGACCCCGAGGCCATCGTTCTTGGCGGCGGGCTCTTTGTACAAAAATTTGAAAATTTCTTGGCGCAGACGCGCGAAAAACTTCAGCGCGAAGCCTTCGCCTCGTCGCTCAAAGGTTTTGAACTGCTGACCTCCCAGGTGCCGGGCAATGCGGGCCTATTGGGCGCGGCCGCCATGGCCTATCGCCGTCTCTAGCCCATCGTCACCGGACTCGCGTCGAGACTGAGCCGGGTTTTGTATTTTTGTTCGAGACGTTTGCTAAGCCAGATATCCCATATCCACTGCACGCTTTTGTTGAGATGTTCGCGCGATTTGGATTTGAGCAGCACATGGTAGCGGTAACGTCCGCGCACGCGCGAGTAAAAGGACATCGCGGGCCCGAGCACTTGTAGGTAAGTGGAATCTACGCGAGAGAGCGCCTGCGCTACAGTGTTCGCAGCATCACGCACTTGCATCTCATCTAAACCGTCGAAGCGCATGAGGAGCAGCTCTCCGTAAGGGGGATATCCCAGAGCTTCGCGTTCGAGCAAATCGACTTCGAGAAAATCCGAATACGAGGAGAGACCTTGGTATGTGGATAAGGCCCGGAAAACTCGGTGATCGGGATTGAAGGTTTGCACCACCACCTCGCCGCCGGCGCTCGCGCGGCCAGCACGACCTGAAACCTGCAGCAGCAGTTGCAGTGATTTTTCGGCGGCACGGAAGTCCGGCACGTGCAGACCCATGTCGGCGAGAATCATTCCGACGAGAGTCACCTTAGGAAAATCGTGACCCTTGGCGACCATCTGCGTGCCGATGAGGATGTCCCCCTCGCCGCGCGCGAAGGTGTCGATGATGCTCTCGAGCTCTTCTTTGGTGGAGGCCGAATCGCGGTCGAGACGCAGCACGCGCGCCTCGGGAAATTCGCGTTTCAGTTGCGACTCGACTTCCTGAGTGCCCACGCCGACGCGCTTGTAGGGATATTCCTGAGCGCCGCAAGCCTGGCAAGTGGCAGGTTCCTTGGTTTGAAATCCACAGTAGTGACACATCAATGTGTGGCGGTGTGGAGTGAGGGACACATGACAGGTGGGGCAGTCCACCGAAGTTCCGCACGAGCGGCAGAGAAGGCTCGAGCCCATGCCGCGACGGTTGAGAAAGAGAATGATCTGCTCGCGGCGAATCAGGCGATCGGAAATCTTTTCCCTCAGCGGCGCTGAGAGAAAAAAGGATTCGGGCACGACGGGTTCGAGTTCCTCGCGAAAGGAGGTCGCTGCGGCTTCGATGTTGAGGTTTTGCTGAGGGAGCTGCTTTTTAAGATCCACGAGCTGAACTTGCGGCAGGGCGGAGAGTTCCACCGCACGCATTTCGAGTTTGGAGAGCGCCCACTCGCCCGTCATGGTTTTATGAAGCGACTCCGCGCTCGGCGTGGCGGAGCCTAGGAGCAGCTGCGCTCCGCGGAGGCGCGCGAGTTCGGCGGCGGCTTCGCGTGCGTGATATTTGAGGCGCTCGTCTTGCTTGTAGGAACCGTCGTGCTCTTCATCGAGCACCACCAGGCCGAGGTTTTTGAGCGGTGCGAAGAGCGCGGAGCGCGCGCCGAGTGCGATGGGTTTGAGCTGATGGAAAACTTCGAGCCAGGCGCGGCGCAATTCAGTGGGCTTTTGCGCGCTATGGAAAACGGCGACCAGTCCGGGAAAGGCGGCTTCGAAACGCGAGAGCAGTTGCGGTGTGAGCGAAATTTCGGGCACAAGGATCATTGCCCCCTGCCCGCGCGCCAAGGCCTCGCGAATGGCTTCGATGTAGACCTGCGTTTTGCCCGATCCGGTGATGCCCCAAAGCAGATGCGGACGCGCATCGCTGCGAAGGGCGTTCAGTGCGGCGAGCTGCGCGGCGTTCGGAGTGATGGCGTGGATCGCCGCCGGAGGCTTTTCTTTTGCAGCGCGCGCTTTGAGCTGCAACGTGCGCTCGGTGCCCTTGCGCACGGGTGCGGGAATCATGCTCTCGGCCACTTCTCCGATAGGATAAAAGTACTGCGCCGAGAGCCAGCGCAAAAAGTCTAGCGAGGTCTCATCGAAAACGGGTTCGTCGAATTTTGCGGCCGAGATGGCTTTGACCTTGGCAGGGTCAACGCCGGTCGAGGGCGTCTCCGAAAGTGAGAGCACGAGCCCCCAGGTGCTTTTGCTGCGAAAGGGCACGTCCACGAGCGAGCCCGCGCGCACCACCTCGCGCAGCTCCTCGGGAACCGCGTAGTCGAGGCAGGCGTTCAGCGGGCTGAGCGGTACGGGAACCGCGATCTGCGCATAACGAGCCATGCTCCTTGTTTAGGGCGTGTTTACATTTCCTTACAAGCGCCTGAAACCCTAAATTTCTCGTAGGGCCAGAGAGAATTTGCCTGCAGGCGTTGTCGGCTCTTGGCAACGTGGAACCACCACGCCGCCTTCGAGCCTCCTAGCTGCGGACAAATTCTCTCGCGGCAGGCGGTTGTAAGGAAATGTAAACGCGCCCTAGTGAGTCAGCAAGAGGGCCGTCAACAGGTTGTTCGCGTCGCCACTAAGGCTTTCTTGAAAAGAGGGCAGCGAAACCACACCTTCGCGGAATTTGTCTTCTTTCACAGAGCGGTCAGGAGTGGCCTCCGCGCGGCTGAAGCGAGCGATGGTGTCGTCTCCGCGGAACACGCGCAGCGACGAGGCGAGCACGTGCGAGTAGCGGGGCTGTTCGCGGTCGATGTTCAGCTCGGTGCGCGCCTGAATTTTGTAGAGCGCTCCGGTGTGCTGAAATTGCGCGTAGAGCGGCACGAGAAAGTTTTGATCAAAATCGATGTACGCAGCATCGGTGGCTTCGGGAGCTGCTGAAGGGGCGCGTATGCGCATTACGGCTTTGGGCGTTTCGCCGTTTTTGCCCACTGCCAGTTTCACGCGACGGCTCTGCGGATCGCTCACGCTGCTGGAGTGCGTTTCGTCGAAGACAGCATCGGCCTGGGAATAAATGCCAGCGCGAATCAGCGAGCCTGAAACGGATTCGGGCTGCGCTGAAAGCTCGATCATGGCCCAGAACATCGCAGGAGTGCATTGCACGTAGCGATTGCCCGCAACGAGCGAACAGCGGCCACCGGGGCGACGTTGTAGCACCCACTGGCCTTCGTTGCCCGCCACACCCGTAAAGGCCGAGGGGAGTCCTGCGATCACAATGTTATAAGATGAGGGCGCGAACCAGCGCAGTTCGGTTTTGTAGGTTTTGCCGTCGACCACCACCGTGCCGTCTTGCTTGAAGCTCTGGCGAGTCGTGTTGAGTCGGCGCGCCTGGTGCTGCGCAATTTGCCCGGGCTTGGGCGTGTGAGCCCAAGCGGCGGCAGCGCTGAGCGCGAGCGAGGCGCTCAGCAGCTTAACGCAATCTTTGAGTGAGCCATTCTTGGAGCTGCGGACCGATTTCGGGGTTTTGCAAAGCGAAGGCGACATTTGCAATAATGTAACCGAGTTTTGATCCCGTATCAAAACGCTCTCCACTCAGCTTGTGGGCAAAGAAGGGTGAGGATTGCAAAAGCTTCAGCATGCCGTCGGTAAGCTGAATCTCACCGTTCTTGCCTGGCTTGGTTTCCCGCAGGGCATCAAAAATTTCAGGTTCAAAGACGTAGCGACCGGGCAGAGCCCAGCGCGAAGGCGCTTCGGCCGGTGTGGGTTTTTCCACGAAGGTCTCTACTTCAGATTCGCCGCGCAGACCGACGATGCCGTAGCTCGAGGTTTCTTCGGGGGCCACTTCAAGCACGCCCACCGCCGAACCGCGGGGTTTGGATTCAAAGAGGCGCAGGCATTCGCCCATCGCCGAGCTCGAGCGATCGGAAACGACAATGTCATCCCCGAGCAGCACGGCGAAGTTCTGACGTCCGATGATGGGTTCGGCTTGCAGGATGGCGTGGCCGAGGCCGCGGGGTTCGTACTGACGAACGCTGATGATGTTGATCTTCTCGGAGAGTTCGAGCGCTTCGGAGATGAGCTTTTCTTTGCCAGCAGTTTTGAGTTTCAGACTCGCGTAATCACCGCTATCGAAATAATCCTCGATGAGCACTTTGGGTCGCGAGGTGACAAAGACGATGTTCTTGATGCCGCCGTTCACGGCCTCTTGCACGATGTGGTGAATGATGGGCTTGTCGATGATCGGCAGCAGCTCTTTGGGAAGGACCTTGGTGGCAGGTAAGAATCGGGTGCCCATACCGGCCACGGGAATCACGGCGGTGGTCACACTGCGTTTGGCGTTCATGCTTAACTTGTAGCAAAGAAAGATCGGAGCGTAAACGTGAACGCCCCGGGCCTAGCTTTGTCGCAAGACCCGGGGCGCTGGTTTTAAAACGGAGACCTTATTGGAAGGCCGAGCCCGTGAGGGCTGCGCCTGTGTGCCCAATGCCCGGGCGCGGCTCGTATCCGGTGTAACGACCACCTTGGTAGTAGAGCTGCGGCGTAGGGATCGTGATGTCTTGACGTTGGTAAGCGACGGGATACACGTTAGAGGTCATCGACGAGAGTCCCGCCGAGACGCCCCACACGATGGCCGCCGTGTCGTTCTTTTCCCATTCGTTCTGTGCTACGTAACCGCCTGTGACCATTCCGCCCGAAGGCATGGGAGCGGGCATCGGCATGGGCATTGCGATCGCACCACCGCCGCGGCCGCACATGCCGCAAGGGCCGCCGGGCACTTGCATCGGAGGCATGGGTTGATAGATCGGAGGATAGAACCCATTGTTTGCGCAAGGGTTGAATCCACAAGGATAACGACCAGGGTAGCCGCCACCAGGGTAGCCGCCACCGGGGTAGCCACCGCCGGGATAACCACCACCTGGGTAGCCGCCGCCTGGGAAACCACCGCCAGGGTAGCCACCACCAGGGTAGCCGCCGCCTGGGTAACCACCACCGGGATATCCGGGACCACCACTCACCCATCCACCTTGAATGTTAGGCATGACGGGCACTTGGTGCACGAGAGGTTGTTGAGGCAAGTGCGACGGTAAGCCGTTGTACTGCGAGCTGAAGGCCGATCCGCCACAGCTGATGCCGCAAAGGCCGCCGCGGTAACCGAAGCCCTGTCCAAAAGGATTCCCAACGGAAATCCCTGCGTCCACAGAGCCGTTCGAAAAGCCCGCAGATCCTTGAATGAATCCACCGGCGTTCGCGGTGTGGTTAGAGGCCATATAGGCCGCAACCATCACCAACGTGGCAAGCGCATAAGTCGCATTCGTTCGTTTCATAAATCCCCCTGAACCCAAAGTTTCTTAACGGATACTAAGCAAGTCGCGGGCCAGGTCTTTGGCTTGAGGGGCACCCAAGCAAGCCCCCGATTTTACTAGATTTTTGTGAGGGCCCCCGAAGGTCGTCGGACTTTTGGCCACGCGATTTCGGCTATATTGTGCTAGGATGTCTAAAGTTTCGACACTCCAATCCCGCACAGGAGGTGCGCTGATGTACACGAAATATTCACGACTTGTCGCTCTGGCCGTGACGCTGGGAAGCCTTCCCTGCGCCCGGGCATTTGTTCCCGCCGATCCCGTAACCCTGCTGAGCGCCAAAGCCGCTTCGCGTGGCTCTTCCACATCGGCCTCGAGTGCGCAGCACGTGGATGGCCTTCTGCTCAATTCCGCGAGCCTCGCGTTTCAGGATCAATACGCGATTTCTTTTGGGATGAACGGCATGGGCAATACCCTCGGCGCTTCGATTGTCGACACCAAGTCGGGCCCCCTGGGTGGCGGCCTCTATTATATGCGCCGCGATTTGCGTTCGCAGACTCCCACGAGCCTGCTACTTGGCGATTACAGCCGTCTTGAAGAACGTGCGGGCATCGCTCTCTTCACCAAGTTCTCCGAGCAATTCGCCATGGGCATCAATGGCAAGTACGGCTATCAAAAGAGTTCCGTAGTAGGCATTCGCAATGGCAACGCTTTCAATGGTGATCTTTCGTTCGCCGTCGCGGCCACACCCGAATTCAACATTGCTTTTAGCGCGCTCAATTTGATCGACGACAAAACGGGCCTCAACCCGCGCACCTATATCTTTGGTGCAGAAATTCGCGCCGCTTCGGCCCTCGCGGTTTCAGGGCAAATCATGAGTGTCTCGGCATCGGATCTTGCGCCGAACTTCAGCTTGCCAAAACCCGACGCCCTCGCTTGGTCGTTGGGCGCCGCGTACCGCATCGCAAGCTTCGACATCCGCACAGGCTACCTGCAAAGTGCCGCTTGGGATCGTCAAGTGATCAGCGCGGGCCTTGGCTACGGCGATAAAAAGTTCTCTGTGGATTATGCCTTTCAGTACGAGCAAAAGAGCTCGCAGCAATTCCACGGCATTTCTGTCAGTGGCTACCTATAAATCTTTTTGCCTAGCGGCCATTTTGCCCGCGTGACAAATCGCGAAGTCGAAGCGGATCGGATCTAAGGGATCCACCGCTTTGAGGGCTGCGGTGATGCTCTTTACCGAAGCCCAAGTGGGGTTCTTGTGGCTCACGAGTTTCCACTCGCGAGCGAATCTAAAAATGTGAGTATCGACGGGAATCATAAGGTCCGCTTTGGTGATGCCGCTCGTCTCGGGCAAGAGCGTGCGCCAGAGTCCGAGGTCCACGCCATCCTCGCGCAGCATCCAGCGCAGCCACATCATGAGCCGCTTGGCGGTGCCACCGCGCGCGGGCGTGGGCGCAAACCACGAAGCGCCTGTGCCAGCCCATCCACGCGAGCGGCGGGCTTTGGGAGCGATTTCAAAAAACTCGCAAAAGCGCATCACACGGTCTTCAAAGGTCTCTGCTTCGAGAGAGGCAAACCACGCGGCGATCGAACGATTGGGCACGCAAACCTGCGCGCGAAGCACGCTGAGCACTTGCTGAATGTCGCCGTGCACGTTGAGTCGGTGTTTCCATCCGCGCAGGCTCTTGGTGATTTCGGCCGAGGTGGGATCGCTGGCGAGGAGCCACTCGTAGAGGCCGGCGCCGTTTGGCGCGAGTCCCATGGTATGGAAACGCGCGAGGAGCGCGCGATAAGAGACGCGGATTTGCTCCACGCGGCCGTAAGAGATTCCCTGCAATAAAAAAGACCACAGTTCGAGGTCGCGTGCGTCGAGGCTTCGGTCGAGCCAGCCCACCGGATCCATCGAGAGATTCTCTTCTTTGTGGTGGGCTTCAAAGAGCGCGTGCAAATGCGCGCTTAGATTTCGGGCTCGCTGGGCAGGGACTCGGCCTCGAAGTCCAGCAGGTCGCTGGGGTCGACGAGATACTTGTCTTTGAGCTTTTTCCACGTAGGAATCTTCTCCCGATAACCTTCGATTTTGGCAAGGTGATTCTTGAGCAGGGTGCGGTCTCCGACAAGGAGCTGACCTTCGTCGTCTGGATCGCGCACGAGCCAGCCTCGGTTTTTGGCCATTTCGATGAAGCTGCGGAACGACTGGGTGTTGATCGATTCAAAACGCGTGATGCTCGAATCGAGAATGCGTTCCACGCCGTATTTCATGAACTTCTTTTGCCAATCTTTATCGGAATCTTTTTTGTTGCGGGTACGCAGCAGATATTCCAGGCCGATCTGGGTGTTCTCAAGCACGTCGTCGATGAGGTTCGCGTAGAGTTCGGTCATGAGGCCATCGGGGCAATCGGCAAGCTGATCGAGGTACTCGTCTTTTTCGGCAAAAAAGAATTCAAAGACCAAATAGCTGCGCAGTTCAAGTGCGGCTTCTTTGTCGTTGCCGACGATGCCCTTGAGCGCGGGAATGAGAAAGGCGTGCACCACAGAGTTCTTGTAATAAAGCGCAGCGACACGCTGCTTGCCCGGCACGCGCAGCCCAACGCCTTCGTCTTGCAGGCGGTACTTGTCGACCACCTTTTCGTCCACCAGGCGCGCGAGCGCCCGACGACACTGCTTGAGATAGCCTTCTTGGAGGTCGGGGTTCAGTAGCGTGCCCAGCTTAAAGAGATCTTGCTGCACGAGCATGAGCCACTGTTCGAGCTCGGACTTGGAGAGCGCGTTGCCAGGCTTGGCCAGAAAGATGCTGCACACGAGACCGAGGGCCGTGACGGGGATCTTTTCGTTGATGCGGTGGCAAACCTCAAAGGCGAGCTTTTGCACGCCTTTGCGCACGGAGTTGGGATCTTCCATTGTTGTGCCGCATTCTTTGAGAAAATAATCGAGCGAGATGGCGGGTGAAAAACGCAGCATCACTTTGCCGTGTTTTTTAAAGAGCACGCCGCTCGACTTGACGGCGTTGGCCATGGATTCGGGAATCTTCTCGCCGCCCTCGAGTTCACGTTTGTGGGCTTTGTCTTCGGTGACCTTGTCGTAGGTGATAGAGACCGGAATGATCTGCACGTCGCGCTGGATATCGCCCAGCAGGTAAGAATCGACGATCATCTTGAGGATGCCGAATTTGGGCGGTGCGAGCTTGCCGTTACGCGAGCGTGCCCCCTCGATAAAAAACTCCAGGTTGTAGCGCTGGTTCAGCAGCACCGCGATATAGCGGCGCAGAACTTCGGAGTAGAGGTGATTGCCGCGAAACGAACGCTTGATGAAAAACGCGCCCCCGCGTCGAAAGAGCAATCCGATGGGGCCGATGTTGAGGTTAGATCCCGCCGCGACATGTGGGGGGAGCAGGTCTTCTTGGTAGAGAATTGTCGAGAGCAGGAGAAAGTCCATGTAGCTCTTGTGCGAGGGGATGAGCACCAACGGCCCCTTGCGCGAGGTGTTGCGCAGGTATTCGATCTCGTCTTTTTCGTAATGGAAGCCGTCGAAAAGAAGGCGCAGCATGCGCATGACGATGTTGTAGCCGAGCTCCAAAAAGAAAAAGGAAAACTTCGCGGCAGTCTGGCTGTAGTACTTGTTGGCGCGCTCGAGAATCTTATTTTGCGAAACGCCCTCTTCAGCGGCGAGGCGCTTGGTGAATTCCACAAAGCGAGGATTGCGTAGCACGTGTTCGGAAACCATGCTGTGGCTGGTGTGCGTGGGACCAAGAATGATGCGACGCTCTTCTTCGTCGGCGTCGAAGAGCCGGTTGCGTAGATCCATCGGTGAGAGCGTGCTGGCTTCGAGGGGGGCCCCGAGGCGGATGGTGCTCTTGGTATAACCGCGCAGCATCAAGAAAAGCTTGCGCAGGCCGCGGGGTTCGTAGGGGTCGCCCCAGATAAAAGTCCAAGGCGAGAGCAGAGGTTTTTTGAGTCCAATCCAAAGCCGCTGCGCCACGCCTGGCGATAGTCCATGGGGGTCGGGCGTGGTTTCGACTTTACGCAGCCAGACAAAGGTGACGGGCACCACGATGAGGTTCGGCAGACGATAGGAGAGAAAGCCGAGTTCGCGCTCGCTGGTGGACTCTTCGAAGTCGCGACCGGTGCGGCGACGCTTGAGTTCGAGAGCGACGGTTTCGCCTCGGCGCAGAGCTTCGAGGCAAAATAGGATGCGTGTTTTGGGACGTGGCGCCAGACGCAAAAAGGCCGCGACGCGCCGTAAATTACGCCCCAGGGACTCGATCCATATTGAATGTAGTCCGGTGGCGTTGGTGAGTTGGAACTCCGAGCCAAAACGTCGCTTCAAAAAGGTTTGGAGCGCTAGAAACTCCACAAAGCCCAGGCGCGTGAGAGCGAGGGCAATGGGGCGTTCGGGGTATTCTTTGCGAATTTTATCGATGCTCTCGGCAAAAGGTTCGCCCGCTTCGAGCGAACGAAAGAGCACCCGTAGAAAAGATTCTGGCACTAAATTTAAGAACACGGTGCCATCCTAACAAAGCTTTGGCTAATATCGACAAGCATGTCTTTTCCTTCTACGAATAAAAGAATGAATAAAAATACCTTAGTGTCGTTTTCAATGGGGGTCGCGCTCTTTGCAACGATTTTGTCGATGGGCGCTCTGAGTCATAACGCTCAGGCACAAACCGTCACCGTGGGAGCCCAAATTGGCGGCGTGGGCGGCATCTCCGACGAATCGGCCATCGCCAGCGGCGTGAACATCAACATCAACTCGCTGGGCTGGGCCTCGTTTTACGCCGATTTGACCATCGCCCCCTTTACCGCGGGCACCTTCATGGCGATCGCACCCGCCTTTGCCTTTTACCCCGTGGACGTCGAGGGCTTTCTTTTCGGCGGTCTCGTGGGCGTGGGCTTTTACAACGTGCCCAATGACAAATCGAATTTTGGATTCAACTACGGCATCATCGGCGATTTTGGCATCAGCAAAAAGCTGTCGGTGGGCATGACCGCGCGTCAGCACCTCTTGACCGGTGGGCAAAAAGATTCCGTATGGAACGTGATGCTGTCGCTCGGTTACAAGTTCGACGGCGGGGGAGATTGGTAAAACATGGCTAAAGAAATCAAAAGCAACATGACCGGTACGGTCATCAACGTTCTCGTCAAAGTGGGCGATACGGTCTCCGAAGACCAAGACGTCGTCAGCATGGAGAGCATGAAGATGGAAATGATGGTTCCCGCGGACGTTTCGGGCAAAGTGACCGAAGTTTGCGTGGCGACCGACGACTTCGTGCAAGAAGGACAAGTCCTGCTGCGGCTCGCCTAGCGCGGCGGCACCAGGTGACGCATGTCGTCCGTTCAGTGGCTGCACCAGCTTCGTCTCCCGCGATCGAATATTTTTGAAGTCGGCCCCCGCGACGGTTTGCAAAACGAAAGCACCGTCCTCAGCGTCGACGCGCGCGTGGAGCTCATCGCCCGGCTCATCGAGTCGGGTCTGCGCGACATCGAAGTGGGCTCCTTCGTGCGGGCCGACCGCATTCCCGCCCTGGCCAACAGCGGCGAGGTCATCCGAAAGGTCCTCGCCAAGAATCTCGCCCGCGCCAAAGACTGTCGTTTTTGGGCCTTCATTCCCAACCAAAAGGGTTTCGACGACGCCCTCGACGCGGGCGTCAGTGGCGTCGCGCTCTTCGTAGCGGCCTCGGACACTTTTTGTCAGAAAAACGTGAACCGCCCGCTCGCCGAGCAAAAAGCTGAAGTCTTTGCCCTGCTCGAAGCCGCGCGCAAGCAGCAGGTGCCGAGTCGCGTTTACCTTTCGACGCTCGTCTACTGCCCCTACGAAGGCGTGATCGCGCCCGAGCGGGTCATAGCTGTCGCCTCGGAGCTCATCGACCACGGCGCCACCAAGGTGGTGCTGAGCGATACCACGGGACACGCCGATCCGGTGAATCTGGCACGCGTGCTTGAGCTCTGCGACGCCAAACGCTGGTCGCCCGACCACTTCGCCCTGCATCTGCACGACACGCGCGGCCTCGCCCTGGTGAACGCCCAGGAGGGTCTGCGCTGGGGAATTTCGGAGTTCGACGCCTCGGTGGCCGGGCTCGGCGGCTGTCCCTACGCGCCCGGGGCGAGTGGGAATCTCGCCACCGAAGACCTCGCCTACTTGCTGGGCAAGCTCGGCCTGCTCGAAGGCGTCTCGCTCCAAGCCATCGCCCGCGCCGGTCATTACGTCGAAAAGAGTCTCGGCAAACGCGGGCCCTCGAAAGTGCTCAGAACCTTTGCGGAGGAACCTTAATCATGGAACTCGTGAATCTCAGCATCGACGAACGCGGCGTAGCCCGCATCGTTTTAAACCGGCCCGACAAACTCAACGCCTTTTCGCGGGCGCTCTGCGACGCTTACCTGCTGGCTTTAGGTAAAGTGGAATCGGGCATCGCCGGCGGCAAAGTGCGCGTGGTGATTCTGGACTCGAGCAGCGACAAAGCCTTTTGCGCCGGTGCGGATCTCAAAGAACGAGCCGGCATGGACGAAAAACAAATCGACGAGCAATTGCGTGTGCAGCGCCAGATGATGGACCGCACCGAAGCGCTCGCGGCCCCCACCCTCGCGGTCTTGCGGGGCGTGGCCTTCGGCGGCGGTCTGGAGCTCGCGCTGAGCTGTGACTTTCGTCTGGCGCGCGATACCGTACAGCTCGGTCTCACCGAAACGAAGCTCGCCATCATTCCCGGTTCGGGCGGCACCCAGCGACTCACGCGCCTCGTGGGCGTGGCGCGCGCCAAGGAACTCATTCTGCTCGCCCGTCGACTCGACGCCCGTGCGGCGGCGCATCTCGGCATCGTGAATGAAGTGACGGAGAACCTCGACCTGCTCGTGGAATCCTACGTGGACAATCTACTCGAAGCCGGCCCGCTCGCGCTCGCGGCGGCCAAGGCGGCGATTCAGCGCGCCCCGGACCTCGTGCTCGGCGAAGGCCTGGACTTTGAACGCAGCTGTTACGAGCGCGTGCTCAAATCGCAAGATCGCGTCGAGGGGCTCGAAGCCTTCATGGAAAAACGCAAACCCCGCTACAGCGGGAACTAAGGAAAAAGGAATCTATCGTGAGTTTAGAAAGCGAATGGAAAAGTTTAGAAG
>DATLIP010000032.1:0-2381 GCA_035539375.1 Bdellovibrionota bacterium | reverse complement strand
ATAGTCCATACTTTTGGCGACAATAGAGCAGCTTTGCCATGAAACCAAGTACGCTTCGTGAGAAACTATCGGTATGGAAAACCTCAAGGGCGAAGAGCTCTTTCAGGCGCTGCTCAAAAAAGCGGTCGAAGAAAAAGCCTCTGACATCCACCTCAAAACTGGCATTCCGCCCGTCGTGCGCGTGGGTGGCACGCTGCGGCTGCTCACCAAAGCGCTGGTGCTCACCAACGAAATGGTCGACAGCATCTGTCAGAACATCCTCACGTCCGTTCACCGCGAAAAGGTGCGCGCTGGCAAAGAGGTCGACCTTGCTTATTCGCTGCCCAAAGTGGGCCGCTTCCGTCTCAACATTTTCAAGCACCGCTCGCAGATCGGCATCATCGCCAGGTTCATTCCTTTTGAGATCAAAACCATCGACGAGCTCGGACTTCCGGGCGCGGTGCGCTCACTCGCGCAGCTCAAGCGCGGCCTTGTGCTCGTCACGGGAACTGCAGGCTCGGGCAAGTCGACCACAATGGCAGCGATGATTCAGGAGTGGAACAACTCGCGCGGTGGTCACATCATCACGATCGAAGACCCCATCGAGTATCTCATTCGCGACCGCAAGGCGATCATCACCCAGCGCGAAGTGGGCCTCGACACCGAAAACTTCGACAGCGGTCTCAAGTATGCGCTTCGCCAGGACCCAGATGTCATCATGATCGGTGAGCTTCGTGACCGCGAGACCATCGTGGCGGCGCTCAACGCCGCTGAAACGGGTCACCTGGTATTCTCTACCCTCCACACACGCGACGCCAAGGATACGGTGAATCGTATCATCGGTGTCTTTGAGCCCGGTGTGCAGGCCGCGGTTCGCACACAGTTTGCTGCTTCACTCGCTGGCGTTGTCTCTCAGCGACTCGTGCCCTTTACCAAAGAAGCCCAGTCCAAATACGGAAAATCGAACACCGTGGCCTGCGAAATTCTTATCAACACGCCACGCACGCGTTCACTTCTGATGGACCCCACGCGCATGGACGAGCTGCGCAAGGCGATCGAAGACGGTGGACAACCTTACGGAATGCAAACTTTCGATCAACATTTGATGTCGCTTTACGAAGCCAAAGAGATCAGCCGCGAAACCGCACTACGCTTCTCCTCGCAGCCTGGCGAGTTCGAGCTGCGTCTGCGTGGCATCGTGACCTCTTCGGCACACTTTTAAGCGCTTAAACGCCGCAGAACTTGGCGATGCGATCGGCACCCTTGCGGATTTCGTCTTCGCTCGTGGCAAAGGACATGCGGATATAGCCCGGCATGCCGAATGAAGAGCCCGCGTTCACAACAACTTGCACTTCTTCGAGCAGAGCTGCGCAGAAATCTTTGTCGCTGGTGATGCCGCGTTTTTTCATGGCGCCTTCAACGTTAGCGAACATGTAGAAGGCTCCCTGCGGAGGGGTAAAGGTGATTCCGGGGATCTTGCCCAGCAGCGACTCGAGAAGCTCGAGGCGTTTTTTAAAGCGCGCCACGATGGGCGGAAACAAGGTGTCCACTTCGCGTAGGCCCGCGGCCGCGCCTTCTTGAATGAAGCCTGGCAAGCAGGTGAGCATTTGCGATTGCAGCGCGTTCAGCGCTTTGATGTTTTGTGGGTGCGTGATGAGGTAGCCCAGGCGCCAGCCCGTCATGGCAAGGCTCTTCGAGGTGGCGTTCACCGCGATCACATATTCCGATTTGGCTTCGTCGACGAGCGAGAGCGCGCAAACGTGCGGCTGATCTTTGAGCACCAGGCGCTCGTAAATTTCGTCGTAGATCAGGGTGATCTTGTTGGAAACACACCAGTCCACAATGGATTGCAAATGGGTTTTTGTGATCATGGTGCCGGTGGGATTCGCGGGCGACGAAAGGATGAGGATCTTCGACTTGGCGCTTTTCACTTTGTCGAGGGCGGACACCGTGGGGAAAAACCCATCTTCGGCTTTGGTATCTACATAAACGTCGACGCCAGCGGCCGTCTTGGTGATACCGGGATAAGAGACCCAGTAGGGTTTGGGGATGATGACTTCTTCTTTAGCGCCTGGCTCCAGCAGACCGACCATCGCAAGGTAGATGGCTTGCTTGGCGCCTGCGCAGGCGAGGACGTGTTCGTCTTTTACCCAAGTAGCGCCGAGGCGTTTGCGATAATCCTGCGCCACGATCTCGCGCAGCACGGGCACGCCCTGTGTGCTGACGTAGCGGGTGTTGCCGCGACGGATGGATTCAAAGGTTTCTGCGACCACGACTTCGGGGGTGTTGAAGTCGGCTTCGCCCGCAGCGAAGGAGACCACGTCCTTGCCCGAGGCCTTCAGTTCGCGAACTTTTTGCAGGAGAGCGAGGGTTGAAGATTCGGCGACTCTTTGTGGGATCAT
>DATLIP010000031.1:0-36613 GCA_035539375.1 Bdellovibrionota bacterium | reverse complement strand
CCCAGAATACTCCTCGTCTTTATAGTCAAAAATACTCAGGGATTGGAGGTCTATTTGGCTATTTTCAAGGTCGGAGACAACGCAGTCTACCCCTCACACGGTGTGGGTGTCGTCAGAGGCGTCCAAGTAAAGGACGTTGGCGGCAAAAAGAAGTATTTCTATATTCTTCAGCTCATCGAAAACGGCAGCACGATTCTTATCCCTACGGATAAGGTCAAAGATGTTGGCTTACGCGCCATCATTGCCAAGAAAGATGTGCCTAAGATTTATAAAATACTGAAATCCAAAGAAATGGTTGCCGACAACCAAACTTGGAACCGTCGCTATCGCGAGTACATGGAAAAGATCAAAACGGGCAGCATCTACGAGATCGCCGAAGTGCTAAGGGACCTTTATCGCCTCAAAACCGATAAGGACCTGAGCTTTGGAGAACGCAAGATGCTCGACACCGCCAAGAGCCTGCTCATTAAGGAACTTTCGCTGGCACAAGCCGTACGCGAAGACGCCGTAGAGTCAGAACTCAAGAACATCTTTGAGATTACCGCGACAGCGTAAGTCGAAATATCTATATCTATTGCATTGAAAAAGGGGCCTTCGAGATATAAATCGAAGGCCTCTTTCCATTTGTGCCTCGGCACATTCCGGAATGGTGACCATAGTTCAGTTGGTTAGAACGCCAGATTGTGATTCTGGAGGTCGCGGGTTCGAGTCCCGTTGGTCACCCCATTTTACCTCGAGCCATAAGCCACTTTACAAAGATAGAGTGACCTCGTTAGAGCTCCCCTGAATGAATCGGATCTCTAAAAGCTTCGCCGCTACCCTTTGTCTTTTCTCCGCCACGGCTGGCGCGAGACCCCTTGCTGAGATTCAAGCGTCGAAAGTTGCTAACCTCGCCGCCGAAGGAACCCTCGTTCCCTTCAACTACCACGAGAACTCCGTATTGACCGGATTTGAAGTGGAATTGGCCAATCATCTTTTTTCAAAACTCGGCGTGCAAACAAAATGGCAAACCCACAGCTTTCAATCTCTACTGGTTGGCCTCGGAGGCAACCGTTACGATGCCGTCGTCGCCTCCCTCGCCATCACCCCCGAAAGAAAAGAAGCCGTGCTCTTTGTCGACCCTCACTACTGTTCAGGCCCGGTGCTCGTGACCAAGAAAAAAGGACTCACCTCGCTTTCCACCCTGAAAGATCACCGTGCGGCCGCCAAAGAAGGAACGATTTATTTTAAATTTTTGGCCGAGCAAAAAGGTCTCAAAGAAATCAAAAGCCTGCCCAACAACTCTGACCTGATCCAAGCTTTGCTATCGGGACGCGTAGACGCGATCGTTCTAAACGAATTCGCGGCCGAAAGGATGCTCAAAGCCCACCCGAAAGCGAATCTCGTCATTGGTGAAAAACTTATGAGAGAAGAGCTCGGCATCGCGGTGAACAAGAAAGATGCCGATTTGCAGAAAGCATTAAACCGAGAGCTCGCGTCCGCGCTTGCTGACGGAACTTATCACGCCCTCAGCATGAAATACTTCGGGCGCGACATTCGCTGTCAATAAACTCACTCACCTTTGCGGCGCAGTACGTAGAGATCGGCGTTCGTGCGCTGCAAATCAAAGATGCTGTAGAAAATGCCTTCGCGGGATTTGTCGTCTTCGCGGTTGGCTTCGATGCCGACGAATTTGCCTTCGTCCTCGGGCACAGCAGTCGAGTACATCACCACGTGGCCCGCGCGGACTTTGGAGTTGGCGGGAGTCCAGCGCCAGACGATGAGATCCCCTGGGCGAACCTTTTCACCCTCATCCACACGAACGGCTTGGTATTCATTCAGCGCTTCGCGCATGCCCCACTTTTCTTTGAATTCGGTGCGGATGGGTTCTTCTACTTCGGTGAACGCGTCACCCGTGAGTTCGCGGTAGGTGTATTCCATTACCATCGTGGAGAGACGCACGCTCGAGAGCGTGGCGTAAGACAAGAAGGTGGAGCAATCGATGCCGCGGCACTGGCCGTTCTGCATTTCACCACCAAAAATAAAGCCTGCGTTGGGCACCTGCAAAAAGCGCGCGGTGACTTTGTCGTTCTCATGAACTTCAGAAATGAGCTTGGTCTTTTGTGTGAGGGCGGTCGTCACATGGGCGGGAATGGGCGCGGGATAGACGAGCTGGAGTTCGGGCATTTTGGCTTTGGATTCGCGCACCATATACATAAGGAGCGTTTTGAGCACCGTGATTTGGTTACCGCTCAAAGTAGCAGCCGGTTTCTGGCCACGGCTGAGGTCTGACCACGAGGCGTTTAGCATTGCGAGCGCGTCGTCCAAAATGCCGCTGTACTTGGCGTCGCCCAAAAGTTTTCCAAGACTTGTGCGCAAGGGGGGCAATCCGCGATCGTCGCCGGTTTTGGCGTCGAGCTCTTTTTTGATTTCGATCAGCTGCGTTTTGTCATTTTGGATTTGCTCCGTGACTTGGGCCACGAGCTCGGGACCAAAAGTGGAAGATCGGGACTCTTCCAAGCGATCTTGTAGCGCTTTGATCAAGAGATTGAGATCGGATTCGTTCGCGGTGTTCACAAGCGACTTGAGCTCCACGGCTCGGCGCAAGTAGCCGCGCTCGCGCGTTGTGGGCTCCGCGCGCACTTCTTCTGTCGCGGCAGGCGATTGGTGAAGCGCCTCTTGGGCCGAAGCCAAAAAGGAGGGGATCCAAAGCAAGGCCACGAAGAAATGGTGATTTTTATGAAAAGTGCGCATATTTAATAAGTGCAACAAGCGCTCCACGCATGCCCACAGCCAAGATCCTGATTTTACTGGATTCTTCTTCGGGATTTGCCCATTCCTCTGCATAGCTTTTGTACAGGCGCCCACTCTTAACCCTGGCGGTGATCAAACCTTCCGTACTGCGTGATAAAGGAATCCTCGCGGTCTTTGACGAGGATCTTCACAAGCTTTGCCATCGGCCCCCACTGCTCGGTAAGCTCGAGGCCTGCAAAATAAAAACCCTGCTTGAGCTTGGTGATGATGATGCGATTGTTTGTCACAAGGTGATGGCTCGAGATGCGCTCGTAACCCAGCTCGCCGAGATACGCGATCATGTGCTCCAAGAGTTCCTTGTAAATGCCCTGCCCCTGATACTCGGGCAGTACGCCCGTATTGCGCATGTAGAAGGTGTTGTGATTGTCCATCTCGCCCATCATCCAGCCCATCGGCGTGCCGTCGGCAAGACAAAATAGGAGCCACTCGTGGTGCAGCTGTGAGTAGTGATCGTAAAACGACTTCATGGCTTCGCGCCTGGCGGCGGTGATCACAAAACGCGCGTGCTCGCCGTTTTGGGGATAGATCCTTTCAAAAAGCGCTTCAGCCACCGCGGTGACTTCCTCGCGAGTGGAGGCTCGCACCGTGAAACCACCCCGCGTGGTGTAGGGGAAATGCTTCGCACGAAGTTGATCGATTTGCATACCAAATTGCCCTTAGCACAATCTCCGGGGATTTCAGATGAAATTCAAAAACGCACGCGGATCGCAACGTGCAGAATGCGCCTTAATACCCCGACGCGCGGATCCTTCTTATGAAGCGTTCTTCGGCGTTCATCGCCTGACGCTGCATGCGTGAGAACTTGGGCACGCTGCGCGAAGGGTCGGCCAGGCGCAGAAGCGAGTGACACTTCTGTACCGATGCCGAAAGCACCTCGGCGCGCCCCCGACGATGGCCTTCATCGAGTTGCGGAGGTATGGGCACTGGGGAGATCGCGTAAGAGAGGATCATGCGATTCATCGCGGTGCTAAAGGAGGACTTGGGCTGCGGCACGGTCATTTGCAACCGCACGCCCGTGTCGCGCTCAATCACCCCAATGGCAAAGTACTGCGCATCGGCATCCACCGCCATCCACGTTGCTCTCAGCACGTCCGTATCGGGGCGGTGGGCCCGCAGCGCTACGCGGTCGTCCCACTGCCAGCGACTCGACTTAGGATCTACTGGCACCAAATAAAAATCAAAACCCGCCCGGTGCAGAGTCTCGGCATTGGCGGGAGCGATGTACTTCACTTTAAAGGGCACGGCCTTCACCAAAATGCGCGCGTACTCGTGACCAAAGTGCGTGGCATTGCCTTCGCTGTCGATCATGTTGTGCCAGCGCAAAGCAGTAAAGGCCTGCGGTGCTTGTGCCCCCGCTCCCTCCACAAGACGACGCACGGTTTCGAGCGGTGTCGCCGAGTGCATCTCTAGCGCGTTCTCTCCGCTCACCGACACGCCCATACGATGGGCCGTTTCGAGCACCTGGCGCACCATGCCTTCGGGATCCGAGAAGACCGGATACCACGGATTGTGCTCATGGTTGTTCATCTCAAGGCAGGTAAAGGTCACACCCACACGCCACTCCCTAGCGGCCATAAAGATCGGATCGTAGTCGCGATAACCTGTGGCGATCTCCGCGGCTCGCGGTGCCTCGGGGTTGAAGCGCTGCCAGTGTATCCCCGCCACTTTGATCGAGACCTTTTCCCCGAGCGGACCATGCGCATGGCCCACAAAAGCCTGCGAAAAGGCCCTCAGTCCGCGATGAATCCCACTCTGCAAAACGCCGCCATACCAATCCAGCAGATCTCGGTAATAGGGCGTGTCCTTGGCATGCTCCAAAAACTCTTGCGTCGATTCGTGAGGCGGTATGGGTCCCGCACTGCCGTCCATCGCGCCATCAAAGGCGCTGATGGACGTGCCCCAGGATTCATTCAAACGGCGCAAGTCTCCGCCATAGCGTGATTTTAAAAATTCGCGAAAGCTTGAGATTGCCGCTTCGGAGTAAATTGGCATCTCACCAGCGCTTGGATAACCAAAACCAAATTGACTCACGTAAGAGGGAAAGCGCGCTTCGGAGGCGGGCCCCAGGCCCACGTAGATTTTAGAGATGGCGCTCTCAAAGCGATCGTAGATATTTGCTTTCCAGCTTTCATAAAAAGGCACGAGCTGCGCTAGCGTCGCCTTGTCGTCAGCAAAAAACGAAATCGTCTCGCGGTTTGTCTGGCCTTCGCGATAGCGGTACTCCGCTCCCGGCACGCGTTTCCACACATGCGCGGGGATGGGAATGTCGACGCTGTCGCCCACATTGCCGCCTATGGCGTGTGTGGAGAGAATGTTCACCCATTTGAGACCCGAGGCTTCGATCACCTCGCCGAGCTTTTGATAATAAGACCAGTCGTAGCGGCCTTCTTCTTTTTCCACCAGGCCCCAACAAATGTCCGTGGTCACACCTTGCACGCCCATGCTCTTTAGCGTTTGCAAGCCCTTCGCAAAGCTCTCCCACTGCGTGATGGGCTCCAGGGGCATCATCACGTAGTGCTGGAGTGGGGGACGCGCAGGTTGAAATTGCAGAGCGGGCGAAAACCAGGCGTCTTCGTAAGCGAAAGCCGACTTCGCCATTAACAAGACTAGGACCAACCCCAAAACTCTCATCGAGGAATTTCTTAGCGGGACATTTTATCCTTGTACAGCCCTAGAGTGTTAGATTGCCCCAAATTATCAAATTCACTTAACACTAAGTTGATCTCAGGTTCACAACTCGCTTGTAATTTCGCCCGCATGAGAAACATCACCAACTACCAACACGATTTTTTCGAAGACGATGAAGAAGACTTGGACGTAGCCGACCTCTATACCGTGGTAACCACGCGTCGCTCTCGTCGAGCGAAACGGTCGGAGGCGGATCTCTACGATATCGCCGCCGAGCACATGTCTCAGAACTGGCGCGAAGTCTAAATCATCCTAACCAGGGCCCCGGGACGATCGCACGTGCGATCGTCCCGGGGCTTTTGCTTTTTTAATTTCATAAACTTGCAACATTAAGAAACCTTTATAGTGACCACCCATTTTGACTTCACTCATTCCTATCGTTTAGCGCTGATGGATCAGAACTCAACGAATAGGAGAAAGTATGAAAATCTGCCCTAATTATTCTACGCTCTTTACGCTCTCACTGAGCCTTGCAAGTCTCGCCGGTGCCGCTGAAAACGACTGGAAGCTTCTCAGCGCCACCTACAGCACCACCTCATCACAATATGTCACCAAAGATAAAGGAAGCCTCACCGTCACCATCGCCACGGGCTGTGCCAGCACCTACGCCGACGCCGAAAGCGAATTGGCCGAGGCAACAGCGGAAATCACGCGTGCTCTAGAAAAATACGACACCGTTAAGATTGCCAACCCCAAACCTGATCTCAACATCTCCACCATCGGTCGCTACCGCATCCAAGGTGGCGACGAACCCCGCGTGATCGACACTTGCAACAACGAGCAGGCTGTGACCCAGCCACTCGGCGAGATCGACCTCACCGCAACGACCTTTACAGGGTCGGCTGAGATTCTTATCGAGACCACACAAAAGATCGGCACCCTCACTGAGATCCGCCAAAAGCTCAATCTCTTTGCCGCAGACCTCAACAAAGCCGATAACAAAACCAAAATCACCGTGCCGCAAGAAATCTTTGGCATCAGCGCCGAGCGCCGCAGCGAAGCGCAAGCCACTCTCGACAGCGAAACTCAGTTGATAGGTGGCAATCAAAACCGCCTCAATGTCGATCGCCAAATCAGCGGCGGCTTTAGCGAAGCCTATGTCATAGATGTTCGCCCCCAAAACGAGGGGTTTTCGGGCTTTGGTCGTCAGCAGGGCCTCACCTACCGCACTATACGTCCCAAGGTAGACGCCAATGGAAAATCTGTGCTCACAGCGTATTACACCTTCGACGTGCGCTACTTGCCCAAGAACTTTGCCACATCGGTGGAGCCGAGCGAAGACCTCATCGGCAATCGTCAATTCACGGGCAAAGGCACCGTGATTACGGATACGGATTACTACGTGGGCCAAATCACGCTGAGCTCGGCTTGTCACCCCTCTGAGAAAGCCGCAACGGACGCCATCCTCGCGGCGGCCCAAGGTTTTCGCGACGAAGCCCACACCGTTGCCGACACCTCAAAAATTTCGATCTCTGAGCAAGTGCGCACCGAAACTGCGGATCCCTATGCGCAAGACACCTGGACTCGCTGGCAGCTCGCCAAGACCGAGCCGCAACCGCCGGAGCTGAGCGCTAAGCAAGATCAGGGCGACGCTGAGAACAAGAAGTGGCTCTTTTTGAATCTTTGCGATGGCAAAACTCAAGTGGCCACCGATTCCAACTCGCTGCCGAAATCGTTTCAAGTTTCTTACAAGATCACGGTCTTCACCAAAAACTTCGAAGGTCTCAAAAAGTTTAGCGCTCTGGCCGCCAAGTTTAACGAAGGCAAAACGGGTTCGACTCGCGTGCAAGCCACCGCAACAAAGATCGACCCCCGCCTCGATCCGCGCAAGCATTTTGAAGCCGTGGAAGTCATCGCCTACAAAAACGCTCTCGAGAACCTTCTCGATCCCAGCAGCGACCTTGCCAAATTCGTGACCGGCGAAGCGGGCGCTTCGGAAGCCTATTACACCTTTTCGTACTACGGATCGCAGCCTCCGCGTGATTCGGGCGGCAACCAGAAAGCGGCATTCGGCGCCGCCCCTGGGCGATCGCGCAGCGCCCTGGAATCCTCGGCCGACGAAGCCAGTCCCCTCGACGCCTATTCGGCAATCGACACCAAAGACGGCGACATCCCCCAAGGAGAGCTCCAGCAGGATCTCCTTTACTCGCTACGATATCGCCCGCGTAAAGACCTTGTGACGCTCATTCGCGAACGTCGCGAAGCGACTCCCAAGCCCGAAGGTGGGGTCGAGCTCCGATAATTTCCACGCCCCCTCTCAGGCCGTCGCTGACGACTTTCAGCGACGGCTTTGTGACTTCTTACCCCACTTCTCGCGTCATTAAGTTCATTTAACACCCCTTTGATCCGCGCAGGACGCGCTCTTTCTATTCTCATGGATTCAGGATTAAAGGAGAACAACTCATGGGAACTTGTGCTTGCTGCGGCAATCAATACGACATGCGCATCATCGGCCACGGACTAGAATCCGACGGTCACATGTACTGCTGCGCTCATTGCGCCAAACATTCCGGAGAAACCGGCCTGCGCGACAGAAAATAGGGAGCTTTTATGAAACACCAAAAAAAAGAGGAAGCCACTGAAGAAGTTCCTACCCTCAAGGATCTTAAAAAAATCTCCGCCATCGTCGAAGAAATTCGTGTCGCCATGATGACGGCCGTCGACGAATCGGGCAACTTGCGCAGCCGGCCCATGTACACTCAGCACATGAACCTGGATGACGGTGTGGTTTGGTTTTTTGCGAGCATCGACTCCACCAAAACCAGCGAAATCCAAAAGTGTGGTGTCGTGAACCTCGCCTACTCGCACCCCGAAAAAAACACCTATCTCTCCATCTCGGGCGATGCCTTGCTGAGCCGCGACCAAGGCAAGATCAAAGAACTCTGGAGCCCCGCCGCCAAGGCCTGGTTCCCCGAGGGCATCAAAGATCCGGGGCTCTGCCTCATCAGGGTGAACGTGGAACACGCCGAATATTGGGACGCCCCTTCGAGCACCATGGTCACCATCTTTGCGGCGGCCAAGGCTCTCTTCACCGGGCACCGCCCCAGTGGCCTGGGGGATCACAAGGGCCTTGATTATACGGCCCGGGGCTAACGCGCGGAGATTTCGTGTGCTAATTTAAAAAGTACATGAAAGCTCTGATTCTCGGCTTCATCCTTTTGGGCCTGGGCGCTTGCGCTTCGGCACCCTTTTACGATTCCACCACTGCGCGATCGCTCGGCAAAGACAACATGTCTGTGGCTGCGGGATACCAGGTTTATAGCGGCATCACGGGCCAATTCGGATACGGGGTGAGCGAAGACTTCGACGTCGGCGCCCAGGCGGAACTCGGCATGTTCTTCAACACCTACGGCCTTTGGGTGAAATATGCCCTGGTGAATCCTATCGACGATGGCTTTGCGCTCTCGCTCGTGGGGAACCTGGGAACTTCCGGCGACAAATCGTATTATACCGGTGCGGGGCTCGGCATCTCTTACAAGTACCGTCGCATCGAACCCAATCTCTTCGTGCGCTACAGCTACGTGGACAACAACGAAAATTATGACTTCATGATGGGCGATGAAAAGGTCGACGTGCCCGCTGAACCCTTCTCCTACCTATACATCAATCCTGGCATTGCGTTTTGGTTTAACGAGCGCATGGCGCTCGCCTTTAACCTAGGTTTTGTGATCACCGATCAGGGCGAATTTCTCGACGATCCGGAACCCGGCTACGGAGCCGCATTTCAGTTCGGATTTTAAAAATTAATAAGAATTTTCGAAGGTCAAGATGTGGCCGCTATCAACTGGTTGGTATTGATACACATCGCCGCTCTGAAGCACTCGTACCGTGGTGCCTTTGGGAAAAAGCTTTTGCACAGAATCCCACGTGGAGCCTTGGCGCACCCACAAAAGAGTGTCGGCGGGTAGGGTCACTATCATCGATGGGTAGGCGCGCTTGACGTTATGTTCGATCAGCTCTTCCCACTCGACATTTCGCTTGAACCCATCGGTATCAGGATACACGTCGAC
This sequence comes from Bdellovibrionota bacterium, assembly GCA_035539375.1. Lineage (GTDB taxonomy): Bacteria > Bdellovibrionota > UBA2428 > UBA2428 > UBA2428 > DATLIP01. The sequence goes on along the minus strand of DATLIP010000031.1, from coordinate 27,122 downwards.
GTCGGCATAAGTTTTGGCCGTGATCACGCCCATCGAGTCTAGGCTCAGTCGGTTGAGCTTGAGGCGTTCCTCGGTGCGGCGATTGAGCTCGGTGTAGCTCAGGCGGTTTTGCATTTCTTCGATGCGAGTTGCGATGCGCTGTAAAAACCTCAAGCAGCGCACCGATACCCGTGGTTTTAGGGGTGCGGAGCTCGGAGCCTCGGCACGCGCACCCACCGCGGCTAAAAGAAGCACGAGATGGGGCAGACGGGCGAACATGGATTTAGGTTAGCACGGCTGACGCCCTGCTTTAAACCCGTTTATGGGCGCCAAAATCATGGCACAACTCTCGCCTAAGTGGCTGTTTTCTAGATCGCTTCATCAAAACTTCACTTAGCCGGCCTGGGCAAAAGCTCTATTCTGGAAATAACCAGGGCAAAGCCTCAATTTGCTTATTCTTTTTGCCGATAAAGAGTTCTGAGAAAAGGGGGATTCGCTTGCTAGCATTTTTGGGTGTGCTCCTTGTCGGAGCCGCACTTTTTTACATCGCGTACCGCATTCAGATGGCAGCCGAATCTTCGGCGGCCGAAGATCGCCTGAACCTCAACTGGAGCGACGCCGTCAGCGAAGAAAGCAAATTCGATCCGCCGATTTATCTCAAGCTCACCAAGCCTTTTCTCAAAGCTGGCCCCTTGCTCTTTGCCTCGGGCCTGTGGAAACCCGCGGCCATCGAGGGCTGGAAGAAAAAAATCATCTCCGCCGGTTTGCGCAAGCACATCGAAGCGGAGCATTTCGTGGCCGCAAAATTTTGGTTTGCCTTTGAAGTGGCCATCTTCGCTCTGGTGCTGCTCGTTTTCTCAGACACGCCCCCTTCGCCCTTCTTCCTTGTGGGCGTTGTGGCGGGAGCCTTCTTCATGCCCAACATGCACATCAACTCGCTGCGCGAGAACCGTCAGTTTGAGATTCGCATCTCCATGCCCTTCGTGGTGGACCTGCTCACACTCTCGATCGAAGCGGGTCTGGACTTTATGGGTGCCATTTCCAAAGTGGTCGACCGCGCGCCGAACGGGCCCTTCATCGAAGAGCTCTCGGTGCTGCTCAAAGACATTCAGCTGGGCAAATCGCGCGCCGAGGCCATGAAAGAAATGGCCGATCGCATCGACATGATGGAGATGTCGAGCTTCGTGGCGATTCTCGTGTCCTCAGACCAAATGGGTGCGAGCATCGGCCAAGCACTGCGCAGCCAATCCGATTCGATGCGCTCCGAACGCATGAGCCGCGCCGAAAAGCTCGGCGCTCAGGCGAGTCAGAAAATTCTTATTCCACTGGTGATCTTTATTCTACCCGCGACGATGCTCATGATTTTCGGGCCGCTCGTGGTGGGGTTCTTTGTAAAATAAGGGAGGCGATGATGAAAACCATTAACATTCGATTCAGCGCCAATCCCAAAGCCCAAATCACGCGCGGCTTGCATGCGCTCACGCACGGCGAGCGCATGGTGGGTCTCCTGAAACACCTCGGCCTGGCCGACGACGAAGCCATGCTCATCGCCGAGTGCAAACAAGTGCACACCTTTTTCATGAAATTCCCCATGGACGCCATCTTTATCGACAAAGGCGGCATCGTGGTGGGCATTGAATCCCTCAAACCCTGGCGCCTTTCTAAAATCCATTGGAGAGCGGCTTCGGTGATCGAAACCAATTATGGCTGGGCCAAACGTCACGGCATCGCGATCGGCTCCACAGCAGAGGTGACCCCATGCTAGCGCTCAGAATTATGAAAGGGCCCGCCAAAGTGGGTCAACAGATCGTTATCGAAGGCAACACCGCACGCACACTTGGCCGCGCCGCCGACGTAGACGTGCAGCTGCCCTCCAACGGCGTCTCCAAAAAACACTGCCAAGTGCGCGAAGTGGCCGGCTCCAAACTCGAGGTCATCGACCTCGGCTCTTCGAACGGCACTTTTGTGAATGGTTTGATGATCAAAAAGCACATCGCCAAGCCCGGCGACACCATCACGTTGCACGACTTCGTGCTACGCGTGGAAATCGAAGCACCGCGCCTTGCTGCCGTGAACACAGGCTTCGCCAGCGAAATCGGCCTGGCTCCCGACGCCTTCGCGGCGTCCTCTGGCCCTTCGACCGCCTCCCCCACACTGAGCGCAACGGCCGCGCCCGTGCAAAAGAACTTTTTTGAACGCACAATATTCCCGATCGCCGACAACCTCGCCCAACAAGCCGACGTGCGCACCCTCGTGGTGGGCTTCTTCATTTTGTGGTCGATCGCAGTCGCCTCGCTCAGCATTTTCCCTTTCTCCGACACCTCGAACATCCGCATCGAGCAGCAGGCCGTAGAAGTCGCTAAACTCTACGCGCGCCAACTCGCCCGTGTGAACGAGACCTTTGTCAAAGAATACGAATATCAGCGCCTTGTGCCGACCCTCGACCAACGCGTGGGCCAAACCCCTGGCGTTCTGAGCTCGATGATTGTCGACGCTAATAATGGACAGATCCTTGCCCCGGCAGAACTCGTGGGCCGCTCGCTCGCCAACCCCGAATCCGTTGCCGGACTCGAACTACTCAAAAAGGTTCAAGACGAAAACGGCTATGCCAAAGTCGACTCGCGCGGCGTGGTGCATGCCCTCGCTCCGATCCGGGTGGGCGTGAGTGACCCCAACAATGGAGGCGCCATCGTCTCCAAAGTTGCCGCGGTTTCTTACGTCGAGATGGATGCCACGCACTCCAACCTCAAAGCGGCCGATCTCGTAGACGGTGCCCTGAGCGCGGTGATCTTTGCACTTGTCATGGGCTTTCTCTTTGTCGCCATGGTCTACCGATGGACCGAGGGCAACCTCGTCGTTCTCAGCGACAAGCTCGAAGAGATCATCGATGGCAAAAGTGGTACCGTGAATGTGGATATCCAGTGGGAAACTCTGAAACGCATCGGCGACCAGATCAACACCATCGCCTCACGTAGTGGCGCAGGCGCCTCTCTCAACGAAGAAAAAACCCTCGAATGGGCCATGGCCACGGTGGAGTCTCTCCCCGTTGCGGCCGCTGCTTTTGACCAATCGCTCGTGGTGGTGTCATGGAACCATAAAATGGAAAACGTGATCGGCATTCGCGCCGCCATGGCCCTTGGACAAGACATCTCGGCCGCTAGCCGGGACATCGCCTTTGAAAACACCGTGCGTGAGCTCTCGGGCCGCGCCCTCTCCGAGCCGGGCATCCCCCAGCGCAAGCGACTCGACTTCAGTGGTCGTGAACACGAAGTGGTGATGGTCTTCAGCGAAGGCGCCCACCTCATCACGATCACCTTGCCGGAGGACAGTTGATGGCGTTTGAGCTGATTCTTCCCGACGGAAGACGTTTTTTGCTGCAGAAGGATTGGGTCCGGGTCGGCCGTGCCGACGACAACGACCTGGTCATCACCAACGCCACGGTCTCGCGTTATCATTTGAACGTCTATGTCAAAGCCGAGGGCGTGATCGCCGAGAACGCCGGCTCGCAAACCGGATTCTTTGTGAACAACGAAGCTGTCACCGAAGCCAAGGCTCTCAGCCACGGCGACGTGCTCTACATCGGCAACGTCTATCTCACCTTTAGCCGCGCGGGAGAAACGCCCCTCCGCCGTCGTCCGCCCCAAGCGGCCGGCGCCTCCGCACCCAAAGACAGCGCCTCACTCTACAGCATGGCCTCGCAGGCTGCGGTCAAAGGCGTGCGCAGCGGCGGTCCGGGCACCACGCGCATTATCATGTACGGAGCCCTCGCGGCTTTCGTCGCTTTTATGGTGATGTCCGAAGATCCTGCGAGCAAAGAAAAATCCTCTAGCAAAGCGGGCAGCGATGCTCCGCTCGCCTTTGGCCTGCAGCCTCTGCCGCCCGACGCCTTTATCAAGAACCACCTGCTGCGCAGCGAATCTGAAATGCGCGCCGAGGGCAAATTCCAAGAAGGTCTGCAGGACTATTACAACCAAAATTACGGACGCGCCCGCATCTCGTTTCAAGAGGCGGCCGAGTTCAATCCCCAGCACGCCAAGTCGCTGGAGTACCTCGCCAAAACCGACGCGCTCATGCTCGACACCATCACTTCGGCCATTCGCGACGCCGAACAAAGTTATGGACTGGGCCAACTGCGCCGCGCTCGCTGGCAAGCCGCCCAGGCGCTCGGCGTGATCTCACAACAGATTCCTGGTTACGCCCGCAAGCTGGCTCAAGAAGCCGACATCGAAGCCATTCGCCGCAACCTGGCACAGGGACAAGAAGAATCGCTGCTCGCGATTCCCTGCGACCAGAGCCTGCACAAAGACAAATGCAATACCGCGCTGAAGATTCTCAAAGAATCCCGGCGCGCGCTTGGGGATGAGGATTTGATAAAACGTTATGAGCAATGAACGTAAACTACTCGTCTATCGAGATTCAAAATTAATTCTGGAGTTTGCCCTGAGCGGCGATTCCGTTACGATCGGTCGCGGTGACGCTTGCGATGTGGTGCTCGAATCGGAATCTGTTTCTCGCATGCACGCCAAGGTTATTATCCAAGAAGAAGCCCTCTACCTCGAAAACCAATCCTCTACCGGACAGCTCTTTGTCGACTCGAACCAAGTGGAAATGGCCGAATGGCCCGAAAATTCCGAAGCTAAAATCGGTCCCTTTGTTTTGCGCTGGGCCTTTGGCGAAGCCAAAAAATCTGCGACCCCCAAAGCCTCGGCCGCCGTGGCCGCTCCCGCTCCGGCACCCAGCGAAAGCTCCCCCAGCAATGAGGCGAACGCTTCTGCTCCAGCCGAAGCGCCATCGAATTTTGGTTTCGGTGGCGAATGGGCCTCACCCCCTGCCGAAGAAAGCCCCGAAGCGCTCTCGCTGGTGAATAACAACGAAGAAGAAAACGTGAATTTCGCCGTAGCCGAAGTCGTCGACGACGAAGACTCGGACGACAATGACGATAGCGATGAGTCTCGCGACATGGACCCCCACGGCCAAGAAACTCATCAGTCTTCGGCGGGCGAAGCCTCGTACGTCGATCAAGACGGCAGCACTCGCATCTCTTCAACCGACGCTATCGGCGTTCTCAAGGTTACCCAAGGGGAGACCATCGGTCGCGAGATCAAGCTCGACCAAGGATTCCAATGGATCGTCGGTCGCAGCTCCAAGTGCCACGTCAAAATCGATAACAACAAGCTCTCGCGTCAGCACTTTAAGATCGTCAAGGTCGGCGGACGCTACCGCGTGCAAGATTTGGGTTCGGCCAACGGCACGCGTCTCAACGGCATTGCCGTCACCGACGCTCCGCTATCGCCTTTCGACACCATCGTCGCTGGTCCGGTAGAATTTCAGTTTTTGATTGCGCAGTCGCACCTCGAAAATGCGCCAGCTCTAGCGGGCGCCGCTGCCCAACCCTTTTCGTCGCAAGAAACCACTCAATTCGCTCCGCCTCCGATGGTCTACAGCGGCGACGGCGCCAATCCCTTTGAACACGCCATGCACGCTGCGGCTGCAGCGAGCGATAAGAACGCCTCCGGAGGCGCCACAAACGCTTCGGCCGGAATCTTTGCAAACACAGGCAAAACTTCGGCCGGCCCCCACTCACTCAGTGGCAAAGCCTCTCTTTGGTGGAACGCTCAGCCCAAGAACAAACGTCTGATTTACGTCGGCACCCTAGCGATTCTGCTAGCCGTGCTGCTGATGCCCGGAGAAGAAGCTCCGAGCACCGCACCCACCACACCTGTGGCCGCCACCGGTGAGAGCGCAAATACGGCTGCCGCCACACCCGCACCTGATGCGGTACCCGAGCAGCGCTCCGAAAACATCTCGCCTGAGTTCTATCTTTTGAACCCCGAAGAGCGTCGCAAAATCGAAGACGCCTACGCTCGTGCACAACGCGCGCGTAACGCCGGCAACTGGAAAGAGGCGGTTGAGCAGTCCAAAGAAGTGCTCAAATACGTAGACCGCTACAAAGACATCGCCGACATCTTGGCCGAGTCTCAAACGCACTTCAACGACATCATCCTGGGCGCCGTGACCAAGGACCTCAAAAACTCACTCGACGCCGAAGCGCAAACCACTGAGCAGGTAAACCTGCTCATCGAAGCCGGCAAAAAGGCGATCGCCGAAACCCGCTGGACCGATGCCCAAGAACAATGCGCTAAGGCTGTGAGCCTTGACCCACGCAACGAAGAGGCCAACAAGTGCTTTGCGGCAGCCTATGGGCAGAACGCCAACTTCATCGCCGAAAAACCTCCCGTCGAAGTGGCCGTCCCCACCGACCCGGATCTAGAACGTCAGGCCGAGCTCGAACGCGACCTCGAAAGCAAAAAACAAGTCTACCAAATGGCTCAGGCACTTGAGCAAGAAGGCAAACTCGACCGCGCCCTCGATAGCTACAAGTCGCTTCACGCTCAAGTTTCGCGCGAGATCGACAGCATCAACGTGCCCGGCCGCTTTCCGGCCGCGATCTCGGGTTCGTATTCCGAAAAGAACACCGAGCTCAAAACCCTCGTTGAGCAGCGCATGAAGGACATCTACTTCCAATACGAAACCGAATACCGTACTCAACTGGTGGACGCCGAGCAGCTGATTGCCAACCAAGATTATATCCGTGCGCGCGAAACCTACGACCGCATCCTCAATGCGGCTCCTAACTTTAATGACGTGCGCAACAAACGCGCCGAACTCTACCGCCGTATGATTTCTGAAGCCCGCGGTATCTACCACGAAGCGCTGATCTACGAATCTGTGGGCGACTTGCAGGCGGCTATCGACAAGTACTCGCAAACCAAGCGGCTCTTGGGCGGCATCGTTCACCCCAGCGCCGATGAGTATTTCCGCAAGGCGAACGCCAAGCTCAAGGACCTGCTGCCATGATGATCTTTCGTCTGCCCACGATCCAGATTCAAAACCACCGGGTGATGATCTGGGGTATCGAAACCACATGGTCGCAGACGGGTCGATGGGATCACGCGCCCATCCTGTGGCAATTCGAAAAGGCACTGCACGAAACCAAATTCGATCGGCAGTCCACGCGTCTGCACCCTGTCGCTTCGCACTCGGCCTTTGCCGCCGAAGTGCTCGCCTCTATCAAAAAAGCCACGCTGAGCCTCAAAAAGCTGCACTCACGCGAAGTGACTCTCTTTTGCACGGCCAAACTCAAGGGCGAAGGCAATCAGTTTTTTTACGAAGGTACCGTTCCCTCTTGGGTCAAACTTCTTGAATTCTCTGCCTCGCGAGACGTGGCCACCCTGCACAGCTATACACCGAACGAATGGTTTTCGTTTCGCTACACCTCCGGCTCTTCGCTGCACGTGGTGAGGAGCGACATCAGCGACTGCGCACATCTTTTTGATGTGGGCGAAACCAGCGTTTGCCGTTTTGAATCGCTCGCGGAGTGGCTATCGACTTCCTCGCCGGTCGGCATTAGCTTCTTACCCGAGGACACCACCTAATGAAGATCTCCCGTACTTTATGGCCCTGGTTCACGGCCGCTCTGCTCGTGATCATCGCCGTCCTTTGGTGGCAGCGCTCGCACGACAACGCCGAGACCGCGTCGGGAGCCCAATCTTTCGAGAGCGTCTTTGCGCCTTCACGCCAAGAGAACGGCCCCATCAAAGTGCCCACGCCCACCTCTCGCGCGGCGGCTTCGGATCTCGCCTCGACGCTCTTTAAAAACTTTGCACACGAAGAGGTTCGCCTTTATTCCCTGGAGCTCCTCAAAAAGAATTCCGTATTCGAAGACTACCAAGTGCTCTACCGCTCGCGCCCCGTCGAGAACTTCACCTACCGCCGGATGCTGAGCGCCACCGACCCGGTAGAACCCTTCGTCGCCCTGCGCGCGCTGGATGAGCGCGATCTGCTGAGCGAACGCGACGTCGAGCGACTATTGCGTGCAGCGCAGCCAGACATCGACGAATTAAAATTTGAAGACATGGTGTGGGGACTAGGCGACAATCAAACGCTCTATCCCGCCTACAAATACGCGGTGAAGCTCAAAAATGGCGTGCGAAAAAATCAGACGTGGGTCATCCACGCCAAAAGCGGCGAAGTGATGAGCCGAAACACATTTTCTAGAAACTGAGACGAGTAGCGATCAACCTTTGATCGGATTCTTTTTGCCGTCGTCGATACGCTTTTTAAGCTCTTTACCGACTTTGAAGAATGGCAATTGCTTTTCGGGAACGGAAACCGACGAACCCGTCTTGGGGTTGCGACCTACGTAGCTCTTGTACTCTTTGACGTACCAAGACCCAAAACCGCGAATCTCGATTCGATCGCCGTTCACTAGTGCGTCGAACATAGAGTCAAAAACGCAATTAACGAGTGACTCAACGCGCTTTTTCGTCAAATTTGATTGGGCCACTAGCTTTTCTACTAGATCGGACTTTGTCATATAATTAATTTTGACAAAGGAATCAGGGCTTTGGAAGTGGGTTAGGGCGAGTTGAAGCTATGCGTTACGCAAAAAAGGCACTAAAAAAAATTATCACCGGTGGATTCGTCATCATTTTGGCGCTCGGAGGGGGCGCAGCCTATTGGGTTTTTGTGCGAAGTCCCTACGATTTGCCTAAAGGACCCCTGGTTTTTGACCGTCTCAAGCCGCCCACCACCTCCACGCTGCTCGACGGCGAGGGGGGCGCGATTTTCTACTACGGGCGCAACGATCCCATCGCCTTCTACAAGCCTCTCAGCCTCATCGACAAGAAACTCCAAGACTATGTGGTGATGCTCGAAGACGCGAAGTTCTTTGCGCATAAGGGTTTTGACGTCGAAGAGATCAACTCTTCGTTTTGGCAAAACCTCCAAGCCCGTCGCATCAAACGCGGCGGCTCGGGCATCACTCAGCAGCTGGCAAAAAACCTTTTCCTGGATCGCCAGCGCTCCTACGCGCGCAAGCTTTACGAAGTGCCCTGGACGCTGAAACTCGAGTCTTCGCTGAGCAAACGTCAGATTCTCGAGCTCTACCTCAATTCCATCGAGTGGGGACCGGGCCTGGCGGGCGCCGAAGCGGCCTCTCGCTATTTCTTTGGCAAATCCTGCTCGAACCTCAGCCCGGGCGAGGCCATGTACCTCGCGCTCATGATCCCCAGCCCTTCGCGCTTCAATCTGATTCGCAACCCCGGCGCCGCCAAATCGCTCGAGACCAAGCGTCGCTGGTTTGTGGAACGCCTTGTGGGAGAGAAAAAAGTTCCCGCCTCTGAAAAGCAAAACTACATGACCATGTCCTTCGGCATCCTGCCCCTCGAATCTCCGGAACGCGTTTATCCCGCGCCGGTTTCCGACGCGTTCCGCGCTCCGGAATGGGCCGAATTCCTGAAGCCCTATGCGCGGGGCAAGCAGGCGCGCGTGTCGATCATCAAGCGCATTCAGATCACCGGCGCCGCTCCCGAAAGCTGGGAAACTGTGAATCCGCTGCCCGAAACCGTCTTCTCGAACACCTGGTGCGCGCGACTCGAGGGCAAGCTTGTGGGCTATTGGACCTTTGACGAAGCGCAAAGTCCTAGCGCAAGTCTCACCGAATACTTGCAAGTGCAAGGCGCAGAGCTGAGCCCCTGCGTCGACCTCAACATCAAAGAGGCGCTCACTCAATGAGTGAGATCACGGGTGAGCTCTTAGCCGACAGGGCCAAGGCCGGTGGTCTGTGGCACCAAGTGCCCGACTCGCTCGTCATTTGGGATCAGCGCGCCTTTGATGCGCTCGTGAGCCAAGACCCCACCTCTGGGCTACACCATTTCGCCGACCAAATGGCTCACCACTGGCCCGGCATCGCAATGCTTGTGGGCGTTCTTCTCGCGCTCGGCGCCATCAAAACCCGTAATGGAACCACCACCAAAGCTCTCCTCTGGGAGCTCGTCGGTTTTTTGATCATCCTCGGTGTGGGCAACATGCTTTCGGACGAGCTCAAGGCGCTCTTCGCGCGACTCAAGCCGCACATCTCGCATGACATTCCGGGCGTCAAACAACCGCTAAGTTTTCCGTCCAATCACAGCTTCAACACAGCGACGATCCTGGGGTTCTGGCTGGTGAATCTGCGCCACTTGCCCTCCCGCAGCGTGCGCAACGCCTCTATCGCTCTTTTGACGCTCGTTTGGGCCTTCACCGCATGGACGCGCGTCTATCTCGGCGAACATTTTCCGCTCGACGTGATTGCGGGATTCATCTTTGGTTTTGCCTACGGCGCTTATGGAGCATGGCTCCTAAGTCGAGTCTTGCTCGCAATGGGCAAGCACGCCAAGCAGTGATAAACTGAAGTCTCACATGAAATCATACAAAAAGTACCTCATCGTGGCATCGTCTGTGATTTTAGCTGGCCTCGCGCTGGCCGTGCTCGCCGTATTCATGTACTCGCGCGAACTGCCTTCGCTCGACGCGATCAAAAACTACGAGCCGCGCCTGGTGACCACGGTGTACTCGGACAACTACGAAGTCATCGCGGAATTCTCCACCGAGAAGCGCTTTAAAATGCCCATCAAGAACATTCCCAAACATGTGCAGCAAGCCTTTGTGGCGGCCGAGGATGCGGATTTCTACAACCACTCCGGCATCAGCCTTAAGACCATCTTCCGTGCCTTCATCAAAAACCTCATCGCCGGACGCACGGTGCAGGGCGGTTCGACCATCACCCAGCAGGTCACAAAATCCATCTTGCTTTCGCCCGAGAAAACTTACACTCGCAAGATCAAAGAAGTTCTGCTCGCCATGCAAATCGAAAAGCAGCTCTCCAAGGATGAGATCCTAGAACTCTACCTAAACCAAATTTACCTCGGCGGCGGCGCCTACGGCGTGGAAGCCGCCGCGCGCAGCCACTTTAACAAATCAGCCAAAGACCTCACGCTTCCTGAAGCGGCGATTCTCGCCGGTCTTCCTCAGGCGCCCTCGCGCTACAGCCCTTCGAGCAATCCCAAGGCTGCCAAGGCTCGCCAGCACTACGTGCTCGACCGTATGCGCACCGAAGAGATGATCACCGAAGCTCAAGAGACCGAAGCTCTTGCCCAAACGCTGAAAGTTTACAAGCGCGCCTTTTCGAGCTCCAACAAAACGCCCTACTTCACCGAACACGTTCGCCAGTATCTCATTGAGCAGTACGGCGAAGAATCCGTGCTCACGGGCGGCATGAAGGTTTACACGACCGTCAATCTGAGCGCGCAGCTCGCAGCCCAGAACGCCGTTCACAACGGCCTACTGAACTTGGACAAGCGCATTGGTTTTCGCGCCGTCGAAAAAAGCTTCCCTAAAGAGAGCGAGCAAAAAGAATTTCTCGACAAGCAGCACCTGCGCATTCTGCGCGACTACTACCAATTTGAAATGCTGACTCCCGAAGGTACCCTGGAGCTGGCGGTGGATTCCAACGAACCCACGCCCCTTACAGTTGGAGAAACCTACCAAGCGCTCGTCGTTGACAAGGACAAGAAAACCCGTGCGATCGTCGTGCAAGTGGGCAACACCCGCGGCACTGTGAGCACCTCAGATTACCAGTGGGCCCAAGAATCCGCCGGTGAAGACATCTACGTCGCCAAAAACATCCGCGACCCTTTCAACGAACTCAAAAAGGGCGACATGATTTATGTGCAGCCCAAACGTCTCGAAAAATCCTCGACCATCTTTACGCTCGACCAGGTTCCCCTGGTACAGGGGGCACTGGTGGCTTACCGTGTGAACGATGGTGCGATTCACTCGCTCGTGGGCGGTTTTGATTTTTACAAATCCCAATTCAACCGCGTCACTCAAGCCAAGCGCCAATCGGGATCGAGCTTCAAGCCTATCGTCTACGCCGCAGGACTCGAACTCGGCCTGACGCCCGCTACGGTGATCGTCGACTCGCCCATCGTCTATCAAGACCGCGCCGAGGAAGAGGCCTTCTCGCAGAGCGCCTGGAAACCGAACAACTACAACAACCGCTTCTACGGCGACACCAGCTACCGCAACGCTCTGGCTTTTTCGCGCAACGTGCCGGCCGTGAAACTCGCCCAGTATCTGGGTGTGAAAAAGGTCATCGCCTTTTCGCGCTCGCTCGGCATCACCTCACCACTGAACGAAGACCTTTCGCTTTCACTCGGTTCTTCGGCACTGACACTCGATGAGCTCGTGCGCGCCTGGGGCGTCTTTGCAAACAAAGGCAAACCCCTTGCGGTGCACTTCATCAAACGTGTCGAAGACCGCAACGGTGAGATTCTTGAAGAGTACAAGCCCGTACCCACCGAACAAGTCATTCGCCCCGCAACGGCCTTCCTCACCACGAGCCTTTTGCAATCCGTGGTGGAGTACGGCACTGGCGCCCAGGTCTCCGCACTCGGCCGCCCCATTGCGGGCAAAACCGGCACGACGAGCGACTACAAAGACGCTTCGTTCGTAGGCTACACTCCGCAAGTGCTCGCGGGCGTATGGGTGGGCTTCGACGAGAGCCGCCCCATCAACCGCAACGAAACGGGCGCCAGCGCCGCGATCCCCATTTGGATGTCGTACATGCGCGAAGCTCTCAAAGATCTGCCTCGCGCGGACTTCGAAGCTCCCGACACGGTCACGCGCGTCGCTATCGACCCACAGACCGGAAACCTGCCCACCGCCTCCACCAAAAAGGTCGTCAGCGAGTACTTTGAAGTGGGCACCGCTCCGGGCCAGACCCGCGCGAAGCTAGAAACCACCGCTTTCGGAGAACTCAGCAAAGAATCCCCCAACGCGGCTCTCGCTTCGGGTGGAGGAGACACCGCGGCCGATACCCAAACTGCATCGCTCAACCAAACTATGGTGATTACCGGAAATTCGAGCTTCAACAGCGACTCCAAAATCCAGAATGCTGGCGGTTCGCCCTCGAGCGCACCCGAAGACGGCACGGCCGACGACCTCCTGAGAAATGAATTGTAAACGGCCCCCCATATCGACTATGAAAGGCGCCACTTATGATCGTGATCAAGACCCGCGAAGATGTCGAAACGATGAAGCCGAGCTGCAGCCTCGTGTCCGACACTTTGGATTTTATCGAAGATCACATCAAAGCTGGGGTTAGCACCGAAGCCCTCGACAAGCTCTGCCACGATTTCATCGTGAATCGCGGCGCCGTGCCGAGCCCGCTCAACTACAAAGGCTACCCCAAGAGCATTTGCACCTCGATCAACAACGTGGTTTGCCACGGCATCCCCAACGATCACGAACGTCTGCGCGACGGCGACATCATCAACGTCGACGTCTCAGCGTTTTTGAACAACTTCCACGGCGACTCTTCGCGCACCTACATGGTGGGCAAGTGCTCGCGTGCGGCGCGCGAGCTGGTGCAAGCCACTTACGAAGCTATGTGGAAAGGTATCGAAGCCATCCGCCCGGGCGGTCACTTTGGAGACATCGGTTATGCGATCCAAAGCTTTGCCGAAGCCAAAGGCTATTCGGTGGTACGTGAATACTGTGGTCACGGCATCGGCCGCACCTTTCACGAAGATCCGCATGTCACGCACTACGGTCGTCGCGGCACGGGTGAGCGCATTCGCCCCGGCATGGTCTTCACCGTGGAACCCATGATCAACCAGGGCAAACGCGACGTGGATCTGCTGGACGACGACTGGACCGCGATCACCGTGGACGGCAAGCTTTCGGCCCAATTTGAGCACACCGTGGCTGTTTGGGAAGACCGCCTTGAGATTCTCACCATTGGCGCGCGCGAAGACGCACCCCGCGAACTGCGTTTCTAATTTTTAAAATTCCGACTTAAAATTTGAGGTCAAACGCAACCGCGTAGGCATCGCTACCCGCCAGGGTAGGCGAAAGGTTCCAATCGCCGGCGTTCACGGGCGGGGGGGTTTGTGCCACAGCCAGTGTCATAAAGAGCGCCGAAGCGATGACCCCGATACCTGCGCCCAGGGTGATGTTGCGCACGTGGTCCTGAGGGCGCTCGTAAAACGAGAGGGTCGAAAGGCCGAGCACACCGCCCACCAGGCCAGAAAGTAAAATGATTCCCACGGTATTACGCGTGTCGTAAGGCGACGCCGACCCCGACGAGCCGCCCTTGGCTTGGGCGAACGCCGGCTGTGAGAGCACCAGCGGTAGGGCGAAGAGAGCGATGCACAAGAGGCGCCGAATTTGCGTCATAAGAATACTCTAGAGCCCCTTTGGCGGCCTCGCAACCGTGAGCATCAAAATCGTGCCTCTCTTCCGAGGCTGTGATAGTGATATTAGCTATGAACATCGCCCTCAGCATTGATCATACGCTGCTCAAACCGACCGCGACCGAAGCGCAAATCAAAACGCTTTGCGACGAGGCCAAAGAACACGGCTTTTACTCCGTTTGCGTGAATCCCAAGTGGGTTCCCTTTTGCGTCAAAGAACTCAAACTCTCCGACGTGAAGCCCATCACGGTCGTCGGCTTTCCGCTCGGCGCCACCACACTCGAGCAAAAGATCTACGAAACGCACACGGCCGTGGCCGACGGCGCCGAAGAGGTCGACATGGTGATCGACGTGAGCCTCGCGCTCAGCGGCCAGTGGCAGGCGCTCGTGGAAGAGATCAACGCCGTGGTCCGCGCCGCTAAGGGTGTTCCCGTCAAAGTGATTCTCGAAACCGGCTTTCTCGACGCCGAACAAATTTACCAGGCCTCGCGCGCCTGCGTGCAGGCCGAAGCCGCTTTTGTAAAAACCTCTACGGGTTTTGGTCCGCGCGGCGCTTCGCTCGAAGACATCGCCATCATGCGCCGAGCCCTCGAAGGCTCGAACCTCAAGATCAAAGCCAGCGGCGGCATTCGCAGCTACGCCGACTGGAAACAATTTGCCCAGGCGGGAGCGAGTCGTATCGGCACTTCCGCTTCGGTAGACATCGTCAAAGCCTCGCGCGGAGCCTGAGATGAACTCTCGCGTGGTCTTCATCGTGCTCGACTCGGTGGGACTCACCGCCGCGCCCGACGCCGCAGCTTTCGGCGACGAGGGCGCCTCCACACTGGGCAACCTCTACCGCTACCGACAAAAAGCGGGACGCGAGTTTCAAGTGCCCAATTTATACCGCTCCGGACTCGACGATCTTTTTCATCGCCACGGCATTTCGAGCGAAAAACCTGCGCCCCACAAAAATGCCGCTTGGGGCACACTCGAAGAAGTCTCGCGCGGCAAAGACACCAGCTCAGGTCATTGGGAATTTGCGGGCATCCCGCAATCCAAAGCCTTTCCGATCTTTCCCCAGGGTTTTCCGCCCTCGCTCATCAGCGAGTGGTGCCGCGCAAACAACCTGCCCGGCGTGCTGGGCAACTCGGTAGCCTCGGGCACCACCATCATCGAAGAGCTGGGCGAAGAGCACATGCGCACGGGCAAACCGATCGTCTACACCTCGTCGGACTCGGTATTTCAAGTTGCCGTGCACGAAGAGAGCTTTGGGCTAGAGCGCCTCTACCGCATTTGCGAATCGGCGCGTGAGCTCCTCAATCCCCTCAACGTGGGACGCGTGATCGCGCGTCCTTTTGTGGGCACAAGTTCTGAGAATTTTGCGCGCACCGAAAACCGCAAAGACTATTCGGTGATGCCTGATTATCCCAACCTTCTCGACGTGATCTCCGAGGGCGGGAAATTTGTATACGGCGTGGGCAAGATCGACGACATCTTCTGCCACCGCGGCCTGACTCGGACGAACCACACGGGTCGCAACGAAACCAGCATGCAGGCCACTCTCGAGGCCCTCGAGCAAACGCGAGGAGAGAGTGGACTCATTTTTGTAAACCTCATCGACTTCGACCAGAAGTACGGTCACCGCAGGGATCCCGAAGGCTATGCCACTTGCGTGGAGACCTTCGACGCTTGGTTGCCGAAATTGCTGGCCTCACTAGAGCCCCAAGACCTGCTCATCGTCTCGGCCGACCATGGCAACGATCCGACCTTCAAGGGCACGGATCACACACGCGAGCTCGTGCCATTTTTTGTTTACGGACCTAAGGTCGCAGCTCGCTACCTCGGCAATTTCCGCGGCTTTCAGCACGTCTCAAAATGGGTGCTGGATTACCTGGGCGTGAGCGATCAAAAACTCGTTCACGTGCATCCGCTCAATTCATTGGAGTTCTCGTGAACAAATCTTTTTGGCCTCCGCGCTTTATCGAAACCAAACGCGATCGGGGCGCACATTCTGCCGAAGAGATCGAAGCCTTTGTCTCGGCAGTCACCCGCAAAGACATCGAGCCCTACCAAATCAGCGCATGGCTAATGGCGGCTCTGCTCAATGGCCTGAGCGAAACGGAAACCTCGGCCCTCACCATCGCCATGAGCCGCTCGGGCAAAACCATCAAGTGGACCCAGCTGAACGCGAAGTTTCGCGAAACCAAACTTGTCGACAAACACTCCACGGGTGGCGTGGGCGACAAGGTCTCGCTCATCCTGGCACCTCTCGCCGCATGCATGGGCATGACGGTGCCCATGATGAGTGGACAGGGCCTCGCGCAAACAGGCGGCACCGTCGACAAGCTCCTTTCGATTCCGGGCTTTAACATGGACATTGATACTGAGCGCATGGCCAAACAGCTGCTCTCTGTGGGCACCTGCATGATTCGCCAAACGAGCGAATTTTGCCCGGCCGACAAAACGCTCTACGCCTTGCGCGACGTCACCGGCACTGTGCCGAGCGTCTCGCTCATCACGGCCTCCATCCTCTCCAAGAAAATTGCCGAGGGCGTGGATTCCCTGGTCATCGATCTCAAAACTGGCCGCGCGGCCTTCATGCAAACACGCGAAGACGCCCGCCGTCTCGCCCACTCCCTGGTGCGCGTGAGCCGCGAAGCGGGCCTGCGCACGCACGCCACACTCACAGCGATGGACTCGCCCCTGGGTACGCGTGTGGGCAATGCGCTCGAAGTCATCGAGTCGCTCGAGATTCTGGCGCAAACTTATCCAACAGATATGCACAAACACGCCTCGGCGCCGCTCGAAAAGCTCTGCGTGGATCTCTGCGCTGAGATGGCTCTCGTCTCTGGCCTCTGCCCCACACTCGAAGCGGCCGAAACCCTGGCTTGGAAAAAACTGCGCTCCGGCGAGGCTCACGAAAAGTTCCTCGAACTCTGCTCTGCTCAGGGCGCCGAAACCGGCTGGCAAAAAAAGCTTCCACGCGCCAAGTTCTGCGTGGACGTGAAAGCCTCGGAGTCGGGTTATCTGCACGGCATCGACGCGCTGGCGATCGGCTGGCTCGGTGTGGAGATCGGCGTGGGCCGTGCGCGCGCCGAAGATCCTGTTACCCCCGACACCGGTTTTGAATTTCTTGTCACCACCGGTGACCGCATCACTCGTGGCGACGTGATTGCCCGCCTGCACCTGAACGAAGAAAACCCTGCGATTTCCGAGCGCGTGCTCGCCGCCGTGGAGATTCGCGATTCCAAGCCCGAAGTCCCTCCCCTCGTTTTAGAAAGAATTTATGACGTATAAAAATCTCCTCGAAGCCACCAAGAATCTTCCCGCCGCCGCTCGCACTCCCAAATTGCATGTGGTGTTGGGATCGGGCCTGGCGGGCGCGCTCGACAGCGTCCTTAGCGCCTCCAAAGGGTGGCAGGACCTCGCGGAAGTTTCCTTTCTCGACCTGCAGAGCATTCCGCACACTTCGGTGGTCGGACACAAAGGCTCTTTTCGATTTGTCACCCACAAAGCGAGCGGCGCCACGGTGGTGCTACAAACCGGACGCCTGCACGGCTACGAAGGGCACGAGCCGACCATCGTGGTCGCGCCGCTCGTAGAATCCTTTGACTTGGGTTGCCGCACCTTTCTGCTCACCAACGCCGCCGGCTCTCTGCAGCGCAAGTGGGGTGCAGGTTCGGCCATGGTGATCACCGATCACGTCAACCTCACCGGCAAGAACCCCCTCATCGGAGCCAACCCTCGCAACGTGCAAAATCTCGAGCGCGGCCCGCGTTTTCCGGACATGAGCACCGCCTATTCCCCCACGCTCTCGAAACTCCTCAAGCGCTCGCTCAAGGCCAAACTCAAGAACGTCTACGAAGGCACTTACCTTGGCGTGCTAGGGCCCAGCTTTGAGACGCCGGCCGAAGTGCGCCTCTTCTCGCAGTGGGGACTGGGCGCCGTGGGCATGTCGACCGTATGGGAAACCATCGCCCTCAAGCACATGGGAGCCGATGTCGCCGGTTTGTCTTTTTTGTCGAACCTCGGCGCCGGACTCTCCAAGTCTCCGCTCTCGCATGAAGAGGTGCTCGAGACGGGCAAAAAATCGGCCGACCTCTTGATGCGTGCGATCCTCGACTTCGCCGAAGCTTTTGTCGGCGGCGAGAGCTCCCCCAAAGCAAATTCCCCTAAGAAAGCTCCGGCCAAAGCCCAAAAGAAGAAGACTAAAAAATGAAACAATACGACATCTCAATCAAAGCCGGCATCCTGCTCACCATGGAAGAGGGCCGCGAAGAACCTCTTCACAACCAGTGGGTGCACATCAAAGGCTCTAAAATCGCCGCCATCGAGCCCATCGTGGAAGGCGCCGCCCCCACCTTCACCTCGAAAAAGATTCTCGACTCGTCAAACTCCATCGTGATGCCGGGTCTTGTGAACTCGCACGGTCACTTGCCGATGACGCTCTTTCGCGGACTCGCCGATGACTTGCCCTTTCAGCAGTGGCTGATGGATTATATCGTGCCGCTCGAAGCCCGCCTCGTGTCTCCCGAATTCGTACGCCTCGGCACCGAGCTTGCCATCCTTGAGTCGATCCGCACCGGCGTGACGAGCGTTTACGACATGTACTACCACGAAGATGTGATCGGCGATGTGGTCGATAAGTTCGGCCTACGTGCCGTGCTCGGCCAGTCGATTTTGGACTTTCCCGCCCCCGACAATAAAAATAAGGACGGCTCAGATTACAAGATCGTCGATAGCCTTGTGGAGCGCTTCAAGGGCCACGAGCGCATTCGTCCCATCATCGCGCCGCACGCACCCTACACCTGCAGCGACGAAACGCTCACCAAGGCTCGCGATTACGCCCTCAAGCACGACATCGGCATCGGCATTCACGTTTCCGAAACCGCAGGCGAAGTGCAGGGCTCTCTGGAGCAATACAAAAAAACTCCCGTCAAACGCCTGCATGACTTGGGCGTTACCAAAGCCAAATGCCTTTACGCGCACTGCGTGCACGTGAACGATGAGGACATCGAGCTGCTCAAAAAAGACAACGTGGGCGTTGCTCACAACCCCGAGTCCAACATGAAGCTCGGCGCCGGTGGCGCTCCCGTGGTGAAACTGCTCAAAGCGGGAGTCACCGTGGGCATCGGTAGCGATGGTGCGGCTTCGAACAACGACCTCAACGTTTTTCGCGAAATGGACATCGCGGCCAAACTTCAAAAGATGCTCCACGCCGACAACACCGCCATGACCGCCGTACAGTCGCTGCGTATGGCCACGCGCGAAGGCGCCAAGTGCATGTGCCTTGAACACACAGGCATCATCACCGAAGGCTACAACGCCGACATCATCTCCGTAAGTTTGGACGCCCCCTCGATGCAGCCCCTGCACAACGCGATGTCGCAGCTCGTGTACTCCGCCTCGGGCTACGACGTGGAACACACCATCTGCCACGGCCGTTTGTTGATGGAAAACTCTCGCGTGCTCGACATCGACCCCAAGGATCTCTACGCGCGCATCAAAAAATACCGCGCCAAGGTAGGGCTATAGACCATGCTTGAGATCCGACTCGCTCAGCTCGACGATCTGGAGGCTTATGCGGCCCACCTGATTCGCCACCGCAGCGAGTCCGGAAACGATGGGGATATCATTTTTCATCCTCTCGAGGACACCACTCCCAAACCGATCGCCGAGATGCGCGCCCATAAAGCCGCGAAGTGGAGTCTAGATCCTACCGAAGTTGGATGGGAGCGCGCCTGGGTGCTCAGCAATAGCCGCGAGATCTTTGGTGAAGTGAAGCTTGTGCACATGCCCGCCACTAGCACCTGCTTGCACCGGGCGGTGCTCATGATGGGTATCGAAAGGCCGGTGCGCGGCCAGGGCTGGGGCACTCGTCTAGTACAAACCGCCATCGACTGGGCCAAGACGCAGCCACACCTCACGTGGATTCAGCTTTTCGTTTTTGCGCACAACGAACCCGCGCGACGTCTCTACAAAAAATTCGGCTTTGTGGAAACCGGCGGCACTCGCGACGCCTTTCGCGTGCACGGCAAGTCGCTCGACGACATCTCCATGGATCTCAAACTGCGCTAGTTATTGCGCGCGATTCCAGCTGCGAATAAAATGATAAGCAGGGCGGGCACTTCCGAAGGCTTCATAGGAAAAGCGGGCTTCGGCGGCACGCGCATCCGTCAGGCGCCACGCCAGAGCTCCTGAAAAACCACAGCTCTTGGCGTTTCGTACAAATTTCTGTGCCGCACGCAGCTGCAGGCCATGGTCGAAGCTCTTGGACTTCTGTCCGAACTCCCCGAGGTAAACTTTCTTGCCATAATTGCGCGCGAGCTGGCCGATCTTGGCGCAGTTCTCTATCGTGCCCGAATCGCTGTAGAAATGAATGTCCCAAAAATCCACGCAGCTGTAGTGCGGATTCGGATCGAGGATGATGTTCGCCGCGCCCCGGTGGTAGAGCGGAATCGTGGGCCAACCGATGGAAGCCGTGACGGGAATCGCCGTGCGCGAACCACGCTTGGACTGCACCACCGAGCGAATGCCGCAGGTAAATTGATTTGCGCCCGTCCAGGAATTTTGAAAGCGAAACTCTGCCACCGCCGCATCGATCTCGTTCATCACATCCAGGCCAAAGACCGTGGCGCGAAACTCTGCGCTGTAGAGAATCGCCAGTAGCGGCGTTAGCGCGTTCTTCTCAAAACTAGTGCGCGCCCCATTGCGGTTGTTCATCAGGTTCCACCAACGGTCGCGAAGCTCTGTGGTGGCAAAGTTCTTGAGCGTATTGGCATCAAAGAGCGTGACGTAGACTTGGATCTCTCGCGATTTGGCTGCGCGCAGAAAGTGTTCGAAGTTGCGGACGAACTCGCTCGAGAGCCCGCTCACTTGGCCGTTATTCCATAGGAGGGATGTGGTGGCGGGGCCCTCAAAGAGCCACATGCGCAGCGTGTTCGCGCCCGCGTTTTTAGCCAGGTCCAGCACGCGCGCGGCTTCGCGCTCATCGTAAGATCGATCGCTCCACTGGTGGGCGTAGCTGTCGTTCAGCCAGCCCTGGTTAAAGCCCACGTTGAACGCGTGGAGCGAGGATGATAACAAAAACGCCGATGATAGGATGAGTTTTCTCACCCTTTGTCATCGGCGCTACCGCTATGAAAGCTTAACTTAAATCCGCTTTACTCGCCCAGATTGGGAACGCGAAAGGCGGTAACCTTTTCGGCCTTGATACCGATGAAAGCACCCGCTTTTACGTCGAGCTCTTTGTAGGTGAAAAGGATTTTTGTTCCGTAACGCTGCACCATTTGGCACATGTCCTGGTTCAATCGGATGATTCGCAAATTGTTGGGTTTTTCTTCATCCGCGACGACTTCAAAATTATCGCGCTGGGCGCAGCCCCCAGAGGGCACTTGCAGCGTGAGACCTGCTTCACTCAACTCGTAACCGTAGATCTCCGGTACGATGCTAATGAATTCCATATAGGCCGCCACGCTTTTGGCGGATGCCGTAAAGGCAAAAAATGTACTGAGAACGAAAAGGGAAATGTGTTTCATTGAGACTCCTCCTGGTGGCGGTCATAAGGAACACCACCGGGAATCGTCAAACTAAGGAGTCTTTACACAGAGGAAAAGGGACGGGCACTGCGTTAGAGCGTGCGCAGGTGTTCTTTGCGCGGATCGGCGGGGATCGCGAGCAGCTTGTCTTTTTGGTACACGAGCTCTTCGCGCGTTTCGCCCACGATCTCAACCGATTGGCTCATCTCGATGGCCTCTACAGGGCAAGCCTCTTCGCAGAAACCACAGTTGATGCAGCGACCAAAGTCGATTTGGAAGACTTTAGGACGACGCTCTTTGTGGCTAGCGTCGGGATGCTCTTCGGGCACGATGAAGATCGCGCGCGGCGGGCACACGACTTCGCAAAGCTTGCAGGCAACGCAGCGTTCGTTTTCAGAATTCTGTTCGCGGATCAGGCGCGGCACTCCACGGTAACCCACGGGAAAGGTTTTCTTTTCTTCGGGATACTGCAGCGTCGACTTTTTACGGAACAAAAAGCGGCCGGTCAAAAGCATGCCCCGAACAATCTCGGGCAAGTAGAGCCGCTGCCATAAAGTCATCCGCTTGAATTTTTTCGCCATTTGTCACCTCAGTCTAAAGTTAGCCCCTTATGGGGTCAACCTCGTTTTTTTGCCTGCCGTATCGAGCGCTCTTCGTCCTTGGCCTTGAGCGCCTGGCGTTTGTCGCCCTTGTTTTTGCCCTTGGCGAGGCCGAGCTCCACCTTGGCTTTGCCCTTTTTGAAATACATGCGCAGCGGCACCAGGGTCGATCCGGATTGCTCCATTTCGGCCTTCAGGTTTTCCATCTCCCGGCGGTGCATCAGAAGTTTGCGCTTGCGGGCGGGCTCGTGGTTAAAAAACGGGCCGCTTTGCTTGAATTCCGCGATGTTCACCTTGTGCAGGTAGAGTTCGCCCTTTTCAAAGCTTGCATAGGAGTCGAGCAGCTGCACCCGGCCGTCACGGCACGACTTCACCTCAGAGCCCTTGAGCACCATACCGGCCTCAAAGGTCTTGACGATGTGGAAGTCGTGGCGCGCCTTCTTGTTGGCGCTGATAAGCTTTTCACCTTCGGACATGGGCGTTTAAACCGGCCTTTCTGCCGTCGCTCCACAAGATAGCACGATTTGCAGCGCTTCGTTGACCGTGATTCCCGCGTCTTCGACCTGGCTCGAACGATAGATCAGCACGTAGCCGCTTGTCGGGTTGGGGGCCGTGGGCACAAACACGTAGAGCTCCGCGCCGTCTTTAGAGGTGTGGGTCACAAAACCCAGCGTGCGAGCCGACTCCGAAGGAAAGGGCACGCGCACCACACGTTTGAAAGACGACTTGGAATCGCCCGAAAAGAGCGCAGAAGCGATTTGCTTGGAAATTTTATAAATGCTGCGGGCAAAGGGCACGCGCAAAACGAGAGCGTCGGTCCAGGCGTTGGCGACTTTGCCGAGCACCGTTTTGGCGAGGGCTCCCATCACAAGAATCAGCCCGAGCGAGATGAGAATCCCCAGACCTGGAAAGCCGCGAAAACCTGCCGGAAAGAGCGGCACCACCAGCGAGTCCATCCACGCAAAGAGCGAGAAGATCGCAGCGAGGGTGAGCACCAAGGGCAAGATGGTCAGCAAACCGAGAATGAAATAAGATTTGAGTTTGTCTTTCATAGAGTCCAATCCACAGCGGCGAGCACCGAAATCAGATCACCACCCCCGACAAGTTTGTGCAAGCGTGTCGCGGCCGTGAGCCAAAGTTCATCGTGCAAAATTTCTACGTGGGCACCGGCGGCCACGATGTGTTCGTCGTAATCAAAATAATCGTCCGAGTCGGCAATGGCTTTGCTGCGGAAACGGTACGAGAGCACCGGAGTCCAGAAACCGAGGTCGCGGGCAATCGAGGTCACCACTTCAATCTGGTTTTGCCAGCGCACGAACGAAGCCTCGGTCGAAGTTTGGGGAACTTTTGAGTCGATCACTAGGCCGAGCTTGGGAGCCGAGCGCCAATGACTCCAGCGCGTGTAAACGCCCACAAGCCAATCGGAGATTTGCTGCTGGTAGCGCAGGTCGAGACGTCGCGGCTCGAAGAGGATTTCCGAAAAGCCCGACGCTTCGAGCGGCAGTGTGATGTTGGCAAAGTCCACCTCGCCCTTTACGGAGAACTCGATCTTGGAGGCCTGTTCTTCGCGGTAGGAGAGAGCCAGGTGCGATTTTTCACTCCAGGATTTTTGCAGCCCCAAGTGCCAACCGAAGTACGGCATCACACCGGCGCGGGCGCGGGCCCAGGCGTTTTCTTCGAGCAGGTAGATGTCGGTCATGGTGTTCGAGCGAAAAAGAATCGGAATGTGCAGCCCTGCCGACCAGCCATCTCCCCATTCGCGGCCCCAACCCAGAGCCAGCGAAAAGGCCGAGATGCGCGCAAGTCCGAAGAGTGAGGAGGTCTCGCGAGGGCCCGTGTCGACCCATACGTTTTGTCCAAGAGGCATGGAAAGCGCCACGCCCAGGCCGCCCGAAAGGATGGGAGTGACCAGACCGATCACGGCAGCGCCGCGGGCCGCCTGAGCAGCAGGTTTGGGGTCGAGGTGCGGATACACCAAAAAGAGTCCCGACGAGAGGTGGGGGCTGGCGGGTTCGGTGAGTGTCGCGGGATTTTGCGTCCAGCTCAGAGCGTCGCGAAATCTCGGATTCACCAGCGCGCCCTGCGAAGCAAAGAAGCTCGGTGAGAGCAGGTTGTCCGAGAGCGCCATGGCCCAAGCGCCCGAACTCAGGAGCGTCGCCGCAGCCAAGAAAACGCGAAAAAGCATCAGCTATCTATAGGGTCAACGATCCCCCGGAGCAATGGTTCTTATGAGATTCAAAAACTCCGTGGGGGTGATTTCGTCGGGGCGTTTGGTGGCGTATTCGAGGGGAACTTCGGGAATCGATTTTTTGAGCATTTTGCGACGCTGGCGGAAGGCCGTATCCACGATATCGCGGGCGCGCACATAGGCCGGAAGGTCTTCGGTCGGCGAGAGCGTGGTGGGCGAAAGGCCGTGTTTGCGGCGATACCACAGCACCCCGCTGTCGACTTTCGGGGGCGGCGCGAAGGAGCCGGGCTTCACCCAAAAGTGGCCGTCGATTTGGGTCGCCCAGGCCATCTTGATGCCGGTAACGCCGTAAGATTTGGATCCGGGGCTCTGGTGCTCAAGACGCTGCACCACCTCTTTTTGCAGCATAAAGCAAAAGCCTTCGGCCCAGGGGGCTTTCTCCAGCAGCAAAAAAAGAATCTGCGTGCCCACGTTGTAGGGCAGGTTTCCGCAAACGCAGAGATCCCTGAAGCCGAGCGCGGCGACGCGCTCGAGGTAGGACTCTTCGGTGGCGTCGCAGTCCCAGACTTCAAAAGTTTTGGCTTCGATGAAGGCGGCAAATTCCGTGCTGAGGTGCTCGCGCATGCGCGCGTCGATCTCCACGGCGATCACCCGGTGCCCGCGTCGGAGGAGCTCCCCCGTGAGGGCCCCCGGGCCGGGACCGATTTCGATCACGGGCTGCGCGCGGTCGGGCGAGAGACGGGCCACGGCATCGGCAATCTTGGCGATGACCCCTTGGTTGATGAGAAAATGTTGGCCGAGATTCTTATTGGCCTGTGGCGCACGGTTCATCGCGAAGCTCCCCGAGAAATTTCCATCGGAATGCGCGCTTGCACATCGACAAGGTTTTGCTCATCAGACTGCAACCAAGCGGCCCCGGCAATCATGGCCGCGTTGTCGGTGCAGTAGCGCAGTGGTGGCAGCAGGACTTGCATCTTGCGCCCTTCGGCAAAGCGCTCAAAGAGGCTGCGCAGCTTGAGGTTGGCCGAAACGCCACCGCAGAGCACGAGCGTGCGCGGCGCGCGGCCCTCGTGTTTGAGATCCCCGTAGGTGGCCTTGAGCGCGCGTTCAAAAACTTGCGCGATGGTGTCTTCGATAGCCCAGCAAAAATCCGCATCGCGCTGGAGCGCGGGGTTCTGGGAGAGCTTGAGGCGAATGGCGGTTTTGAGCCCAGAAAAGGAAAAACCCGCTGCGGATTTGGGTTTGGGCAGTTCAGAGGCAAAGGCCTTCGCCCGTTCGCCGCCGCTGGACTCACGGGCGAGTTTTTCTATAGCGGGTCCGCCCGGATAGGGAAGGCCCATGAGCTTGGCGGATTTGTCGAAACACTCGCCGGCCGCATCGTCGGCGGTATCGGCAAGAGACGTGGCGCTAAAAGTCTCTTCGAGTAGCAGAAGCTGCGTGTGCCCGCCCGAAGCCAGGAGCACGAGCGCGGGACTCAGCTCTCTCAGCTGATCGCGCATCGAACGCGTGGGATCTTTTTCGAGCAGGGCCGAAGCCAGGTGACCACGCAAGTGGTGCACGCCGACAAAGGGCTTCTTCCACGCCACCGCGATGCCGCGCGCGTAGGAGACGCCCACCAGGAGCGGACCGATGAGCCCAGGGCCCATGGTGGCAGCGACGGCTTCGAGGTCGCGCAGCGGATCGATGCCCGACTTTTGCACGAGCGTGCGCACCACGGCGTCGATCTCTTCGAAGTGGGCGCGGCTGGCGACTTCGGGCACAACGCCGCCGTAGAGATTGTGGGTGCTGATTTGGGAAACAAGCTCCGAACCGATCACCGATCCGTGCGCATCAACCAGAGCCGCGGCGGTTTCGTCACAGCTGGATTCGATGGCGAGGATCAGTTTTTTCACGCCCTAATTAGGAGCATCTTTTAGCCAGTTTGGAAACGCTAAAAAGAGATCATTTCCAGGTTGGCTTTTCTTGGCGACGATCTGGGCCGCATGGCGACCTTCGGCACTGCTGGCCCAACGGCTAGCGGTTTGTTTAAAAAACAGCAAGGATTCAGATCCTTTGAGCATTTTGTAGAGGCCGGCACCCTGGCCGTACCACGCCATCTGGATGCCGTTTTCGGTGGGATACTTTTGGGCAACGAAGGCGAAAGCCCCCGCGGCCGAAGAGTAGCGTTTGAGCGAATAAAGCGCCATCGCCGTCGCGGTGTGCGCGAAGTAGGCGTGGGGATCTTCGGGGTAGCGATCGACGAGCTGTTTGAGCATCGGCAGGGCTTCGTTGTACTTGCCGGCGGCGAGATCCGCAGCGGCGGCCTGCCACAGGAGCGAGGCGGCCTTCTTGGTGTCTTCGGTCACGCGTTCGCGCGAGGAAGTTTCGAGGTCACCCTTGAGGCGAGCGTTTTCTTCGGTGAGCACGCGCACTTGGTCGTTCAGCGTGGTGAGGTCGCGCTGGTGCAGGGCGCGGGATTCTTCGAGTTCGCCCTCCAGCACCGCGATACGGGTCTTATAAGTTTCGAGACTCACGCGTTCGGCGGCGGTGGCGCCGGCCGGAGCGGCGGCTTCGTCCTCAATGGTCTTCACCCCGGTAGGATCCACGTAGCGTTTGCCCCCGCGCGTGGTGTTCACGCGGCCGGTGGTCACGCAGGCCGATGCCAAAACGGTGAGCATAAAAGTTGCGGTCAATTTTTGAAGGTTCATCGCTAAAAACCACCTATCAGAAAGAATTGGTCGTCATCGCCTTCACCTCGGCTTTGACTTCAGCGTCTTCG
>DATLIP010000030.1:0-56268 GCA_035539375.1 Bdellovibrionota bacterium | reverse complement strand
GTCTTCGAGCTCGACTTCCTTCGCGACCGTGACCAAGGACGGCGTCACGGTCGCGAAGGAAGTCGAGCTCGAAGACAAGTTCGAGAACATGGGCGCGCAGATGGTTCGCGAAGTTGCGTCTAAGACCAACGACGACGCCGGTGACGGCACCACGACCGCTACGGTTCTTGCCCAAGCGATCTTCCGCGAAGGCACCAAGATGGTGGCCGCTGGTCACAACCCTATGGACATCAAACGCGGCATCGACATTTCGGTAGCGAAAGTTGTCGAAGAACTCAAAAAGAACGCCAAGCCGATCGCCGGCAAAGGTGAAATCGCCCAGGTGGGCACCATCTCTGCGAACTCCGACAGCACCATCGGCAACATCATTGCTGAAGCTATGGAGCGCGTGGGTAAAGAAGGCGTGATTACTGTTGAAGAAGCCAAGTCGATGGATACCACTCTCGACGTGGTAGAAGGCATGCAGTTTGACCGCGGTTACCTCTCTCCGTACTTCGTCACTGACTCTGAGCGCATGGAAGCCGTGCTCGAAGACGCATACGTTCTGATTTTCGAAAAGAAAATCGTTTCGATGAAAGACATCCTGCCTGTGCTCGAAAAAGTAGCTCAGTCGCAGCGTCCTTTCCTCGTGATCGCTGAAGACGTTGAGGGCGAAGCCCTTGCCACTCTCGTGGTGAACCGTCTGCGTGGCACTCTTCGCGTTTGCGCCATCAAAGCCCCTGGCTTTGGTGACCGCCGCAAAGAAATGCTCAAAGACATCGCGGTTCTCACCGGTGGCCAAGTGATTTCCGAAGACCTCGGTCAGAAGATCGAGAACGTTGCTCTCACCGATCTCGGTGTCGCTAAGCGCATCGTGGTCGACAAAGAAAACACCACGATCATCGACGGTGCGGGCGACAAGGTGAGCATCCAGGCTCGCGTGGGCCTCATCCGTAAGCACATCGAAGAAACCTCGAGCGACTACGACCGTGAGAAGCTCCAAGAACGTCTCGCTAAACTCGTAGGAGGCGTGGCCGTGATCAACGTCGGTGCCGCTACCGAAATCGAAATGAAAGAAAAGAAAGCTCGCGTCGAAGACGCCCTCAATGCGACCCGCGCGGCCGTTGAAGAAGGCATTGTCCCTGGCGGCGGCGTGGCTCTCCTCAAGGCCGGTACCGTGCTGAACGGTTTCGAGCTGAAAAGCATTGAGCAGCAAGCTGGCGTGACCATCATCAAGCGTATCTGCGAAGAGCCGATTCGCCAAATCGCTTCGAACAGCGGTTTCGACGGTGCGGTAGTGGTCGACAAGCTCGCCAATAGCAAAGACGCGAACTTCGGCTTCAACGCTGCTACCGAGACTTTTGAAGACATGCTCAAAGCGGGCGTCATCGACCCCGTTAAAGTGACCCGTTCGGCGCTCCAAAATGCCGCATCGGTTGCCGGTCTGCTGCTCACGACCGAGTGCATGATCGCCGAAGCGCCTAAGAAAGACTCTCCGGCCGCACCAGCTCCCGACATGGGCGGCATGGGTGGCATGGGCGGAATGGGGTTCTAAGTTAAATAGCCGAGCTATTTAACTTAGAACGCACGTGCCAGGTAACTTACCTGGCACTGATCACGCTCTCCTGAACCTCCTGATATCAACAAACAAAAAGGCCCGGTACTCCGCGAGGAGTACCGGGCCTTTTTGTTTGTGCAGCGACTACTGATCTTCCACGGCACCGGCGTCACAGCCGCTACCGGCGGGGCGAGCTTCACCGCGTTGGTCGACCGACGGACAGCCGGCACTCACGCCGTTGTCGATGGCCGGCGAAGCGCCGCCGATCATGCGCGTTTCGGTGGGGCCGCCGTTGTCGGCCAGGGCCGAGAGCACGGGATCCACATCGCCGATGTCGTCGGCATGCACGCGTCCGGGTTCAAAGAGCTCACAAGCTGTGATCGGGAAGAAGATGTTACCACCTAGGCTTGTCTCCGCGGTGCCGTTGCTGTTCACGCGACCACAGTTGCCGTCGAGGTTACCCGGGTCGGCATTGTTCATGTAGAAAATCGTATTCAGCACGCTCAGGCTCGAGAGCGCGTTCGTGTTCGAGTGACTGATCGCGCCGCGACCGATGCTGCTGAGGTTTTCAGAGAACGTGTTGTTCACGAGGCTGATGTGCACTTCGTCGGTAACGCTGACGGCTGGGCCGTGGGAGCCGCCGTTCATGAAGTTCGCGTCGAAGGTGCTGTTGGTGATCGTGGTGGTGTTCGAGTTGTTCGCGATGCGCAGGGCGCCGCCCGCGTTGTTCGCAAAGAGGGTGCGCTCGATCGTGTTCGTGTAGGCGCCACGCAGCATCACAGCCGGACGGCTCTCCACGTAGGTGCCCGAGCTGGGGGGCGTCTCTACAGACGAACCGTTATCGATGATGGACGAGTCGGTTATCGTGACGGGACCTTTGGTCACGTTCACCACGCCACCCGAGTTGGAGTTGGCAGTGTCGGTTGAGATCGAGTTCTTGATGACCACCGTGTCGAGCGTTACCGAGGTGATCGCCGTACCCGAGTTCGCGCGCACCACGACGCCGCTGGTGGTGCCGTTGGCATTCTGCAGCGTCATGTCGCGTAGGGTAAGCGAGATGTTCTCCGCGTTCAGGCGGAACATCGTGTAGAGGTCGTTGCCGGTGATGATGGTGTTCGCCGTGCCGTTACCTACGATACGGATCGACTTGGTGAGGTCCGGTAGGTTTGAGGTGAGGGTGACGGTGGTGGTGCCCAGCACTACCGCGCGCGAAGCGTCGGTGAGGGCGTTAACCTGCTGAATGGCGGCGCGCAGGGTACAAACGTTACCCGCCGTGGCGCATTCGTTGTCGCCGGTGTTCGAGTCGCCCGCATCGCCGTTGCTATCCACCACAAAGCCGGGGGTGGTGCGGATGTTCACGATGGTCTGGGTCGAGCCGCCTGTGTTTGTGGCGGTTATCGTATAGTCGGTGGCGGCCGAAGTCAGTGTCGGCTTGCCCGAGATCACGCCCGTGGTGGTATCAAAGGTCAAGCCGGTGTTCGTGTTGAGGTTCGGTGAGATCGAGTACGAATCCACCGTGCCCGTGACCGTGGGGGTGTTGTTCGTGATGTTGTCGGTGAGGGTGCCGTTCGCGTCGTTGTACGCATAGGTCGCGATGGGCTTGGAGTAGCTCAGGCCAGAGGGCGGCGAGGGGGCGCTGTTGCTCGGTGTGGCTGAGATTTCTGTGGTGGCATCGCGTGTGCCATCGCTGTTCACCGCAGTCACCATGAAGTAGTAGGTGGTGGCGTTGGTGAGTCCTGTCACCGTGGTGGGCGAAGTGCCCGAAGTGGTGAAGGTCGAGGGGTAGGAGCCCGTGCTCGTGCCGTAAGTTACGGTGTACGAGGCGGCGTTGGCGCTCGCGCCCCAGCTGATGGCGACTTCTTGGTCGCCCGCAGTGGCACCGGTGATTGAAAAGGCTCCGGGCGGGTTGGCGAGGGTGGCCGACATTTCAGCCGTGGCGTTGGTGCTGCCCCCGCTGTTCGTCGCGATCACCATAAAGTAATAGGTGTTGCCGTTGAATAGACCGGTGACGGTGGCAGGTGAGATCGCGGTGGTGCTCACCGTATGCGTGTAGACTCCGGGGCTGGTGCCGTAGCGAAGTGTGTAGGCGGTCGCGCCCGAGCTATTCCCCCATTGTACCTGGGCTTGGTTGCTGGCGGGAGTGACCGACGTGATGGCGAAAGCCCCTGGAGCGACAACAACTTCTACGTCTTCTTCGCCGGGGAGCACGGAGCCTTTAAGGCCACCCGCCATCGGGTTACAGGCTTGTAGGCCGGAAATCAGAGCGAGGGCGCTCAGGGTTGCAAAGGTGGTTTGAAGAAACGTTCTCATTTTTTACTCCTTGCCGAAGTAGATGCGGGCGTTCTTGTAGCGGGGGCCGGCTTGGGGGCCGGGTTGAAGTTGGGCATTGCTGCCAATTTGGATTTAGACGCCGGAGCGGCTTTGGTGGCGGGTGCGGACTTGGTGCTTGTCTTGGCGACTTTGGTTTTGGCGCCTTCACCAAAGTTTTTGGTGAGCGAGAGCACGATGCCCATGTCTTTGCGCTTGAGCGTGACTTCGTCCGAGGCGTAGCCATCGTAATTAAAGAAGACCCGCGTGCCCAGATCGTAGCTGCCCAACTTGCTGGTGCCGCCAAGTCCTGCACCAAAGCCGTAGCCAAATTTGGCCGCCACTTTGCCAGCGAGTGGCATCATGAGGTTTGCACCTAGGTCAGCATTCAATCGAAAGAGCTCTGTTTTCCAAAGGGTGAAGTCTGAGCCGACTTCGAGGCGCGGCAAGTACATCTTCACCAGGCTCACCGAAGTGGTGTCGGGTGTGGTGTAAAAGACGTGGTGGGCGATGTTGAGCGCCCCTGAGATTTCGAGCAGGGGGTTCAATCGATTGGCGGCCTTAACGTAAAAGCCGTTGGTCCAGAAGGTCGGGCCGTTGAGTGTGACTGCCGGATTGTCGGGATCAGATTTGTAATTTTCACGCTGCATCTCAAAGCCGTAATAGAGCGCAAAGGAAGGCGAGAAGCTCTGTTGCACTTCGAGTCCCACGTTGTAGTTCATGTCCGACAAGAGCACGGCTTTTTCGCTGGTGCTTTTGTTGGTGCCATCGATGCGGCTAAAGGTCAGAGCGGGTTTGAGTGTCAAGGCGAGGCTCTGCGAGTGCGCTGCATGAGCTGAGCAAACGATGCTTGCCAAAAGCCCTAGACCCCTCAGGGTCGATGTCCAAACGTGTCCTGTCATGATGTGTTTCCCCTTAAGTCAGTTAGCGTAACTCACTGAAATCGAATCAAGTGTTACAAAGTTGAAATCTATAAATATGGTAAACCATTACGGGTTGATTGGAATCGTAAAGATTCCATGAATTTGGCGTCCCTGCTTAAGTCTGCGTTATTTCGAGGCCGGCCGGCGCGCTAAGTATGCATTCTGTAAAGAGCTTGAAAGCCAATTTATTTACTCTTCCATTTACCCAAAACAGGTGACACTAGTGTCTATCCTTTTAAGCACCCAAGAAAGGGTGTGAGACGATGCACGGGGGAGGGCAGAGTCACATGTTTAACGCGAAAGAACTGGAGAAGTTCAAGCTGAAGCTACTGGAAAAGCGCAGCTCCATCCTTAACCGCAACGGTCTTCAGGATCACCTAAAACTCAGCACCGATGATTTGGCCGATGAGTCGGATCACGCCGCAGCAGTCATTCAGCAAGGAGTGGCTCTTGAGGTGGCCGAACGCGAGCGCATGCTGCTCATGGAAATCGACAATGCGCTAGCCAAGTTTGAAGAAGGTTCCTACGGGTACTGCGAAGATACGGGAGAGCCGATCGAACCCGGTCGTCTCGAAGCCCAGCCGTGGACACGCTATTGCGTGGAAGCCGCCGAGCTTCGCGAGCACAAGGCCCGTCGTTACGCCCGCTAATCGTCAATCGTTACAGGCAGTTAGCAACCACATCAAAAAGCGCTTCTGGGGACCTCCTCCAGAAGCGCTTTTACTTTAGGTTCCAGGTACCGCTAGGCGGTACCTGGAACCTTTTTAAAATTCCGCGAAGTGTAGATTGCCGCCGGCTTGGCGCTGCTTGGCCTTGAGCTCTTCTTTGGTGTCTTTGATGTACTTGTGCCAGGCCTTGTCGATGATCTTAGCGACCTCGTTGGGGTCATCGGTGAGGTGAAGATCTTCGAAGTCTTTTTCTTTCACCATACCCTCGGCGAGCAAGGTGTTTTTGAGAAACGCGTAGAGCGGTTTCCAGTATTCTTTGCCCACCAGGATCACGGGAAAGTTAGAGACCTTGCCAGTTTGGATCAGCGTGAGCGCTTCAAAGAGCTCGTCGAGCGTGCCGAAGCCTCCGGGCATGATGACAAAAGCGTGTGCGTACTTGACGAGCATCACCTTGCGAACAAAGAAAAAGTTGAAGGTCTCTTTGATGTCCACGAAGGGGTTCACATCGCTCTCAAAGGGCAGCTTGATGGCGAGACCCACTGAGAGGGCCTTGGCCTCTTTTGCCCCTTTGTTGGCGGCTTCCATGGCACCAGGGCCGCCGCCGGTGATCACCGAGTAACCTCGCTTGCCGATGGCGTAGGCCACTTTGCGAGTTAACTCATAGTATTTGCTACCCCGTTTGATACGTGCAGAACCGAAGATCGAAACGCCGCGCGAGAGCCCATAGAGCTTGTCGAGGCCTTTGACCACATCGGACTGAATGCGGAAGACACGCCAAGTTTCCCTCTGTAGAGAGTCGTCGCCCGACAAAAAACGCATGTCTTCGAGTGCGGGTGTCGGAATCGCGTCGGTGCTTTTCGCGACTTTTTTGTCGGAGTCATTTTTTTTACGGCGAGTGGTGCGTTGACCACTCTGAGTAGTTGTAGATTTTTTCTTCATGATTTCGAGTATATCTAATTTTTACCCTCTGGCGATTAACCGAAAGTGAAATCTTTAGAGTCAAAAAAACACGCCGACTGTGAATTGACGTCTAAGAAAATTGACCGTTTAATAAAATATATACACGTGACACTTTGATCATCGCGGTACCAGCTAAGCCAGGGGGAGGGCAAGGATGGCACACGGACGCATCAGCATCGTGCTGGGAGTTCAGCAAGGACTCAGCACGGTGGTTCAAATTTGCGATTCGGCAAAATTGGGGAGATTTCGCATCGGCGCCAGCGCTTTTCAAGCGTCGGTGTCGACCCGCAGTCGTTACAACGACTCGGAACTCTATTCCATCTTGTCGCAAGTCGCTCAATTGGACCGCTCGCTAAAAGAACAAGGAATTGAAGTTTTTTGGTCGTGCCTCGGGGCCAACCCGAAGTCCGAACTCTCGGCGCTCTTTATGAGCCTCGACATCAAGGCCGAAGCACACCAGGCGATTTCGCTGGAAGCTGTGCAAAGCCTCGACGCCGATGCGCTTATTTTTGTGCCGCTCGACGTGCACCCGTCGCGCCAGGTGGAGCAACTCGCTCGCCTCTCGATGGTCGCACCGCGCGTAAAGCATGTGGCGATTGCGCCTTCGCCAAAGTGGTCACATTCGCAGCTCATGGCTCTGCGTGAGACCTGGCGATGGGTAGATCCTACGGCACACGGAAAAGTGAACGTCTATTGTGAAGAGATCATCGAAGCCAATGGTGGCATCACGCAAAAAGATATCCGCAAACTCGAGTCTAGCTTTGTAAAGAGTGAGCCCGTTGTGGAACCTTCGATCATCACCCGCAGTGCCCGTATGAACGATCTCTTGCGGATGGTAGACACCGTGGCCGATACCGACTCGACGATTCTCATTTCGGGCGAGTCGGGTGTGGGCAAGGAACTCATCGCCCAGCGTATTCACGCCAAATCGCACCGTCGCGACAACGCACTGATCGCCGTCAACTGTGGCGCCATTCCGGGTGAGCTGCTCGAGTCCGAGCTTTTCGGTCACATGAAGGGCGCCTTCACCGGCGCTGTTTCCAACCGCGAAGGTCGTTTTGAAGCCGCCGAAGCCGGAACGCTCTTTCTAGACGAAGTAGGCGAGATGGGCGCTTCGCTGCAGGTCAAACTGCTGCGTGTGCTTCAGTCTCGCAAGTACGAGCCGGTGGGCGCCACCAAATCGCGCGACGCCGACGTACGTATCGTCACTGCTACAAACCGCGACCTCGAGGAAGAAGTTAAAAAAGGCAACTTCCGCGAAGATCTCTTCTACCGCCTCAACGTGATTCCGGTACACATCCCGGCTCTGCGTGAGCGTCCCGAAGACATCGAACTGCTCGTCACGCACTTCGTGCGCCGATTTAACCACGAGAAATCCCGCAATGTGACCGGCGTCACGCGCGCGGCGCTTCGTGCGCTCGCAGCTTACGCTTGGCCCGGCAACGTGCGCGAGCTCGAGAACCTCATGGAACGCATGGTGATTCTCAAGAGTTCGGGCATGATCGACGTGCTGGATTTCCCCGAGAAGTACCGCCGCGTATCGCTCTCGGAAATCGAATACGAAGACATGATGAGAAGTGCATTGCGACCCGAAGTCGTGTTGCAACCGCAGATTCAGAAACAAGTTTCTTCAGTTAGAGAAACTCAGTCAATGCCTAGGGGAGAGGATCAGACTATGAAAACTTTCGGATACCATAACCAAAATAGCCAACAATTTAACGGTGAGTCGCAAGGCTCGGTGCCCGCTCAGGGCGCTTCGTCGGGTGAGATGATCACGATCGAAGGTCAAGGAAACCTCAACATCGAGCAGATCCTTCACTTCATCGCCGATAACTTTGTGTTCCCGAACGAAGGCCTCGATTTCAACTCGGTCGTCGATCAGTTCGAAAACATCCTGATTCTGATGGCCCTCGAGCGCACTGGCTGGAACCGCAACCGCGCCGCTCAGTTGCTGCGTCTCAACCGCACCACGCTCGTAGAGAAGCTCAAGAAGAAGCAACTCACGCCTCCGCTCGGCAGCCGCGCCGCCATGGAAGGCAACGCTTAAGCGTCGTCGTTCACAGACAAAACCAAAGCCCACCAGTCCTTCGGGATTGGTGGGCTTTTTTTATGCCTTAGGGAGTCACGTTGCTAATGCTCGCGTTGATCTCCCGGTACCACTGGCGATAGGTGGCGTAGAGCGTTTCGGGAGTGATCCCGTTGTCGCTCACAAAGTTTCTGCTTTCCTCATTCATGCCGGCGACGTTCTGTAAGAGGCCGCGCGCGTGCGAGCCAAAATGGTCCTCGCCACTCGGATGGCCCATCGCCTGAAACAAATCGGCGGTGTTCTCGGTCGCCGAAGATTCCAAAAATAGGCGGACAAAGCCTTCGGGTAAATAAATCGTGTCATTTTGAAATTCAGCAAAACGCTGAAAAAGCGCATCGGTAGCTTCGCCATTCTGGGATCGCTTGCGGTTGATTTCTACCCAGCGGTCGAGTGTTCGAAAGTCTGAGTAGTGCGAGGTTTCTTCGATGAAGCTGAGCAACCACTCAGAGAGTTCCGGACGGTTCGCGGGCAGCTTGAGCAAAATGATGTCACTCACTTCGGGAACCGGTCTCAGGCTGTAAACCTTGGTGTGGCTAGCGAGTCGCCCCTGGCGTTCGCTGATCCGTGTTCGGAACTGCGGGGACAGGTGCTGGTGCAGCGCCCGGAAGCCGCGTCCGAATTTGCATTTTTGATCGGCCAGACAAAAGGCTAGTTGGTCACGCGATTCGGTGTCGAGCGTGGCAAAAAGGCGTCTCAGCTTGTCACTGGGGCTATCTCGTTTGATCTTGGTGAAGAACGCATCCACCGTGGCCGACATGAGCGGATGCCCGGCGTCCACAAGGGTTTTTATCAGCTGACCGTAGGTGGTGGCGTGCACGTTGCCAGCGCCCACGTGGGGTTCTAGGGCTTGGTAGACTAAGGATTTGCATTTTTCAGGGAGACTCGGGTCAAAGGAGATGCGGATGTTGCCTGCGAGTGTGGCAGTGGCGCAGAGTGAGATGCTAAGAATGAGGGGTCGCAGGTTCATAAAAATCATTGGCCTTTGTGTCATCTCCCTAAAGCAATTTCCCACCCCAGTTGCCAAGTTAAATCGTGCCGGCCGTGCTCAGAATAAACCGAGGCGTAGGAAGCGCGGGCGTATTCGAGGGTGGTTTTGATGCGATGGTTGCCAAACTCATGGTCTACCCACAGAGAGCTCGCCCAGCCGCGGCCACCGCTCTGACGGTAAGAGCCCACACTTCCAGCAAAAAGCCACGAATGCTTGAAATCCAGGCCAAAGCCCATCGGTGTCGAGCGCACCAGGTGCACTCGCGCGAGGAGGTCGGCATGCAGCACCGTGGATTTGTCGATGTGAATCGTGTCGGCGGCTGTGGCGCGGTAAAAGAGACCTTGCTGAGCGCCACTCGCCAGACCGAGGGTGAAATAGCCCCCGAACATGTCCTGCTCTAGGCCCGCACCAAAGCCCACGAGCGACTGCTGCAGTGGCGTGAGGGTTATGCCGCTTTCGGTGGGGCGCAGTCGCAAGCGCAAGAAATCTCCGCTCACATAAGTGCGAAAGCTAGTCGACCACACATGTGTCCAGCTCAGCTCGCCGCCGTAGTTCACGTCCGAGATCACCGTTGCTGTTCCTTCGGTATCAAGATCGGTGCCGTCGAGGCGCAGGAAATTCAGCTTCGGAGTGAAGCCGAGGCGGCTGTAACGATCGGAGTGGACGATGGTGCCTTCAGAGGCGGGGCCGCGCTCCTCTCCACGGTATCGCTCAACGCGCGGAATGCGAATCATCATGCGCCTCGAGCGGTCGCGCTCCGTGCGGCGAACCACAGGGTGGTAGATCACGGCCGGCATTTTCACCGAGGCGACACTGCGGGGAATCTCGCTCACTGCGGGCAGATCGAAATCCTTTTTGCAGAGAAAGCGCGAGGAGGGCACGTAATGGCGTGAGACGCTCGGCAGGCGAATCACTTGGTCGACGTAAATGAGGTCCGGGTTTGTGATTTCGGGATTCACCTCGAGCAGCTGGCGCAGGCTTCCGCGCGCGGGGTTGTAGATGGGCATGCCCACTTTGCATTGGGCGATGCGCGAGGTCGTGTGACCGGCGCGCACGTGCAGCGTGAGGGGATCCCCCGCGGCCAGCACGAGGGCCGGCAGCATCGCGGCGCACGCGAGCGCGCGAATCCAGCGTGCGGCCAAATCTGCAAAGCGCGTGATGGGACTCATGCTCCTTACGTTTCGGCACTTTAACCGTCTTAATTAACGGCTAAAGGCCTGAAATCTCGTGCGTTTTTCTGGCGGAAACGCTCGTTGCTGCATTGCGCAATTGGTGTTAAGCCTGGCTCTGCGATGAAAACCTATTTTTTTGTTTTGATGGTCTTAGTCGGAGTCCTCAGTGCGCAAGCCCAAGAAGCGCAACCCAAAGCCGAAGCGGCGCCTATCGTGCTCAGCGCCATCGAAGAGGAAAAGGCCTTTGGCCTCTTTGAGATGGAAGTGCTGCAAGACTTCGTCGTTGCCAAAGAGCACAACATTCACAGCGATGTCGTCATTGTGAACAACAAAGCTACTTTTCGCGAGAATGGTGGCGCCGATCTCGCTGTTTCTTGCCAGATCAACGCCCTCTGGGATGTGCACCGTCGCTATCCTAAATACTTCGATGTGGATGCGGCCACAGGACACATCACCATCAAAAAAGGCACCAAGCTTGTTAGTCACTTTCTGGTGCTGCAATCCAAGTCGCCGTCTCTCTCGTGGCGCTTTGCAGACAGTGCGAGCAGCTATGATCTCACCCTCAACAGTTTTAAAATTTCCGATGCTGAAATCAAAACGGATCGGCAGCTGCTGGAGCTTTGGAACAAGATTCTGAACCCCTACATCAAAATTTCGCGCGCTGAGGTCAAGAAGGACTGATCACTTCGCGCAGCCTGCAGGCCAGCGCTCGGGAATCGCTTTTAAAAAGTTCAGACGGGCTGAAAAACGTTTGAAGCCCGTAGTGTTTTTGCCGGGGCTGAGCACCGACCAGTAATAATACGAATCCGGAAACAGTGTGCCCCTGCGGCGCAGCTGGTTCTCCATGATCTTCACACCGCAGCCGAGGTTGAACTCGGGGCTGTGCAGATTGATCGCGGTCGCACCCGCGCATGTGCCGCCGTGACCACGGGCCGAAGCCCACGAAATTTGCAGCATGCCGCGGCTCGTGACGCCAAAGGATTCGGCGTACCGCACGTTGGGGTTGTGGCCCGATTCTGCCATCGAGAGCGCATCAAAAAACGCGACCCACACTTTGTGCTTGTCGGCTTCGCTGAGCCCCGCAAAACCTGAGCACTGTTGCAGCAGATCTGCTGGCGGCTGGGTCATCATGCGTGAGCTCGGGCCAAGTTTGCGCAATGCCGAGACGATCGAAGCGCCCCAGCTGCCCGTGCCGTAGAAGTTGGCCGATTCGACTTTGTCCTTGGTGGTAGCGCTCGACCAAAAGCGGCTCGCCGCGCGGCCCGGAGCAGACCACATGCCAAAGCGGCGCGAACCATCTGCCGAGAGTCCGTGGCGCTGGCGATACTGTGTGAGTTGTTCTTCGCTAGCGTCTTCTGCGAGCAATTCGTTCTCGCGAGATTGCTTTTCGTCTTGGTAGTTGGAATACGATTTGCCTGCGAGAAACGCCGAGGCGAGCACGGCGACGATGCTCAATGCGACCACCGTGGTGTCGGCGGCCCAAGCTTCTCGCACCAGGGGTAGACCCCGCGCAACTTTGATGCCCAGGGCTTTTTGCATTTCCTCAAAGGCCGTGCGCATGGAGCCGCCGATGGGCAGGCTCACTGTTTGGCCCTTCACTTTGAGGGTGACGCCATTGCGTAGCGAGAGGACCTCGGCCTTCACCCCTTCGGGGGCGCTGAGGGTGTTGCCATTCTCAACGCTCACATTGGGCAGGGGCTTCAAGCTACCCACGCGGGTGCGCAAAAAGTCGGAGTCTTCTTTGGAGAGTTCGGGCATCTCTTCGATCAGGGCCGTTGGGCCGCGCTTTTCGTAGGCGTCGCGGGCCGATTCGTAGCGGTCGATGGCAAAGTAGAGGTGCGTGCCCAGAGACTCGGCGTCCAGGCCGTGGGTCAAGGGTACCGTGTCGGTGTCGACCTTGACGGCGGGCTGCGCCACTGCGAAGTGGGCGGAAAGACAGAGCGATAAGGCGGTGCGGATGCTGGGGCGAAGCTTCATGAGGTCAGTATAAATGAGGATACTGCGAGGGGAGGGATCAAAATCTTGTGAGGTGGGGGTTATTTTGCTAAAGACCGAACATGGCGCTCAAGACTACCGAAAAGCCCCCCTTCACCGATTCTTTCTCCTTCGACGATGTGCTCCTGGAACCCGGATACTCAGAGATCCTGCCGGGTGACGTTAATTTGACGACGCAGCTGGGGCCTCTCACGCTCAACGTTCCCATCCTCTCGGCCGCGATGGATACGGTTACCGAAGCCAAAACCGCCATCGCTCTGGGCCTTATGGGTGGACTCGGCGTGCTTCACAAAAACAATTCCGCCGAAGGTCAATCCTGGCATGTCAAACGCGTGAAGAATTTCCAAAACGCGGTGATCTTGAATCCGATCACCGTACGCGCCGATCAAAAAATTTCTGAAGTGCTGCAACTCATCGAAGAAACCGGAGTCTCCGGATTTCCGGTTCTCGACGAAAACGGCAAACTCACCGGCATGTGCACGGGGCGCGACTTGCGTTATGCCTCTGACAAACAAAAGCTTGTCTCCAACGTTATGAGCTCGCCGGTGAAGTCTCTCCCCGAAGGTTCTTCTCAAGACCAAGCGGTGGAGTTTTTCCGCAAATACAAAGTCGAAAAGCTTCCCCTCGTCGACAAGTCGGGCAAACTCAAAGGGCTCATCACCTCTAAAGACTGGCGCTACCAAGCCGAACATCCGCTCGCACTGCGAGATCAGCGCGGGTCGCTCCTGGTTGCGGCTGCGGTGGGTGTGCTCGAGGGCGGTATCGGCCGCGCCGAAGCGCTGGTGCGCGATGGTGTCGATGCCCTGGTAGTCGATTCTGCGCACGGGCATAGCAAGGGCGTGCTGAAGACCGTTGAACTCATCAAAAAGAAATATCCCAAGGTTGTGATCATCGCGGGCAACATCGCTACCGCCGAGGGCGCCATCGCCCTGGCCAAAGCGGGCGCTGACGTGGTGAAGGTGGGTATCGGCCCTGGTTCGATCTGCACCACGCGCATCGTTTCGGGTGCGGGCATGCCCCAGCTCAGCGCAGTGATGCGTGTGAGCGACGCGATTCGCGCCAAATACAAAAAGGTCGGCATCATCGCAGATGGCGGCATTCGCTATTCGGGCGACATCACCAAGGCCCTCGCGGCCGGCGCGGACGCCGTGATGCTGGGCTCGCTGTTAGCTGGCACGGACGAGTCTCCGGGCGAGACGATTCTCTACGGCGGCCGTGCGTACAAATCCTACCGCGGCATGGGCTCGCTCGGAGCCATGAAGCGCGGCTCGAGTGATCGCTACTTCCAGGACGGCGTCGCCGAAACCACCAAACTTGTTCCCGAGGGCGTCGAAGCGCGGGTTCCCTACCGCGGCAAACTCCGCGATGTGGTGCACCAGCTGCTCGGCGGTCTGCGCTCGGGTATGGGCTACGTCGGTGCGGCCGATCTCAAAGAGCTGCGTTCTAAGGCCTGTTTCACCAAAATTTCTGCGGGAGCTCTTAAAGAATCCCACGTACACGATGTGGCCATCACGGCCGAAGCGCCCAACTACAGCGGCGGAGGAAGCGATCGATGATTCTCGTTTTAGACTTTGGCTCCCAGTACACACAGCTCATTGCGAAAACCTACCGTCGCCTCGGCTTCGCCTGCGATGTTATCGCGGGCAACCTCACGCACGAGACGTGGAAAAAGAACCTCGACGACGGCGCCCACGGCAAAGTGAGCGGTGTCATCTTCTCGGGCTCGCCTTCGTCTGTGGGCCTGGGGCTCGAGCCACACTCTTCGTGGTTTGATCTCGGCGTGCCTGTGCTCGGCATTTGCTTTGGTTACCAATATCTCGCCGAAAAATTCGGCGGCAAAGTCTCCTCTTCGGCTCACCGCGAATACGGAGCGGCCAAGATCCAGCTCACGGCCGATGCTGCGGGCGACGCGCTCACCGAGGGCCTCGCTTCTGAGTCGGTGGTGTGGATGAGCCACGGCGATTCTGTGGTGGCGGTGCCTCCGGGCGCCAAGATCATCATCGAATCGCGCGGCAAGATCGCCGGCTTCTCCATACCGGGCAAAAAGATCTGGGGTCTGCAGTTCCACCCCGAAGTCTTCCATTCGCAAGAAGGCGAAAAATTATTGCACAACTTTGCGGCGCGCATCCTCGCGCTCACACCCGACTGGTCGATTCGCGACGAGCTGGGCCGCTTGCGCCAAAAGCTCAAAGAAGAGCTGAAGGGTGTGGATGTGGTTTATGCCGGCGCTTCGGGTGGGGTGGACTCCACCGTGCTCGTGGCCCTGCTCTCGGAATTCGTCAAAGTGAAAGCGCTCTTCGTGGACCACGGTTTCCAGCGCGCCTACGACATCATCGATCTCAAGGCGGTTTTTAACGAGTTTCCCAACGTGGACCTCGAGATCATCGACGCCAAGCGCATGTTCTGGGCTGAGCTCGACGGCGTCTCCGACCCCGAGCTCAAGCGCAAGACCATGGGCCGGCTCTTCATCGACGCCTTTTACTCGTCGATCCCACACGCCAAGACCTCCAAGGTCTATCTCGCCCAGGGCACCATCTACTCGGACGTCATCGAAAGCGCCCAAAATCACCTGGCGGCGGCCCACAAGATCAAGAGCCACCACAACGTCGGCGGCCTACCCCCCGACCTCAACGCGATCCTCGTGGAACCTCTGCGCCATTTTTTCAAAGACGAAGTGCGCGAGATCGGCCGTACCCTCGGCATCCGCGAAGCCTTTCTCGAACGCCATCCCTTCCCGGGCCCCGGCCTTGCCATTCGCTGTGTGGGCGAGCTGCGCCCCGAAAAGATCGAAATCTTGCGTCAAGTGGACGCCATTTTCTACGAAGAGCTCGTCGCGCGCGGCCTCTACCGCAAAACCTGGCAGGCCCTGGCGGCCCTCTTGCCCGTGCAGAGCGTGGGCGTGATGGGCGACGGCCGCACTTACGAGTGGGCCGTGGCGCTGCGGGCCGTGTCCTCAATTGACGCGATGACCGCTGAGGCGACAGAGTTTGAGTGGAAAGACTTGAAAGAAATCACGTCTCGTATTGTGAATGAAGTAAGGGGCGTGAATCGTGTCGTTTACGACATGACCTCCAAGCCCCCCGGCACGATCGAGTGGGAGTAGGGTGAAACCCGGAAAGGAACAATGGCTGAGGCCGTAAGACCTTGGATCTTAGTATCTTCATCCAGCGGCGAAACTTTCCGAGCCCTGCACTCAAAAATCTCCCCCAGCACCCGTGAGGCTCTGATTGGCTACTACGCCGACCGCCCTTCGCCGGGCGTGGCCGTCGCTCAGGATCTGCTGGGCGCCCCCAAGGCCCATCAATATCCCAAAGCCGAATTCGAAGCGCGTCTGATCCGAGAGCGCGCCGCCATGCCCGAAGATCTCATGGTCGTGCTTTGCGGTTACAAAGCCATACTCAGCGCGAAGTTTTTAGAAGAGCTTCGCGCTCCCGTGCTCAATCTCCACCCGTCGCTCTTGCCCGCCTTTCCGGGGCTTGATCACCGTGTGCACGAAGAGGCCTTCGCCAAGGTCACCGTGAGCGGTTTTACCGTGCATCTCGTGGACGATTCCGTGGACGGTGGCCCCGTGCTCTACCAACATCCGGTGTATTGGGGCGATCTAGGCACGTGGCAAGAGGGTCGCGATCGCGTCCGTGAAGCCGAACAGACTTACTTTGCCCCGTTGCTCGACGACCTTTTGCGTTCTAATCTCTCTGCAGCGGACCGCACGAAAGCTTCGAGCGAGTTGCGCGGATTGTATCAAATCACCAACCCCGACCTCGTAAGGGGTCTTCGCCACTTGAGGTAAAAAACACGATGACGCTATTTTCTCCCTTCGACACTCGCTACGCCAAAGACCTTCCGGAATCGCTTTCCGAAGAGGCCTTGATCGAAGCCCAAGTCGATGTGGAGCTCGCGTGGCTCGAAACCCTCGCCGCAGCAAAAATATGCCCTACGTTTGACGTCGAGAAGGTGCGCAAGATCTTCGCGGGCCTCGCGCTCGCCGAGATCGAAGCCATCGAGGCGCGCACCCAGCACGCCACGCGCGCGCTCGTCGAAGCTCTCTCCGTGCGTCTCCAGAAGGCCGGCCTCAGCGAGCTCGCCACTTGGGTGCACGTGGGGCTCACGTCGTTCGACACGGTCGACACCGCTCAGCGCGTGCGGCTCAAACGCTTTCTCGAAAAAGACTTCGCCGCCGCCGCACGCGATCTGGAAACCACCATTCGCGATCTCGGCGTTAAGCACAAGAACACCCGCCAAGTCGGCCGCACCCACGGACAGTGGGCGGTGCCCACCTTCTTTGGTCTCTCGATGATGGAATTTGCCCATCGCTTGCAGCGCGCCCGCGCGCTCGTCGACCGCTCCGCCGAGGAGCTCTGCGGCCAGGCGAGCGGCGCCATCGGCGGTTACCACGCATCGGCGATGCTCTCTAGCGATCCGCTCAAGCTCGAAGCTGAGATGCTCAAGCGTCTCGAGCTCAAGCGCGACCTCGGCTCGCTGCAGATCATCGCGCCCGAGGACCAGTGGCACCTCGCTTCTTCGCTCTTTGCCTACGCTTCTGTGGTGGCCAAGGTCGCCAACGACTTGCGCCACCTGGCGCGCTCCGAAATTGCTGAAATTGCCGAGGGCATGGCGCCGGGGCAGGTGGGCTCATCCACCATGCCGCAAAAGCGCAATCCCTGGAACCTCGAGCACGTCTGCTCGCTCTACAAACTTCTCCAGTCGCGTTTGCAGCTCTTGCAAATTGATCTCGTCACCGAGCATCAGCGCGATCTCACGAACTCGGCTTCGGGCCGCTTTTACGGCGAGTTCTTTGCCACCGTGTACCTCATGATGAAACGTCTGACGAAAGTCCTCTCGCGCATCGAGATCAATGC
The DNA here is from genome assembly GCA_035539375.1 of Bdellovibrionota bacterium. GTDB lineage: Bacteria > Bdellovibrionota > UBA2428 > UBA2428 > UBA2428 > DATLIP01. The sequence goes on along the minus strand of DATLIP010000030.1, from coordinate 38,773 downwards.
CGAGTCCATGACCCGCCATATGAACAGTGCGGGTTCGTCGGTTTTCGCCGAAGCCTTTTACGTAGCGCTCTCCAAAGAGGGTGTGGCGAATGCGCACTCCCTCGTGCGCGAAGCCTCGCGCGAGGCCGAAGCGGCGCAAACCGAGCTCCTTTCGGTGCTTCAGGACAAAGGTTATTTAAAAAACATTTCGAGCGTCGCGGACCTCGAGAAGACCGTGCTTAGGGGCACGGTACAAAAGTTCGACGAGATCGCAAAACAGCTGAAGCTTTAGGAAGGCGGAAATTATGTGTGGAGTGGTGGGGGTACATACAAAAAAGGGAACGGACGCCGTGGATCTCTGCGCCGCACTTCTCTTCCGCTTGCAGCACCGCGGGCAAGATGGCGCAGGACTCGTGGCCTATGCGGGTGAGGGCAGCTACCAAGTGGTCAAAGGCCGCGGCCTGATCACGGACGCTCTGCAAGAGTGGACCACGCTGAAGCCCTCCAAGTCGGCTCTCGCGCACACGCGCTATGCCACCACGGGAACGGGCGGTATCGTGGAGCTCCAGCCCTTCGTGTCAGGCTTTCCCAAGATCGCGATGGCCCACAACGGCAACATCTCCAACGTGCACGAAGTTCGCGAGAACTTCGAAGGCACACTGCAAACAGAATCCGACCTGGAGCTCTTGCAAGAAGAGTTTTTGAAAACCTACGGCACCGAGGGCTTTGTCCCAGCGGTGCAAAAGCTTATGGACACCTTTGAAGGCGGCTTCGCGGTGGTGGGCATTCTCGACAATGGCGATCTCTACGCCTTTCGCGATCCCTTTGGCATTCGCCCTCTCTATCTCGCCGAATCCGACGAGGTCGTGGCCTTTGGTAGCGAAACTGGCGCGCTCGATCTCTTGCGCGATGTGAAGATCTCCGAAATCCTGCCCGGGGAATGGGTCCGCTATTCCAACGGCAAACTCGAGCGCGGCATGACGGTTTCCAAAAAGAATCTCGAATCCAAGCGTCGCTCTTGCATGTTCGAATCGGTGTACTTCTCCTCGCCGCAATCGGCGATTCAGGGAACTTCGGTTTACCGCCAGCGTTTTCAGCTCGGACGCTATCTCGCCAAGCAAATCTCCGGCGACTGGACTTCGGCTTCCTTCATCAACGATGAGATCGACTTTGTGGTGCCCGTGCCCGAGACCTCGCGCATCGCGGCCACCGCAGTGGCCGAAGAGCTCGGCATTCCCTTTCGTGAGTTTCTTATCAAAAACCCCTACGTGCCTCGCACCTTCATCTTGTCGTCGCAAGAAAAACGCCTGCAAGCGCTCTCGCAAAAGCTCTCCCTCGTGGGTCCCGAGCTGCGCGACAAGCGCATCCTGCTCGTCGACGATTCGGTGGTGCGTGGCAACACCTCGCGCCTTATGACTCAGCGTCTGCGCGAAGCGGGCGCCAAGGCCGTATATCTCGCCTCCACGTGCCCGCCCATCGTTTCGGGCTGCTACTACGGCATCGATTTTCCCGACCGCTCGGAGCTCATCGCAGCCGACCAATCCATACCCGAAGTTGCGAAGCAACTCGGTGTGGACGGATTGTTTTATTTAAGCCTCGCGGGACTCAAAAAAGCCCTCGCAACCGAAAACCTGTGCACGGGATGTCTTACCGGCGAGTATCCGTATTCGGATCTCCACCACTCCCGTTTTGTTGAAGAAAGGCGCAAACAACGATGTCTCTAGAACTCGTCAGAAAGGGCTCGTCCAAGGACATTTATTCGGACAGCCAAGTTTCGGATGAATTGTTTTTTCAATTTAGCGATCGAGTGTCGGTATTCGACTACGGACCGCTTCCGGACCTCATCCCCAAAAAATCTCAGGCCCTCTTCAAACAGGCGATTTATTTTAACAACCTCATGCGCAAGCACGGAGTGGGGACGCTCACCACGAAATTTGATCACGTGCGCACCGGTTACTGGCAAAAAAAGGCGCTGCACGCCACGCGTACGCAGAACCTGCGCCCGAATGAGTTTTACTTCTTGCCCATCGAATTTGTCTTTCGCTGGGGTTTGCCGCGCGGCTCTTCGTATCTCAAACGTTTTCCCGAGCTCGGAGTTGGTTATCGCTTTGACGAAGTTGTGGTGGAAACCTTCACCAAACTCGAAGACCAAGATCGATTGCTGGATGACCGCGAGGCGCAAACGCTGCTGCCGCCTGGGTTGGAACTCGAGAGCGTGCGCGGATTTGTGAAGGGCATCGCCAAGGTGCTGCTTCAGGATCTGGCCACCTGTGAACTCACACTGTGGGACGGCAAGGTGGAACTTGCCTGGTGCCCCGGTACCAACACGCTCGCCCTGGTGGATGCCATCGGCCTCGATGAGCTGCGCGTGACACATCCGCTGATGCCGCAAATTTCACTGTCCAAAGAAATCCTGCGCCAGTGGCTGCAGAAAACCTACTGGGCCACGGACCTCACGCTCGCCAAAAAATTCTGTCCCGACGATTGGCGCAAGCGCATCTATGCACCGCCGCGCCTGGGCACCTGGCGCGCCGAAAAAATCGCCGCCATGTACGAGGCCTTCGCAGTGCTTCTCGACGAGAAGAATTCCAAGCCGCTCCTCGACTGGATGCGCTTTGATAGCACCAAGCCCCGAGTTTATGTGCAGGGTGGAGGTGGACGCGAAGCTGCGCTCCGATGGCGCCTCCGTGAGGAGGGCTGTGAAGTGCTCGAAGCCGCCACTGGTGCCGATGCCGTATTCGTGTCGATGGACGCCGATCTTGAGGCCGGCATGGTGGATGATTTGTCCGAGAAGAGCGTCTGGGCCTACGGACCCAAACGCGACGCCGCCAAGATCGAATGGTCCAAGAGCTTTGGTCGCGAGGTCGCCGTCAAGGCCGGCATTCCTGGCCCGCGCGTGTACCATAACTTCGACGACGCCCGCCGCGAGCTAAGCGATCCGCCCGTGGTCAAAAAGAATTCTCTTGCCGCCGGCAAGGGCGTGGTGGTTTGCGAAAGCTGGGACGAGGCGAAACGCATTTACGATGCGTACTCTGCTGATGACAGCGTGGTGATCGAAGAAAAACTCAGTGGCCCCGAGGCTTCTGTCTTTTTTGCCGTCGATGCGCAAAATCCCGAAAACATCGGCGCCGTTTATCTCGGCTCCGCCAAAGATTACAAGCGTCGCTTCGAAGGCGATCTGGGTCCTAACACGGGGGGGATGGGAGCCTGGGCTCCGCACCCGCTCATCAAAGACGAAGACGTCGATACCTTCCGCGCCTGGGTGCAGGCCTTCGCCAAGGTGTTGCTCGAAAAGAACGTGCGCTACCAAGGCGTGGTTTTCCTCGGACTGATGAAAGACCGTCAGCGCGGCTGGTCTCTGCTCGAATTCAACGCGCGTTTCGGCGATCCCGAGACGCAGGCCATCGTCGCCGCCTGGGGCACCAAAAAAGTGCTCCGTTCGCTTCTCGGCCTCAGCATCGAAACCCAGGCCAAAGATCAGGGCTTCGATGGCAAGTCGATCTGCCTTTCTCTTGTGCATCCGGATTATCCCGGCAAGGTCAAGAGTGGTCTCTCGCTTGGCGAGTGGAACTTGCCCTCGGCAGTGGCCTCGCCCGTAAGGCTTTTCAAAACCACATCCACCACGGGTCGTTTGGCCTATTTGGTAGGCACGGGAGATTCGTTTACCGAAGCGGCCGATGAGGTCTTCGCGACGCTCTCGGCTTCGCCCTGGAAAGATGCCGTCGCCTGGCGAAAGGACATTCTGCCGTGAAGTTGCTCGCGACGAAACTAGATCCCCGGACCGATTGGCCCGCAGGTGCTTCGCTCTTTGAAGTCATCTGGTTTCGTGGCGACGCCGCTCTGACGGCGGCGCGTGGGATCTTTCCTGGGGCCGCGCTCGAATCCGCATGGCTTGATGGCGTGAAGAACGGCTCGCTGCTGGTGCGCCACCAGAACCTCGGCGTCATGCATCCCAAGACCTCTTCGCTAGCCCGTGTGCTCGGCGCCCATACGCAAGACTTTGAAGTGGACGAAGTCCTCGTGCTTCCCGTGGACGCGGAACTCTCCCCTGCTTTTTTGCAGGAGCTCGAGTGGACCTGGAAAGAGCCCTCGATCGAGAGCCTCAAGAAAACCACCGCAACCGAATATCTCGCGTGGCGCAAGTCTGATCCGCAGCCGCGCGTGCCGCGCGACGACTCCTGGGATGCCTTTGCTCCCGGCGAATTGGGCTTGCCCTTTACCCCTGACGAAGAGCGCGTGCTTCTGGAGCGAGAAAAAACCCAGGGCCGCCCGTGGACCCGTGCCGAATGGGAACTCTTTGCGCAGACATGGTCCGAGCACTGCAAACACAAAATTTTCAACGCTGTGATTCGCGTCGGTGGGCGCGAAGTGAATTCGATTTTTAAAACTCATATCCGCGCTCCTTCGCTCGAAGTTGCCGAAAAACGCGACGACTGTTTGTCGATGTTCCACGACAACGCCGGCGTCGTGCGACTCAAGAACTACCGCGGTGAAAATACCGAGTGGGCCGTATGCTCAAAGATGGAAACGCACAACAGTCCTTCGGCGATCTCTCCCTTTGGTGGGGCTGCCACAGGCATTGTGGGCGTGCACCGGGATATCCTGGGCACGGGGCTTGGCGCCAAGCCCATCGCCAACTGGAATGTGCTCTGCTTTGAGCCCGACGAACACGCTCAGCCCCGCCCCGAAAATGCCCTTCCGCCGCGTGTGATCCGTGCGGGCGTCTTGCGCGGCATTGAGGTGGGCGGCAACCACAGCGGCATTCCCACTGTGCAAGGCTCGGTGCATTTTGATGCGTCTTACGCCGTCAAACCCTATGTTTTTGCCGGTGCTCTGGGCCTGATGAAGGTCACTCACGTCGACAAAAATGCCGCTCCCGGCAACCGCCTTTACTGTATCGGCGGCGCCACAGGTGTGGACGGTGTGCGCGGCGCTGTGATGAGTTCGCGCTCTCTCGAAGAGGGAGATTTTGTGGGCTCCGCGGTGCAGGTCGCCAACCCCTTTGTGCAGCGCTCGCTCACAGATTTTCTCTTGCGCGCACGCGATGAGGGGCTCATCGATTCCATCACCGACAACGGTGCTGGGGGGCTGGCCTCGAGCGTGGGCGAAATGTCGCTCAGCACGGGCGGCGCCAAAATCGATCTCTCGAATTTGCGTCTCAAAGTGAAAAGCATTCCCGCGTGGATCCGCTTGCTCTCCGAATCTCAAGAGCGCATGACGGTGGCCACCTCCAAGCCCGAAGCTTTCGAGGCCCTCGCCAGGCGCATGCAAATCGAGTGGGACGAGCTCGGAGAGCTCAATGACTCGGGCCGCTTTGAAGTCACCGTACACGGCAAAAAACTCGTGGATGTGGAACTCGAATTTTTGCACGAGGCTTGTCCCAAGCTGGAACTTCGTGGCGAATGGACACGCACCGACGAAGAAAGCGCCATTCTCGAAGGTCAGCGTCGCGCTTCGAAGTTGTCTCCGCAGGACACTCTCGAGCATCTCTTTGTTTCTGACGAACTCTGCTCACGCGAGGGCATCGTGCGCCGTTTTGATCACGAGGTTCAGGGACGCACACTTCGCAAGCCTTATAACGGAGCTGAGCAGCGCAACCCTGCTCAGGGAGCCATCGTCGAAATTCCCGAGGCCTCGGGTGCCGCCGTCGTGCTCACGCACGCCGCTTACCCCGAACACCGCGACGTCAAACGCGCTACCGAGCTCGCCTTCTTCGAAACGGCTTCTAAAGCTGTCGCCACCGGCGTGCAGTGGGGAACCCTTTCGGCTCTCGACAACTACGCCTGGCCCGATCCCACGAATCATGCTCATTCGCTGTCGCAGCTCGTGGATTCGGCAGAATCGCTTGCGCGTCTCGCCCGTACTTTTGAAATCCCCTTCGTTTCGGGCAAGGATTCCATGAAAAATAACAGCGCGGTTTTCCGCGCCCGCCCGGCGGTGCTGCTTTCCATGACAGGCTCAGCCCGCTCTCCCGAGCTTGTGCCCTCGTCTTATTTGCAGCGCCCGAACGACATCGTGGCTCTGCTTCCCGCACTCGAGGCGACACTCCTGGATTCCGCGCTTGCGCGTCTGGTGGGTCTCGAGACGGTGCCCACTCAGATTGACTACCGCTACGTAGCCGGGGACCAGGCGCTCATGGCCCAAGTCAAAGCCCGCTACCTCGCTCTCGGTGAACTCATTGCTCAAGGAAATGTTCGCTCGCTGCGCACCGTAGGTCGGGGTGGGGTGCTGGGATCGCTTGTGAAAATGAGTTTTGGCACCTCGCTCGGCATGATCTTGCACGCAAAGCTAGATGATCCGCTTGCCGCCTATGGCGAGGGCATTGCTGGTTTTGTAATGACCCTCGATCCACACCATGTAGAAGATGCCGTACGCGCGCTTCCCGGACTCCTGCGTTTGGGTGTGGTGAGCGCCGAGCGCGTCCTCACTTCTGATGACATCGCGACTGTCGACCTCGAGCGGGTCGAACGTACCTACCGGGCCAAATCGGAGAAAGGGTTGTGGCGATGAGCTCAAAACTACGCGCTGTCGTGCTCCGTGAGATGGGCATCGAATGCGAAGAAGAAACCTTCCGCGCGCTCAAGGACTGCGGCATTGAGCGGGTCGAGTATTTCGGTCTCTCGGATCTTTTTGAGTCGGGTTGGCAAGCACGACTTCAACTCGACGCCAAGACATGGGTCTGGGTGCCGGGCGGTTTTTCATTTTCTGACGACTTTGGCGCCGGACGCCTCTTGGCGTATTGGCTCAAGGAACACGGATTTCTCGATGAGGTTTTAAAGCGCGGTGCTCACTTGACGGGCATCTGCAATGGCTTTCAGGCGCTCTCGCATTTGAACGTTTTCGGATCGCATACACGCCTTCTGCCCAACGCTCCACGAGGCTTCCAAAACCGCTGGGTCCACGTGGCGCTCGCTACGGGCGAAGAGCACAAGCTTCCCGTGCGCCACGGAGAAGGGCGCTTGCACCTGGGGGCGCCGCTGCCCGAGGGTGTGCAGCCTTTTCTATTTTATCGAGACGAGAATTTTACCAATGGCTCGCACGAGCGTATCGCGGGCTTGGTTTCGCGCGTTGGCGCTTCGTGGTGTTTTGGCATGATGCCGCACCCCGAGATCGCGCTGCGCTCCCTGGACGCTCCGCAGACCTCCGGCACGAGCCGCATGCCCAAGTTTCGCTCTGAAGTCTTTGACCTCAACGGTTCAGGATTTCAGGTGATTCAAAGAATGATGGATTTGATTGAACAAAGGAGTCCCCTCACGTGAACGACATCGATAACAACCTCAAAACTTACGCCTTGATCTCGGTTTCCAATAAGGAAGGCCTTTCGACCATCGCTCGAGTTTTTCTCGACAAGGGGTTTCACCTTCTCGCCACGGGCAACACCTATCGCACGCTGCAATCCGAGGGCTTTGAGGTGATGGAAATTTCCGAATTTACCGGCGAACCCGAGCGCTTTGATGGCCGAGTGAAAACGCTTCACCACAAAGTGCTAGGTTCCATTCTCTTCCGTCCTGGGCAGGACGAATCTGAGTGGCCCTTTGATTGCCGCATCGGCGCCGTCGTTTGCAATTTTTATCCCATTCAAGAAAAAGGTCCCGCCCAAAAAGAACTCTCGACTCTGATGGAGTGGGTGGACATTGGGGGCCCCACCATGGTGCGCGCGGCCGCCAAAAACCATGAGCACGTGTGGATTCTCACGAGTCCTTCGCAATACGCTCGACTCATCTCGCAGATCGGAACCGACGACGATGGCCTGCGCAAGCGCTTTGCGCTTGAGGCCTTCGATTTGATCCTTTCCACCGACGAAGAAGTGCTTCGCCACTACGAGCGCATTCACCTTGCTTCGATGGGCGCGGGTGAGCTGCGCTACGGGGAGAATCCGCACCAATCGGCTCACTTCATGCCGGCCTTCCGCAAGGGGCTCAAGGTTTTCGGAGACTTTTCATACAACAATTGGCGCGACGCTGAAGCGGCCTTTCGTTTTGTGCGTCCCTTTCTCCGCCAGGCCGCCTGCGTGATCAAGCACCAGACAATTTGCGGCGCCTGCGTGGCAGGTGTTAACGAAGCCGTGCCCGACGACGAAATTTTCCAATGGGCCTGGGACGGCGATGACAAGTCGCGTTTCGGTGGCGTGATCGGCATGAACTTCGAGCCCTCAGAAAAGATCACGAGTGAAATTCTCGAAAAGAAATTCATCGAGATTCTCGTGCTCCCTCGCACTGACAGCTCCGAGAAGTGGGCCGAGGCGCTTTTTGCCAAAAAACCCAAACTCAAAATTCTCCTCGTAGAGTCGCACCAGTGGCGCGCCGATCACGGCGATACCGAAATCATGCAGGGCGCCCTCGGGCGCTGTGTGCAACGCATCGACTCGCCGGTATGGACCGCAGGCGATGAGCTCACGAACGAAGGTTATTTTCTCGAGGCCTCACAGTGGATGGCGGCTTGCTCTAAGTCGAATGCCATGGTGCTCGTTGGCATCGAAGACGATGCTCGATGGCTCGTTCTCGCAGGGGCGGGACAGGGGCAGCCCAACCGCATCGACGCCCTGGAGCGTCTCGCAATACCTCGCGCCAAAGAATTTTGCGCGCGCACGAAATTTCCCTGGTCCCAGCTCATCTGCGTGAGTGATGGCTTTTTGCCCTTTGCCGACTCGGTAGAGATCCTCGCCAAGAGCGAAATCATGAAGCTCGTGCAACCGGGCGGTTCCAAAGCCGACCAAGACGTGCACAATCGTGCGCACGACCTTGGGGTCGATATGGTGATCACCGGCACTCGCCACTTTTGGCACTAGGAGAAGACCAATGACGAAGTCGTACAAGGATTCGGGCGTCGATACGGTGGGGGCTGACGAATGGGTGGATAAGATTTCCGCTCGCTTCGGGCGCAGTCCGGAGAATTTGATTTCGAGTTTTGATTCCTATGCGGCCGTCTACCGTACTCATGGTGAGCATTGTGTAGCCCTCTCCTGCGACGGGGTAGGCACCAAGGTGATTTGGACCAAGGCGGGTCTCGGTTCGGGAGCTCAGGTTGCGCAAGATCTCATGGCAATGAACGTCAATGATCTTATCTGCGTGGGAGCTCGTCCGCAGCTCTTTATGGATTATCTCGCCGTAGGCTCCCTGCGACATCAAAAAGAGAGCGGTTTTCTCTCCGACTTTCTCGATGGCTTGCACCGCGCGTGCGAAGCGACGGGCGTGCTTCTTGTGGGCGGCGAAACGGCAGAGATGCCGGGCGTCTACGAGGAACCCCAGTACGACGTGGCGGGCTTTGCGGTGGGCTTTCTCGAAGAGCGGGAATATCTCAATCCCGCCAACATCAAGCCAGGTGACGTGGTCTACGGATGGAAATCCTCAGGGCCGCACTCCAATGGCTTCTCCTGGCTGCGCCGACTCTTCGAGGCTCAAAAAGACGCGGATTTTATTCGCACGCATCTGATGCCACCCACGGCGCTTTACGTAAAGCCCTTTCTCGAATTGCAAGCCAAGGTGAAGGGAGCCATTCGCGGCGCCTTTCACATCACGGGTTCCGGCTTTTTGAATCTTTTGCGTTTTAACAATCCCAAGACGGGGATTGCGCTCGGCTTTGATCTCAGCGAGTACAAAGAATCGCCCGAGTGGTGTCGCGAAGTGCAGCGCCGCAGCGGCGCCACGCCTATGGAAATGTTTCAAAGCTTCAACATGGGCATCGGTTTTGTTTTTTGCTTGTCACCCGAAGCCTCGCGCCAGCATCATGATCTGATCATGGCCTCTGGGGCTGTGGTCTTAGGGAAAGTGATCCAAGAACCCGTCGTTAACGTTGCCGGACTCACTCTTCGAGAATAGGGCTCCCATCGCGGCGCCCCCAGATGAATGGTGAAGGCAACGTGAGTGAATCCCCGCAGCAGAGCTTCGAAAAGTTTCTAAATCAGTCTCTGCGTGATGCGTGGATTTCTTCGTTCACCTGGCGCACCGCTGTTACCAGTGCCGAACTCAAATCACAAATGGGCGCGCTACCCCGTGGTTATTCGCGCACACACAAAACCGGCCCTGCAGGAGTGCTTTGGGCTCTCGATGTTCAGAGCACGGCGGGGCAGGTGGTGGGGGTGGATCTTGAGCTCATCAATCGTGAGCGTCCGATCATGCAGAATCCTCAGTGGCTCGCTGAGCGCTTTCAGCTCACTCCCGAGAACTACACCTCGCAAACCTTGCTCGAGGAGTGGGTATCTCGTGAGGCTGTGTTCAAGGCGCTCAGTCCCAACAATGCTCATCTGATGCTCTCCTCTTTTCACAAGTTCGACGAGAGCACCTACGGCATCATCGATGACCCCGAGGGGCGCCGAGTCGAGGTGCGGGTCGCCTGGACCCGTGATTGGGTGCTCGCCCTCGCGCGCCGATTCGTGTAAAAAAGTTTCATGAACCTTACCACGCCCTCCACCTTTCATGCGGATTCCTTTTTGCTGACCGGAGTGACGGGTTTTCTTGGCTCTGAAGTTTTTTGTAGGCTCGCACGCACCGCGGGGCTCGGGCGCCTTGTGTGCCTTGTACGCAAGGTTCCCAAAGCGGGCTCGATCTTTCACCGCCGCCTTGTCGAACACGGCTTAGAGGCCGAATTCTCACGCATTCGTTTTGTGGAGACGGATTTCTCCTCTACCGAAGGTCTTGCCGATGCGCTTGATCGCGCCACCAAATTGCTCATGACCGGGCAAAAGTTTGTGGTGGTGCACATGGCGGCCATCATTCACGCAAAGGGCGCCGAGGAAAAACGCGAGCAGCACCGGCTCAATATCGAAGTCACCGACGAACTTCTCGAGTGGTCGGCGCAACTGGCGTCGCATTTCGTTTATATTTCATCGGTGGTGGCCTTCGGTGCCACGCTTTGCAAATCTAAGCTTCGCGACGAGGATGACTTTGTGAATTTTCCCTGGGTCTCCAAGTTCTTTTCCTATTACACCTCCAAGCGCGAATCTCATTTGCGGGTCTCACGTCAGGCGCAAATCCCTGTGACACTTGTATGCCCGGGCATCATTCACGGCTCCTTGGAGCTGGAGAAATCCTCGCGCAAGCATTTGCAGTATCTGCGCGAGGGCAAGCTCAAGCTCGCTCCCAGTGGCAGTGCGAATTTTGTAGGCCTCGATCGCACCGCACAGTCGGTGGTGCATGCGGCGCTGCTCGTGCCCGAGGGGCGTCTGCAGACCTTGCTTGTGATCGATGAGAATTTACGTTTCGTGGATTATTTCAATCTCTACGTGCGGCTCGCACGCGGTGCTCAGGCCCAACGTGTGAGACGATTGCCCAAGGTGCTTGGTCTTGTGGCTATTGCGCTGCACATCGTGCTGGCGAAGTTTGGGGTGCACGTGGGAATTTTGGAGACCCTCTCGCAGGGCTCGCTACATTTGAACTTTGAGTCCAAGCACAAGTTGGCTCCCACTGAGGGGCTCGAGGCGAATCTCAAACACTCCCTGCCCTGAGCACTAAGCCCATCATTTTGATCAATAGGGTATTTGCAAGTAGCTGAATTCCTTAAAAAGCCTGACACAAGTTGCACTTGTTCGCTGTTTTATATACTTCTGGAATTAAGGGAGAAAAAATGACCCCGGCCTAGAGGGGAGGGCAAGGAATTCTAGACCGGGGTTTTAAACATCAGAGGCCTTTAGGGAGGTCTCTTTAAGTGATGTTTTAAATCTTTGAACAGATACAGATTTAATTAGTTATCCACATAAGGTCAAGTTGGCCTTGTAAAGATATTTGTGAATAACCGTGTAAGGCTAGAAGTGTTTAAAGATTTCAAAGAAATTTAAACACTTAGTAGATCGTCCCACTGCGTTGAACGTCTGCGCCAAAAACTTCACTTTTTCATTTTTGGGGGCTTGGAATTGCGCGTTAGCTGGGCTATTTACTTCACTTCGCTTGGTGATACCACCACTGCGGGAGTAGCTCAGCTGATAGAGCGTCGCCTTGCCAAGGCGAAGGCCGCGGGTTTGAATCCCGTCTCCCGCTCCAATTTAAATTTAAACTCTTAGGTAGCGGGATTCTCTACTCACTTCGTTCGTGTTTGCTCCAATTCTTGCCCACAGACGGCACAGAAACCTTGATGGCATGCCACACTGCGTCGAGGCTTTCTCACCGTTTAAGATTTCTTGATGCCTTGTTATCATTGTCGTTTCTGGGCTTGGATGGGCGGCATGAAAAAGTTGAAGTGGTTTCGATCGTTTATTGTTAGCGCGGGTCTCTTGCTGGCGTCTCCGTACGCCAAGGCCGACGCGACCTATCTTTTGCCCATCGATGTGCGCACCGGTGTCTATGTGGATATTCAGGCGCAAGTTCTCAACAACCCTGCCGCGCCCGCGGGCGGACGTACCGTGCTCATTCAGCACGGCCTTGCGCATACGGGCAACACCGCGCGCCCCATGGCCGAGCGCATCTTCGCGACGCCTTCGGTGTCAGCAAAGGTTTCTAAGGTGGTGTTTCTTGATATGCCAGGCCACGGGGGCTCCTCGCTCCCTGCGGGAGTGCTATACGGCGAGCTCGGTTTGCGGGATTACGCCACGACTCTGATCGAATCGATCGCGGCTCTGCAAACGCTCGGCGTGCAAATCGACACGCTCGTCTCCCACAGCATGGGCGGCACCATCGTACAGCTCGCGCAAGACCGGCTCGTGTCGCAGGGCACGAACCTGCGTAACCGCTTTGGGATTGACCGCTCGGTCTTTCTCTCGCCCAGCCTTTCGGCCGACGTGCCTTGGGTGACGGCGGATCTGCTCGTGGGCACGCTCCTGGCGGTGCCACATTTGCGCAGCAGCGCCGAGCTCGGCACTTATGTCGAGGTCTCACCGCTCGTGTGGAACGTGCTGTTCAACACCAACCTCGTTGCCCTGCCGGTACCTGGCACACCTTCGATCTCCACGATCAACTCTCAGGGCTACATTGCCATCGAACCCTATCAGGCCACAGCCGAGTTGCTTGGCATCCCCGGTACTCCGCGGCTGCCCGTGGCGGCCGGAATCTTTGGCGATGCCTACGGCACGATCTCGCGCCTCGTGACCAATAGCCAAGATAAGAACGTTCTGCCTTTCGAGGAGCGCGCCAATTACCGCCACCTCACGGGCGACAATACGGACTTACGCTTTATGATCATCAATCGACTAGACGCCTCGCACGACATGTACCTGACCAATCCGCAGGCCATGATCGACTTGGGCATCTTTAGCGATCTTTAGCGATCGTCGTCATCACTCCGCTCGGTACGGCAATGTGAAATGAAAGGTACTGCCCACGCCGAGCTGACTTTCAGCCCAAACCTTTCCGCCGTGGTCATTGACGATCTTTTTCACGATCGTCAACCCTAGGCCTTGGCATCGCTCGAACGCGGTCTGCGTTCCCTTGCTGGCACACGAGTCCGGAGCAAAAAGGTTGGGCAGCTCTGGCCGAGAGATGCCGATGCCTTGGTCCGTGAGGGCGAAGTGCAAGTTGCTGTCCATGAGACTCACGTCCAGAGTGATGGTGGTTTTCGGGCGCGAAAACTTGATCGCGTTCGAAAGCAAGTTGCCTATTACTTGGCTCAAGCGTTGGGGGTCGAAGTATGCCGTGAGGGGAAGGTCGACACTTCTGGACATTCGAAATGTCATGCTCTTGGCAAAGGTCAAACTCTCGGCAGCCATGGCGATCGTGTCGAGGTACTCGGATAGGGCGACGCTTTGTTTTTTGATGCAAAAGTCGATGGTGCCAAGATCCAGGCCATCTTGGATATGCTCAAGCAAGCTTGTCATCATTTCCGTTTGGCGCTGGATGGCGCCTAAGGGCTTCTCCAGCTCCGGGGGTAGGGGGCCAAATTTGTTTTTCAGGGCCAAGTCGCTAAGGCCCTTTAGCACATTCAGTGGGGTACGTAGGTCGTGTAGGGCTTTGCGGTAGAAAGTTTCCCGTCCCGCCAAGGCTTCGTGACTAGCGAGATCGATTTTTCTCTGCACCGAAGTCGCGATCGTTGATGCGATCAAGGAATAAATGTGCGTGTGCTCACTGGAATAGGTTCCGGGAAAATAACTCGAAAAAAAGATGACGCCGATCGGGCCATTGGCTCCTCGCAGTGGGCAAGTCAAACTCGATCGTATCCCGTCGGCGACCGCGCGGCGCGAATTGTCTGAGCCCGGATGCTCACCCAAATATTGATCAAGGTTCGATATGATGCGTGGATGATTGTCGATAAGAATCTTCTCCAAACTGCTGCCGAGAAATTTTTGCGTGAATCCTACTTTAAGAAATTTCGCCGGACGGCGAGACTTCACCCAGCGTAGTTCGATGTTTTCGCGATCGGGCGAAAGCAGGGCGATTCCGATGCGATCGTAAGGGATGATTTGGCCGAAAGAATCAAAAAGCCTTTCGGCGGTTTCTTCAAAGGTGTCTGATTCCGAAGCAAGGTCGCTCAGGTCGTCTAAAGACGGTTCGGGCAAGGTGGCGTATTGCGTTTCGCAGGACAAAATCATGGCGTACCTCCTAGCGGTAGGTCGGGCCCATTGTAGTGCTTGTGCCCCGAAGCCGGCATGACTGGGCGTCTCTAGAACATGATGGGCGTCATGTTTGTTTAAAAGCGCAACCGTTAGAATTTCCGAACGAGGATGAAACGATGATCCCCCTTAAAACACTGTCCGTGACTGAGCTGCTTGCCTTCTTAGCGCCTCGGCGCTCCTCTTCAGGTCATAAGTATCAATTCGGCCGCCTCCAGCTCATCGCCGGTAGTGCCCAGTACCCGGGGTCGGCCGCCTTGTGCGCGCTGGGCGCCTTCAAGGCGGGGTGTGGAATGATCATGCTCGAGACCGAAGCGCCATTCGAGGTCATCAAAGACCTTCCAGAGCTGATCCCCGGCTTTTCTCAAGAGAATGATGCCTACGTGATGGGCCCCGGGCTGGGGGCTGCGCAGTTGCCGCAAATTCAAAGCTACCTGGATCGTATCCCGCCGGACAAGCCCTTGCTGCTCGACGGCGGCGCCCTCGCGGTCTTTCCCCCGGGGGGGCGATCGCTGCAAAGCGTGGTGCTCACTCCGCACGACGGTGAATTTCGACGGCTCTTGTCCGGTGCGCTCGCCCCGGCGTCGTGGCGCGGCCAGCGACTTGAGGCTTTGCGCTCATTCGTGGGCGAATTTCCCGACGTGACGATTTTGCTCAAGGGCTCTCCCTGCCTAATCTACGCGCAGGGAAATTTTTGGTCGATGGCTCTTGGCACCGTTGCGATGGCCACCGCCGGTCAAGGAGATCTTCTGGCGGGCGTCATCGGAGCCTATTTGGCGCTCGGTTTGAGCCCCGAACATGCCGTGGTGCTAGGCAGCTCGCTATGCGCGCTCGCGGCCGCACAGTTGGCCGAGGGTGGTGAGCCCCAAGGAGTGTTGGCGCACGAAGTGGCCAGTCAATTGCCCAAAACTTTGGCCCAGCTGCGCGAGCGCGTGCGCTAAGCTATCACCAACATGATCATCGTCATGCCGATGCTCTCCATTCCGCATATCGGGTGGCAAGGGGGCGCGCTAAGCTACACACGAGCCGGCAAGCTGCGGCGTACAAGGAGGTCGAAAATGTCTAAAATTAATGTCTGGTCACCCATTCAAGAGCTAGAGTCCTTTAAAAAGAAATTTACGGATCTCGACGATGGGGGTTGGCTCGAACCTTCGGCGCAAGCGGAGGATGCGGATTGCGTTCCGTCGATTCAAATGAGTGAGGACACCCAAGAGTACACCATCACTGCGACACTCCCCCAGATGCCTAAAGATAAAATCAAGGTCGATGTCGAAAGTGGTGTCTTGATCCTCTCGGGGGAACGGAAATCCGATAAGTTCCTCGAAAACGAAGAGCTCCGACAGAAGGAGTTTCATTACAACGCCTTCTCGCGCTCCTTTGGCATTCCTGGAGATGCCGATGCCCAAAAGATTCGGGCCGATTATCGGAACGGGGTGCTCAGCGTTCACCTTCCCAAAATTGCCGGGGCCAAGTCCAAGCTGATACACATCCCTGTTCGTAGCTGAGGGACAAGATTTGGGGCATTCTGGCCTAAGGTTGCTGCAACGCTACCGACAGGCCGCTGGAATTGCGTTGTCTTCACTTGCGGAGTTCTTTTAAACTTCGCTCCGCTTTATGGTGATTTTTCCGAAAACACGTCCCAAGGACTGCAAAAGTTGTCCAAGTCGAAAAACCAATGTGTTTTGCAATCTTCCCGAAGAAGCCCTGGTGATTATCGATCAGCAAAAGGTGATCAATCATTTTCGACGTGGTCAGCAGATTTTTTATGCAGGGAATTTTCCCAGTGGCTTGTATTGCGTGAATTCGGGCGTGGTGAAATTAGAAAACACCAGCACGGGAGGAAATACCCATATCCTTCAGGTCGTTCAGAGGGGCGGGATTTTGGGATACCGATCCCTCTTTGCGGATGAGCCTTACGAGGCGACGGCCATCGTTCACGAAGACGCGGAAGTTTGTTATATCCCCAAATCGGCTTTGCTGGAACTGATGGCCAAGTATCCCGACATCGGAATGAAGTTTCTGATGAGTTTGTCCAAAGATCTTCGTCTTTCCGAAGACCGCATGTGCAGCTTAACAGATCGCAATGCCGCCGAGCGCGTTGCCGGGGCGATTTTGTTTTTGAAAGAGCACTACCGTGATCAGGTATGGACGCGTAAAGAAATTGCCGAATGGGCCGGAACCACGCCCGAAACCGTGATGCGCTCCCTCGCCGAACTTGTCGTAGCGCAAATCGTAGAGCTCAAAGGCCGCAAAATCACCATCCTCAAAAAAGACATTTTGGTCGAGCGCGCCAATCTGAGTTACTAACCAGCTTGACGATCGCCACCGTGGTAGACCCATACCGGCACCTGGCTGTGCCGAATGATGTCTTGTGCCGTACTGCCAAAAAGCGACGAGTCCGAAGGGGTGCTTCGCGCCGCCACGGCGATCAGGTCCGCCCGGTCGGCGAGGGATTTTTCGAGCACGCTACGGTAAACGGCGCCCGCGGAGCGTTCCATCAGCTCGAAGGTGGCCTTCACGCCTTGAGTTTTGGCAAAATGTATCAAGCGAGCTCCCGCGGCCAAGAACTTGCGCTTTTCTTTTTTAAAATCCATTCCCTGAAAATACTCAGCCGCGATGGGCATCAGGGGCGCGCTGGGATCCGACCAGGAATAGGGGTCGGGTAGGGCGAACACGATTCTTACCGTGGCCCCGGTGGCTTTGGCGAGTTCACAAAGTTTCTTGAGCGCTCGGCGAGAAAGCTTGCTGAAGTCTGTGGCGAAGGTGATGTTACGGATGGCTTTGATGGGTTTGCACTTGGCATTGGCAAGAATCACAGGAACTTTGGCTTGGGAAACCAGCGACTCGGCAAAACTGCCCTGCATAAATCGTTCGAAGCCCTGACGCGCGTTGGTCGTGCCGATCATTAGGGGAGACCCAAGTTTTTGGGCGTAGCGGACGAGCAGCTCGGACTCCGATTTGTTGTCGTAGTCTCGCGAAAAGAAAACCGTCGGAGGGGATAGGGTTCTTTGGGGCATGGGCTTGAGTTTTCGGATGAGTCGTCGCTCCGACTTTCGGATCAACTTTTGAATTTCTTGCGTGTCGAAAGCCTTCATGGGCGGAAGCAGGCCCCGATCGGTAACGTAAGCTGGTTGAAGGCGCAGGTGCATTTTCCGTGAAGTGAGCGTGGCAAGGTCTTTAGCTCTTTTCCAAAGTTTCGGATCGTTTTGGTAGGGGTTGATGGCCCAGAGAATGGATCGGTTTTTCATTGCGATGGTCTCCTTGCGTCGGATCGGTAAAAGCATAGCGAAATCGGGGCTAAGGAGCCATGACCCGTTCGTCACCGAACATGACAGCGGTCATGTCTTGGCATTCTCGTGCTTCAGCAACCTTTGTTCGGTGTCTTCAGGCACGAAATCTGCGCACTTGAAGATCCCCAAAATCCCCTCTAAAAAGTGGGGGTGCGGGAAAGTTGCTTTGCCAAAACCTTTCGCCTCGCTTTGCGAGTGTCTCGCTACAAGTGGTGGCTTAACCGTTCCGTCACTAAGCAAAAGAGATTCTCGAGTGTTCCGTGGTTCGTGCGGATCTTCTTTCGTGCCGAGACTCAGGATTTCGAGAATGGTCGTTGTGTCGAACTGATTCCGCGCTGGGGAGCGCGCACCCCACATCGCGTGGTCTACTTTCACGGTGGGGCCTTTGTGCTCGGCATGCTGGTCTTCCATTGGGATATGATTTTGCGCATTGGTCTCCGTTTGCGCTGCCGCATCGTCGTGGGGCAGTACCCACGCGCACCACAATTCGGCCACAGCGACATTCTCCGATTCGCCGAGCGTCTTTTTCTCGAGCAGGAGGGGCAAAGTGGCGTAAGCCGCATCTCTCTTCTTGGGGACTCGGCCGGCGCGACGCTCGCGCTTTCGCTCGTGCGCCGGCTACAACAAAAAAGTCTGCCGCTTCCCGCTGCCCTCTATTTGCTTTCCCCGTGGCTTGACCTCTCGATGTCGACGGGCCAAGCTCGATCGCTCGAGCGCGGAGACGTGATTCTGGATATCGAAGCCCTGAAACGCTATGGCACCTGGTACGCTCGCGATCGCTCCCCCAGGGATCCCGACCTCAGCCCCCACTTTGCCGATTACCCGAACCTTCCTCCCACTTGGCTCTTTGCGTGCACGAGCGAAGTTTTTTTGCCCGACCTTCGCGATTTTGTCCGGCGTCATCCGAGCGTGAACTACCACGAGTATCAGGGGCTTTTCCACGGATGGGTGGCCACTCGTCTTCCTGAGTCGCGCGCGGTGATCGACGTCATGGCGCGCTCGATGCCTTAGATGAGGTGGGAGTGATCAAGCTCCCAGCGCCAGAGTTTTTCGGTTGCTTTGCTGATACCGATGCGGGTGGAGGATTTGAGCTTTAAGGTTTTCGGCAAAGGACTCGCTTCGACCCACAGTGTGGCCCTGGGGCCAAAGATATTTTTGCCGTCATAAGTTTTGTCGATGTCCAGGGCGCGGCACAACTTACCCGGGCCGCTAAAATCTTTCACCGCACGAGTTTTGTCTAAGGGGATGAGGGCGCGAATCAGCACCGCTTGGCCATCGCCTCGTCCCGTGACGAGGTTTAGGCAGTGATACATGCCGTAAATGAAATAAACGTAAAGGCTTCCCGCGCGTTCGAACATCGAGCGGTTGCGCAGTGTTTTGCCGCGGAAAGCGTGCGAGGCGGGGTCGTCGGCCGTGTAGGCCTCGGTTTCCGAAATCACAAAGCGCTCTATCCGACGCGGCCCCCTTCGGATGGTCAAAATTTTTCCCACCAAATCTGGTGCCACGACCGTTGCGTCACGGGCAAACCACTCGGGCGGGAGTCTTAGTGATCGGTCTTTAGCCATTCGCAGACGAGGTACCTTTCTTCGTTCATACCGAGCTTTTTGTAGACATCGCGCGCCCGAATGTTGTCTTTTTCTACATAGAGACGAATGCCGACCACCGTCTCATCTTCGCGGGCCAGCTCCTGCAGGTGCGTGTAGAGCTGGCGATAGATGCCGCGCTTGCGGTGGGCGGGCGGCACGTAGACGCTCTGTATCCACCACACGTGGCCATTGCGCCAATCGCTCCACTCGCGTGTGACGAGCAGGCAGCCGAGCGGTTCCCCCGACTCTTCGGCCAGGTAATAGGTGCCCAGCTCCACACTCGCGAGCACGGTGCGCAGGCCCAAGCGCAATTTGTCTTGGTCGAGGGCGATGTCTTCGCTTTCGGCCGCCATGGCGAGCTGAAAAGCAAAGAGCGTGTCGAGGTCCGAAGGTTTGCCGGTGCGAATCGAGATCATCCCGGTCTTATAATATAGAAAGCCGGACGATTCCTACTCGATAAGTCCCGGAGGCGGGTCGGGGTTGCCCACGAGTTCGCGAATGAGTTGCTGGACAGCGCGCAGCGAAGCGTCTTCGCCCGGGTCGCTGACAAAGCTCGGCACTTCCAGCACACCTAAGCTGCCGCCGTAGGCCAGGATTTCAAAATTCGCTTTTAGGAAATTCGCCAGTTCGCGATCTTCAGAATCCGGCTCGAGGTGCTGTAGGGCGTGGTCTAAGAGGCGGGCCAGGGCGCTCGCGCCGAGCACAAGGCCTAGCGAGGGGATCCACGGACGCTTGCCCAGCTTGTTGGGCGCTAGGCCCAAGGTGGCAACGCGCAAGCCTGCGCTAAAGCTCACGGCGCTTGTTACAAAGAGGGTGCCGACTTTGAGCACGTAGCTCAGTTTGTCGGCATGGCTCGTTTGCTTTTCGAGATCGCGACCCACAAGATCAAGAAAATTTAACAACGGCATTTTGGTGTCGTCCGCGATGGATTTGAGCTTTGACGGGCGAAACTGCATGGGGTTCAGGGCGCCCAGGGAGCCGCGAAAGAGCCCCCGCAGATTCATTCTGCCGCCGCGGGCCGCTTTGCCCACTTCAAGCACGTCGCGATCGTAGAACTCTTTCCAGATGTCTTTGCCTTCGGCCGAGGCAGAGTAAAAGAGTGCCATGCCGAGGTCTTTGGGCAATGCTTCTTGAACTCGATCTAGGGCGCGTTTAACCTGTTGCCAATGAGCGCTGCTACCGAAAGAGAATTTGGATTGGAAAGACTTTTGGCGCTGCCCCGGCTTGGATTCATCATTTGGCGACATGGTGTGCTCCCTATGGGTTTTTCTACCATTCAATCGATATGGCGGGAAGGTCTCAGCGAGATTCATGTGCGCAGTCTCGGCGACGCGTTGGTGCGCGTGCTGCACCATGCGGGTCCCTTTTTTGTAAAAATCGGCCAGATTCTCTCGACCCGCGACGACCTGCTCCCCGAGTCCATCTGTCAGCAACTTGCCCGTCTCTACGAAGACGAGGCTCCGCGCATGCCGCTGCGGGATGTCTACGCTCAGCTGCTCAAAAACTTTCCCGACCGCATTCCCTTTAGCGAATTCGAAGAAGAGCCTATTGGGGTAGGTGGTGTGGCTCAGGTGCATCGGGCCAAACTCGATGACGGCACCCAGGTAGCGGTGAAAATCCTGCGCCCCGGCATTGAGCACACAGTGGAGCGCGACGTTCGTGCCGCCCAGACGCTCGTGCAGGTGATTTTCGATCACCTGGGCCCCAAGACCAAAGAATGGTCTCACATGGTGCAAGAGCTGATTGAGGATCTGGGCGAGGCCTTTCACTGCGAAGTGAACCTCGATCAGGAAGCTCAGAATCTCATCGAATTTCGCACCCGCCTCGAGGGCAACAAAAACGTCTTTGTGCCGGCGCCGTATCTGGAATGCTGCACGCGCGAAGTGCTCGTCAGCGACGAGGTTGTGGGGCTGCCACTCTCCAAGCTGATTCAGCAACAGGCGCTCAGTCCCGAATTGTCAAAAAAGGTTGCGAGTCTCGCCCTCAAAGAGATCCTCAAACAGGTGGTCGAAGTGGGTATCTTTCATCCCGATCCCCACGGTGGCAACCTGATTCTCATGGATGATGAGCGCTTGGGCATGGTGGACTTGGCGCTGGCAGCGCGCTTCAGTGCCGAACACAAAGAAGAGCTCATTCGCGTGCTGCAGGCGATCTTCGTGCGCGACGCCGAAAAAATCACTCGAGCCTTTCTCGACTTCGCCGAATCCCCGGACTCCGTCGATGCTGAAGTGCTCAAGGCGGCGCTGCAGGCTGAGATCGACAAGGATCTCCCACTGGGCACTTTTGCTGGTCACGTGATGCTTGTGATCAACCGTTTCAAAATTACCCTTAACAAAGAAACCATCACGCTCGTGCGCAGTCTCATTACGGTGGAGGCCTTGAGCAAACGTCTCGATCCGGGTTTCAACACCGCCAAGGCCGCGATCCCCACGGTTTTATTTTCTTATTTAAAGAACAAATTCACGAAGTGAGAATAAACGGGTATCGTGTAGGGTAGGAGGTGCCCGATGTCCACAGAACGTAGCGAACGCAAAGTCTTCTTGGTGCTGTGGGGAGCGCTCTCTTGGTCGCTCTTCATGTTCTTCTACCTCATTTACACTTCGGCGAACGTTTCGAGCTTTATGGCCGAAGATTACCTGCCCGGTGGGCACACGCATTCGCTAATGACCATCACGGCTCTCGTGGCTCTGATTTTTTCTTTTGTGTTGCCGAGGTTTTTGTTCCGTGTGACAAGCACCCGTCAAAACGGAGTTCCCACCCCACGCGACCTCTTTGTTCCTTGGATTTTGCGTATGGCGCTCGCGGAGTCGGTGTCGCTTTTCGGCTTTATTCTCGGCTTCTCTAGCAACTCTGTGGACGTGGCAATCCCCTTTTTCGCCGTCACGATCCTCATCTACCTCACGCATTTCCCCTCGGAGTCCAACCTGCAAAAGTGGATTGAAACCCGCCGCTTCTAAAAAGAACCTAGTTCCTTAACCCGCTACCTATACCCAGTCCCCACTTTCTTAATAAGTATTAACAAAGATTGTCCGTCGACTTCGTGGCGCGCTAGGCCATAAGTCCCATGAAATTTTGGTTTGCTATGACACTCGGAATCGCCTCCACATCTTTACATGCCGCCTCAGAAGCGTTGGACTTCAACCCCGATCCCGCCGATCCCTTTGGCTGGCTCGAAGAGGTTGAGGGTGAGCGCCCCCTCGAGTGGGTCGATCGTCAAAACGAAAAAACCCTGGCGCGCCTCACCGGCGACGCTCGCTACGAACCCACCCGCGATTACATTTACAAAGTTCTCACCGATCCCGACAAGCTCGCTACCGGCGACATCATTCACGACAAAGTTTATAACTTTTGGACCGACGCAAAAAACCCGCGCGGTCTTTTTCGTGTCGCCTCTCTAGACTCGTACCGTAGTGGGAATCCGCAGTGGGAAGTCATTCTCGACGTCGACGAGCTTGCTCGAGTCGAAGCCACCTCGTGGTATTTTGGTGGGGCTGCGCATGCCAGCGTCGAATCGGGTCGAGTGATGATTCGGCTCACGCGCGATGGTCGCGATGCTGTCACATGCCGAGAGTTTGATTTGAAAACCAAGCGCTTTGTCGAAGGCGGATTTTTTATTCCCGAGGCCAAAAGTCGTGTGAGCTGGCTCGACGACGATCGCCTCTTTGTGGCGACCGACGAAGGCCCTGGCTCCCTCAACCGCTCCGGTTATCCGGTGAACATGCGTCTCCTTGCCCGTGGTCAAAGCCTCGTCGACGCACCGCTGATACACCGGGCGAACACCGAGCATCCGGGCGGTGGGGTTTACGCCGGCACCGAGCGCTCAAGCACGGGCGAGGTGCTCTCGGTAATCCTTACCGAGAGTCGCGCCTTTGAGAACACGACAACTTGGGTGCTCGACCACCGTGATCCTCTGAACTCGTCTACAAAGCGAGAGTTGCCCGTACCTGTGAGCGCGGAATACGCCGGTCTCTATCGGGGCGAATACCTGGCGCTGCTCACCAAAGATTGGCCCGAAAAGGGCCTCAAGGTTGGCACGCTCATTTCGCTCGCTCTGGGGAGCGGCCCCGAAGCCGAAACCAAAATTAGCGTTGTGTACGAAAGCCGCGGCGACACCGTGGTTGTTGGCGCGAGCGCTTCGGACCGCTACCTTTACGTGTCGTTGCTCAAGAACGCGCGCCGTACGCTCGACCGCCTCACAAAGGTTGATGGGCGATACGAGCGTGTTCCGCTCCATCTTCCTGCCGATCGCGAGGTGAGCATTTCGCTAGGCTACAGCGATTGGGTACATGTCCAAACCTGGGATTTTCTCTTGCCCCTTTCGGTGTCGGTGCAGCCCGAGTCGCAAGCGGAGATCTCCGCACCCGTCTTTCGTTCGCGTAGTCGTTTTGACGAATCTAAGTTCGAGGCGCACCAGTACCGAGCCCGGAGTCAGGATGGCACTGAAATTCCGTATTTCATTGTGATGCCCAAGAATCGCGCGGCCGACGAAGCGATCCCCACGCGTCTCTACGCATACGGAGGTTTTAACGTATCGCAAACCCCTTCGTACTTGGGGCTTGCCGGCAAACTGTGGCTCGAAGATGCGGGCGGCGCTTACGTGCTCGCTAACATTCGGGGCGGGGGTGAATTTGGCAAAGCCTGGCACGATGCCGCCAAAGTTCCTCACCGGAACAAGGCTTTCGAAGACCTCATCGCGGTTGGCGAAGATCTTGTGCTTCGTAAGATCGCCGCCCCCAAGGGCATGTCCATCGAAGGTGGCAGCAATGGCGGACTCTTAACCGCAGCTGTGGCCATGATGCGTCCGGATCTATTCGGAGCCGTAGTTAGTAGCGTGCCGCTCACGGACATGCTTCGTTATCACCGTCTTTCGGCCGGTGCATCGTGGATGGTGGAGTATGGAAATCCCGACGCCGATCCGGCGGCGCGTGCGTTCTGGGAGCGCTACTCGCCTTACCACAACGTCAAGCCGGATTGGGGATATCCCGAGATCCTCTTTACTACTTCCACTGCCGATGACAGGGTGCACCCCGCGCACGCCCGCAAGATGGTCGCGCGACTCGAATCGCAGGGGCACCCGGTGATGCTTTTTGAAAATCGCGAGGGCGGACATGGTGGTGCCGCAGATAGTGCACAAAGCGCTAAGGTAAACGCGCTCAAACTCGTCTATCTCTGTCAAAAGTTGCTCGACCGCACGGCGAGCAAGTAACGATGGCTATTTGATTTTAACCAGGCGCCGGCACGAGGCGTAGTGATAGTCCGTGCCGGCATCGTTTGCAGTGATCCAGTCCACGCGCTCTATTTGATCGCCCGCAGGGCTGAAGTTGATGTAGAGCCGCACGTTGTCGGCTTGGTATTCTAGAGTGCGCGCCCTCGCATCCCAGCGCCAATCCAAATCGCTCGGGGAATAATACAAATCCAGATCGTTGTTCTCTCCGTTGCTGTTTACGGCGTGAGCTCCGAGGTGCACAAAGGTTTGGCGTGGGTCGATGGTGATTTCGCAAAATTTTCCGACAAAGTATTCGGTGCCGCGCCACTCGCCGGCATGAATTTCGAGTGGCATCTCACTCACTATTTTGGCGGTGCTTTTGGCAAAAGAAATCGACGTGAAGGTAGAGAAGCTTGCAAAAAAGAACAACGCGCAGACTCCAAACTTGGCAAATTTCCCCATATAAAAATTGTCGCACGAAACGAGTGCAAGGTAAATTAAGTGACAGATTGGAACCATAAATTTGTCTGATGCGGTGTCAGGTTCCAGTACGTGTTTAATTCGAAATGAGCTTCGCGTTAGTGCAAAGATTTCTTTGTCACCAACTATTCACTGGACGCGCCCTTCGGCATTTTGGGAACATATACCTCAAGACGGGTTGCCTGCG
The DNA here is from genome assembly GCA_035539375.1 of Bdellovibrionota bacterium. Classification (GTDB taxonomy): domain Bacteria; phylum Bdellovibrionota; class UBA2428; order UBA2428; family UBA2428; genus DATLIP01. Next base: position 13,572 of record DATLIP010000030.1, on the reverse strand, counting down.
ACGGATCCCCCGCTCGTCGGCCTATTCGTTACTCTAAAAGCTAAGGAGGTAAAATTAGCTATGAGTACTCAAGTTGTGTTTGCCAACATGTCTAAATCCACCATCCTAGAATCGCACGTGAAGGAAGAGCTCTCTAAGGCTCTCGAAGGGCATATCGGTTCCGCCGGGTTTGATACTCGGGTTAAACTTGAAATGGAAAACTCACCGTTCCAGACAGGCCTCGATGCGTTTCGTGTTTTGGTGAATCTCAAGATCAAGGGCCTCAAGCCGATCATATTGATCAAGCACAGCGCGAGTATGTATCAAGCCGTTCGAGATTCCATGGATGCCTTGCGTGTGGCGCTTGCCAGGGCGCACAAGGTGCGTAAAGACCGTCACCATCGCCGCCACATGAAACGCGCGCAGCGCCGGCTGCAGGCCCAAATGCTCGGGCTTGCTCCAATGGCCGTCGCAACGGCGGCGCCCGTTCCTTAGCGATTGTAGTTTTCCGACGGGTCGACGCCGAAGTATTCGCGCACTACGGTGCCGACCGTCTGGATCAAGAAAATTCTAGCGAGAACCGCGATGGATTCGCGGTTCTCTTTTTTGACGTTCTTCAACACAAAGGGAATGCCCGTCTCCTTGAGGAAGGTCGTGTTGCCATTCACCTTTTTTAGCAGCGACACTTTTGTGAGGCCCGTGATGCGCTGGGAGACTTTTTCCGGACTTTTTTCCATACGTTCGATCCAGCGTTGTGAATCCAACGCCGCTTTTTGCATTTCGTTGTAGAAAAAGACCAAATCCTCGTCCGCCACGGTATCGGGGTCGATCGCAAGGTAGGCCTCGAGCACGTTGGTCACGCGCCGAACGATGATCGCGGTTTCGAGGATGAGTAGCAGAGTCTGATCGGCATCCGAAAGCTCATTGCGGTTGGCCATTTCCACGAGCATGCGTTCCCCATCGATGATGTCCGGGTGATTGGGGTCGGGTAGCTGGTTCGCAAGGCGCACCATGAGACACTTGAGTTTGGGCTGGTCAAACGAATCAAGGCGCTCGTTTTTGCAATCGCCGGCGAGCCTGTACAGCTCGCGCGAACGGTAGCGCTGGGGCTCGAGCACGTCGTTGATGATCGATACCGAGTCAAAGCCGCCACGTCGCAATTTGGCGAACACATAATAGCGGCGGAACTCTTTTTGCGTACTCTCGACGGCGTTCTCGTACCACTCGATCACCGAGCCATAGCTCTGCGAGTCCAGGAGCGAAGTGATGCGCTCCACTTGGGCGCGCTTTTCGTAATGCTCGGACTTGTAGCCGCAGGCCGAACTCAGCAGAGTCAAAAGAGAGAGGGCTAAAGTTTTACCACGCATAGGCAAAGCCTCCGTCGACAAAGTTCACGCGCGTTTCATAGAGCTGATAGTTCGAAGATTGCTCCACGCCAAAGGTGCCGGCGCGGATGTGAAACACGTGCAGGCGCAGGCCCGCACCCGCGCCCCAATAACCACCGTAAAAACCACCGAAGGTCTCGAGGCTGTAATTGCGCGAGCCCGAAACCAGGCGACCCACACCGCCTACGCCCACGAGCGAGCCAAAGGCCGGGGCGGGGTCGATGTCGTGCACCCCGTCCCAAAGGCGCGGCAGCACGGGCATGGGGATGGGCTGGGGGCCGCTAATCACTTGACCGCCCAGTTCCACCGCGCCTTGGCCAAAGTCGCTCGTGCGCGCAGTGAATTCAAATTGCGTGCGCCAGCGCAGCGACCAGCGAGAGTCGTTGATCTCGTAGATGTTCGCCGTGTCGTCGCTCTGCGAATAAAAGTAAGTGGGCATAAAAAAGTAACCGCTGCGAAAACGCAGGCCATCGCCCCAGATCGACTGAAACTCGAGGCCCGCGTCGAAGCCCTGGTAAAAAAGGCTACTGCTGTCTTCTTCGGCTTCGGAGAGGTAGGAGGTCACCTCGCCGCGGATCACGCGCTGTTTGCCGATGCCTGTGGTGATGAGGCCTGTGGCTCCCCAGCCGCTCTCGTCCACGGGCAGCACACGCTGCACGCCGGTGGTAATGCTGCCCGCCCAGGTGGCGTAGCCCGCGATTTCGGGGGAGATGCGGTTGCGGATGTAGCCGCCGGCGACGGCCTCGACCTCGAGAGAGACGATGCCGCGGTCTAAAAAGCTCAAATTTAGCGGGGCGCCGTTGGAGGCGTAATAAAGGCCGCCCGAGGCCATGCCTTCGCTGGCCTCACCCTGGGTTTCTTCAAACATCTGGGCCATGATTTGGGCGGTGTCGGCAGAGTCCTCTAGGCGATCGACCTGCTTCCAGAAATCCGAACTTTGGGCGTAAAAACCTTGAATTCCGATAACTTGGGCTTTGGCTGCGGGAGCCAAAAGCAAAGTTCCGAGAAGCAAGAGCCCCTGCTTGGAAGCGGGGCAAAATGTTTTTCTTGCTTCCATGAGGCGCGGATGATAGACGATTTTACGCAATGCGTCAATTTAAAAACCTCGTTTTGACCCTCGCCGTCCTGGGGGCTTCCCATGGCTACGCAGGGGGGAAATCCCCCTCTGGAGGGGTCCTCATCGAGGCCCATGAGCTCACCGAGCCCGGCTGGGCTTGGTACCAGGACGTCATCAACATCGCCCACAACAAAGAATTCTCAGTGCGCCCCCCAAACATGCCCAAAGGCACTTCCATACGGGCCTTCCAGCTCATTTACAAAACCAAAGACCTCGCCGGCAAGACGGTCAAGGCTTCGGGGCTCGTGCGTCTGCGCTCAGATCTCACTGGCGGCACCGATGAGCCCATCCCCATGGTCTCCTACCAGCACTCCACGCGCATCAAACGCAGCGATGGCCCCTCGATGAACCTTCTGGATCCCGAGGCCATGGGCGGGCTCATGCATTTCGCCTCTCGCGGTTACCTATGGGCGATGCCCGATCTTTTAGGGCTTGGCATCAGTCACGAACCCCAGTCGTATTTGCATGCGCGCGGTCAGGCCATCGTGTGTTCGGATTTTCTTCTCGCGGTGGCCGAGTGGGCGAGCGCGCGCAAGATCAAACTCGATCGCAACATCATCGTGATGGGATATTCGCAGGGGGGGCACAACACGCTCGCACTGCAAAAATTTCTCGAGTCGCCCGAAAACCGCACGGGCTTTAGCGTGCGCGCTTCTTTTCCCATGGCCGGCCCTTATTCGGTGGCGGGAGTCGGGCTCAAGCAAGCTCTCAAATCCAAGTCCCCTTCGCAGCTGCTCTTTGTGGCGCTCGCGTTCTACGGTCTCTCCTCTGACCCTAAGCTCAAGATCAACCTCAAGGACATCATCAGCGAGAAGTACGAAAGCGTGCTGCCCAAAATGCTCAACGGTGACATCGATTTTACGGCGGCTACAAAGTTGCTTCCGCGTCACGCCGAACAATTCTTCACGCCCACGTTTTTGGCCAACGCGCTCATGATGCAAGAAAATCACCCCATGCTCCAGGCGCTGGTTCAGCAGGACGTCGTGGACTTCGAAGCCAAGGCTCCCGTTTATCTCATTCATGCTCTCAAGGATGAGGTGGTACTCTACGAAAACTCTACTCTGGCCGAAGAGTACCTCAAGCGCCGAGGCACACAGGTCAAGCTCATCACCCTAGACAAAGATTCCGAAGGCAAAGAGTACCGTCACGCCTCCGCGGCCCTGGCCGCCTTCAGCGAAGCCTGGGCCGAAGTCGAAAAACTAGATCACAGATAGGTGCCACCAACCTTTTGGTTTCGCAGTTGCGTCATTTGCTGCAGGTGCACAACCACAAGGTTGCTGGCACCTTAATTAGCGTCCGCGGCGGTGGTCTAGACCCAGGCGGTCTTCGAGCTCCTCGCGGATGCCGGCGGCTTCGTCGAGGTTCAGCTTCGCGCGGCGCACGAGTTCGATGGCGTCTTTTTGCTTCATCTTACCCATCGACACCAGCTGGCAAGTCATGTGTTCCACGTTGTCGGTTTGTTCGTAAATGGTGATGTGTTGTGGCCACAGATTGTCGTGGTCGTTCGAGCCGCCGATGCAAAGTGGAATGAAATGGTCGATCTTGAATTGACCGCGATTGCGGTGGTTGATGTCGTAGCGGGGAACGTCCGGGTTGCTGTCGTGCAAGCGGTTGTAGGCTTCGATCACTTCCCACTTGTCGGTGGACGAAACGCTGCGTTTGCAAAAGGGGATTTTTTGGGGGTGACGAGTGGTTTTGGAGTCGCACATCGAGCCCGGCGTCAGGCTAGGATGTGGCCCCATCGGGTACTCTTCCCGGGCGGCCTGCGCATTCAGCGCAAAAACGGACACAGCAATGCAAAACGATTTCAGCTTCAACGATGTCATTTGGGTTTCCTCCACCGGCACTAAGGCCGCCACCTCAATTGATATGAAATATTTATAACGCCGTTAAGTTTTGCTTAACAGTGAGGGGGACTCCTCACACAAAAAAAACATCATGCCGATGGCGCCGCAGCATCCGGACTTTGTAGCACACGATCCCAATAGGGGGAGAGGTTCATGGTAACGTCCATGGATTTGAGCAAGTTGAATATTCCGCTGAGCTTGCGGTGCAAAAAAACGAGTTGATAGGGCGGAGGGGAGAATTCGATGAGGCGCATAAAGCGCTTGCCGGCCTCGGCCGTTTGCTCGGCGTAGTCTTTGTCGCCAAAGTAGAGCGGCTGGCGGCGTTCTTCGAAGGCCGACATCGACACCCGGATCATGTCGTAAAACGCGAGGCGGGTTTCCGTGCGCTCGTCGGGGTTCAGGAATCCCATCTCGATGCCCTTGGCAACGCAGCGGGCGGCGTCGCGCTCTTTGGCGAAGGTCATGAGCTTGATGTACTCGTGCACAAAGGCGGCTGGATATTCACGCACGGCACCGAAGTCGAGCAGCACGAGCTGCTGCTTTTTTTGATCAAAAAGAAAGTTCGCAAAGTTCGGATCCGTCTGCACTTTGCGGTTTTCAAAAAACTCTAGGCAATAGAGCCCGAGGATCTGGTCGGCAAAGTAGTGCTTTTCCTCGGGGCTGGGATTCGTGGCGAGCCACTCGCGAAAGCCGAGCCCCGACTCAAAGCTCATGCTCAGCACGCGCGCGCCGCTCAGCTCAGAGATCACGCGGGGCAAGCGGTAGGTGGGGTAGGGAAGCAGAATCCCCGCAAAGGATTCCAAGTTGCGCGCCTCGTTGTGGTAGTCGACTTCCTTGCGCAGTTCCGCTTCGAGTTCGGCAAAGAGCGCGTCGAGCGAGATCTCTGACTTGCGCGAGATCACCAAAAAGGCGTCGGCAATTTTTTTGAGCAGACTGAGGTCGGTGCCCACCGAATCGGCCACGCCGGGGTACTGAATCTTGATGGCGATCTCATCGCCCAGGTAGCGCGCGCGGTGCACCTGGCCGATGCTGGCCGAGGCAAAGGGAATCTCCTCGAGATCTTCGAGCAGCGCGAGCTTGTCGGCGCCCAGCTCCTCCGAGAGAATCTCACGTACCTGAGTCACCGACATGAAATCGTTCGACTGGTTTTGCAGGCTCGACAGGATATGGCGTACTTCGGGCGTGAGAATGTCTGAGGCTTCGAGCGAGAGCAGCTGTCCGGCCTTCATGGCCGCGCCCTTCATGCGGCTCAGGGTTTCGGTCAGGGCCTGAGCCTGGTCGAGTTGCTTGCTGAGCTTCTTAAGCTGCGGGTTGCTCTGGGCGATGCGCGAGACTTGGTAGCCGATCTCCTTAACCCCCAGTTTCGAGGCCAGGCTTATCAGCTCCTTAGAGCGTGCGAGCAGACTAGAGGGAACTTTAAAATCAGTCACATATACAGCCTAGCGGATTCTCTCCGCTTGGCGACGACATTTTAGGAACTATGAAACGCTCAGCGCTTCCGTTACACTGGAGCTATGGGGAGACCGGGGAAATCCTATCTGGGACTTTGGCTGGCACTGGCGCCCGCGCTCGTCCACGGCGCCGAACCCCATGGCAGTGGCGCCCAAAAAGAAGCCATGCGCGAGCCCATCAACTGGAAACGCATGATGGAAGGCATCGACCGTGAGCGCACGGTCACCATGAACCTGTGGTGGGCCAGTTACGCGCGGGATCGCAATCAACCCGACCCGCCCGACCGCAAGCTCGAAGGGCTCTCTACCAAACGCCAACTCAATTTGCGCGGCGTCGACCGCTGCTTTGCGGGTGACGACACGAGCCTTTCTTACGGAGAAATGATCGCTCGCAACATCGACAACGCCATGAAGGAACGCATCATTCGTACCAATTCCGAAATCGACAAAGGCTATTCGCTCATGACGAAACGCCTGCCGGTGGGGCTCTACTCCAATCCCATGTGCGCCATTCTCGAGGGTCCCGTCGAACCGGAGTTTCGTCACTCGCTGCACGAGAACAAATATCCGGGCCTCGATCAAGTGAAGAGTCTCAACGATTATCTGCTCTACGGAAACCACCTCGTGAACTTGATCAACCGTCCTAATCTGAGCGCCGCTGCTTACGAAGAGGCGGTCGGCAACTTCAAAGCCTACCAGGGCATCATGATGGCCTGCCTTGGTTACGCCGAATCTCTGACAGACACGGACAACTCGGATGCCGACGAGATGTACAGGGATTTGCGTCGGCGCGGATACGTGAAGGGTGATCGCAGACCCGAGGGCGTGGTGATTGGCCGCGATTACTACGGAAGTTTCTTCACAGGCAGTCGCAGCTACGCTGAGCAAGTGAGTGCGGGGGTGTCTCCCTCGATGCTCCAGTTTAAGGATGCCCGCGGCCGCGACCGCCAGCGCTACCTCAAATACCCAGACGATGTGAGCAAACGGCTCAGCGCCGCCAAAGGCGACGCGGCACGTGCGCCCATCGTGGCAGCCTTTGTGCAAAGCCAACTGCGTAGGATCCAGGCGGATCGCGCCTCGGGTCTCAGCGAAAGTGGAATCCTCAGCCAGTACTTCAGCGACATCCCCATCGACAACTGGATGGCTATGGGGATGTACCAGTTCAAATTCTCGGAATTCGATACGGACAAGGGAGACGTGCTCAGCGGCAACGTGGGCCCATGTGTCGCCCAGTGGAACGATCAATTCGGCAGTGCGTGCCCGGTGCAAAATACCATCTCTGGTCTCGCCGAAGCCCTGAGCTCGTCGGGGCAGGCCTTTAACATCTTCTGCGGCACGCAAAAAATTCTCCAATCCTACAACGTGCAGATCCACACCACGGATCCCACCAAAACTTCGCCCCAAAACCTAGGCCCCGACGGCAAGCTCCTGCCGCCCGAAAAACGCTGCGTGCACCCCTTCTGGTTCGGCAGCAAAACCTACAACCACTTTGGCCCGCTCGCCAACTCCGTGCAAAAGGGCTCGATCCCCGACCTGCCGTCTTTCCCCGGCAACCAGGCGATCCTTATGGAGTGCATTCACAAAAACGGCGCCCGCGTCTTCGGTGGCCGCCGTTAATTCACACCCAATCTTCACCAAAGATTAACCTTGGCGCCCTCCGGCTTCGCGTAAGATAAAGGCATGGGAGAGGCTATGCGCTACTCTATGTTTAAGACACTGGTTTTGACCTTGGCGTCAGTGACAATTTCAAACGCTCTTGCGGCGTCCAATGCTTGCGATCAGTACATCAATTCGCAAGCTTCCAAAGACCTCAAAGGTTTTGATGAGAGTTACGAATCTAAATATATGGGTGCCATTGCGGCCCAGAACGAATTTGGTGCCAATGCTGCGCAAAACGCTCTGAGCGGCAAAGGCACTCCTGGTAGTGGTGTGAGCAACGCCGCAGGCGCTCAAGGTGTCAAAGCTTGTTCGGATCACGCAGAGCGACTCTACGACAATGCTCGCAAAGCTTGCGAAGCCCAAGGCCCTTCGAGCACCAAGGGTGTCGAAGACTTCAAAAAAATCATCGCGCAAATCAAAGAACGTGGCGAGAAATGCGGTGCGGCCGCGGCTCAATCTGGAGCTACTAGCGCGAGCAATCAGCAGATCGATCAATTTGCTCAGCAAACCCAGGGCGGTGGCAGCACCGCGGGTAGCGCTGGTGATACCACCAGCGGCGGCACTGAAAAACAAGGCGCACTCTCTAAGGTTGGCGGTTCCCTTAAGAAGAACGCCACTCCGCTCATCGTGGGCGGTCTCGCAGGTCTTGGCGCTTACGCCATGATGGGCGGCGGTGAAGAAGACAACAGCGCGGCCATCGCCGCGGCAATCAAAAAGAAAAAAGACAAAGATAAAGACGACGATGATGACGACGACACAACCGACGATTCCACGGATCTCGTAAAAGACGCTCCTACCGACACGCTCACGCAAAGCGAGCAGCTCACCAAGATTCCCACCGAGCAATCGACGCCGGTGACTTCTACGGCCAACTCTACAGTCAACGATCCGGCTTATACGGGCAATGGCTCTGACCAGGGCGATACCAGCGGTGGTCGCGACAACGGTGTGGGTGAGTTTCTCACCTCCTTCGGATGTCTCGCGAGCGAAAGCGAAGCCCAGTGCCGCGAGCGTTACGCTTGTACGGCAGATGAGTCCATGAGCACTTGCCAATCGCGCTGGGAATCCGGCGTCGTCGGCTACAAATAGTTATTTCAAGTAAGATTGTGCGTGCGCCTTGATCACTTTCACAAGTGAGGCAAGGCCGTTCGACCGGCTCGGGGTGAGGTTGTGGATCAGCCCCGTCTTCTCTAGGTAATCCGCGGGTGTGTTCACGATGTCTTGCGGAGACTGATCTGAATAAACTTCCAGCGCCAAGGCTGCCAGGCCCTGCACGATGAGGGCTTCCGACTCCGCTTCAAAATGCACGCGCCCGTCTTGTAGCTCCGACGTCAGCCAGATCCGCGACACGCAGCCCGGCACGAGGTTCTCGTCGCGCTTGGCCTCCGGTGGGAAAGGGTGCTCGTCGGCGTAGTCCGCGCCGCGTTCCAGAATCCATTCAAAGCGTTCTTTCCACGTGGGATAATCTTCGAACTCTTCGATCAGATCGGCCTGGATGGCTTGCGGTGTCGGGCGAGTCATATCGCTACCCCTTGTTCTCCGCAGCCCAAGTGTCGCGCAAGGTCACGGCGCGGTTGAAGACTAGGGCTCCGGGTTTAGAGTCTTTGCGGTCGACCACGAAGTAGCCCAGGCGCTCAAACTGATAGGCGTCTTCGGCTTTGGCGCTCGCGATCGATTTTTCAATCCAGGCACCTTGGATGAGCTCCAGCGAATTTGGATTGATCATATCGAGGAAATCCTTGCCGTCGTCGGATTTCGAGGTGTTCTCCTGGGCGAAGAGACGGTCGTAGAGACGCACTTCTGCGCGCTCGGAGCCAGTTTCACTCACCCAGTGGATCACGCCTTTGACCTTTTTCTGTACGGTCTCGGCGCCCGATTTGGTGCCCGGGTCGTATTCGCATTTGAGCTCGATCACATTCCCGCTCGCGTCTTTCACAACTTCAAGGCACTTGATCACGTAGGCGTAGCGCAGCTTCACTTCGGCGCCCGGTGCGAGGCGGAAAAACTTCTTCGCCGGCACTTCCATAAAGTCGTCCGACTCGATGTAGAGCGTGCGGCCAAAGCTCATGGTGCGCGTGCCGAGTTCCGGTTTCTGCGGATGCACGGGAGCTTCGATCGTTTCGGTCTGGCCCTCGGGATAATTCACGAGGGTGACTTTGATGGGCTTGAGCACCGCCATGATGCGCGGAGCCTTTTCGTTGAGGTCGTCACGCAGGCAGCCTTCGAGCGTGCCCACGTCGATAAGGGAGTCTTTTTTGGTGACACCGATCTTCTCGCAGAAGGTGCGAATCGAAGCGGGGGTGTAACCGCGGCGGCGGTAGCCCTGCAGGGTGGGCAGGCGCGGGTCGTCCCAGCCGTTCACGTGTTTCTCTTTCACCAGTTGCAGCAGCTTGCGCTTGCTCATCACGGTGTAGGTCAGGTTGAGGCGCGCGAACTCAATCTGCTGCGGATGTGCGGGCACGTCGAGCTGATCGAGAATCCAGTCGTAGAGCGGGCGGTGGTCTTCGAACTCCAGGGTGCAGATCGAGTGTGTGATGCGTTCCAGGGCGTCCGAAATGCAGTGGGCGTAGTCGTACATCGGGTAGATGTTCCACTTGTCACCCGTGCGGTGGTGGTGGGCCTTTTTCACGCGGTAGATGGCCGGGTCGCGCATGTTGATGTTGGGCGAAGCCATGTCGATCTTCGCGCGCAGCACGCACTCACCTTCGGCAAATTTGCCGTTCTTCATCTCTTCAAAGAGCTTCAGGCTCTCTTCAGCGCTGCGGCCTCGGTAAGGGCTGTCGCGGCCGGGGGCGGTGAGCGTGCCGCGGTATTCGCGGATCTGATCGGGGCTCAGATGACAGACGTAGGCCTTATCGGCGCGAATCAGGTCCTGTGCGTATTTGTAGAGCATGTCAAAATAGTCCGAGGCGTAATGCAGCTCCGTCCAATTAAAACCGAGCCACTGGACGTCAGCCTGGATGGATTCTACGTACTCGACCTCTTCGGCCGCAGGGTTCGTGTCGTCAAAGCGAAGGTTGCAGGAGCCGCTGTAGTCGCGGGCCAGGCCGAAATTCAGGCAAATCGACTTGGCGTGGCCGATGTGCAGATAGCCGTTGGGCTCCGGAGGAAAGCGCGTGGCCACACGGCCACCGTGTTTTTGGTTCTGGTTGTCTTCGTCGATGATGTGGCGAATAAAGTTCTTGGGCGCGCTATTGGCGGTGCTCGGAGCTTCGTGACTCATAAGAGGGTCAACATAGCATAATTTTGACACCCATTAACGTTTTTTAAGGGGCTTGGTAGACTGGGCTCCTACGTCAAGATTCCCGGGGGGGAGGATTCGTGTATGCATACAATGTACGGTCGTCTTTTTTTAACCACGCTCTTCGTTTTTGTACTCACGGCACTGGGCTTTTACTTTTTTGCCCTCGACCGCACGATCAAGCAGAATCCTGATTCTGCGGCGGTCCAGGTTCTTCAAAGCCTGGGCGCCACCGCCACCGCGGATCATTCTTAATCTGCGAAGATCTCTTTGAGAATTCGTTTGCCCAGCTCCACGCCCGGCTGGTCGTAGGGGTTGATGTCTAGACACGCGCCCAAATACGTTACCAAATCCATATAGAAAGCTAGGAGCGCCCCGAGGTTCGCCGCGCGGTTCTCGCGCAGGGTGATCTTGAAATATGCCCGGCCAGAACGTTCCATGGCCATTGCCGTGGCCGAGAGCTCGGCGTTGAGAATCTCGTAGAGAGGTTTGCCGTAGGCAAACTGAAGGCTCGTGAATTCGGGCGGTAGGTCGTGAAATGTGTACTGCGCGGCGGTCTCTCCCCAATTTTCAATCTCCACAAAATGCGTGACGAATTTCTGTGGTCCTTCCATGAGCAGCTGCAATAGCGAGTGCTGGTCGGTGGCCCCGAGGGCCGCGAGCGGCACCAGGCCTTCGCGTTTTTGCGGCGAGCGGAGCTTGCCCAGCGATTCGCCGATCAGCTGCACGCACCAGTCTCCGAGAGGCTTGAGGGAAGAGGCGTAGGGCATGATCACGTGTGTGTCGCTGCCCTGTGCGTAAAGATCCATCAGGCGCTGGCCGAGTTCTTCGATCTCGGTGAGGGGAACCACCTTGCCAGCAAAAGTTTCCAGGGCACCGCGCGCTAGCTCATCGACGTCCACGCCGGCAAAGGCCAGCGGTAGGAGGCCCACGGGAGTGAATACCGAAAAGCGTCCGCCCACTTCGGGCGGAACGGAGAGTGCGGTGATACCTGTGGCGCGAACCCACTTGCGCAGGTCGCCTTTTTCCGGATCGGTGATCGCCACGAAATGATCTTTCCACTGGGCGCCGAGTTTCGTTGGCGCACGTGAGAGAATTTCTGAAAACTGGGCGAGGGTTTCGATGGTGCCACCGGCTTTGGTGATCACCGCAAAGGCTGTGCGTTTCCACTCGAGGCTTTCGAGCGTGTGGTGCAGCACTGTGGGATCGATGTTCTCAAGGAAGATCAACTTGCGCAGTGGTTCGCTGAGCCGAAGCGATTCGTAAACGCATTTGGCACCGAGTGAAGATCCGCCGATGCCAAAAATCACCAGAGTATCGCAGCCCAGTTTTATGAGCGTCTGGGCGGCCGCCTTGGACTCCGCAAAACCAGATTTTTTGAGAAGGCTCGTTTGATAGCCCGAATAAACCTTGCCAGCGACTTGGTTCTTTTCGTCGCGCGTCCAGGCCAAAAAGTTTTCGCGCACCACGCCGCCCGCAGATTGCGGCGAGGCGGCTTCGGGGGCGGCCATCTTAAGGGCGTGGGTGTTGAGTCCGTGAAAGTTGATGCTGAGAAGTTTGCTCATGTGTGTAGTCCCGGAAGAAAACCGTTTTGTAGTTGGCGCGCTAAGATCACGCGCATGACTTCGTTGGTGCCCGCGCCGATTTCCATCAGCTTGGCGTCGCGCATGTAGCGTTCCACGGGATACTCTTTGGTGTAGCCGTAACCGCCGAGCATCTGGATGGCGTCGAGGCAGATCTTGGTACCTTCGCGTGCCGAAAAGAGTTTCGCGCTGGTGCCCAGCAGCAGAGCTTCTTTGGATTCGGGGCCGATGCGATCGATCGCAGCGGCGGCCTCAAAGGTGAGCGCGCGGGCGGCGAGATATTCCGCTGTGGCGTCGGCAAGCATCTGCTGGATCATTTGGAAGTCGATGAGGGGCTTGTTAAATTGCTTGCGGTCCTTGGTGTACTGAGTGCAGTACTCAATGGCGGCGCGGCAGAGGCCGAGCGAGATGCCCGAGATCGTCACGCGCTCAATCAGCAGGTTGCGGCTCATGTGACCGGCCGAAGAGCCCTCGGAACCAACGAGGTTCTCGGCGGGCACTTCACAGTTTTCAAAAATCAATTCGCAGGTGGGCGAGGCGCGCATGCCGAACTTGTCGAGCTTCTTGCCCACGCTGAAACCTTTGAAGGATTTTTCGACGATAAACGTCGAGATGTCTTTTTTGGTATCGCCGGTTTTGGCGTAGACCCAAAAGAAATCGGCGTGCGTGGAGTTGGTGATCCACATCTTGGTGCCATTCAGAATGTACTTGTTTCCCTGCTTGACGGCGCGCGTTTGCATGCCGAAGGCGTCCGAACCCGCACCGGGTTCGCTCATGGCCATGGCGCCGATCCACTCACCCGAGCAGAGTTTGGGGAGGTACTTGGCTTTTTGCTCGGGCGATCCGTTCATCGAAAGGTTGTTCACCGCGAGAATCGAGTGGGCGAGGTAGGAAAGGGCCGTGGAGGCACATACCGCGCCCAGCTCTTCCATAACGAGGGTTGCTGCGACGCAGTCCATGCCGGCGCCTCCGAATTCGGGGTCGGCAGTGATGCCGAGGATGCCCAGCTCGCCGAGTTTTTTCATGGCTTCAATGTTGAAGCCCTGTTTTTCGTCCAGCTCGGCGGCGCGGGGCGCGACTTCGGCGAGTGCAAATTTGCGTACGGTTTCTTGGAGGCTGCGGTGGGTATCGTCGAAAAACAAACTCATGGTCGTGATTATCTCCTTAGGTGGGCCGGATCGCGTTTGACCCGCCCCCAAAAATTTCTTAGAAAGTGCAGAGATGTCAAATACTTCTTCAAATCCCTTCGACAATGTTTTTGACTCGGTGGAGCAGATGATCGGCCGTACGCCGCTCGTTCGGCTCAGAAC
>DATLIP010000029.1:0-45496 GCA_035539375.1 Bdellovibrionota bacterium | reverse complement strand
GACTTGGAGGTTTTCCCACAATGGCTGAAGCGCAAACAACTGAATCTAACTTTCCCTATGCAATCGTACGCACCGGTGGGAAACAATACAAAGTATCGCAAGGCGATCAAATCCTCGTTGAAAAGCTGGAACTCGAACCCGGCGCAACTTGGACCGCTGACGAAGTGCTTTTCGTAGCATCGAAACCCGGCACCTTTGAAATCGGTAAGCCGACCGTTGGCTCGGCCAAGGTTGAATTCGAAGTGCTCCAACAAACCCTCGGTAAAAAGAATCTCGTGCGTCACTTCCGTCGCCGTCAATCTTCGATTCGTTCCGTTGGTCACCGCCAGTCGCTTACCCGACTTGTGGTAAAAAGCATCAAGGTATAATTTAAGAAACGTAAAGGAATATAGATAAGTCATGGCATCGAAAAAAGCTGGTGGTAGTACCAAAAACGGACGCGATTCGAACCCCAAAATGCTCGGCGTAAAAGCCTTCGGCGGTGAAAAAGTGAAATGCGGAACGATCATCGTTCGTCAGCGTGGCACCAAATTCCACGCCGGTGTGAACGTTGGCATCGGCCGCGACCACACTCTCTACGCACTCTCCGAGGGCGTCGTGACCTTCCGCAAGCACAAAGACGGTCCGACCAAAGTTTCTGTGACTCCAGCGGCATAACTTCTTAGTTTAAGATCCGAAACCGAACCCTCTTTGAGCAGCGCTCAAAGAGGGTTTTTTTATACAAAGTTCACGACGACTCTAGTCCTAAGGATTTATGCAATTTGTTGATGAGGTAAAAATTTTTCTAAGATCGGGCAATGGTGGACCTGGCTGCGTGTCGTTCATGCGCCAGTCCTTCATGCCCAAGATGGGTCCCGACGGCGGTAGCGGCGGGCGCGGCGGTAGCGTGTACTTTGAGGCCACGCACAACATGCAGTCGCTGCTCGACTTCAAATACCGACCCAAGTTCGAGGCGGGCGATGGCATGCCCGGTCGTTCAGCCGATTGCGATGGCAAAGGTGGCGACGACGTGGTGGTGATGGTGCCCGTGGGCACAACCGTCAAGGACGCGGCCACCGGCTCAGTGCTGCTCGACCTCGTGGAACCCGGCAAACGCGTGCAGCTCATGAAGGGCGGTCGCGGGGGCCTTGGTAACATGTACTTCGCCTCGGCGACGCGCCAAGCTCCCGAGTACGCGCAGCCCGGCGAAACGGGTCACACGCGCGACGTGATGCTGGAGCTCAAGCTCCTTGCGGACGTAGGCCTTGTGGGTTTTCCCAACGCGGGCAAGTCGACCTTCATTTCGCGCACCACAAAGGCGCGTCCTAAAATCGCCGACTATCCCTTTACCACGCTCGTGCCCAACCTTGGTCTCGTGCGCGGCACTTCGCTCGACTACGTGCTCGCCGACATTCCTGGCATCATCGAAGGTGCTAGCGAAGGGCGCGGACTCGGTGATCGCTTTTTGCGCCACTGCGAACGCACGCGCGTGCTTATTATGATGCTCGACCTCGATCCGCACACGGGTCGCGCGCTCGACACCGAATACCAAACGCTGCGCGATGAGCTTGCGAAGTTTTCCCAAGACTTATCCACCAAACCTTATTTTGTTTTCGTCAACAAGGGCGACGCCTTTGCGGATCTCAAAGAAGAAAAAGGCTTTGCCGAACTCGAAACGCTCGTGAAATCGTCGAAGAGTGCTCTCGGGCTCTTTGAAATTTCGGCCGTCTCGGGCCTAGGTCTCGAAGGGGCGCTCGGTGCGATTGAAACCCACCTCAAAGCGATGGGGCCACGCTTCTGGGTGAACGAAGTGTCTCCGCAGATTTCTGTAGGGGACGAATCGCTCCTCGACACAGAATCCAAGAGTGAGGCTATCGACGAAGAGGATGACGAAGGTTGATGGAACTGCGTGTGTTCTTCGGGGGCTCTTTTATGCCCCCGCACATCGGACACCACGAGTTGCTCGAAAGGTTGCTTAGAGAATCCGGCGTTAGCCACGTGCACCTGGTGCCGACGGGTATCAACCCCCTCAAAGATCATCCACCGCTCTTTAGCAGCGCCGAGCGACGACAACTGATCAACGCCTGGGTGCACACGGTCAAACAGCGCAGCCCTGAAATCTCGTCAAAGCTCAAGCTTGAAACTTTCGAGCTCGATTCCGAGAAAGTGTCGTACACCGTACAATCGCTGCGCACGCTCAAAGAGCGTAATCCTGAATCACGTTGGGTAGTTGCGATTGGGGCGGATCTGCTCGAACAGTTGCCGCGTTGGCGCGCGGTGAACGATCTGCTCAGCGGGCTTGAGGCCGTGTGGGTCTTTAAGCGTGGTGGTTACGCGCTCTCACCGCAAGAAATCCCCGAATCGCTGCGCGGGCTATGCGCGTGGCGTCTCTTTCCTGAATCGCTGCAGTGGATCTCCTCTACGGAACTACGCGATTTGGGCGGAAACTCTGACGCATTGCAGGCACGCCTCAAGCCTTATTTGCTCGATAACGTGTTTGAGGTCTTCGCTCGGTTGCTGCTTCAAAAGAATCGTGAATAAAATAAAGCCTATGAAGGCTTTATTTTTGTTTCCCGCACTTGCCGCGCTCACGCTCGGTTGTGCCTCAACGACCAAAATCGGCGATGCTCCCAAGCAGTACAAAGGCTTCACGCTCGAGAAAACCTATGAGCCCTACCCGGAACTCAAAGTTTTCGAATACGTGCACAAGAAGTCGGGGCTGCACGTGGTGCTCACGCCGCGCCCGGGTACCGAAACCATCGCTTACGTCACGGCCTTCGACGTCGGTTCACGTTTCGAAGAAAAGGGTCGCACTGGCCTTGCGCACCTTTTTGAGCACATGATGTTTCGCGGAACCGAGTCGTTCCCTAAGCCTTTTGAGACGATTGCGGATTGGGGTAACAACTTCAACGCGTATACCAGCCGCGACATGACGGTTTATTTTGGCACGGTGCCCGCCGAGCTGCTTCCCGAAGTAGCCAAGTTCGAGGGCGAGCGCATGCGTCAGCTCCTGATCACTCCGCAGGGCTTTCAACAGGAGCGTGGGGCGGTAGTTTCCGAACGCAAAATGCGCACCGAAGATTCTCCCTCGGGACGTCTCAGCTGGGAGCTCTATCTGCTCGCGTTCAAAGAGCATCCCTACCGTGTGGGTCCCATTGGCTTCCAAAAAGATCTTGATGCCTCTAGCTTCGAAGACGCGCTTAATTTTTATCAGCGCTACTACGCGCCCAACCGCGCCGTGATTTCGATTGCTGGCGGCTTTGATCCCAAGGCGACGCTTGACATCTTGAGCAAAAACTACGGCGCCTACGAAAGCGTCGACGTCAAAGAGCCCACCAAAGTGGTGGAGCCTCCCTTTACAGGAATTCGTCGCAAGGTGATCCGCCTCAAAACGGAATCAGCACTGATTTCCGATGCGACACACGGATTGAGCGCCGACGACAAAGATGCCGCAGCCGAAGTGCTGATGTGCGTGCTGCTCGCAGACAATGACATCGGTTATCTGGGCAACACGCTCGTTGAAAAAGGAATCGCCCAATCCGTGGGCGCCTCGTGCTCACCCAGCAAAGAGCCTGGCCTCAGCATGATCATCATCCAGGGCAGTGGCAAGATTTCGGCCGCGAAGCTCGAAACCGAATATGGCGCCGCTCTTTCTGGTTTCCCCAAATGGCTGAGCAAAGATCGCGTCGAAAACTTGAAGCTCTACTTTATGGGTTCGCAGCTCGCATCACTCCGTGAGCCCGACGAGCTCGCCGAAGCTTTCGCCACCTCGTACGTGCTGACCAAGAACCCCATGATGTCTATCGACTTTTTGAAGCAGATTCAGGGCGTCACTTACGAAGACGTGCTGCGCCGTTTTGTGCTGCGAGCGAAGAGTGGAAAAATTCGCGTACTGATTGAGCCGTCGAAGGTGAGCGATCCGATTAGCGGGTCTTAGGGGGATATGATGAAGAACGTTGCATTAAAATTTGTTACGGCTCTCGCGGTATTGGGAGCGCCCCTGACCGCGTCGGCCAAAATCTATCTCGATTCGGTCAAAGATCCGCTGCCTCTTGTGGAAGTCTCTATTGTGATTCCACGCGGAGCCAACAACTCGGATCTCAAAAATTTTGCTGCCGCCAGCATAGTGGACTTCGTGCTCGAGTCAGGCACGAAGGCTCGCACCAAGCAGGAGTTAAACGATCAGCTCTCCGCTTTTGGCGCCAACATGTCGATGAGCATCGGTACGGAGTTTTCGTATCTCAACGTCTCGTTCCCGTATCTTGAGAACAAAAACTACGAAGACCTCTTCAAAATCCTCACCGAAGCTTTTCGCGAACCGCGTTTTGACAAGGCGACCTTTGAACTCGCCAAAAAGAAACTCCGCTCGGCGACCCTGTCGATGCTCGACAACGACATGTCGCTCGCCCGTTCGATGGTTTGGGATTGGCAGTTTTTCAAGGCTTATGGCCGTCGCCCCATGACGATCGAAGACATCGACACCGTGGCGCTATCCGAAGTGCAAGCTTTCTACAATGACAAGCTTCTCGCCGCTCCAGACGCTTGGGTGGGACTTGTTAGTCCACCGCAGGTTAAAGATAAGTTTGCCGGTCTTGTGGCTGCCTTGCTCAAAAAGCAGGGCGCCGTGAGCGAAGGCGAACACTTGGCTCCGATGATCAACGATCGCAAGGCTCCCAAAAAAGTGGCCCCCTCGAAAACCTTTCTTGTGATCGACAAAAAAGACCGTACGCAGAACGTCTTTGCCATCAACACGCTCGTCACGAGTGAGATTTCTGCTTCGAACGAGTTTGATTTCCGCTTTGCCAATTACCTTCTCATTGGTGCGCGTTTTGGTTCGGTATTCTACGACGTGATCCGTCACCAGAACGGTTTCTCGTACAACGTGACGCCCTTTGACAATCGTCTGATGGGTGTCCCTAGCTTTGGTTTTGTGACCAACCCGGTGGCTGCCCGCGCTATCGACGCCTACAAAACGATCGGTGACCTAGTGGAGAATTACTATGAGAACAGCGCCGAAGGCTTTGGCAAATTCGATGACAAGTTTTGGACCTCGCGTTTGCAGTCCTACAAGTATAGTGAAATCATGGGTCGCTCTTCGGAAGTGAAAAAACTCATGCGTCGCAAGCTCGTGGTGCTGGGTGAAATCTCACCTGCCTATTATAAGTCCGAACCTAATAGCTGGAAGGTCGATAAAAAAGACGTATTGAGCACCTTCACGGGTCTCTACGACAAGTCGCAAGTGGTGGCCGCCGCCATCGGCGATGGCGCCTCCCTTGAGTCGCTCGTGAAGTTGAACTTTCCCGGATACCAAGTGATCAAGATTCCGTATCAAGACACGATCTCGTCCAAGATTTATAAATAAAGGCATAAAAAAAGCCGCCACTCGCGAGAATCGCGGGTGGCGGCTTTTTTGTTTTGATGGAGTTAAGCGTTGGCTTCGCTGCGCGATTGCAGTTGCGGCAAGAGCGCGGCGTCGATCTTAATTTCCGAGAAGGCCGAGGCCTTGAGGATTTCCACGGCGGCTTCGGCAACGCTCGCACCGTCCACACCGTGGTAGGCGTAGATGTCGACCGGACGACCCGACTTGGAGTGCTTGCGCACCGAGAGGGCGTTCTGCAGAGTGCCCAGGATCGAACCGATGTTGTCGAGCAGGCCCGGCTCGCCATCGTGAACGCTCACCACAGGGATGCGGCGGCCACCCAGCGAGAGCACTTGCGAGAGCGCGCCTGGGGTAGGTCCGAAATTCTTGGGTGGGTATTCTGTAGACGTCGCTGCGGCCGGCCGGTCTTCGTTGACGCTGAGGTAGAGGTCGCCCGTGATGCCGAGGCCGCTCTTGAGGTGCTGGTAACCGTCTTTATCGGCGAGGTTGCCGAGGAGGAGATCGGGCGAGGAGACCATCACGACGTTCGCGAAGAGGCCTTCTTTGAGGAGCATGTCCGAGGCGACGAGCGCCTCGCTAGCCATGGCGCCCATGGCAAAGAGGTTCACCACGTTCTCGCCTGGGCGGTAACCCGGCTTGCCGCGATGGTCGACTAGGTACCAGCCACCTTTGACAAAGTCCTGGCGGGTGAGTTCGAGCATTTCTTCGTCTTTTTTGCCTTCAAAACGTTTGTGCGTTTTGAGGCGCGTGAGCAGTTCTTTTTGTTCGAGCGCGCGAGTCACGCCGCGAATGATCACGGCCGCGCGGCCCTTGTTCGACTCGGGGTGGTCTTCGCCCTCGACGGCGGTGATGAAGTGTCGCTTGGCGGTTTCGGTGAGCACCCAGTCCATTTCCACCGCGTAGGTCGGTTCCCAGGTGATCGAGTTCGCGATCTGGATGTCCGATTTCCAGGCGTGCTGCGCGCCTTCGGGCGAGAGCGTGATGCCGGCAGGAGTGCCCATGACGATGAAGCTCGCGTTCCAGTACGCATTGTAGAAATACTGGTCGAGTGCGCGTTTGATAAAGAAATCGTAGACCGACATGATAGGCAGAAACGGCACGCCGGCGAATTCGCCCATCTTGCCGTAAGAACCCGCGCAGCTCATCACGTTACATTCGGCGATGTCAAAGCGGACGTGGCGCGAGGTTTCCACTTCGTGTGGGATGAGGTCGGGGGTCTTGGCGTCTTTCACGCCGTACTGATTTTCAAAATCGCTCGACTCGGGGCCGAAGATCTTGCCGTCCATGCTGGCGTTGAGGTTTGTTGAGGTGCCCACGTCGGGCGCCATGGTTGTGAAGTACTTCGTGACCGGTTTCCAGCGCTTTTCGGCATCGGTGAGCGGCTTCTTGGCGTCTTCGCCGGTGTCGGCGATCCGGTTGATCTTGGCCGTTACTTGACCGAGCATCCACTGCGTGTGAATGAGCGGAACGAACTTCAGGTTGATGCCCACTTCCGAGGGGAACTTGGTTTGCAGCTCGTAGGCCGACATGTTCGATTGCAGCGCTTTAAGATTGTTCTCTTTGAGCGTTTTGATTTTGCCGATGCCGTCTGCGAGCCATTCGCCGCGTTCCTTGAGGTATTTGCCTTCGGCGCTCTTTTCATCGAAACGAGCAAATGAGTAGATGTCTTTGTCTTCGATGCCGCTCTTGGTGCGCAGGTCGAAAATCTCTTCGTCTTCCATCAGCGCCGAGTGATTGCCCGACTGGGCCGCGCACTGCAGGTTCCACCCCTTGATGGTGTGCGCGATGATGAAGGTCGGTTTGTTGGAGTTGGTGCGTGCATAGCTGAAGGCTTCAAGGATGGCTTCGATGTCGTGGCCACCGAGGTCGCGCAGCACACCGACCACGGATTTCTCGTCGAGGTCTTTTAGCACCTTGGCGGCGCCTTGGTCGTATTTGCCAACGGCGTTGATAAAGGTCTGCGCGTCGTTCTTGGCGAGCAGCGACTGGAGTTCGTAGTCAGGCAGGGCCGACTCGAGAACTGTCTGCAGCGATTCGCCATGTGGGGAGTCTTTAAAGACTTTGGTGCGCAGGGCGCCGTGACGGATGTGGATCACGTCCCAGCCATTGGCGCGAGCTGTACCTTCGACGCGGTCGGAGTCGTGGCCGCCGAGGGCGTCTTCGTTGATCACACGGTGGCCGTCGAGCGACTGGCGGTTGTAGTCGAGAATCCAGGTGAGGTTGCCGATGCCGCGCTCGGCGGCTTCGGGCATGGCTTCAATCAGCGAGCCTTCACGGAACTCGGAGTCCCCCATGAGGCACCAGAAGTGCGGATCTTGCGGAACGTCGAAGCCGTGCTTCTCGGCCATTTGATAAGCATGTGCCAAGTAGAGCGCGTTGACAGGCGGAATGCCTACGGAGCCCGACGGGAGAAAACCGAAATTATCAGGATCAAATGCAGAGTGGTAGCTTTGGAACACGGGCTCGCCCGAGTGCGAGAAATGGCGCAGGTTTTTCATCGCCTGACGTTGGCGATCGTCGCTCATGCGTGAGCCGTCTTTTTCGAAAAGAAGGCGCATGAGGTAATTGTTCGAGTGATCGACAGGCGAGGCGTGCGGTTTGATCGCAAAATAATCCTGAGGATTTTTTACGTAGAGATGAAGCAGCGAAAGCAGATGAAGCGCCGACGAACAAGCCGAAGGGTGGCCGCCGACTTTGGGATCTCCCTTTTGCACATCTTCGCGGTTGTTGGCGATGTGGATCATGGTCATCGCGTGCGCCTGAATGCGACGAATGATGCGCTCTAAAACAACGGAGCCGGGGTTCTGGGGGGCGGGTGCAAGTGAGAGGGGATTCTTAGACATTAGGGGGTAAAAAATTAGTCACTTAGCCGGGCCAGACAAGCCCGAAATGCGGTCACTGCGGTGATTTTTGTAAAATCCGCCCCAAAAAAATGAAAATCGTTAAAAAACCTATGGATTTCGGCCAAACTTTGTAGGATATACGTCTCTCCTCTAAGAACGTTCCCATCGTCTAGAGGCCTAGGACACCTCCCTTTCACGGAGGCGACCGGGGTTCGAATCCCCGTGGGAACGCCAAATCTGCCCCATTTCATTCCGCCACCGCAAATTTTAGGTTTCGCGCTTCTTCTGCCGGCATTTCGGTCGTTTCTTTCTCTGTTACGATGTTGGAGTTGATCTTGTTTGTAAGGAGGAATGAATCGTGACTCAGAAAAAAAACAAAAGTGCTAAGAAACCTGCTTCGCGTTCGAAAGCACGCGCTGCTTATGTGGATGGCTTTGTGCTGCAAGTTCCTAAGAAGAATCTTGCGGCCTATAAAAAGATCGCTAGCAAGGCCGGTAAGATTTGGATCGAGCACGGAGCTCTCAGCTATGTCGAGAGTTCTGGGGATGATCTCAAAATTGCGGGCATCACGCGAACCTTTTTGAAGCTTGCCAAACCCAAGCCTTCTGAAGTCGTGATCTTTGCGTTTATCACTTACCCTTCCAAGACTGTGCGCAATCGCGTGAATCGTCTTGTGATGAGCGATCCGCGTCTTGAGAAGATGATGCCCAAGCCGATTTTCGACATGAAGAAAATGGCTTACGGCGGCTTCAAATCTTTGGTTTCTCTCTAAATAAAAAACAAAAAATCTTTGGGGCGCGGGGAATTCTTACCCGCGCCCTTGTCAAATATGAAGACATCTTAACCTCATCTTGATCGTGACTTCCGCCTATGGGCTTAATCTCGCCCCCTACTTGTAGAGCCCTTCACCAAAAGTGAGAGGCAAGTTGAATTCCATAGGAGACAAAAAAAATCATGAAAGCATTTCGCTGCAAATTTTCAAAAAACATTTTAGGCAAATTCAAATACGTTTCGGCGGTGGCGTTAGCCATGGCGGTTTCGTCTTGTGGTCTCAACCCGGACGAGCCGGTACTAGACAACAAAACCGTTCGAGTGAAAAAGGGCGAAGCGCCGAAGGTGGCACTCACGTGCCGACTCAAGCAAGATTCCGACGAGCGCTTTTATGTTTATAAGACGGATAAGAAACAATATTTCATCACTAAGGCTTCTGACACCAGCAAACCCCTCCAGTTCAAAACTCTCGGCAAAGACTTCTCGACCTTTGGTCTGAGCAACTCGGATTTTGGTGATGGTGTGGGCGTCGCTTCGGTGAAACACCAAACGGGTGACCAAACGGGCTGGATCGCCATTGTAACCAACGCGGATGCAAAAACCCTCGAAGTGGTTCGTTTCGAATCGAAATCTGCTGAAGTGGCCAAGGGCGCGGTAGCCGAATCCTCGCTGATCAAAGATACCGAAGTGCTCTTTTCTTCGGAAAACTGTGAAGTCGGCAAAACCAAAGACGCCGCCAAAGCTGAGGCCAAAACCAATGCCGAGAAGGCGAAAACCGGCGCTGCTAAAGCTGCTGATAAAACTGCCGATGCTACCAAAGATGCTGCCGAAGCTCTGAAGCAAGAAGCCAAAGGCAACGACGCTGCGGCTGAGGTGAACAAAGATCAGGCTAAGGACGCCTTGGAGAAAGCCAAAGAAGGCGTGAAACAAGCGGGCGATGCCGCTCACGAGAAGCTTAAAGAAGGTGGTCAAGACATCAAAGAAGAGATCAACCAGTTGGTAGATAACCCTAAACCTTCACGCACGGCCCTCGACGCCCTTCGTGAACTCGTTGCTAAAAAATAAAAATCGCGCTCGTTAAGATCGCGATACCCCAAACGCAATACCTCGGTGATCCCTTCGACGGTCACCGGGGTATTGTCGTATCTAGAGCTTGGCGCCGTAGCGGCGCAATTCAGCGACCGATCGGATCGTATGCACTTTTGAGCTCAGCGCCTCGCGCGCGAGAATGCGGATCATCTCGGGGCGCATCTGTCGATGCTGACTCAACATGTACTGAATGACCTTGCGCATGTGCGCCCAGCGAAATTCGCTGGCATGGCCGGGGGGCAGCTCCGGCCTGCGATGCCAGAGGCTCGTAAACTGACGCTTGAGCAGCCAGCCTAGATGGCGCACTAGAGGCAAATCGATGAACACGATGAGATCCGCGAGGGCTAGGCGCTCCAAGACTGTGTCGAGGGGGCCGTAGCCATCAATGATCCACTCAGGCTTTGTGGCGGCGATGGCGCGCAGGGTTTCAGCGCTCTCACGGTGCGGGCGCATGCGCAATTCACCGTCGAATTGGATGCTGTCCACGTGGAAGAGAGGGATTTGGTGACGCGCAGCCAGACGACGGCTGAGCCAGGTTTTGCCGCCCGCGGCGTTGCCGATGACGGCGATTTTCATAAGAAGTCTATATATACACCCGATCAGCGCGAAGAATCTACCAGGTCGTTGCTACGGAATTCCGGACGCAAGTATTTTTCAGGTTCCATTTTAAGGTCGGGCATAGAACCCTGCGGCGAGCTGAGGTAGTTCATCGCCACCGAAAGGTTGTAAAAAATTTCAGGAGCGTTGGTGATGGCATCATCTTTGGGGTCGATGTCGCGGATCTTGGCGTAGGGCACACCGCCGCCGTTGAGCATGGCTTGCTTGACGGGGTCTGTGCTGGCCTGACGGTTGGGGTTGGCCAAATCGATCTCACGCATGGGCTGAACGCAGATCACGCAGCCGCCTTGCTTGCCATATTTTCGGATGGCCGCTTCGAGATTCGTGGGCGTGAACTTTTGGAAACCCTTGAGGAACTTGTCTTCGCCAAGGTAAACCGCCAACATGTTTGACTTGCCATCTTTATCGATACCGGTTTCTTGGCTCATCAGGCCATAAGCCCAGGCTAGGTAATAGCGCTGGTGATCGCTGAGCTGCGACTTGTCGATCTTTTCCCAGTTCGACTTGGCTTGTGCTTTGAATGCCGGAACGATGAGATTGTTGGTATTGATCTGCATGGCCTTAGCGATCTTCAAATTTTCTGCTTTGAGCTGTTCGTCTGTGATCGTTTTGCTTTGCTTAAGCAGGGTATTGAGCGTGTTCGTTTCAAGCCGTTGCTTGATCTCTTCTAGGTATTTCTTTTCTTGCTCGGGGCTGACTTTAGTTCTGTCAAAGTTGTCTTTCTTCATGATCGCTGCAAGAGCTTCTTGCTTAGCTTCTTTATATCCCGCTAAAGTTTCGGGATTCTCAGTCTTCAAAAGCTTTTTGTAATGATTGATCGACTCCTGAAAGATTTTCTCACGCGCTTGAAGCACTTCGGGAGTGCTCTTGAAAACGTAATCCTGCGCTTTGGTGATGTCGCCTTTGAAATGATCTTCGATCTCACGATCGTAGTTCGTAGAAACGGGGAGCGTGGCTGGATCGATGGCTTTTGCTGCGGGCGCCGGTGCGGCTTGAGGATCTTCTACTGCGGGATCGGTGAGACGTACTGCCGCCAAAACGCGGTCTTCGAGGGCTGAGACCGACACGGCGTCAGCGTTCACCAATCCGTTAGGGCGAGTGATCTGTTCGTCTTTGTGGTTTTCATCGCGAGATTTTTCTTCTTTGATTTTTTCTAGCGACTTCGTGCCGTCCACTTTAGAGGTGTCCACGCGATTTTCGAGTTTGGGATTTTCCCAACGCTCGTGACTCTTTTTGTTGCTATCGAGGTTTTTGCAAAGCTCTTGTCCGGCCTGGCTCAGAGAAGTCGAACGCTGATTGTCCACGTAGAGCGTTTTCGAGTCGGCGCGGTACTCGTTAAAGAAGGCGGTGAATTTCGGGTAATGCGGCGAGGCGCCCTCAGCTGTGGTGAGGGTCGAGCGCTTCAGGGTCTGCGCGGGAGTTTCTTTGAAGAGCGAGCCATCGTCGACGGCCTTGGTGGTGATCTGGGCGCTTGAGCGAAATCGCTCGGAAGCGTCGTAGAAAATGGAGCTCAGGGCAACGGCCGTGGCGTCAGAGAGCTTGCTCAGCGGCGTGGCATCGCCCGTTTTGACTTTGGGAGAATTGTAGAGCGGTCCGAGCAGTTCGGCGAAGTCGCGTTTGAAGGCCTCTTCGCTGAGGTCCTTTTGCATGATTTCGATCTCGAGGGGGCTCAGGCCGCGCAGAATTTTGAGGTTGGTGTTGCGATACGCTTGGAAAATGCGTCCCAGATAATAGATCTGCGTGTCCTGCGGATAGAGCTTGGGTTTGGCCTTGGGGTCGATCTTGGGGCAGGCGATGAGGTTTGCGAGCTCGCGAATCGCCGAAACGCGAGCGAGCTTGGTTTTGGCGATGGCGTCGTTGATCTTATTCGTGGTGGCCTCGTCGAGTTTCGTATCGGCGTGGCTTTCTTTGCTCGGAGGGGGCGCTGAGGGCGCAAGCGAGGGGTGAGAGGAAGGCATCACCGAGGGGGCCGAAGTCTCTGGCAACATGGTTCGGCGAGGCTGCAGCGCCTGGGTGGAGACGGGCACGGGTCCCATGCCCAAGTCCGGCAGATCGTTATTGGACACCGAGCTTTGCAGATTGTCCGTGGCGGCAAAGCTGGTCACAGCCCCGAGGGTTGCCCATACCAATAGAAATGGCGACCATTTCCACATGCCCTTAGTTTCTCGCATCGCAAAACGCGGCCCCAGTGAAGATTTTGTAAAGACGTCTAAGCCAGCGTATTCTGGTTCCATGCGCACACCAAAACTTTGGATCACCGCCGCGGGCTTCGCCTTAGCGCTCCTTGCAACGCCTTTGCAGGCTCTCTCGGCTCAGCCGGGCAAGTGGGACTATGCCTACGCTGCGGGGCTGCGCACCGAACCCTTCGGGGGGCGGCTGTGGGGGGAACTTGGTTACAACTACCTGCTGTGGGGGGCCTCACCTGGAGCGGGCAATCCCTTTTATGGTTATGTGCGGCCCAAAGTTTCCGCGCAAACTTCGGGCAAGGTCAACCGCGCCGATGTGGGCATCGATTTCGCGTTTTGGGCGCCTCTCGTCTTTGAAGTGACTTATGCCTGGGATCACCGCAGCGGAGATTTTCCGCAGTTCAATTGTTCGGTGATGCAGTGCCGGGGGCTGCTCACACGCACCAAAGTCGCCGCCAAAGTCACGCTCGGCTATGGCGATTACTTTTTGTTGTGGGACTCGCGCATGGAGCAAGTCAAAGGGCCCGATTCTCCGGTGCGAGATTTTGGAGACCACGCGTGGTCGCTCGCGGGCAAGTATCCCAAGGACACGATCCTGGCCTCGGAACTCACGCTGGGCCGCAAGCTGAACGAAACGTATAGCGTTGGCGTGCGCGGCGAACGCGCGATGTTTCGCGAATCCAAAGAAAATTACACCACGGCTCTGGGCTTCGTGGCGATTCGCTACCCCTCGGGTCTGAACTATTTTGTGGGGGCCGGCTATTACGAATCCTCACGCGCAAATCCGGGATTTACGACGTCTTTTGGACTAAGCTGGGTTCCCGAAAAATCATTTTCCATCCGATAAAATCCTGAGGAGCGACCGTGAGCGAGACGACCGACACTGCCAAAAACAAAACTTTTCCGCATGAATTGCTAGTGCTCTTGGTGCTCGCCGGACTGCAGTTCACTCACATCGTAGATTTCATGATCATGATGCCGCTCGGGCCCAAGCTCATGCGCGCTATGAACATCAACTCGCACGATTTCGGGGCGCTTGTTTCGGTTTACACCTTCACTGCGGGCCTCACGAACCTCTTCGGCGCCTTTCTTCTCGACCGTTTCGATCGCAAAAAGTCGACGCTCTTTTTGTTTGCCGGATTCATTCTTGGCACCCTCGCCTGCGGCCTGGCAACGAACTATGTCACGCTCTTTGCCTCCCGCTCGCTCGCCGGAGCCTTTGGCGGGTTGATCAATGCCGCCGTGCTCGCCATTGTCGGCGACTACATCCCCTACCATCGCCGTGCGCGCGCCATGGGCATCATCATGGCCTCCTTTTCGGTGGCTTCGATCGCCGGTGTTCCGCTCGGTCTGTGGCTCGCCAACCAATACGACTGGCACGCTCCCTTTTTCTTTGTGGTGGCGGCAGCGCTCATTTTTTGGAGCACCTTTGCTTATCTGATTCCGCCGCTCACGCGTCACCTCCGCAAGGATCGTCCTCATGCGAGTCTCGGAGAGTCCTTTACTCAAATCGGAGAGATCCTCAAACAATCTGGTCCACAGCGCGCTCTCGCTCTGATTGCCACCATGATGCTCTCGCAATTTGCGCTCATTCCCTTTCTGACAGCTTTCTACGTCTTCAACGTGAAATTTCCCGAAGCCCAAATCCCGCTCTTCTACTTGGTAGGCGGCGCCTGCACTGTGGTCTCCTCGCCACTCGTGGGACGCCTGGCGGATAAATATGGGCGCACAAAAATCTTCAAGATTTTTATGTGTCTCATGGTTGTGCCCATCCTTGCGCTTACCAACCTCAAGGCCGGCACCGCCGTTTGGCTGGTGCTCGCCACGTCGAGTCTCTTCTTTGTCGCCTCCAACGGACGCTTTGTTCCGGCCATGACCATGATCACTTCGGTGGTGCCTACGGAGCGCCGCGGGATGTTCATGAGCCTCACCTCGTGCGTGCAGCAGGTCTTTGCTGGCATCGCTGCTTATTGGGGTGGCGTTGTGATCAGCGAAACGGCCACAGGCGAGCTCGTGGGTTTTGATACGGTGGGTCTCATTGCCGTGGTCATCAATTTCGCCGCTTTGGCACTGGGCCTTGGTCTTGAGCAGCGCGCTCTGCGCGACCCCAGCGAGACTGGTGTCGAAGTGGAACCCGTTGTGGGTGCGTGAGCGTCATCGCGTGAGCTAAAAAATACGGCCACTTGAGCACCCGTCAAAACACTTTTTTGCCCTATGAAAAGTGCGGTGATAAGGTACTAAGGTGTTTGGGTTCAAGAAGAAAACGATATACCTGTTCTCGATTTTGGTCTTTGCCGCCGTTGGTTGGTTCTTGATACCCCAGACCTCGCGTCCCACCATTGGCAAACTCGTCGAAAAAGAAGCCACTCCCAAACTTCTGCGCGATCAGCTCCTGCGCAGTTACCACCGTGAAGCCCAGACACTCGACACGCGCACGGCCACCTTTTACGAAAAGCTCGCGCTCGCGGGCCTCAGCGGCCCCGAAATTTCTACTCTCGTAGAATCGGCCAAACCCGAAATGGACTTCCGTCGCGTGCAGCGCGGTTTCAAATTCGAGATGCTCTACTCGCTAGAGGCGCGTCCCGTGCTCACCACGAGCGAAGCCGAGGCCACCGCGCCAGGGCCGAAGCGTCAATTTCTTGGCATCTACGTGCCGCTGAACTCCGTGCGCGCTCTCTTTGTAGAAAAGAATCCCGAGGGCGTTTACGCGGTGAAGGTTGTCGAAGAAGTGGTCGAACGTCGATTGCAGGCTTATTCGGGCCATGTGGAAGATTCGCTGTGGATGTCGGCCACCAATGCTCAAATGAGCCCGCTCCTCGTGGCCGATCTCGCCGAGATCTTTGCCTGGCAAGTCGATTTCGCGCGCGAAGTGCGCCGCGGTGATCAGTGGCGTGTGATCGTGGACCAAGGTTATGTAGGTGGTGAGCCGCTCAACGATTCGCGTATTCTCGCCGCCGAATACATCAATGAGGGCGAGCTCTTTCAGGCCGTTTACTATCAACGCGGCGGCGCTAAGGGTTATTATTTTCCCGACGGTTCGAGCCTGCGCCGTATGTTTCTCAAAAGCCCGATCAAATTCGGCCGCATCACGAGCCGTTTCAATCGCGCTCGCTTTCACCCGGTGCTTAAGATTCGTCGTCCGCACCTCGGGGTCGATTACGGCGCGCCCATCGGCACGCCCATTCGTGCAGTGGGTGACGGCACTATCGCCTCGGCCGCTTTCAGCGGTGGAGCAGGCAACAAGATCGTGCTCCGACACAATTCGATCTACACCACGAATTATCTCCACCTATCCAGATTCGCCAAAGGCGTTCGCTCTGGGGCTAAAGTGCGTCAGGGCGACCTTATCGGTTACGTAGGCACTACGGGACTTTCCACGGGCCCGCACCTGCACTTTGAAATGTGGCAGAACGGTCGCTATGTGGATCCGCTCAACGTCAAATTTCCGTCGGCTGAGCCCCTGCCACCTAGCCAGCTCGCTGAATTTCGCGAAATCGCCGCGAAGTTCTTGAATTCACTACCCGCTTGGCCAAGCGAAGGTCGTGCTGATGTGCGCGGCGCCTTTTTAGCTGGTGAAGCCGATCGCGCGATTCGCAGCATCGCGTCGAGCTTCGAAGACGAAGACGCGCGTTAATCCTCTCACGCACCGCGTAGACCCTTAAGGTTCGCGAAATTAAGCGCCGATACAGGGCACATGAATGTTTTAGAGAAGCTATTGCTGCTGGGGGTGCCTGAATTGCGCATTCCCCCCAAGTGGAGAGCTTTGTGGCAGTCTCGCGAACATTCAGCCTTCTCGTCTGTGGCCGTTGTGGCTCTCGTCGCCGCCGGAATCATTCAAATTTTGCACTCGTTTTTCGTCGATCAGCCCCTGCATCTTGAGCCCGCATTGCGTTGGCAGATGTATCGCTTTTCGATCGCCGCGCTCGCCTTTGGCGCCGCTTTTGTGCAGTGGAAGCTCAAAGAAAAACCCTCGCGACTTTATTCTCGCGTGGGCTATGTTCTCTGGGCTTTTATCCAGTCGTACTTTCAGGCCAAAACCATGTCGTGGAGCGACCAGGTTCCCTATGGCTTTGTCATTGCCGTACCCTGCCTTATCACCATCGTGCTCCGCTCGGGGCCGCTACTCTCACTCGTGTGGCTTTTCTTTTTCTATGCTGTGGGTTTTGAGTTCTGGAATCCCGTCGCTTCCAACTACATGATCATCAGCGGTGCCGTACTCGGTGCCGCCGCAGTCGCCATGTTCCGCGCCCGTATGAATGCCGACGTCGAGGCTTTTATAGCGGTTCAAGAAAACCTCGAAACCCAGGGCAAACTCATCGAGAGCCAAATGGATCTCAACAACCAGATCAAATCGTTTCTTCCGAAAATCATTTACGAGCGATTCATCAACATCCTCAAATTGCAAAAGTCCTCGTCGCTCCAGGCGATGGACGAAGTACTTCGCCTGCGCCGTACACTGGTGGCATGCATGTACAGCGATATTCGCGGTTATACCGAACTTAGCAAGAACTCGGTAAACTTCATGGCCAACAAGATCATTCCCAATATCCGTCGTTGTACGGAGATTGTGGAGATCAATCGCGGAGTTTCGAAACTCGTGGGAGACCTGGTTTTTGCTTATTTTGATGACGATCCCGAGCTTTCGATTTTGCGCTCGGCGGTTTGCGCCTATGAAATTTATGCATACAACACGGATCTCAACACGGTAGATGGCTACCCCGAGATCCGCCGCCATATGATCATTTCTTTTGGCGAAGTTTTGCTTGGCAACGTGGGGGGGGTAGAGAACGCCCGTGAAATCACCGTGATGGGATCGCCACCTAACTTGCTCAGCCGCATCGACCAACTCACCAAACATCCGCAGCTGCGCACCGTGCTCTCGCCCACCATGATGATTCTCTCGCGAGGAGCAGCGTCGATGCTCGAACAAGTGCTCGAAGGTCGCGTAAAATTCGAGAAGATCGAACTCTCTAAATATGATGCGAAAATCCGGGATTTCCCGGAAGAAACCGAAATTTACGTCTTCGAAATGCACAAAAAAAACTACGAGATCATGGTTGAGCGCTTGAACGAGCTAGTGACTACTCAGCGCAAAACCAACTTTATGGGAGTCGCCGCATGAGCACTGCATTGAAAAAAGTTCCCGAATTGACCGTCGAAAACATCCACGCCCCCTTCGTTCCCGCGGACGTGTACCACGGTGAGAACATCTCAGCTCGTTTTGCTTGCGAAAAGAGTGGCAAAGAGCTCAATCTCCGCGTCTGGCGCATCTCTCCGATCGGAGTGGAGCTCCTACTGAGTACCGAAGAGCTCGCCACGGTGAACGGTGCGAAACATAAAAATGGTCTCGTCTCCGTTGCGATTTTGATCGGTGGTCAGCGCTGTGAATACGAAGGTCTCAAAGTCAGCGAAGCCGAAGGACCGCGCCCTGGCTCGATGCTTTTCGGATTGCGCTGGGTTTCCGAAGGCACGAATGTGACCAAAGAAGACGCCGATCGTCGTTCAACCCGTCGCTGGATTTGTGGCGACGAGTTTTTGCCTACGGGAGTGACTCCCAATCCCACGCGTTTTGGTGATTTTAT
This sequence comes from Bdellovibrionota bacterium, assembly GCA_035539375.1. Taxonomy (GTDB): domain Bacteria; phylum Bdellovibrionota; class UBA2428; order UBA2428; family UBA2428; genus DATLIP01. Next base: position 27,048 of record DATLIP010000029.1, on the reverse strand, counting down.
TCACTTCCGTGTTAAGGACATCTCGAAATCCGGCATGGGTCTCATCACCTCGCTTCGCAACCGCTACTTGCTGCCCGGCATGACGCTTCAAACGCAGATCTCTTTCCCTCTCTTTGGGGTGATTTCGATGCGCTTTAAGATCGGCAACGTGCGCCCCATTAGCTACCAGGGCAAAGAGCAGCTCTTTATTGGTGCCGAATTCATCGACCTGAACCCAGATTACCTGGGAATCATTTCTAGCTACATCATGCAGTTCTCTCCGGGCGCAGAAGCCGGAGACCTGAAGAGTGAAAACCTCTTGCCGAGATTCTTCTCGGATCACGTGGATTTTGGCTTTGTGAAGTCCCAAGAAGACTTCAAAGAAGTTCTCGACCTGCGTTTGCTCTCTTACCGCGATGTCGGCAAAGTCAGTGCCGATAAAAAAGCCGAAGAGATGGCTGACAACTTTGATACCCGTTCGCGAATCATCGTGGCTCGACATGCTGGACGTATCATCGCCAGCTTGCGCGTGATGTTCCACGCTCCCGAAGACATGATGGAACTTGAGCAGTACGTTAGCGACGTCTCCTCGCTGCCGCGCAAAGACGAGATCGTTGAAGTTACTCGTTTTTGCATTCACCCCGATTATCAGGGTGGGGACATCATTTTTGGTATCATGAACCAGCTCTTTTTGGTGATGGCCCAAGCCCGTCGTCGCTACATCGTGAGTTTTGCTGGCGAAGACATGCTAGGTCGCATGTACCAAAAGTTCGGAGCCAAGGTGACCGGCGTGAAATTCAATCATCCCAAGCTCAACGGTGCTGAACAAGAAGTCTTTGTTTTTGATATCAACGCCCTATTGAGCGGTCGCTCGGTGGGTCCAGTGGTGTGGAACATGCTTTTTGCAGACATTTACGCGCACATGCATACGAATGATTTTATGGAATTTGACCCGCTCACCGGAGCGAGGCTTTTCTTTTATCGGTTGTTCCGCCCGCTGGCTTTCTTCAAGCGCAAGAGCTTTAAGGATCCCACCAAGGCCAACTGGAAAAAATCAAAATAACTTAGGCCAAAAACGTCCGGCCTGCGTCTTGAAGAGTTCGTAATCCGAACTTAGAGCGCTCTGCGTGAATTTGTTTTCTTCAAAGGCCGCCGCACGATTGTAGAGCCAATAATTGATAAGAGCCGCGACAAGGCTAAGGGGCGAGAGCGTGTACATCGCGCAGGCCAGTGGGGCCATGATGTATGCCGTATAAAAAGGATGACGAATAAAGCGATAGGGGCCGCTGCGGTTCAGGTGCGTTGGCGTGTCCGTGTGGTAGGCCAGCGTCAGGGGGCGTTGGTGGTTGACCCGGCGGGTCCACCAAAAGAGGGCGGCTGAAGCGGTTTGCACGATCCAGCCGATGGTCTCGGGCACGAAGCTCTCACTGGGCACGTGCGCGTAGACCAAATACAGCTGCAAGAAAAAGTTCAGCGTGAAGAAGGTTTTGATCGTGCGAAAGCCCCGCGGGTTTTCGGTGTCCTTTTGAAACGAGAAACCCCGTGAGGTCAGGGCAAAGGTTAGCAAATTGAACACGCAGAAAATCAAGAAGCACATCGCTCTTCTCAGTTTAAGGGCAAAAGCTAGGTTGCGCTAGGGCTTGTAGCTGCTCGCGAACTCGTCTGTGTAACGCACAAGCGCGTCGACGATGCCGGGTTCCGAGGCGGCGTGCCCCGCATCGGCGATGATCTCCAGCTTGGCTTCGGGCCAGGCCTTGTGCAGGTCCCAGGCGTTCTTGATCGGCGTGCACATGTCGTAGCGGCCGTGCACAACCCAGCCGCGGATTTTGTGTTCGCGCAGGACTTTGACGTTTTCGAGGAGCCAGTTGTCGGTCTCGAAAAAGGCCTTGTGTGTGAAGTAGTGGTTTTCGATGCGTGCAAAGGCCGTCGAGAAGTGATCACTGCTGAAGTGATCCATTGTGGCGGCTTCGGGAATCAGTTTGATCGTGGTGCCTTCCCATAGCGACCAGGCTTTGGCGGCTTCAAGCTTCGCCTTTTCATCGTCACCGGTAAGGCGTTTTCGGTAAGCGGCAACGATGTCGCCGCGTTCGTTCTCAGGAATGGGTGCGATGTACTTTTCCCAGGCGTCGGGGAACACGTGGTGTGCTCCGAATTGGTAGAACCAGCGGATCTCTTCGGGACGGCAAAGGAAAATTCCGCGCAGCACGAGGCCCAGTACAGAGGTGGGGTGTTTGATGGCGTAGCTCAGCGAAAGGGTAGAACCCCAAGAGCCGCCGAAGACGAGCCATTTCTCAATTTTGAGTTTGCGGCGCAGCTGTTCGATGTCGCTCACCAGGTGCCAAGTGGTGTTGTTGTTGAGGCTCGCGAAGGGAGTGCTCTTGCCACAGCCGCGCTGGTCCATCAGCACGATGCGATACTTTTTGGGGTCGAAGTACTGTCGGTGGCCACCATCGGTGCCCGCACCGGGACCGCCGTGCAAAAAGATCACCGGAATCCCCTCAGGGTTGCCCGATTCTTCGAAGTAAACGGTGTGTTCGGCGTCAGCTTGCAGAAAACCTTTTTTGTAAGGTTCAATTTCGGGGTATTTCGTACGGAGTGCCATAGGCCTACTTCAGCGTGACTCGTCTCGTTTATCAAGCAGCCGAAGCAGCTGGTCATTAAAATCTTTTTCGGTGCGCACGCCGTTGAGAGCGTTGATTTGGGCCATGCCTGTGGGGCTCGTGATGTTCACTTCGGAGAGCAGGTCGCCGATGAAATCAAAACCTACGAAATAAATGCCCTTCTTCATGAGATCGCGTCCCACGCTCTGAGCGATTTCGATTTGGCGTGGGGAGGGATCTTGTTTGGCTCCAGTGCCGCCCTGAAAAAAGTTCGCCAGGCGTGAGCCTTTTTGAGGCACGCGCAGCACCGAACCGAGCACCTGGCCGTTCATAAAGAGCACGCGCAAGTCGCCCGATTTGGTGATCTCATCGAGGTAGGGCTGCACGATCACCGTGGGGCCGTACTTAGAGTAATGTTCTCGCAGGCCCTCGGCCGGTGTTTGGGGGTCCACAAAAACGATGCCGATGCCCGAAGATTCGTTTTCGGGCTTCACCACGGCTTCGGGACGCTGGGCACGTACCGCGCTGATGAGTTCCTCGAAGCTGTGGCACACGGTGGTTGGAATCGAAAAGTCCGGGTATTCGGTGGGCAGGATGTGTTCTTTGAGGGCGGCAATCCAGCGCGGGTCGTTGACGAAGAGCACCTTGTTCGCGATGGGGGCGAAGCGCTCGCAGCAGCGCGCAAAGCGGGCGTCCACCGGCGGATCTTGACGCAGCAAGATGGCGTCGAAGTCTTCGGCGCGCACGGTGCGACGCACATCGAGACCGAAGAAGTTGGCGTCGTTCACGTCGCAATGGAGCACACGGCTCGCTGGCAGCGCATCGAGAAAATTCGCCGCTTCTACGTTGAGCTTGGCATAGTCGCAGTAAAAAACTTCAAAAATGCTGTCGCGCTCCAGCATCTCCTGCACAATGCGCAGGGTGCTGTCCATGGCGATGTTCAAATCGTCCAAGGGATCGGCAACAACGAGCACTCGGTACATTTAGGCCTTGTTCCCTTCGCGAGCCTTCTTTTCGGTCTCCCATTTTTCCCACAGATCGCAGGCATAGGTGGGCGAGACAAACCACGCAAAAACAGAGTATATCCACATAAAGACGTTGGGGGATTTGCCCGGGCTAAACTTTTTGGAATTTGAATCCATATACGTTCTAAGCTAGTTGATTTTTATTGCCTATGAAAGCACTTTGGGAACCGCCTAAAAACTCGCTCGAGACCTCTGCTATGGGCAAATTGATGCGCCGTCAGGTAGGTCCAGACAAGTCTTACGTAGAATATCACCGCTGGTCAGTGCAAAACTTCGAAGAGTTCTGGAAGTCCTTTCTCTGGGAATCGAATTTGGTCTTTGTGGGAACCCCCGAGACAACCTTTGTGCCCAATCCCAGTGGCGACTTTTTCGGCGGAGAGTGGTTTCCCGATCTTGAACTCAATTTTGCCCAAAATTTGATGACCAATGCCCCCGAGCTGCCCCTGGTGGGCCTGCTCGAAAACGGCGCGCGCACCGAATACACCCGCGAGCGTCTCGTGCGCGAAGTGAAAGCTCTGCAGGCGCATCTGCTCGCCAAGGGTGTGCAAAAGGGCGACCGCGTGGCCGCTTACGCTGCCAACGTTCCCCAAACCGTGGTCGCCATGCTCGCGGCCACCTCGATTGGTGCCGTGTGGTCGAGCTGCTCGCCGGACTTTGGTCACCAAGGCGTGCTCGATCGTTTTGGGCAGATCGATCCCAAGGTGCTCTTCGTGATCGATGGCTATATTTACAATCAAAAGACCATCGAGATGGCCGCCAAGAACGAGGCGCTCGTCAAGTCGCTCCCCTCTCTCTTGGACGTCGTCGAAATCGGCGTGCTCCGCCCGGAGAGCTCGAGCTTTGCGCAGATCTGCGTCAATTACGAGGGTGACTCGATACTTGAGTTCGAGCCCTGCCGTTTTTCCGATCCGCTCTTTATCATGTTCTCGTCGGGAACGACGGGCGTGCCCAAGGGCATCGTGCACTCGGTGGGCGGCACGCTCCTCCAGCTCCACAAAGAACACCGCTTGCATTGCGACATGCGCGAGGGCGAGAAACTGCTTTATTACTCCACCTGCGGGTGGATGATGTGGAATTGGCTCGTGACCGCTATGGCGAGCGGCGTGACGGTGGTTTGCTTTGATGGCTCGCCCATGTCGCCTGCTCCCGATTCGCTGTGGCGCCTGCTGAACGACGAGAAGATCGAGATCTTTGGCACCTCGGCCAAATTCATCGGTGCCTGCCGCCAAGCAGGACTCAAGCCCGGGCCCTTGAGCTCCACTCGCCTCGTGCTTTCGACGGGCTCGCCTCTTTTGCCCGAGGATTTTGATTATTTTTATGCGGATATCGATGCCGAGCACCGCATCCAGCTCTCGAGCATTTGCGGCGGCACGGACATCGTCTCGTGCTTCATGCTCGGCAATCCGCTCTCACCCGTTTACCGCTCTGAGATTCAGGGCCCTGGTCTTGCCATGGATATCGCCGCATTCGATGACGAGGGTCGCGCTCTCGAAGGTGAAAAGGGTGAGCTTGTTTGCTGCACACCCTTTCCCTCGATGCCTGTGGGGTTTTTGAAGGATCCGGGGCATGAAAAGTTTCGCTCCGCCTATTTTGCACGTTTTCCGAAGGTCTGGCATCACGGCGATTTCGTGTCGCTTGAGCCCAGTGGTGGAGTGATCGTCTACGGCCGCTCGGATGCCACGCTCAATCCAGGTGGCGTGCGCATCGGTTCGGCCGAGATCTATCGCGCGGTAGAAACTCACGCTTCGGTAGAGGATTCGCTCGTGGTGGGCTTCACTGCAGGCGATGGCGATGAAAAAGTCGTGCTCTTTGTGAAGCTCAAGGGCCAAGCGTTGCTGAGTCGTGAGATGGAAGACCAATTGCGCCACTCGATTCGCGCCATGGCGACCCCCCGCCACGTGCCCCACCGGATCTTCGCCGTGGCCGAGATTCCGTACACCCTCAGTGGCAAGAAGGTAGAGCTTGCCGTAAAGAAGATTTTAGCCGGCGAAGAACCCAAGAATACCGATGCTTTGGCAAACCCCGCTTCGCTCGAAATCTACCGAAAGCTACGCTTGGAACTCGCGCGATCCTAGGTTAGGAAAGATCTCGACGATATGATGACACGTGAAGAAGCCTTGAAACTGATTGAAGACACGATTCGTGGCAACGACGTGGTGCTGTTTATGAAGGGCACTTCTGATTTTCCGATGTGCGGATTTTCCGGACAGACTTCGCAAATTTTAAAACACTTTGGCTTGAAGTTTAAAGACATCAACATTCTCGAAGACGAAACGCTTCGCAACACGATCAAAGAGTATTCCAATTGGCCCACGATTCCGCAGCTCTACCTCAAGGGTGAGTTCATCGGTGGCGCCGACATCACCCGCGAGATGGCTCTCTCGGGCGAACTCGAGAAAGTGCTCCGCGAAAAAAGTCTCATCTCGTAATTCTTAAGTTGGGGGACATTTTTGGTGGGGCGGGGGAAACGCTTTTACATTTTATTTTTACTGGCGCTGATTTTCTCACCGCTCGCCCGCGCACGTTCGCTGGAACACGTGGTGACTTACGCCGAATTCGAATCGTTGGTGCGCGAGAAGGTCTCCCAAGTGCCCGAGCTCGCGTCTCTCTGGCGTGAGCTGAGCCAGCACAGCACAAAACCCACTCAAGTTTATTTCGGGGGCGGGGCCCTGCGCGGTCTATTGCATCGCTTGCATGCAGACCTGACCAAGGGAGGCCTGGCTTACGCTCGCGCGCAGCCCGTGCCTCCCATCGAAGAGTTGTTGATTCAGCGCGACTCGGATCGCGATCTCATGGCGCCCGACGAGATCGCCGCCCAGCTCAAAGACTTCAGCGACTTTCACAATTGGGATATCTTAAAGCGAAGCTTTTACGCGCAGTCGGTGCAGGACCGCGGGCTCAGCTTCGACCGTGTTTACGCCAACCCTTGGCGCGTGCTCGATGACCTGCGCGGTTTGCGTGAGTTTTATCAAGGCCAACTCGTTTTTTTGCCCAAGGCCGCAACGGACTTTCGTCTTGCGGGCAACTCATCTACCGCCCTGGCCCTGCGCTTTTTGCGTGTGGCCAAAGACTTTGAGGGCGAGGTGGAGGTTTCTGAAAGCTCATGGCAGCACCTCAAAGCTGCCGTCGCCGGCGAAGCGTTGCCGCGCAATGTGAGTGCTACGGTCAAAGACCAGGACTCGTTTCGCTATTGGGTGAAAAAAGCTTTGCGCAAGTACTTCATCGCTTACGAAGATGATCTGGCTCGGGCCATGCTCACCCTGCGAGACACGGGGCTGCTCGCCAATCTCGCCAAAGGGCACTATCCCTTTGCCGCCGATCTCGGCGTTGAGATTTATACCTTCGCCGAGGAGCTCGAGCGCCGCGGCTTTAGCGAAAACCAGCTCCGGCAATTCGCGCGCATGGCGTGCTGGGACGTGGGCGATTGCCTCAAACTCCACGAATTCTTTTTGCATCGCTTTGGCGGTTTTGACGACGTGGTGGATTTTTTCCGAGGCTTTCGGCACGAAGCGAGCGAAGAATATCGCGATGGCCTCGCCGAACTTTTTGCTCAGCATCGCCAGGTCTTTGAGCGGCATCTGCGCAGCCTCGACGACCTGTTACTCTTGCGGCCATACTTAAACTCGCCGGCCATGTACCGTGAATACCTCGTGATGGGCTTTGCCAAAGTCAAAAACTTTGATGACCTCATGGCCTTCTTAGACACCTTCAAGGTGCCTCTCACCTTGGCAGAATTCAGTCGCGAGCAATTTGAATTTGTGCAGACCCGCACATGGGAGATTTTTGAGCACACCAAAACAGTGGCGCAGGTGCAAAAACTGCTCGAGCATTTTCGAGATCCACCCGTGATGGCCTTCATGCTTGGCGAGGGTTTGCGGCGCACCACGAGGCCCTTGGGCTTTTTGATGCTTTTGGATCACGACCGGGACGTCTACCGATACAGTGCGGATTTGCAGTCCGCCTCGGATCGCGTGCTCCTGGAGAACTTTGAGACCTTTGCGCGCTTGAACCCCACCGAGGGCGATTGGGCAGAGTACCGCGCGCGCTTCTTTAGCTCAGCGCTTGTCAATGTTGCCGATCAACGACATCGGCAAAAAAGCTGTGTTGGTCTTTTGGACCAGGCTACTCATCCAGCGCTGCGGGATCTGTAACGGGTGCCGCGCAGCTCTGGTTGCGGCATCGATAGCGTGCAAAGTCCCCGGTGTGGGTGATCTTCTCTTTGAGCCAAGGGATCTTCTGGATAGAGGCCCCCTCGCGCGGCACTTGAATGATAAGTTTGGATGAGGTGTCGCGTTTCAGAAGCTGGGCACTCACTTGGGCGCTGAGCTGGGCATCGCGCGACACCACAATTTCCGTGCTGAGTCCGCGCTCGTCTTCGAGGAGCGCATCGAGAAGAGCGGGAAAGCCGTGGGTGCGCGACTCTAGCGTTTCGGGCAAGGATTTTTTCATACGCTCTAAGCGCTCGCGGTATTTCTCTTTGCCGCTGAGGGCGTACCACTGAGACAGATTTCGCAGAGCCAGGGAGTTGGCCGAAGGCTCGACGTTGTCGTAAGTTTCGATTTCGCGGATGATGAGGTGAGCCTCGTCTGCGGGTGTCGACCAATAGAGGCCCTGTTCGGGGCTTGAGAAAAGTTCTTCTTGCTTGGTTAGCAGCATCTCGATCCATTCGGCGAGCTCGTCGCTAGGTCGTAGCGCAAAGACTGCGATGAGGCCAGAGACGAGAGCGGCGTAGTCCGCTTGGGTGCCGCGGTACTTGGCTTCGCCATCGGCCCAGCGGCGGTAGAGCTCGCCGGTCTTGCTATTGTAGAGGTGTTGCCGCAAGAAACTCACACCGCGCTCGAGAGCCTCGTGGTACTTCGGTGTCGGGTCCGCAGACACTTGCAGATACTTTGCCAGCGCGCCGAGCAGAAGTCCGTTCCAGGAGGTGAGCACTTTGGTGTCGGTGATGGGACGCACGCGTTGCGAGCGGTATAGTGCGAGGCGGCGCAGGTCTTCGCCGTGGCGCTCGTGCCAAAGGTCGAGATCCACTGGGGTGATGAGATGAAGCACGTAGTGGCCTTCAAAGTTTCCGCCCGCTGGCCAGTCGAGATCTGCAATGAGCGCCCGTGCCCGGACTTCACCCAACACCGAAATCACCTCGTTCTCGCTCCAGCGGTAGAACTTGCCTTCGTGGCCTTCAGAGTCGGCGTCTTCGGCCGAGTAGAAAGCGCCCTGCGGAGTCTGCAGCCGATCGAGCACGTAATCTAGGGTGCGGCGGGCGATGAAGAGCGATTCCTTGGCGCCGCTGGCGCGGTAGTCGGCGAGGGCGGCTTCGACGAAGGCCGATTGGTCGTAGAGCATTTTTTCGAAGTGCGGAACCTTCCATTCGTCGTCGGTGGAGTAGCGATGCAAGCCGCCTTCGAGGTGGTCGTAAGTGCCACCGCGTGACATTTTTGCGATCGTTTGGCGCAGCATACGGCGCGCCTCGGGAGAATCGAGTTTGGAGAGCAGTACCAAATCGTAAGAGAGCGGAAACTTAGGCGCTCCCGCTTTGCCACCGTGAATGGGGTCGTAGTGCTGTGTGAAGAGATCAAAGTAATTTTCGATCGGCAGCGGAGCACCTGCGGGACGAGCCGCATCGGCACCGAGCTTTTGCAAGTGCTGAAAGAGGTGTTCGCCTTGGGCTTCGAGAGTTGATCTCTCCTGCGTCCAGGCCTCGTGAATGCGCTGTAAAAGGTGCAAAAAGGCAGCCGGACGAAAGTAGGTGCCGCCATAAAAGGGCTTGAGGCTTGCGTCGAGAAAGACGTTGAGCGGCCAGCCCCCGCGACCTGTCATGAGCTGAACGCTGTTCATGTAAATCGAATCCACATCGGGATGCTCTTCGCGGTCGACTTTGATGCAGACAAAATTTTGATTGAGCATCGCGGCGATCGTTTCGTTCTCAAAGGATTCGTGTTCCATCACATGGCACCAGTGGCAGGTGGAGTAGCCGATCGAAACGAAGATGGGCTTTTGCTCTTTTTTAGCGATTTCAAGACTTTGACTAGACCAGGCGCGCCAGTGCACGGGATTGGCAGCGTGTTGCAAAAGGTAGGGGCTCTTTTCATGTCGAAGTTCGTTCATCGGGACCTCGATCTTTGATTATGTCAAAGGCTTGGCGGTGACAAATATTCATAGACGTTTTTGTGTGCACCTTGCGGTTAAACTGAAGATCGGAGAAGCGTGCGCATGATGGGCAAAAAGCAAATTCTGCAAATGGGGGCTTTATGGCTCTCCCTCGTGGGGATCCTTGATGCGCATGCGGCGCGCGACCGGAACTTTTTCTCTGCCTCACGCGCGCTCGGCATGGGCGACGCTTATACGGCCTACAACGTGGGTTACGAGGCGATTTACTATAACCCCGCTGGCGTGGCTTTGCGCAACGAACCCAAACTCAAACTCTTCGACCTCGAGCTAACGGGCTCGCAGGCCATGGTTCTCGTTTTTAAAGACATGTTTTCGGACCTGCTCAACTTCAAGGGCATGACCGAGTCGATGCAAGGCCATCCCGGTCAACCCATTGTGGCTGGCGCCTCGTGGCTGCCGCAATTCATTGTGAAAAACTTTTCGATCGGTGTGTTGGCGCGCGGGCAGGGCGAAGGCTACATCGATCAGACGACCGCTGACATGACGATGTATTCCTTTGTCGATCTCGGTGCGTACATGCACTATGCCGCCTCTTTCTTGGGCGGTATCGTCAAGCTCGGGGTGGGTTTTAAGATTCTCGACCGCGCCGAAGTGGATCGCGTCTACACCGCGGCCGAATACCAGGGTGGCTTGCAGTTCCCCGACGAGTGGCACGAAGGTACCGCGATTGGTGCGGACGTCGGTGTTATGCTCACACTGCCGTGGCAGCATCTGCCGACCTTTGCCATCGCAGTGCAGGATGTGGGCAATACCAAGTTTCGCGCCAACAAGGTGATCTTGGCCTCGGACTCTGCTCCGAACGTGGCTCCCAACACCATGAAACAAAAAGTGAACGTGGGCTACGCGATGAAGATCAAACACGCGCGCGGCATGGCGAGCGGATTGAGCGTAGAGATGAAAGACATCCTCGCCAAACCCAGTGACAAAGCCTATCTCGACCGCTTGCACGCGGGATGGGAGCTCAATATCCGCGAGATGCTCTACCTTCGCGCCGGCTACAATCAGGGGCACTACTGGACCGCTGGTGTCGGACTTGCCGTTGGCGGAGTGGGGTTGGAACTCACCAGTTACGGTGAGAACCTTGGCATCGGCACCGATACACGCATCGACGATCGCAAGTGGGTAGGGCGCTATGTCGTTCAGTTCTAAATTCCTTCGCCACGGAATCGCGGTGGTCTTGCTCGTTTCGCTCACGGGTTGCAAGAACTTCTATTCGAATTTCACCCACCGCACTTCCACCGAATACCTCATCTACGACGCCGAACGCTTTATCGACAATCTGCAATTCGATCTTGCGATCATAAACCTCGACGAAGTTCTCTCTCGCGATAGCACTCACGAGCAGGCGCTTTATCTCAACTCCATCGCCCACTCGGGCCGTGCAGGACTTCGGGTGATCAGCATCTTTGAAACCGTGCAGGACGGCGGTACCTCGAATCTCTTTCCGATGTTAGCCGCTTCCTTCAAGCTCATGGATGACACGGGACTTGCTGATTTTGCCCTGGCGGTGGATTATCTTGAAACGGTCGCCGAAGACGCCGCCGACCGCACGCCCGACCAAAACTTTTATGCACTCTTTTTGTACGCTGGATATATCGGCGCTGTGCTCAATCGTTACGCCTACAACACCAGCAACACACTGATGACCGCGAACTTTTCCGCTTGTCACAAAGTTTCGAACAAGGCGGCTGTGAAAACAGGCATCCCCGACGACGGCATCGACATCATCATGACCATGATTCCTCGCCTCATTGACACCATGGATGAGATGGCGAGCAGCGGTTCCGACACACTCATCGACACCACGGCGCTCGAAAATCTGGGCACCTTTAGCTACGATCCCATTCCGTGCTCGGCCAACTCAAACGTCGTCGCCTGTCGGGCCGTACGCAGCATCGTTAACAACTCAAGCACGGGCATCGGTCTTGGAACCGGTGGCCCTTTCGGAGCGGAGGCCACGGTATGCGCAGCGGTCACGCCCTAAGGCTCGCCGCGCTGGCGGCATTCACGGCGACGAGCGGCTTGGTCTGGGCTCAGCAGCTCTATCACCGACCCGTGTACTCGGACATTCGCTGGCTCGGACGCGGGGGCACGGGCATTGCACTCATCTCCGACGGCACGGCGGCATTCTACAATCCGGGTGGCCTCGGCAAGTCCGACGCCTATCAGATTTCGCTCTTGAACCCGGCCATCGGCGCCAATCAAAACATTTACGATTCGGCGATGGCCTTTATGGACTCCAGTCCCGAAACCATCAGCGAATACCTCGATCCCTTTATGGGGATTCCACTCTCGGCGCAGGCGACTTATTTTCCGTATCTGCGAGTGCCGCATTTCATGGCGGGTTATTTTATTGCCAATGCCGAAACGCTTTACCTGCGCAATCCCGTGACGCCTGAACTGAACATCGATTATCGCAAAGATTCGGGCATCGTGATCGGAGGGGGTTATGGTATCGACGATCGCTTCTTCGTGGGCGCTTCGCTGCGCTACCAAAAACGCGCAATGATCAACGACACGCTCGGTGGCTCAATCATCAGTGATATCAGTCTCGACACCCTTCTCGATGAGATCAAGCGCGGCGAAGGCTGGGGTCTTAACGTTGGGGCTCAGTTTCGTCACGAGCTGGGTTCCGATCAGGCAGTGCACGCTGGGGTGGCTTTTGAAGATGTGGGCCGCACGACCTTTCGCTCGCAGACCACCGGTCGCGGGGCGCCTCTTACCCAGGCCACTTACGCTTCGGCTGGTGTGGCCTATACCGGGCAAGTGCCCGGAGTTTCATACGCTTTCTTGCTCGATTTTAAGAACCTGACCTATACGGGGCAGTCGTATAGCAAAAAGATTCACGCAGGCGTCGAGCTCGCCATGCCCATTGTGACCGTGCGCGGAGGCCTCTACCAAGGTTATTGGTCGGCCGGACTGAGCACGACGATATTCCCCTTCTTGACCCTGGATTTGGCCTCATACGCCGAAGAGCTGGGCATCGGTGGTGGTCAACACGTGAACCGCTACTACATGTTGGGGCTGCAAATGAGCATGGAACTCAATCAGAAAAAGCAAAGAAAGCAGAAGTACACCCTCGACCATTTGTGATAGAAGTCTGGGGGCATGGACAAGGCCTATGACGCAAAGCTTCATGATTCCAAATGGCAATCTTTTTGGGACAAACACCAAGTCGCCAAACCCGAGACGGTTGTAAAAAAGCACCCCAAGCTCAGCGGCAAACCCTATACCATTGTGATGCCCCCTCCGAACGTGACGGGCGTGCTTCACCTCGGTCACGCGCTGACACTTTCGCTTGAAGACGCGCTCATCCGCTGGAGGCGCATGTGCGGTGACGAAGCGCTCTACTTGCCCGGTACCGACCACGCTTCGATCGCGGTCAACAAACAGGTCGTCGACCACCTCGCCAAAAAGGGCATCGAGTATCGCAGCCTCGGTCGCGAGGGCTTTCTCAAAGAATGTTGGAATTGGATCGCCGATTATCAGCCTCGCATCTTTGCGCAAACGCGCCGTATGGGCACGAGTTGCGATTGGTCGCGCGTCCGTTTTACTCTAGATCCAGATCTCAACGTTGCTGTTGAAGAAGCCTTCGTGCGCATGCATCGCAGTGGACTCATTTATCAGGCCGAGCGCCTGGTGAACTGGTCGCCCAAGGGCCAAACAGTGCTCAGCGACCTTGAAGTGATTTACGAAGAGCGCGATGGCAATTTGTGGCACATGCGTTACCCCGTGGTGGGCTCTCCCAACGAATACGTGGTGGTCGCCACCACGCGTCCCGAAACCCTGCTGGGCGATACCGCCGTGGCTGTGCACCCTGACGACGAGCGCTATGCTCACCTCAAAGGCAAAAAGGTGCTCGTGCCGATCGTGAATCGTGAAGTGCCGGTGGTTTTTGATGCCTTCGTAGAGCGTGAGTTTGGAACGGGCGTTGTGAAGATCACGCCCGCGCACGACTTCAACGACTTCGACGTGGGCAAGCGCCACGCGCTGCCGATGATCCGCGTCTTCACCGACGACGCCAAAGTGCTGCCGAAGCTTGGCGCCGAGGCCGATGCCCTTGCGGGTCTCGATCGCTTCGAGGCGCGCAAGCGCGCGGTGGAAATTCTCAAAGAGAAAAACCTTCTCGACTCCATTCAGCCGCACAAAAATCGCGTGGGCATCTCCGATCGCCACGGCGACGTGGTGGAACCGCACCTTTCGACCCAGTGGTACGTGCGCATGGAAACCATGGCCGCACGGGCCAAGGCGGCGGTCGACAGCGGTGAGCTCGAGATCGTGCCCAAAGAATTCTCCAATCAGTTTTTGCGATGGATGGAAAACATCCAGGACTGGTGCATCTCGCGTCAGCTCTGGTGGGGGCAGCAGATTCCCGCTTACCACGGCACCAAAACTGGTAAGGTGATCGTCTCGCGCGAAGCGCCAAAAGAATCCGAACACGGCGAAAGCTTCCGTCGCGATGCCGACGTGCTCGACACCTGGTTCTCCTCGGGACTTTGGCCCTTTTCGACGATGGGCTGGCCTGACGAATCGGCACCGGACTTTAAAAAGTTCTTTCCCGGCAACGTGCTCGAAACCGGTTTTGATATCATTTTCTTTTGGGTGGCGCGCATGGTGATGATGAGCCAAGAGCTCACAGGCAAGCTGCCGTTCACCAAGGTGTGCATGCACCCCATGGTGCGCGACGAGAACGGACAGAAGATGTCCAAGTCCAAGGGCAACGTGATCGACCCGATGGGTCTCGTGGAAGAGTACGGCGCCGATACTGTACGCCTCGCCCTCAATGGCCTCTGTGTGCAGGGGCGCGACATGCGCATCAGCAAGGAGCGCATCGAGGGTTACCGCAACTTCATCAACAAGGTTTGGAACGCCACGCGCTTCGTGCTTATGGGCCCCACGCTCGAGACCTCCGCATGGACGCAGCGCCCGCAAGCGCAGACGCTCCACGACCGCTGGATCCTTTCTCGCCTCGACGCCGTCGCCCGCGATGTGAATAAGTCGTGGACAGATTTCCGCATGCAAGAGGCTACCGACGCGATTTACCATTTTGTGTGGAACGAATACTGCGATTGGTACCTTGAAGCCGCCAAGACGACGCGCGACCTTTCGCAGCCCGTGGCAATCCACGTGCTCGTAGAATTTTTGAAGCTTTTGCACCCCTTGATCCCGCACGTCACCGAAGAGCTCTACCATGTGATTCCGGGCATCACCGAAAACGACATTCTGGCCCTGCAGGTTTTCCCGCAAGGCGAGGCCTTTGCCGACACGGATGCGCTTGCTGAGTTCAAGTGCGTGCAGGATGCCGTGACAGCCCTGCGCACGCTGCGCGCCGAAAACAAAGTCAAACCCTCGCTCAAGTTCGACGCCTACCTAGTGGCCGGAGACGCGACCACCGAAAAGGTGCTCGTGCAAAGTGGGGCGCTTATCAAGCTGCTCTGCGGTTTGACGAACTTGCACGTGGGCGAATTCCCCGCAGCAAAGCGCAGCACTAAGGTGGTCTTTGCGAGCCTGCAGTCGGGCATCAACGGAGAGATCTTCGTGGGCCTCGATTCGCTGGTGGACCTTGCGGAGGAGCGTCAGCGCCTCAGCAAGGAGATCGAACAGGCCGAAAAACAGGTCGTGGCGCAGGAGCGCAAGCTTGGGAACGAGAGTTTTGTGGCCAAAGCCCCCCCCGAAGTGGTGGAAAATGAACGAAGAAAGCTTTTGGAGCTGCAAGACAAGTTGTCGAAATCAAAAGAGGCACTAAACTTATTGCAGAGCTAGACCCGCGCGAGCGGGAGTTGGAGGACCTGGATGAGAAAAAACGTTTTTGAATACACCGTACCCAGCATCGAGGGTTGTGCTCAGGCACCAAGCCTGCGCACGTTGCAGCTCCAAGAAGATGGCACCCTGTGGGGCGGGTTTTTGTTTTCCTCGGCCCCGCTGCAGCGTTTCGAGTGGGACGCCAAAGACGGCAACGTGGTGAGTGTGGAATCTGAAGGCATTGAAAAGATTCTCGGCGACGATTCTATCGGCATTTGGGCGGGACTGCGCCCTTCTTCTACCGGTGACACGGTGTTCACCGCTTGGCACCGCGGATCGGTGCCCTCCTTTCTCAACTTCTTCGGCAGCGATTTGCGCAAGGCCGACACCGCAATGATCGGCAATCTGATTCGCAAGGATGGCGGCACTTCGACCATCCGTCACTCGATCATCGAGCGCAACCGCGGTGAATGGCACGTGCGCCGGGGCAAAGAACCGGGCGTGCTCTCGGACGTGGCGATCATCGGTGATTACGTGTTCGGTCTCACCCCGCGCGCGGTATTCCGCGAGCCCTACCTCAAAACCGAAAAACGCGAAGTTCTGCGCTCCGATCTGCAGGGAAATTTCTCGCTCAATCGCGATAGCGCCGGCACCTTTTGGTTTCAGTCGCAAAACGGCCGTTTGATGCGTATGGGCCTTACCGATCTGAAACCCAAGCTCACCCCTCTCAAGGTCGCAGGTGAGGAGCTTGGTGGCGGCGAATCATGCGCCGTCGATGGCTGGATTTATGCGCTCACTCAGGGTGGCAAGCAGCTCGTGCGTTTGCGCATGAACCCCATCACTCTGGAAGAAGAGATCCAAGTGGTCAGCGAATTTGAAGGTCGCGCCGATGCCATGCACATGATCAACCATGAGAAGTCGGCCAAGCTCGCCGTGGCTGAATCGTTCGGCGGTCAGGGCACGCGCGTGCTCGTGTACAATTTGGGCCCTATGGAAGATCCCGAGATGATCGGCGCTCCCCCAACTTTTGAAGTGGCCACGCAGTTCGAGGGCATTCCTCGCATCGCCGCTATGGCGTCTAAAGTGCAGAGTCTTGATGGCGAAGAGCCGCGTGACATCTTGTGGCTCGCTACCAGCCCTCAGCCAGGCAGCGATGGGCGTGAAAAATTGCAGATCATCTCTCTCATCGACGTTTGAGGTCTTAAGCAAAGGAGGTTCTTTATGAAGGCTCTTTGGTTGTCTCTACTCGGACTCACGCTGGCGGCTTGCCAAAGCTCGCCTCCACTTTCGGCACTCGATCGCCCGTCTTTTACCGAAATCACTCAGCGGGCCAATCCCCAAGCCGTTGGCGCGGAGTACAAACTCGAAGAGTGGGTATTTGAATCGATGCTCGGCAATTGCCATTTGGTTTGGGAAACCTCGGTGCCTAAAAAAGAACCTCAAACTGTGGAGATCATCGCGTTCTCCATCTCTAAGGGAGGCGCTGGCCCCGACGTTTGCGAAGCGCCGATGTCTACCAAGGAAGCCGTCTTCAAGCAGATGCTGAAGAAGGTGCGCGAGCATTATCCCGATCGTCAAATCACACAATTTCATACCGGACACACGCAGCTCGCCGACCAGGAGGCGCGCATGCGTACGGCGGCCGCGGAGTCGCCGGAGTGGGCTGAGTATCTGAAATCTCCACCGAAAAAACGCCTGCTTACGGTGAACAAGGTTTTTATCAATCTCTTCAACGCTGCGAACGCCGGCGCCGAATGGCGCAAGCTCTTTAACGACCAAGGGCTCGACCTCAAGCTCGTGCATGTGGAGAAGGTCTTCGAGCGCGACGATTTGCCGCTGCACGCGGGCATCTACGAATTTTCGGTGACGAGGCTGTAAAGCTTGCGCTGCGGCGGTAGCGCGGCTTGACTTTCAACGAAGTCACTTTAGCGTACAGCTATGGTGCAAACGAAACGTCAAGTCCAAGTTCTCATCGTCGGCCTCGCTTGTTTGAGCTTCTTGGGTGCGCACCCAGTGCTCCCCGATCCCTCGGTCGACTATTGCCAAGGGCTTTGCTTTGGGTTTTTGCAATAATGGCACCTTGGTCAGACTATCTGATGTTGGTATTGGTGCTTTGCCTTGGTGTAGGCATTCTTGTCGTTTTTAGGGTCACCTTTCGTCACCTATTTGCTAGCTCCTCTCGCCCGGACCCCCGCTTCGTGCCGATCATGCTCTATGTTTTGATGGCTTGCGTGGCCTTCGGGAGCTGGATCCTTTGGAAACTCGCGATCTTCGCCTATCCCCCCGTGAGCCTATTCGGTGAGAGAAATCTCTTCATGCTGTGGATCGTTTTGGGACTGATGACGGCGGCAGCTTTGAATGGATTTCTTAGCAGGCGGCTTCCCGTCTCCAAGAAAAACAAAGCATACCTCTTTGGATTTGGGACTTTGGTTTTCGCGACAGTTGTCGGGGGCGCCACTTTGCTTTTGAATGGACTATTGGATCGTTCGCATCCCACTGTGATGCCCAAGGCCGTCTTGCGAGTTTACAAAGAAAAGGCGAATCACATGAGCCGGCAATACCGGTGGTCAAACACCGTTTACTATGCGGAGATTGACGATCTATGCGCAGGCGAGGTCGAGGATTGCCGCATTGCCATTGACGAAGCGTTGTACCTTCAGATTCAGAGTGAGGTCGGGAAAAAACAAATTTTGCTAAGCCTCAAGCCAGGTTTTTTTGGTGTGGAGTGGGTTTTGAGTGCGGAGCTTCCGGCCCTTCACTAGCGCTGGTGACCCATGACGCGGCGCCGGTATGCCGGGGAGTCGGGCGCCTTTGCAGACGATTTAAGCGCCACGATTAACCTACCGGGGGATATAATGAGTCTTAGGTAAAAGGATTTTGCCGGGGAGCTCATGAAAGAAACCAGACTTTTTTCGATGTCCGGAATCAAGCGCGACCACGGGCGTTTTCAGGACATCGTTCGAGGCAAAATCCGCGAAAACCTTAAGGAATACATCTCCCAAGGGGAGATGGTGGCCCGCAAAGCGGGCGGCACCGTCTCGGTGCCCATCCCCCAGATCGACATCCCGCGCTTTGTTTTTGGATCCAATCAAAAGTCCGGCGGCGTGGGGCAGGGCGAGGGCGAGGTGGGCGATCCGGTAGACGGTCAGCCCCAAGAGGGCGAAGGCCAGGGCGAGGCGGGCAACAATCCCGGTGAGCACGAGCTCGAAATCGAGCTGACCATGGAAGAGCTCGCCAAGATGCTGGGCGAAGAGCTCGCACTGCCGAACATCGAGCCCAAGGGCTCCAAAGAGATCAAGGTCAACGCCAACAAGTACAAGAACATTCACCGCATCGGTCCCAATTCGCTGCGGCACTACAAGCGCACCTACCGCGAGGCTCTCAAACGCCAAATCGCTTCGGGCCTTTACGACCCCAACAATCCGGTGATCATTCCGATCAAAGACGACTTCCGTTTTCGCGGCTGGGCCGACGACGTGATTCCCCAAACGAACGCTGTGGTGATCCACATGATGGACGTCTCGGGTTCCATGGGCGACGAGCAAAAAGAGATCGTGCGCACGCAGGCTTTCTGGATCGATGCCTGGCTGCGCTCGCAATACAAAGGCGTTATCACTCGCTACATCATTCACGATGCCACGGCCAAAGAAGTTGACGAAGACACCTTCTACCGAACACGCGAGAGCGGCGGCACGCTGATCTCTTCGGCCTACAAGCTGATGCAGACGATCGTCGAAAAAGACTACCCCTCGGCCGAGTGGAACATCTATCCCTTTCACTTTAGCGATGGGGACAACTGGTCGAACGAAGACACCCTGATGTGTATCAACCTGCTCAAAGAGAAGGTTCTTCCGAACGTGAACCAATTCTCATACGGACAGGTCGAGAGCCGTTACGGTTCAGGACAATTTTTTAAAGACATTTTGCAGCACCTCAGTGACAACGAGCGCATGGTGGCCGTGCGCATTCCCGACAAGAATGCCATTTACGACGCCATCAAGGCCTTCCTGGGGAACGGTAGGTAGTAGAAGATGGCGAATCTAAATGTATTGCCCCGCGAGCTCATCGAATGGAAAGAGCGCATTCGCGAGCGCGCCAAACAAGTGGGCCTCGACTTTTTTGAAGTCATTTACGAGATGGTGGATTACCGCGAGATCAACGAGCTCGCCTCGCTCGGCGGCTTTCCGCAGCGTTACCCGCACTGGCGTTTTGGCATGGAGTACGACCGGCTCAGCAAGTCCTACGCCTACGGCATGTCCAAGATCTACGAGATGGTGATCAACACCGACCCCTGCTACGCGTACCTGCTGAGCTCCAACTCGCTCATCGAACACAAACTCGTGATGGCGCACGTTTACGGGCACTCGGACTTCTTCAAGAACAACGCTTATTTTGCGCATACCAACCGCCGCATGCTCGACCAAATGGCCAACCACTCCTCGCGTGTGCGCAAGCACCAAGAGGCCCAGGGCGTGGACGTCGTTGAGAACTTTATGGATTGGTGCCTCTCGCTCGAAAACCTCATCGACACAAATCTCTTTGCGTACCAAAAAAAGCACGACGAAGAGGAGAAGGCCGCCAAGGCCGCGCCGCTGGAAGATCCGATCCACCGCTTTCAGGGCCGCTCGTATATGAACAAGTTCCTCAACCCGCCCGAGTACATCGACGAGCAAAAGCAGCGCATTCAGGATTCCAAAACCAAGACTACGCGCGTGCCTGCCTCGCCCGAGCGCGACATTCTGGGATTCCTTCTGAAGCACGCTCCGCTGGAGCCCTGGCAGCAGGAATGTTTGCAAATCGTGCGCGACGAGGCCTACTACTTTGCGCCCCAAGGCCAGACCAAAATCATGAACGAGGGCTGGGCCAGCTTCTGGCACACGCACCTGATGACCAAAGAGGGCCTCATGCACGATTCCGAAGTGGTCGACTTTGCCTGCGTGCACAGTGGCACCGTGGCCGTACATCCGGGCAAGCTCAATCCCTATAAACTAGGTCTCGAGCTCTTCCGTGATATCGAAGAACGTTGGAATCGTGGTCAATTCGGCAAAGAGTGGGAAGACTGCGAATCCGAAACGGAGCGTCGCCTCTGGGACCGTGGTTTGGGCCTCGGGCGCCAAAAGGTTTTTGAAGTGCGCAAGCTCTACAACGACATCACCTTCATTGATGAGTTCCTGACCGAAGATTTCTGCCGCCGGCAGAAGATGTTCGCCTTTGCGCCAAACGCGCGCACCGGTCAGTCCGAAATCACGAGCCGCGAATTCAAAAAGGTCAAAGACACGTTGCTGCTGCAGCTTACGAACTTCGGCCAACCGCTCATTGAGGTGGTCGATGGCAATTTCAAAAACCGCGGCGAGCTGCTGCTCGTGCACCGTTTTGACGGTCGCGAGCTCAAGTCCGACTACGCGACCAAGACGCTGCGCAATTTGTACAACCTGTGGCGCCGGCCGGTGAACGTTGAGACGCGTCTCAACGACACGAACGTGGTGATGAGCTTCGACGGCACGCAGATGGAAACTGTTCCCGGAAAATTATCGTAACTGAATGTTCGGATCAAAAATCAAATTCGACGTGTCGTAGCCCTTCTGGGCCGCGATATCGAGCAGCTTTTGTAGGAGCGATGACTCAAGTGGAATCTCTCGCGAGAGGATCCAGAGATTTTTGTAGTTCGGGCCGCCAACGATCACCCAGCGATAGGCTGGGTCAAGCGCGAGCACCCAGTAGTCGCCCGAAAAGGGCCAAAAGAATCTCACTTTGAGTTTGGTGTTGGCGGGAGCGTTGGTGCTCCAAGCGGTGCCGACAACCATTTTGTCTTCGCCGGTGATGGATTTGCAGCGATTGGTGACGCTCACCTTACCGTCGGCTTTGAGAGCGTATTCGGCCGTAGCGTTGAAACAATCTTTTTGGAATCGATTAGGCAGGCGTGCGATCTCAAACCATTTGCCCTGGTAGCGCTTGAGATCTACCGAGGCGACCACTTCGGGCGGCTTGGACGGAGCGCCGCGCGGAGTGCCGCCGGCGTAGGCAAAAATAGAAAAAAACGAGAACCAAGAGAGCGCGAGGGAGCGGAGCATGGCGTGCATGCTACACAGTGGGGCGCTTCGCTCAAGTGCAATTTAAGAGAGTGGGAACACTTTGTTTCTCGGGATCCCAGATCGCGTAGGGCTTGGCCTCACCGAGCCACGAACCCAGGTTGCAGTAAAACGAGTTGGCGCCGAGCACTTCGAGTTCCTCCATGTGCGAGTGTCCCAAGA
This sequence comes from Bdellovibrionota bacterium, assembly GCA_035539375.1. Taxonomy (GTDB): domain Bacteria; phylum Bdellovibrionota; class UBA2428; order UBA2428; family UBA2428; genus DATLIP01. The sequence goes on along the minus strand of DATLIP010000029.1, from coordinate 5,286 downwards.
AAACGGCGTGGTAGGCGCGCTCACGCAGCACGGTTTCGGCGTAGTGACGAAACTTCTCGCGGTACACGACCACCTCATTTTCGAAGTGCTCTGGGTCACGCTTGAGTTTGCGTTTGCTGCTGTAGGCTTCGGCAAAGGGCACGAGAAATTTTCGGGTGAGTGCCGGCGGCACCAACTTGTAGGCGCGGCGGATGTTTGAGGATTTGATGAATTTGCGCCAGCGGGCATAGGCTTCGTCGTCCACGTCGATCTCATCTCCGTGCGAGAGAAAGACGCGGCGGCCCTGGAACAAGTGGCAACGGCCTTCGCTAAAGGCCTGAATGCCGTGTCTGATGGCGATGCTCTTGAAGGCAAAATCATGATTGCCTTCGAAGTAGAGCACCTTCTTGCCAGCTTTGGCGAGGCGCTCGAGCTGGGCCCAGAAGTCCCCGTGCAGCTCCATCCAAAAACCCTGATCGCCCACAAAGCAATCGAAGATGTCGCCCAAGAGCCAGAGCTCGGAGATGTCCGCGCGCGACTCAAAAGAGGCGAGGGTCTTTAGGAAAAGCCGGTAATCGTCGTTTTTAAAATTCGGCAGGTGCAAATCGGAGAAGATGACAGCGGAGCTCATGAAAGAATCCCTTAAGAAGTGTAACTCTGGCTCGACCACATACGTGAGAACCAGGATTCGGGTTGACTGATGAGGTCTTGAGGGGCCCCGCGCTCGACGACGTGACCGCGATCGAGCACCAGGATTTCGTCGACTTCTTTAACGGTCGACAGACGGTGGGCAATGATAATGACGCTCTTGCCGTGCATGAGTGAGTCCATGGCCTGCTGAATCAGACGCTCATTCTCGATATCGAGCTGCGAGGTGGCTTCGTCGAGGATGATGATCGGGGCGTTGCGCAGGATGGCTCGCGCGATGGCGATGCGCTGCTTTTCGCCGCCCGAGAGGTTCGTGGCGCGTTCCTGAATCACGGTGTCGAGCTTCTGAGGGAGCGACTCGACGAAGGTTTTGAGTCGGGCCTGCTCGAGGGCACTCCAGAGCTGCTCATCGGTGGCGTCAGGCGCAGCAAAGAGGAGGTTGTCGCGCAGGGATTTGGAGAACAAGAAAACGTCTTGCGAAACGTAAGAGAAGTTCGAGCGATAGGCTTCCACCGACCAGTCACGGGCATCTTTGGAGCCGAGAAGCACCTGACCCGAACTCGGATCGATGTAACGCATGAGCAGCAGCGAGAGCGTCGACTTGCCCGAACCGCTAGGGCCCACGAGCGCGAGTTTTTTGCCAGGTTCGAGGTGCAGCGAGACCGATTCGATGGCGCGAGGGCCATTCGAGTCTGGCGAGTAGGCAAAGGAGACGTTGTTCAAACGCAGAGGCATGGGGTCTTTGGCGCAAGCGCGGTTGGCGATGTCTTGGTCGAGCAGGCTGGTTTGTGCACGCGAGACCTCGTCGAGGTCTTGGGTCACCAGATTGCGAATGCGATCGGCTGCGACATAGATTTCTTGCAGCCTCACATAGGCGTGGTTCAAGGCGCGCACCGGCGAGGGCAAGCTAAAGGCCGCTGCCATGTAGGCCGCAAATTCTCCGGGTGTCATTTGGCCGCGGGCCACGTAATAGCCCGAAACGAGCAGAATGCCCGCACCGGCAAAGGCGAAGAGCAGTTTGACGATGGGCGCGCTGACTTCTTGCACCGAGGCCTGGCGAAGCGCGGGGCGGTAGGATTGCATGGTGCGATCGTAGAACTCGTTTTTCAGTAGCGAGATGCGGCCAAAGGAATGTGCGGTGCGCAGTCCCTGGATCGATTCCAGTGAGTGCTGCGAAGCGCCTTCGATGGCGATCTGGATGCGGCGCTGGTTGCGGCGCGAAGACTCGCCGAGCTTTTTGCTGATGAAGGCGATCACGGGCAGTACGAAGATACAAAACAAGGTGAGCTGCCAGTTCAGATAAAAGAGGTAGCCGACGAGGGCGATGATGGTGGGTGGTTCGCGCACGATGTCCGAGACGATGTGCAGGCCCTGGCCGATGACGCTCGTGTCGTTAAAGAGCAGCGTGACCACTTGACCGGAGTCGGTGCGGGCCATGCGGCTTTGCGAGGAGACCAGCACTCGGCGGTAGATGCGGTTTTTGATGTCCATGAGCAGGCGTTCTACGCCGATGCGCAGGCACATGCGGTGGAGGTACGAAAAGAGCCCGTCACCGAAAATGAAAACCACGAACATCACAGAAACGTAAACCACCTGGCTGAAATCGCGCTTGGCGAGGGCATCGTCCAGCAGCGGACGCAGGTTGTTCACAAGTCCGAGAGTCATGCCGGCCAGCAGAATTCCAAAGAAAGCCGACGAAATGAGCCACTTTTTGTGGGGCCGGATGTGGTCCCACAAAAAACTTCGAATCTCTTTAGAATCCATGCCCGAGAGACTATCATCAATTGCCGTATGGATCTACGAATCTTGGTTTCGCGCGCCGATCGCATTGGCGACCTAGTGCTCACCCTGCCGGCCATCGGCTGGCTCAAGCGATGCACCGGTGCGCACGTGACCCTGCACTGCTCGGCTTACGCCAAGGACATCGGTCTCTGGGCTGTGCACAACGGCGTGCTCGACGATTTGCTCTTTCAAGATTCTCAGGGGCAGTGGAACCAGTCGCCTGCTCCCTTCGCTGGACTCTTGTCGTTTTTTCATGCTCCAAACGTCAAGGCGCTGCTAAAGCACGTGAGTGTGCCTCGCTCCTTTGGCCCGCGCACCAAGCTCGCTGCCGTGTGGACTTACTCGCGCTCTCTCGCCCAGCACCGCAGCCGCGTAGAGAAGTCGGAAATGAATTACAACCTCGACCTCGCCCGGCGGGCGATGGAACTGTGGGGATATCGCGCTGAAGAGTTCCGAGCTCTGCCCAAACTCGAAGTGCCTGAGGCCTGGCTCCGCGGCTACGAAAAACCGCGCGGTTTGGTGGTCTCGCTCTCCAACGGTGGTTCGGCGCAAAACTGGCAAACTTCGGATTATCTTCGCTGGGTAGAGGAAAACGCTCCCGGTGAGCCCGTGGATTTTCTCGTGGCCGGCCTCGACGCTGCGGCTCGCAAAGAAGAGCTGCTGCGCTGGCACGGCTATAGCGAGGCAAAACACCGCGTGGTGGAATCGTTGCCATCGGTGGCCCATTTGGTAGGTTATTTGTCACAGGCCGAGCGGCTCGTCGCATCGAGCACCGGACCACTTCACATCGCCCACGCTGCCGGCGTCGACGTGCTAGGGATCTATCCCACCAAAAGGGTGGAATCCTTCAAGCGCTGGCGGCCCGATGGTTATCGTCACGAGGCGGAGCTGAAGTGGATCGAAATCGGCCAAGGACAAGTATGAAGATTGGATTCGACGCCAAACGCGTATTTCACAACTTTCGGGGGCTGGGCAATTACTCGCGCACGCTTGTCGATGGGCTGATGGAGTACTACCCCAGCGACGATTATCATCTCTACACGCCAGCCTTTGGCGATTTCCGCTCGCTCGACTGGCACAAAGCCCATCCTACGGCCAAGGTGCACACGCCCGAGAATTTTCTCGCCAAGCTCGCGCACCCGCTGTGGCGCAGTTTCGGTTTGCGCGGCCAGATCCTCGCTGAAGATCTCGACATCTACCACGGACTCAGTCACGAAATCCCCTTTGGTCTGCAAGAGGCCAAGGTGAAAACCGTGGTGACGGTGCACGATTTGATCTTTTTGCGTTACCCGGAATTCTTTCCGTGGGTCGATCGCCAAACCTATCGACAAAAGATCAAGTACGCCACACGCGCGGCCGACTGCGTGGTGGCGGTGTGCGAGCAAACGAAACAAGACCTTGTCGATTTTATGTACGTGCCCGAGTCGCGGATCAAAGTGGTTTACCAGAGCTGCTCGCCAGCCTTTTACGAAGCTCCGGTCACATCCAAAAAAGAGTCCGTGCTGCACAAGCACGGCGTCACGGAGCCCTACGTGCTCAGTGTCGGGGCCCTCGAGCCGCGCAAGAACACGGTGGCGCTCGTCGAGGCCTTTGGGCAAATCAAAGACGAAGTTCCGCATCACCTGGTGATCGTGGGACGCGGCAAGTGGGAATACCGTAAAGAGGTGGAGGCGGCCATTCGCGCTTCGGCGCTGACCGCGCGCGTGAAGATTCTCCAGGACGTGGAGAACGAAGACTTGACGTCGTTTTACGCCGGCGCGGATCTGCTTGCTTACCCCTCGCACTTCGAAGGCTTCGGCATCCCCATCGTCGAGGCGCAGTTTATCGGCACCCCGGTGGTGACTTCCACGGGCTCCTGCTTTGCTGAGTCGGGTGGGGAGGCTGCGCTCTACGTAGATCCCAAGTCGAGCGAGTCGATCGCCGACGGCATGCTCAAAGTGCTCACGAGTCGCGATCTTCATGAGCAAATGGCCAAACGCGGCCGCGCGCACGCGCAAAAATTCCATCTCCGCGAAACGTCAAAAAACATACATCAATTATATTTAGACCTGCGCTAGTCGAGTTTTGGACTCCCTGGAATAATAAGGGCTCAGGGAGGATTCATGCAAAAGATCGTATCTATCGTACTCATTTCGGCCGCGGTGACGGCGTGCTCGAGCAGCCAGCCGGTGGCCCAGCGCAAGCAACACTATGGGGTTTTTGCCAGTCTGGCGCCCAAGTTCAAATCTCGTGCTGTGAAACACGCGCCCGGTCGCGCTCCGGCCGCTGAGGGGCACGGTGACGAAGCCCCCGCCAAAGGTGGCGAAGCGAATGCCGTCAATTACGATGCCCTCTTTAGTCGACAATCCACGTTGCTGGCCGCTCTCGATGTGTTCGGAGGGAAACTCCGTACGAAAATTGGTGAAGCCCGTTATCAAGAAATTGTAACGGCTATGGCAGAATTCGAAGAGGAAGGCGAAGTGGCGAGCGATGTCGTCTTCAAAGCATTTCGTGACGCGTACGTCGGCGAGTTTCCTAGCGAGAAGGACAAAATCGAAGGCGCCATCGAAGCGATTGTGAATCAAGACAAAGAAATTTCCAAGGCTTTAAACGCCGATATCGAAGCCAAGCAATTTCATGCGGCCACCTTGTCGTACTACCAAGAACTTTCGAAAGGCTTGAAGTTACCGGATCCTTATACCAAGGAAAGCGCCGATGCGTTCTACAAAGCGTATATGGAACGGGCGATGAATAAGATGAAAAAAGAAAAGATGTCCGCCGGACGTGCATCTCTGATGAGCATGTCTTTAGGCATGCATATGCCCGAGCTCGACTTTGATACCGATAAAGTCATTGAAAACCTTCAAGCTCACAACGCGGAGATCAATGAGAAGATGA
>DATLIP010000028.1:0-19522 GCA_035539375.1 Bdellovibrionota bacterium | reverse complement strand
CGCAGCGTTGACGACGCACAAAACAGTGCCAAAACAGAAACAAAATGCCGATATTTTTGTCGATTTGCCATGAGCCTTCCCCAATTAAAAGTGTAAAGCACTTTGGGGGACTATGGCATAGTGCGACGCCCCAAAAATCAGTATCTTAGCTGAGTATGGAGCGCCGAGTTATGCTTATAAGGTTGCGGAGAGCCGTTCGAGCACCCTTTTTTTGCCGAGCGCCTCGGCCACGAGCCCCATGTCAGGACTCTGAAGCGTGCCCGTGAGGAGCACGCGCAGGGGTCTCATCACAACAGGCACCTTGAGCGTCAATTTCTTGGCGACTTCTTTGATCTGGTTAAAGAACTCCGCCTCGCTGAAGGCCGACTCGGCGAGAGCTCCCACTTCGGCGCGCAGGGCGCCCAGGGTTTCGGCGCTGGTCTCCGCAAGGACCTTGCGAGACTCGTCGTCGGCGACCTCAACCTTGTCGCTGATGAGCCATGTGGCGAGTTTCGGAATGTCCGAGAGAAGTGTCGCCCTTTCCACAAAGGCTCGGAAAATCTTTTCACCACCGCGCTCCAGAATCGTGTTCGCATCGAAATGAAAATCCTCACGAAGGATCTTCACAAGGCGTTCGGTACTCGCCGCGCGCATGTGGTGCTGATTGAGGTGGTTGAGACGCTCGAGCTCAAAGACCGATGGCGAAACGCCGCAGCCTTCGAGGCCGAACTTCACGCGAATCTCGTCGGCGGTAAAAAACTCGTCGTCGCCGTGGCTCCAGCCAAGCCGGATGAGCGCATTGAGCATCGCCTCGGGCAAGTAGCCACCCGTACGGTAATGCGACACCGCCACCGCTCCGTGACGCTTGGAGAGCTTGGCCTTGTCGGCACCGAGAATCATGGGGAGCGAAGCGTAGTTTGGTGCCACGCCGCCCATCGCCTTGATGAGGAGAAGCTGCTTGGGAGTGTTAGTGAGATGATCGTCGCCGCGGATCACGTGCGTGATGCCCATGTCGAGATCGTCTACCGCGACAGCTAGCATGTAGGTAGGTGAACCATCAGATCGCAAAATGACAAAATCTTCGAGCTCGGCATTCGGGAACACCACGTCGCCCTTCACGCCATCTTTGACCACGGTCTCACCGTCGAGCGGCATCTTGAAACGCACGGCGTAGGGTTGTCCCTCCACCCCGTCACTGCGCTCGCGCCAGCGACGATCGTAGCGGTAGACGCGGGCTTCGGATTCGGCCTGGGCGCGCATCGCCTCAATATCTTGCGGCGTGCAATAACATTTGTAGGCTTTGCCTTCGGCGAGCAGTTTGGCTGCCACTTCGCGATGACGATCCGCGCGGCGGGCCTGAAAAAGCGGCGGCTCGTCACTATGCAGCCCTAGCCACTCGAGGCTCGCGAGAATTTCGGCGACGTGCTCTTCTTTAGAACGCTCGAGATCCGTGTCCTCAATGCGCAAGAGGAAATCACCACCACTGGCTTTGGCAAAGAAATAAGAAAAGGCCGCAGTTCTCGCTCCCCCAACGTGCAAAAGGCCCGTGGGCGACGGAGCAAAACGCGTGCGTACTTTTTGATTTGGCTTTTGACTCATTTTTAAATTCCAATGTTCTGCCGCCGGAGCGGCATCTTTATTCCGCGCGAATCGCAACACTCATGCCCTGACCACCGCCGATACAGGCTGTGGCAAGACCGAGGCCGCCGCCGCGTCGACGGAGAGCATACACGAGGTGACCCACGAGTCGAGCGCCGGTGGCGCCGAGCGGATGTCCGATGGCGATGGCGCCGCCACAAACGTTGGTCTTTTTGCGGTCGAGGCCCAACTCACGCTCTACGGCGAGGTATTGAGGGGCAAAGGCTTCGTTGACTTCGACAAGGTCAAAGTCGCTCGTCTTTTGCGCGAGGTTTTCGCGCGACAAATTCGCAAGCAGTTTTTGTGTGGCAGGCACGGGGCCGATGCCCATGACTTTAGGATCGCAGCCGGCGGCGGCCCAGCCGAGCACCGTAGCAAGAGGTTTGAGGTTTTTCTTTTCGGCGTAGTCACGAGTGCAAACCAGGAGCAAGGCCGCACCATCGACCATGCCGCTCGCATTGCCTGCGGTCACAACACCATCCGCTTTAAATACGGGTTTCAGTTTGGCGAGCCCTTCGAGCGTGGCATTGGGACGCGGATGTTCGTCTTTGGCGAGTTCGGGAAGCGGCGCCACCTCGTCGGCAAAGTCTCCACGTTCCCAAGCAGCGGTGGCACGTCCCTGCGATTCGAGCGCGTAAGCATCGCACTCTTCGCGAGAGATCTTATACTGTTCGGCGAGATTTTCGGCCGTGATCGCCATCGGCAACTTCACATGCTGATCGGTGAGGCCCGCGGAGAGCAGGTCTTCCACTTCGCCGTGGCCCATACGATAACCAAAGCGCGCTTTGGTCAGTGCGAAGGGCACAAGTGACATGGATTCGGATCCGCCAGCAAGGATGAGCTCGGCTTCACCAGCACGCAAAAACTTTGCGGCCTGAGCGACGGCTTCGAAGCCCGAACCGCAGAGGCGGTTCACGGTGAGCGCATGGTGAGAGATCGGCAGCCCCGCTTTGAGGCCCACATGGCGCGCGAGATACGCGCTGTCGCTCGTCGACTGAATGACATTGCCCATCACGGTCGCGTCGGCGAGGCTCGCTCCGATGCCGGCCTGCGCGAAAAGCGCGGGCGCGATGTCGACGGCCATCATGGTCGAGGATTTTTTGGCAAGAGCGCCACCGAAGGCCCCAAAAGGGCTGCGCTTGGCGGCGACGATGACGATGTCTTTAGGTGATTTCATATGCAGCTCTGTCTTCCGGTAACAAAGGCTTCGGCGAATTCGGGTTTCTTAGCGGCCCACTCGAGGCGAGCCTTGTCAGCTTCGGCACGCACGTTAAAGGGACCCGCAAGCAGGCGATACCACTTGCCGCGTTTTCCGAGGTTCACCAAACAGCCGACGATCTTTTCACTGCCGAGCACGCTACGGTAATCGGCAATTTGCGATTCGAGTGCAGGACGGCCGTCGCTCTCGGGCGCGGCTTTGATCTGAATAAAATAAGGCCCCTTGGAGCCGCGCAACCACGCGTGCTTGAGGGGTTTTGCGGCAGGAGCTTTTTGTGCGACCACTTCCGCCGGCTTGCCCTTGAGGGTGATCTTCCAGTTGAGCTCGGCACCTTCGGCTTCTGCAGCAGAGGGAACCTCGCGACGATAGACTTCGTAGCCTTCGAGCGCCAGCAGCGCTTCTTTTTTGCTTTCTGGCAGCTTCACGTCGAGCGGAGTGACGCCAGCATAGACGCCTCCGACCTCAACCTTAGCGCCCTGGGGAATCGAATCGATGCGCAGCACGAGTTCGCGCGTGGGGCTCGCCTCGGGGGCGGCGGCGTGGCCGCCGTGGTCCTCGGCCTTGGGAGCGGTCTCACCATGGTTTTGAGTGCTGTGCACTTCGTGACCCGGTTTTTGGTTGCTGTCAGGGAGCATCTTCATGAGCCACCACAGAACCGAAGCTCCGACCACACAAAAAAATAGCAATGCCGCAAATAGCTTATTCACCCGAATACTCCTTTATAAGGTATCCCGCCTTAGTGAGATGATCCGCGATTTCTTCGCTATGTTCAAGTCCGCGGGTCTCGATTCGGTAGCGCAGCATGGTCTGACCCACTTCGACCTCCTGGGTGAGGCGGTCGTGCGAGACCTCCATGATATTGCCGCGTTTTTCGGCGATGAGTGAGGAGACCTGCGCCAGCTGCCCCGGTTGGTCGTCGATCACGACGCCGAGCTGCCACCAGCGCTTTTCGGCCACCAGCGAGCGGTCCACCACCTGAGCGATGCGGCTGAGATCGATGTTGCCGCCACAGAGAACAAAAACCGTGGGCACGTTGGGATCGAGCTTCAACAGCTTCGACAGGGCAGCGGCGACGCCGGCCGCACCGGCGCCTTCGGCCACGAGTTTGGTTTTTTCGAGCAAGAAAGAAATTGCCGAGGCGACCTGGTCATCGTCCACGATGGTCATCTCGTCGACTTTGGCTTTGATATGCGAAAAGGTGAGTTCCGAAACGGTCTTCACCGCAAGGCCCTCGGCGAGCGATCGCGGACGGCCCTTGGCCTTGACCACCTTGCCGGCAAAGAAGGATTCCGCCATGGCAGGCGCGGCCTCAGAGACAACGCCAAAAACTTTCACATGGGGGCGCAGCGCCTTGAGCGCCGTAGCAGCCCCTGAAATGAGTCCGCCGCCGCCACAGGGAATGACCACCTGAAGGGGAGACTTTTCATCGACGCCAAAGGCCTTGAGCTGTTCGTGAATCTCAAGACCGATGGTGCCCTGACCGATGATGATGTCCTCATCGGCGTAGGCGTGGATATAAACGGCGCCGGGGGTGGCCTCTAAAATTTCGAGGGCTTTGTTGTAGGCGTCGTCATAGAGCGCTCCGTGGAGCACCACTTTAGCCCCCCACTCTGCGGTCGAAGCGGCTTTGATGAGTGGCGTGTTTTGCGGCATCACGATGGTCGAAGGAATCCCGAGCACCTGGCCGATGTAGGCCACAGCCTGGGCGTGGTTGCCCGCCGAGGCGGCCACCAGATGAGCGGGTTTTTTGCCGGCCTCCACGAGCGAGACGACTTTGTTCACAGCGCCGCGAACTTTAAAGGAACCGGTCTTCTGGAGCATTTCGGTTTTCAAAAAGACCGGCGCCTTGGCACCGAGCGCCGCCTGCAGCGAAGGGCTCGGGCGAAGGTAAGTTTCCAGTACGTGAGGTTTGATACGGGTTTTAGCTGCGCGGATGGCATCGAGAGTGACGGAAGACATGGGCCCGTAGCCTAACCCCAAAAGAGGGGATTCTCATCACTTTTTCAGGAAAGAACCTAGTTCCTTAACCCGCTACCTCAGTACAAAATCGCATTGGGCAGAATCGCTTCCCAGGCCTGCGGATCGTTGAAGTAGGTCTCGGGAGCGGACTTGATGTAGGTCTGGCCCCACTCACCGAGCAGCTCGATGGCCTTCTCGGATTCGTTGGCGGCCACTTCGACATCTTGGTAAACCTTCACACGGGCCAAATCACCACGGGCATCTTCGCGTCGATCCTGGAGGAGTTGACGCGATTCTTCAGAGATGACTTCCATGGTTTCGATCATCAAACCAAAGGTGCCCGCATCGGGCTCCTGCATTTCGAGCTTCTCGGGGGCGCGGGAGAGTTCGCGGTAGCGGCTCACAAGGGCCGAGCGGTCGGCCTGCTCCACGTCGCGCAGCTGCTTGAGGTACGAATCCCAATCTTTGGCAAAGGCCTCATAAGCGAGCGACCATTTGTCTTCGTATTCAGGCGTGCCAGGTTTGGCGAGCTGAGCCCAAGCCTGCGGCAAGAGGTTCAACGCCAGGCGATCGAGCACCGATGTGGGTTTGCGCATGGAGAATTCGCTGTCCACGCCCTGCACTCTGGGCTGAGCGATCGAAGAGCTCGAAGTATTCGAGAAAACGCTGGTGCCCGAACCGCCGTTGAAACGGCCTTCGGTACCTGCCGTCGGCAAGGTCAGCGAAGAGAGACCGCTACTCACGTTGCTCGTGATTTGCGAGTTGAGTCCGCCCAAACGGTTGAGCGAAGAGGTCAGCATGGGGATCGAAGAAGAAAGCGCATCGTATTCGGCCTTCAATGCGGCGAGCGACTGCATGCGAGCTCCGTCTTGGGTGATCAGCATCGAAACCATTTTGTACTGGCTCTTGGGTGGTTTTTTAACCATCTCTTCGACGGTTTTGTTGAAGGCCACATCGCGAGCCTGAATCTTAGCTTGAATCTCGCGCACGATTTCGGCCGAGCGCGTGACCGCAGACTGGATGGATTTGATCATCGCATCGGCCTGCGCCTGAAGCGTTTCGCGACGGCGCTGGTTGGCTTTGTAAACTTCGTCCGCGATTTGCTGGTTTTTATCTTGGTTGGGCTGAACGCGACGCGGGCCGTTGCCTCCGCCGACCGTGCTACCGCCACCCGAATTCGAACGCTGGTCGCGAAGCACGCGGGCGATCCACTCGGCCGACACGCGGCTCGACTTCGAGGCGATCGAACGACTGAGCAAATTTCGCGTTTGTGTGGCCGAGAGGGTGCGCGCTTGGCCGAGCGCTGCAAGGCCTCGCCCCTTTTGAGCACCGATGATGCCCGCTGCGAGAGAACGCGTGCCGATAGCGTTTTGCTTGAGCGCAGCCGCACTCTGTGGAGCGCGGGTGTTCGCGCTGCTCACATTGCTCGCCAGGGAGCGAACACCGTTCACCGCTGCTGCGAGACCTCGTCCCGAGGCAAGGGTCGCGTTGGCCGGACGCACATAGTGCATCGATCCTGTGGGCGCCGAGAGAAAAGCCAGTCGCGAAGACGGGTTGAATCCGGTGGGATTGAAAGTGCCGGATTGGCGGCTAGCTGTCGAATAACGCACAAAAGGTGTGTTCGCCATTCGCTGAGCAGCGAGCTGAGCTTCTACTTGTTCGCGGGTCGGGGCATCGCCACCGAGCATACCGCCAGGCAGGATGATCGAACCGTCGGGCGAGCGCACGATCGGAAAGGGTTGTTGCAAGGGTACCATCGCACGCAGGCGATTTAGGTAAACTGGGTTTTGCAATTCGGGAATGTTCCATTTGTCAGCGACCACGTTGGGATCGGTCGGACGCTGCGAGCGGTAGAGCGCCGTCACACCCGGATCGCACTGCAAATCTTTCCACGGCAGCGCCGTGGTGAGATCGGCCACCATGTAGGCCGCATTGGCTTTGTTCGTGGACCAGTTGTTAGTGGCAATATAAGGAATCACATGGCAGATTGCCGCGTTCGCACCGGTCTTGGCGAGCGTGCGCCAAAAGCTGTTAGCTTTGTTGGCTTCTTTTTCTTTGGCAACTTTACAAGCAGTGTCGATCTCCTCGAAGTATGAGGTTTCTTCCATCATCGATTGCGTGGGCGAATGAGCATCTTCGCGCACCCGGCGCAGCGCCGAACGCACCGACGAGTTGCGAAGCGTTTCCGCGAGTTCCACCGGTGACATCTTGATGCCCTCGAGAGGATCCACCACACGCGAAGGCAGGAAATAATCCTGAGTCGCAAATGTGTTTTGCTTATCGGCGATTTCAGCGCCAAGCTGATTGCAACCGTTGTCTTCGATGAGTTCCGACAAGCGACCCGCTTGGCTTTCGTTGGCACTGCGCAAGGCGGCCACTTGCTGCTGGCGACGGTCCGTAGTGCCGGAGCGCTGGAGGCTATTCAGAGCTTCGCGTTTGCAGCAGCGAAGAAATTCTGCGGTCCAGTCGCGCGCGTTCACTTGGTTATATGCATCGATGACGCCATCGAGATCCAGTTGTACGGGAGCCACGTAGCGCGAGCGGCTGTAGCCGGCTTCGAGTTGGGCGCGGGCCGTGCGCGCGCCGCGTGAGAGGATGTTCTGCGGAATCGACAGATCGCGCGAGCGCATGCAGCCCTCAACGTCGGCCGAGATCGTGTCTGTAGCGTCGACAGCACGCTGAATGGCCGAGACCATCGCCTGCGAATTCGCAGCTGTGACTTCTAGAGCGTTGGTGATCGGCGACATGAGAGCGGCCGATTCGAGTTCGGAATAATATTGTTCGATGACCTTCCGGTCGGCAGGATCTGCAGAGGAGTAGCTACCCGAGCCGTTGGCAAGCGAGTAGCGGTTCTGACGATACGACTCAATGACATCGCTAAAGGTTCCGGCGTGAGCCGAATACGAAAGCACAAGCAGTGTTGGCAAACCATTTCGTAACTTCAACACCGACACCGTAATCTCCCCCTACCCCAAAAACTCCTTAGTGATTGAACACGCTCGAACCGCCGTTATTCGTGCGGGTCGGCGTGGTTTGACGAATTGTCTGAGTCGGCTGCGTGGTGACCGGAGCCGCAGCCCCCGTAGAGCGCAGCGTTCCGGCCGGCGTGCCTACGCTACCCATGGTAGCGGGCGTGCGCGAAAGCGATCCGCTCAACGCGCCGTCCACGATAACGTTCGGGTTCGAACGTAGCTGCGGCGACGAGTTCAGCATCTGACGAGCCGTACTCGACACGGAACTCAGCGAAGAGCCGATCCACGTGCTGGAGCCTTGATTCTTGTGACGATCGTAGCGGGTCAAGTACACAGATTTGAGCGTGTCCGAAGCCGCGGTCACAGCTTCCATATATTGCATCATCTTATAATGATTGGGATCGGCGTTACGTTCGCGCATCACCGAGTCGAAAGCCGCTTGGGCAGCTACAGCGGGATCCGTCGATTGCCCCTGCTGAGCGCGCAAGTTCAGATCAAAAGCGGCACCCTGATCACCATTTTGTGAGCGCAACCAGAGATCTCGCAGCTTGGCGGCTTCTGTGTCTGCAGTGGCTTTCGCCATTTGGGTCGAGCGCATTTGGTATTCGCGCACAAAGTAACCCAGCTTGCCGCTGAGTTCTTGCAGTTCGTTCGCCCAATCCGCGCGCAGCTTGCGGTTGCCGGCGTCGGTGTCGGGATAGAGCATCTCGATGTCTTCTTCGAGTCGGCTGATGGCGCTCTGAGCGGAGATGCCCTTTTCCATCATCAGGTTCAAAATGTTCTGCGCAATGGTCGAACCGCGCAGAGATTTCTCGAGTTGGTCGTAACCTTCGATAGCGTCGTACATCGGCTTGATTTGATTTTTGATCTGCTCAAGGCTGCTGGTCGCCGAGTTGTTGGCCTGCATACAAGCCTGAACGGTTTGCATGAACTGCTGGATCGCGAGCTGACGCTGTTGTTCCTGGGGGACGTTAGCGGGTGAGCGCTGCGCGTTTTGCCCGCTGTCTTTGGTGGTCTCGTCGATGTTCAGCACCGCGCGCTCAAGACGCGTGCCTTCGTTTTTAGCAAGTTCTTTGCAAGAGTCGCGAGTTTCTTCGTCGAGCATGTCAAAACCGAGTTTCGGATTGAGCTCCATAAGTTTCTTGGCGCGTCCGCACTCGTCTTCGGCAAGCTTTTTGGCCGCGTCGGAGTTCTCGCTTGCCCACTTGGAATAAGCCAACACCGAGCGCTGCTTTTCAGCTTCCACGTCTTTGTCTTCTTTTTCTCTGCGTGCTGCGGTCTTTAGGTCTTTCAGCTCTTCGCTGACTTCTTTTTCGGCTTCGCCAGCGGCTGCGGTAAGTGCCGCGCCCTTGGTGCCGAGATCCGCCTCAACGGGAACTGCGGTGTTGTCTGCAGAGATCTTCACTTCAGATTCCGAGAGAAATCCGTTTACGGGTTCTTTCATTTGCTCCACGGCGGCGTCAACGGCTTCCTTGAGCACGGGCTTGAAGCGGGCATCGGTGGCGATTTCGGCCACGCGTTTGTCAGAAGATTTGGAGAGTTCATCGCTCGACTTGGGCACGAGCTCGACTTGGCGTTTCAAAACAGCTTCGCTGTCTTCGCCTTCGCGCACGTAGGAGACTTTCACGTCGAAGAGCGAGGAGGGAATTTTTTCGGTGCGATCCACGCGATCAGTGGCCTTGCCACCCTTGGCGAGTTCCACAACGGCGGAGTCGCGAGCCACGTTCGTGAGGGCGGTCTGAATTTCGGCCATCACGCGGGGGGCGGAACCTTGAATGCTCGAGAGCATGGCTTTTTGAGCGTTGATGCGATCGATGGTGGCAGCGTCTTCGGTGGGGGATTTTCCGTAGTTGCGCACGGCATCGGCAGCTTGGCGTTCGATTTTCACGAGTTCGCTACGTTTGCCTGCTTCAAGCAGCTCATGAATTTCGTCGGTCGCCTCGCTCAGCGATATCGGCTTGAGCGCTTGGACTTCAGGTTTGGGTGTGGGAATTCGGTAGCGATTCGATTGCGCATGCGACGTAATCGAAATGGTAAGCGCCGTGGTCGCCACGAAGGTCGCCGGCCAAAGGTTCTTAAACAAAGAATTTGCCATGAAATGTCCCCCACGAGGTCCCCTTGTCGGAGACCTATCAGATGATATTGTATAGGAATTCAAGGCCCCCATGCTGACCAAATTGGTCAAAAAGCCCTCAAAAAAGGTCAAAAAAGCGTCACGGGACCGACACTCCGCCCACAATATCGACATCCCCCCCCAAAGGTATCCGTTATAGGAAACGGATACAGGTACCGGGTACCTCGTTAAAATGACCCCAAGTAGCGTTATATTAGAGATGAGCGCAAAATAGGCGTGGGGACGGGTTAAAGTACCGGGTTAAGGTAACGGATACCTTTTTAGCGGTACTTGCTGAAGATGCGATCGACTTGCACGAGCACCAAAGTGCCGAGCACGAGGTGCGTGGGTTGGGCCCAGGCCGGAAAGCCGAGTTCGCGCAGCACCACACCGGTAAAGATGCCCAAAAAGACCAAGGCTCCGAGCACGGCAAAGTGACGACGCAAGGGAAGACCTTCTTTAAAGGACCTCCAGTACCAGGCGGTGGCCATCAGTGCAAAAACGAGCGAGAGCGTGCGGTGCACGAGAAAGGTCCACTCCAAGTGCAGCGCCCACTCCACTCGTGGCAGCAGCACAAAGTCGTGCACCAAGTGATCGATGCTCTTGCGCACTTCGGTGCCGAGCACGAGCTGCATGATCGTCAGCGCATAGACCACTCCCGCCAGACGCCACCAGGCGCGCGACGGCGAGGGGCCAACACGAGGAGCGGCGTCGCTGGACAGCTGCAAACGCGAGAGCCACACGGCAAGCGCTAGCGCAAGGGCCATGTGCAAGGTGATCGTCTGCCCATGCAGATGCGTGGCCACCACAACAGCGCCGATGCCGCCCTGGAGAATCACCAGGAGCAGCGTGCCTAGAGATCCCCAGAACACTCGCTTGGTCAGACGTTTGCGCGCGGCGATCGCGAGTCCCGCAAGCACCACCAGCACCATGCCCAGCAGCACCCCCACCAGGCGGTTGATGTATTCCACCCAAGTTTTGAAGGCGCTAAAATCGGCGATCTCTTTGCCCTGAATCTGAAAACGCGTTTTGTAATCGAGAGGGAGTTCTTCGATCGACGTTGGCGGAATCCACTTGCCAAAGCAGTGCGGCCAGTCTGGACACCCCAGCCCCGAGCCCGTAGTGCGCACAATAGAACCGGCGAGAATCACGAGAATCGTTCCCCAGAAGGCGATGACAAGAGTGATTTTGAGCGACTTAGGAACCGTGTTTTGTGGCATCAATTAGCGTTGACCCGTGAGACGTGCCACGATCCACGCGGGACCAACGAGCACGTGAAGGAGGTTTTTGAAAAATGCCGGGGAACGCTTTTCATACTTATAGTGCCCCAGAAATTGCAATCCCCACCCCACGATGAACAAGAACCAAGCGAGCTTGGTAGAAACCAAAAACGACACCACGTAAAACGCAAAGAGAGCTCCGCCAAAGGTCCAGGCCAGCTTGCGGTCGTGCTTGTAAAAGAACACCACGATCGCCACCAGTGCGAGCAGGCCGAAGTTCGTAGGCCCCAGAGCCAAACGTCGCAGCAGCGCCATCATCGCGAGCACGATCATCGGAATGCCCACCATATGCGTCAGTTTGGTTTTGGCATCGGTGTGATCCGCTTCGTATTCACGAAACCAGGTTTCCAGTTGGGCGCTGCGAGCGGACGGCGTGGCGTTAGTCATCTACGTTTATCCTAACTCCTAAATCTCCGGAGCAAAACCTCGACGCATGGTATTTTCGGTCGAAGTTTTAGGATCCACAAATTGCAACAAATAGTCCGGACCGCCGGCCTTCGCACCCACACCAGAAAGCTTGTAGCCCCCAAAAGGCTGACGTCCCACGAGCGCGCCCGTGATGCCTCGGTTGATGTACAAGTTGCCCACTTCGAGGTTGGACTTCGCGTAGGCAATGCTCTCGGGGTTGCGGCTGATGATGCCGCCAGTGAGCGCGTAATCCACATCGTTCACCATGCGCACGGCCTCATCCAGAGTCTTCACTTTGAAGAGCGTCACGAGGGGGCCAAAAAACTCATTTTGCCCCAGCTCCGATTTCGGATCCGAAGATTCAAAAACGGTCGGAGGCACGAAGTGCCCCTTGCCCTGCCATTCGGCAGGCACCGGCAATTGGTAGACGATGCGCTCGCGATTGCGCTCGATCACCTGCAAGAGGCGACGCTGCGATTCGGCGTTGATCACTGCCGAAACTTTGGCCGAAGGCTCAAAGCTGGGGCCGATCTTGATCGAAGCCAGAGCCGCCACGAGACGTGCTTTGAATTTTTCGTAAGCGGGCTCAAGCACTACGATGCGCGAGAGGGCCGAACATTTCTGACCTTGAAATTTGAAGGCCGAATGCATGGCGGCCACCACGGCTTCGTCGAGATCCGCATCGTCGTCGATGATCAGGGCGTTCTTGCCACCCAGCTCCGCCACGATTTTTTTGATATGACGTTGGCCCGGGTGCACTTTGGCGCCGGCCTCGAGAATCGCAAGGCCCACAGCGCGCGAGCCCGTGAAGTTCACCACATGCACTCCGGGGTGCGCCACGAGCGCCGCGCCCACGGTTTCGCCCTTGCCCACCACCAGGTGCAGCGCGCTCTTGGGCACGCCAGCTTCCATCAAGATGCGGTAGAGCTCGTTCGCAATGGCGAGCGACTCTTCGGCGGGTTTCATGATCACGGCGTTGCCGCAAACAAGAGGTGCCACGGCCAAACCACAGAGAATCGCGAGCGGAAAATTCCACGGCGCAATGGCCAGCACCACACCTTTAGGCGCGTAGGAGTAACGGTTCCACTCACCAGGAAGATGCGAGGTGGTAAAGCCAGCACCCAAGCGCTCGGCATGACCCGCGTAGTATTCGCAAAAGTCGATCGCTTCGGCAATGTCCGCGTCGGACTCGCGGTAGTCTTTAGAAACTTCAAGGTTGATGATGGCAGCGAGCTTGAACTTGTCGCGCCTCATGATCTCGGCGGCCTTGCGAAGCACCTTGGCGCGATCGGAGACGGGGACCTTGGACCAAGCCTTGAAGCCTTCACTCGCCACGCGCACCACATCATTCACCACGGTCTCGGTGGCGTAAGTCGCCCGACTCACTTTGAGGGAAAGATCCGAGGGAGATGGGGTTTCAACCACATCGCCGCCCTCGATTTTTTTGCCGTCTACAATCGAGGCGACCGACAACGGCAGAGATTTTTTGAGCACGTCCATGGCTTCGCTCACGCCCAGGCGATTGGCTTCGCGCGAGAAATCGAGCATCGCTTCGTTCACAAAGTCTTCTTTGGTGTCGCGCTCTAGGTCTTCGGATTTGAGTTCGCGCTGCACGCTTGCCGGATCTTGCAAGAGAGACTCTACCTTGGAACCTTCGACAAAGGCTCCACGCAAGAAACCCTCGTTCGAGGTGTTCTCGAGCAAGCGACGCACAAGATAGGCCATGCCGGGGAGCATCTCTCCCACGGGCGCGTAGTCGCGCAGGCGGTAGCCCTTGGTTTTGAGCGCCTCTTTAAAGGGCTCGGCCATGCCGTAGAGCATTTGCACTTCGATGCCGTTGTGCGGAATGGCTTTGGTCTCGGCATAGGCGAGCGCCGCAGAGAGCGAGCGCACGTTGTGCGAGCCCAGGGCGGTGTGGATGTGTGGGTAGGCGTCGAGCAGGAGTCTCGCGCAAGCTTCGTAGTTGGCATCGGTTTGAGCTTTGTTGAGGAATACCGGAATCGTCCAACCGCGCTGACGCGCCTGAATGATTTCGTAATCCCAGTAGGCACCCTTCACCAGGCGCACGGTGATCGGAGCCTTGCGCTTGCGGCAGAGCTCGATCATGCGTTTTACGTCTTGCTGCGAATCGCGCAGATAAGCCTGCACCACCACTCCGAAGTTTACACATGCGGTAAATTCGGGTTCCAGGAACAGCTCTTCGGCCGCTGTGTAGATGACGTTGCGAATCTCGTATTGTTCGATGTCGAAGTTGATAAAAACCCCGTGAGTCATCGCCGCACGCAAAAGCGGGCGCACACGCTCCTTGAGCATGTCCACGCTCGTGCGGAAGGCCAGCGGATCGAGCTGCGAGTAGAGGGCAGAGAGCTTGATGGAGACGTTGGCGCGCGGCACTTGCCCCCAGGCCGCGGCCTCGAGCACCTCCTTGCCTTTCCACTCACGCACTTCCCGGCCGAGGCCTTCGATGAGTTCGAGGTAACGAGCTTGGTATTCAAGGGCTTCTTCTTCGGCAACCGCGGTTTCACCCAAGATATCTACAGTAAAGGCGATGCCCGAATTCCACAGGCCCACGAGGGTTTCCCGCGAGTCTTTGGAGTTTTCGCCGGTGATGAAGGTCTTGGCCATGCTGGTGACGTTCTTTTTGATCGTTGAGGCGGCGATTTTGGAAGTGATGCCCCCCGTGGTCGCAGCCACCATACCGGCCTTCAAAAAGCCCGACATCTCGATGCCGGATCTGAGGAAATAAGCCTTGATGTGCTCGGAGATTTGCTCCGAGGACTCGAGCGCAGGCAGCACGTCGACAAAGCGGAACATCTCGATTTTGAAATCGCGATTTTGCATCGACCATTCCATGAGCTTGCCCGACCAGAATTTTTTGTCGAAAAGGCCCATTTGGTGTTTGTTGCTGAGTTCAAAAATTTCTTTGCCGATTTCGAAAATACGCGGCTCTAAGCCTTGGTTGGGATTCATAACAATGGCATAATCCACTCGGGATTTTCTAGTCAAAGTAGGTTGAAGGTGTTTCAAGAAGAAGGTCATCGCGGGTTGTTAAGGGGACTCTTCTGGGCGCTTGTCTTCTGGGCCGTAGTCATGGCCGCAAACCTCGACCTCAGTGCTCAAGAGCTCGCCTACTGGACTTGGGCCAAGACTTCGGGCCGCCCCCTTACTGAGGGCCCCCCACTGGCGGCTTGGCTCACCGCATTCTTCACCTACCTCTTCGGCGATTCTCCGCTCGCGGTGCGAATGCCCGGCCTTTTGTTTCGAACCGGCGCGCTCGGACTCTTCGTGGTTTGGGCCTCCGACCGCTGGTCGCTCACGGTCGCCAAGCGCGGCCTGTGGATACTTCTAGGAAGTTTCGTATCGCTCGCAGGCGCCATCATCGCCGTGCCCGAATCGTTCTTCGTTTTCTTTGCGGTATGGACCATGATCGAAGCCGACCGGCGTCACGCCACTCGCACGGGCCTCGCGCTGGGGCTCGCCCTGCTCACCAAATGGTCCGCGCTGGGGCTCGTACCCGGTGTGATTTGGGCCTTCTCGACGCGTCGCCGCGGCGGCCCGCGCTGGGGCGGACTGCTGCTTGCGCTCTTCGTCGCCATCCTTGTGCAGATGCCTGTCATCGTTTCGAGTTCGGCGGATGAGTGGGCTGCACTGCGCGCACGGTGGTCGTCGTCGGGGGAACCGTCGACCCCTCAGAACTTTGGCCAAATGCTGACGAGTGTCGCGGCATTTGTAAGCGATCAAGTTCTGCTTGGCGGATTCACGTTTTTGGGAGCGCTGCTCATCGCCCTGTGGATCTTGGTACGCCGGGGAATTCGTGCTCCGATACTGGGATACAACCGCTACGGATCAGTGCGCGTTCCCATCACCATTTGGGTGATTCCGTTTTTTCTCACCTACGGCATCTGCGCGCTTCGAGGCGAGTGGCGCGCCGAATGGACGGCTTTCGTGTTCTTGCCGCTGGCCGGCGCCCTCGCCTCCTGGCTCAATTTCAACAGCCGCCTCGAAGAACAACGCTTTGAGTGGAAAATGCTCATCCTCACCCTCGCCTCCACCATCCTCATCTCCATCACCCTCCTCCGCTAAACCCCACCCCTCACCAAAAACTCCCTTGAACTCGGCGCGTAAAATGGGTTACCTAAGGGCTATTCATGGCAAAAACCTTACCTTCTCGCACCGCCAACCGCTCTCTCGTGAACATGACCGAAATGGTTCTGCCGAACCACACCAACGCGCTCGGCACCATCTTCGGGGGCGTGCTGATGAGCTGGGTAGACATCGCAGCAGCCATTTCGGCCCAGCGCTACTGCGGCATGACCTGCGTGACGGCGAGCATCGACGATCTGCACTTTTTGCGCCCCGTACGCCTCGGCCAAGTGGTGAACATCCAGGCCAAAGTGACTTCCGTACACAAAACCTCGTGCGAGATCACGGTGAACGTCGAAGGCGAAGACACCATGGCCGGCACCACCTTCCGCATCGCCCGCGCGCAGCTGACCTTCGTGGCGCTCGACGACAACCGCATGCCAACCATCATGCCGCCGCTCAAAGTTTCGGGCGCTCAGCAAGTCAAACTGCAAAAAGACGCCCAAGCGCGCCGCAAGATGCGCCTCAAGATCAAGCAGCAACTCAAGAGCACTTACGCTCAGTTCAAATAGCGCCAAGGCACTTTTTGCATATCCGCATCGCCCCAAATAAAAGAAGTGCCTTATGCTTTAGGCGCGCATGCCATTGCTGGCCTCAAATTTGCTTGGGACTGACATGGCTAGACGAAAACTCCTCCGAACTAACGAATTCCCTTATCACGTGACGAACAGAACACTGGACCAAACCTTTTACCCGACAGACTACATGCCCCAAATTTGGTCACTAACTTGCGATTTGCTCCGCATCGTTACCTGGTTTTTTCACGCTCGTACTCATGGATTTGTTTTGATGAACAACCACTATCACTGGCTCCTAAGCACGCCCGAAGCTAACCTCGATGAAATCGTTTGCTATTTTCAGTCAAACTTCAGCGCTAAGCTTGCGAAAACCTTTCACAAGCAACGATTCCGCTTTGGCACAAGATACAAAGGAACACTCGTTGATCGCCCCGAATACTACTCAAACGTATACCGCTACATCTATCAAAACCCGCTTCGCGCCAAGCTCGTAGACAAGGTAGAAATGTATCCATGGAGCACTATCTGCGGAGTGGTCGGCGAAGGTCGACTTGAAGTTCCCATTTACCCAAACGATAAATTCGAAGGCCGACTTCCTCTTCGCGACGATTTTTCGGAACTGGCTTGGTTGAACGAACCGCTTCCACAGGAACGCCTGGACTACATCAAATGCGGCTTAAGCAAGACTCATTTTAAGGTGGGGGCCCGATTTGCCAAAAGTGCCTTGGCGCCTATTTAAGCTCCGCGGCGGGCCGAGATCGATCGGTTCGCCAGCGTCCAAAACACCAGCGTCACAATGAGCGGATAGCCGAAGCCCATGGCCAGATCCACGATGCCGATGGGCTGACCGCCGACGAGCATCTTGAAGCTCGAGAGCCCCCAAGTGAGCGGGTTAAAAAGCGCGAGTTTGGCGAGTATCGAATCCGAACCGAGCACCGGAAAGACCGAGCCCGACATGATCCACATGGGCATGAGAATCATGTTCATCACCCCGTGGAAACCCGAAACGCTCGAGGATTTCCACGCAAAGAAAAACGCGACCGCCGTCAAACACAGTGACATGATAAAAAGCAGCACCACGCCAAGCAGCACACCCATGAGTGGCGCCTTGAAGGGCAGCACAAAAAGCAAAGCCATCAGCAGCACGCCTTGTAGCGTGCCGAGAATCGCTCCCGCAAGCACTTTAGACCACACAAGCACCGAAGAAGATTGCGGCGACACGAGAACCCCCTGAAGGAATCCCTTGTCGCGGTCTTCGATCACGGAGATCGTCGAGAAGATCGCGGTAAAGAGCACTGAGAGCAGCACCGCGCCCGGAAAGAAAAACTCCAAATAGCCTACGCGTCCCGAACCCGGATCCTGAAAGGCCGAGCCTAGGCCCGTGCCCACGAGGAGCCAAAAGAGCAGTGGCGTGGCGAGCGCGCCAATCCAGCGGCTGCGCTGGCGCACAAAACGCAAAATTTCGCGGTAGAGAAGAGAATTCAGTGCGTTCATGACTGCAGTGACTTTCCGGTTTTTGCCAAAAAAACGTCTTCTAAAGTCGGCTTGCCCCAACGGAGCGAAAGGAGCTTGGAACCAAAGTGGGATTCGATCATGGGCATGATGGTCAGCCCGCGTGTGACTTCGATACGCAGGTGACCGTCTTTGGCGGTAACTCGCGCCCCGCTTGGCAGCAGCGTGATGAGTGATTTTCCAACACTTTCGAGTTCGCTGCGGTCAGAGACCTCGTCAATTTTAATTTCGACCACGTCGTGGCCAAAGCGCGATTTGAGCATGTCGGGCGTGCCCTGGTCCACCAAGGAACCTTCGTTCATGATCACGATCGAGTCGCAGAGTTCGGCCTCGTCCATAAGGTGCGTGCTAACGATGAGCGAAACTTGCTCGTGCTCCACAAGGTTGCGTAGCACTTGCCAAAAGCGGAGTCGCAGGTGCGGATCCACACCCGTTGTGGGCTCATCAAGTAGCAAGAGGCGCGGACGATGAAGCATGGATTTTGCGAGTTCCACACGTCGCGCAAGTCCGCCGGAGAGGGTTGCCGTGCGCTCGTGGCGACGGTCCATGAGTTCGAAAATTTCGAGCACTTCGTCGATGCGTTTTTCGAGCGCGGCGCCGCGCAGTCCGTAAAGCGCGCCTTGAATACGCAGATTTTCAACCACGCTCAAAATGCCGTCGAGACTGGGATTCTGAAAGGTCACTCCGAGTTGAGCTCGGACATCCTCAGAACCCCCACCCGACATGAGATCGTGACCGAGTACGGAAACGCGTCCCTTGAAATTGACGATTTGCGTGCTGAGCACCTTAAAGAGTGTCGACTTGCCCGAGCCGTTGGGCCCCAGGAGTCCATGGATGAGTCCGGACTGCAGCGAAAGCTTTTCGAGGTTGAGCGCCGCGCGTGTCGCGCCGGCGTACATATAGCTAAGATTTTCGAGTTTGATCAAATCCACAAGTCACGCACCATTGTCATTCGAAGTGGCATCGGCCTTAGCATCTTTACGTAGCTTATAAGCGATGAGTCCGACAATGGTTACCGGCAACAAAATGAACGACATCGAAATCGCCAGGATCTTGGGCGAGAAGAGTCGCGACTGACCACAGCCCACGCAGGCCATGGCCACATCGCTTAACAAGAGAAGCAAAAAGAAGCCGGCGAGCCGGTACCTCCCGATCACTCCCACTGAGCTTCTTCGGTATTCCCCGGAGCTTCAGCGCCCGCCGCGGCTGGAGCCTGCGTGGCGGAAGTGTCGGGGGTTGCGGCATTGGCCTTGGTTTCGCCCGCAGCTTTGGTCGCCGAGGTCTCATGACCTTTGGCGTCCGCACCGTGATGGGCTTCGGTTTTAAAGACGCGTGCCGGTTCAGGCAGGTACTTCACCATCGGACGATCCCAAATCGTATCGGGGATCAGCACCGCGGCGTAAAAGAAGCAGATCAGCGCCAGGAAGATCAGCTTGCGCAGCCAGGGCGTCTCATGATTGAGGTGCATGAAATAGTAGGCCACGTAGACGGCTTTCGCGAGCGATGCCGCACAGATGAGAATCACCATCGGCTTGTGCGGGATGCTGGGGTACATTTTGGGAAGTTCTACGAAGATCAGTTCCACGACCGTCAATGCGATCAGGATGTAAAACACCTTCATGTAGGACTTTACTTTTTGTTCATAAGTCATTGTTTGTTCAGCCACGTTGTCAACTCCTCTATCTCAGTTAAATCAGGTACAAGAACGTGAACACCAAGATCCACACGAGGTCGACGAAGTGCCAAAAGAGACCACAGATTTCTACGTGGTTGATGTTGCC
>DATLIP010000027.1:0-37682 GCA_035539375.1 Bdellovibrionota bacterium | reverse complement strand
GTCCACGGACTCATTCACTTGCATAAAACCATTTCTGCATAGCATAGCCATAAAGAGGGAACCACTATGTTTCAAGAAAAACACCTTTCGTTTGGTGATTAACCCTTGAAACTGCTACAAAAGAGCCTCATTCATGATCGCTCTTTCGAATATCAACAAGGCTTACGGGCAAAAAATCCTCTTTAAAGACGCCAGCTTCCACGTCAACGCCGGTCAAAAGATCGGTCTTGTGGGCGCCAACGGCAATGGCAAGTCCACCCTTTTCAAGATCCTTAGCCGGGCAGAATCCGTGGACAGCGGACACGTGAGCATCCCCGAAAAGCTCGTCATCGGCTACTTTTCGCAAGAGGTCGGCGAAATGCGCGGCCGCTCAGCCCTCGAAGAGGTCATGGCCGGTGCGGGCCCGGTCTCGGAACTCGCCGCCGAACTCCATCGCCTCGAGGCCCGCCTCGAAGACAGCGGCACCAATCCCATTGGGGACGACGAGATGGAAAAGCTGCTCGAGCGCTATGGCGAAGTGCAAACCCTTTACCAAAGCCGCGGGGGTTACGAACTCGAAACCAACGCCAAAGCCAACCTCACAGGTCTCGGTATCGGCCCCGAGGATTACAATCGTCCGGTCGAATCCTTTAGCGGTGGCTGGAAAATGCGCATCGCCCTGGCGCAGATCCTCACCATGAAACCCGATTTCCTGATGATGGACGAGCCCACGAACCACCTCGATGTTGAGAGCATTGAGTGGCTCGAAGAATGGATTCGCAACTTTCCCAACCCGCTTGTCATGACAAGCCACGACCGCGAGTTCATGAACCGCATCGTGAACGTGGTGATCGAGGCCGGCAATCAAACCCTCACCAGCTATTCGGGCAACTATGATTATTACGAGCGCGAACGGGTGATCCGCCGCGACCAGCTGCTGGCGAGCCACAAAAAACAGCAGGACATGCTCGCCAAAGAAGAAGAGTTCATCGCGCGTTTCGCGGCTCGCGCCTCGCACGCCGCGCAGGTGCAATCGCGCGTGAAAAAGCTCGACAAGATCGAACGCATTGAGATCCCTGCCGAAGAACAGGTCATGCACTTCCAATTCGCCACCGCCGCACGCAGTGGCGAAGATGTGGTGGCCCTTAAGAACGTTGGCAAGGTGTGGAAGACCGACGAAGGGCGCGAGAAGCCTGTCTTTAGCGGCATCACCGGCATGGTGAGACGTCTGGAGAAGGTGGCTGTCACCGGGGTCAACGGCGCCGGTAAGTCTACGTTACTCAAGGTGATCGCCGGCCACACCGAAGCCACCGAAGGCGTGGCCACCGTAGGCGCGAGCGTTTCTTTAGGCTATTTCTCGCAGCATTCGCTCGAGGTGCTGAACCCCAACAACACGGTTTTTGAAGAAGTCTTTAGCCGTCTGCCCGACCCGAATATCGGATTCGTGCGCAGCCTTCTGGGAGCCTTTCTCTTTAGTGGTGACGACGTACATAAAAAGGTCGGCGTGCTTTCGGGCGGCGAAAAATCGCGCGTGGTTCTGGCCACCCTCCTCGCCACGCCCAAGAACTTTTTGATTCTCGATGAACCGACGAACCACCTCGACATCAAATCACGCGAGGTGCTGCTCAAAGCCCTTCAGGATTTCGAAGGCACGATCATGATTGTGAGCCACGACAGGTTTTTCCTGCGCGCTCTTGTGAACCGCGTTTTTGAAGTCGACCACGGCAAGCTGCGCATTTACGACGGCACTTACGACGAGTACCGCAACCGACGCGACCCGGTCTAGGTTCCAGGAACCTGTGCAAATTAGCGACGTCGAGTGGCGTAGAAGAGCATCGCGCCCTTGTCGCGACCGCCGGGCCCCGTTCCGTAATCGTAATGAAAAGGCAGCGCTCCGCCATAGCTCACGAAATCCGCGTATTCCGCTCGGGCGTCTTCACGGATCGCTCCCCGGTAGGCTTCTTTGAGATCGACTTGAGGGTGCTCCGAAAAGGTATCGCTCGGCACTTGGTATTCTCCGAAGAGCGTCAGGTGCCAAGCCTCGCGGCGGGCAACAAATTCTGAAAAGGGCACGCCCGAAGGGGACTGCAGAATGCGATTGGCCCCGAAGACCAATTCATTGGAGGTCTTAAAGGTTTGCGTGTCGTGCGAGAGGTAAGACGCGGCTTTCAAAAAACTCGTGTAATTGCCACGGAAGCGAGCCATGAAATTTCGAAACGGCGTGGCCTTCACGAGCGAGGTCAGTGCACCGCGATCGTATTCGCCCAGGTTCTGCTGAAAATAGTAGATCGAAACTTGCTCCGTGCTCTTCCCAAAGCCTCGCTCGCAATAAAAAACCACGCCTCGGGGCGAGAGGGGATTTCGCTTGGCTGCGGGAGTCGTGGCGTCGTCTTTCCACAAACCCAGCTCATCCAAAGTTCCGGTACTGGTGGCAGTGATTTTCAAATCGAGCAGCGCGATGGCCGCCATCATCTTGGCCCAGGTCGCGCGCTCCGGATCTTCTTTGGCTTCTTCGCGCATGTCTTGGGTTCGGTAGAAGGTGGAGCCTAGGTAGATGTCCATCATGGATTTGATCGAAGCCTGGTAGCCGGGGCTGCGGGCGACCTCGAGGCTCGGCAAGGTTCCGATGGGCTCGATGCCCACCAAAACCAAAGTCGTCACACGTGGGAAAAACGCCAGTGGGTAGATCACGTCCGGTCCACCGAAAGGATAATAAAGCGACTTGGTTTCGCTTTTGCCCTTGGGGAGCGAGGCTTCGGCGAAGCGGTCGTATAGCCTTCGGTTGTTGGGAGAGTAAAAACCTCGCCCGCCCGAAATCCACTCGGCATAAACCCCACCGGCGCGCACCTGCCCGGCGGGTTTTCCAACCATGGCCTCCGCCACCGCTTGGTAATTCTTTTCGTCGACAGGGAGGGCTCGCAACACGGTTTCTTCTTCGGGAACCTCCTCGGGCCGAGGGGGCGCCTCCTCCTCCGGAACCGGGAGTGCCCGCTGTACTTTGCCGGGCGCGAGTTGGGCCCGCTTGGGCTCGGTCACCTTTTGCGAACAAGCTACCGTGGAATGCAGAAAAAGAGCGAAGACTAAGAGTGAATAAAACCGTTTCATAGTTCCATGGCGAGAACTAGCACGCGCCCGCCGCTGGCTTCGAGCAAGAAAGGCGTTAAGAGATGTTAACAAAGCTTTGCCCTAGCCTTAAGTAGCGGTCTCCTTAAGAAAAATCATGTTAGAGTGGGGGTAAGGTGGGAAGAGCAAAACCCTTTCGGATGGCGATAAGGCTGATGCTGCTGGGCGCTTTGAGCGCTTTCGCGGCCCACACCACGTCTTCGGCATTGGAAGACCTGCACGGACTCTACCCTCACCTCAGCCTTGAGGAGATCACCGAGAAGGTGCGCGCGGCCGAAAACGAATTTGATTTCTATCGCGCTTTCGTCGGAGATTTCTGGTTCGCTTGGTACCACAAAGCCCAGCATGATCCTCTCTACAATCCCTTCTCCTCAACACCTGAGTTCCGCACCGAGATCATGGGCGACCCGCACTTCGAGAATTTCGGAATTTTCCGCACTCGCGGCGGTGCGCTGGACTTCGGGCCCCTCGACTTTGACGACCACGAGCAGGGCGACGCCCGCGCAGATCTGATGCGCTTTTTGGTATCGGCCCAGTACCTCGACGACGTCCCGCCTCACGCGGGCGAGCTGCTCCAAGCCTACACTAAGGGCTTTCGCGGCGATGCCCGAGAGCGCTCCTTCGCGCTCAACCAGCGGATGGAGAAGGTGCAAAAGCACGGAGCTTTTGCCATCAATCGCTCGTGGCTTGGCGCGGAGGGGCACTTGAATCGCACGAAATTCGACGAGGACAAAAACTTCGACGAAAGCGCCTACCGAAAGACCGAAGGCCAACTGCGAGAACTTTTTGAACCAAGATACCGCGTGCGCGATTTTGCCTTTCGACGCCGAGACTACGGTGGATCCGCCAAATTAAAACGCATCATGGTCGCGCTCGAGATGGCTCCCAAAACCGTGGTCGCCGTGGAACTCAAGGAGCTGATCGGCTCAGCGGCGGTGGAACAGCCCCACCGGGTTCGCAACACCACAAGCGAGATCTTTCGCCGCGTAAAAAATGCCAAAGCGGCGCTCGAAATTTCACCCGTAGTCGACGACGTCGTCATTCTTGGCGAGACGGTCTACGAGTTGCGTCCTAAAATCCGCGACCGCCAGGCGCTTGAGCGCCTAGACCACTCGCCAAACGATGTGGCCGCCATCTCGCTCGACGCCGCCGCGGTGCTCGGGCGACTACACGCCGAGGGGATGTCTCTCTCGGATCGTGCAGAATACGCTGCGGCGCTCTCCGAGCTCAAAAGAGAAGACATCGAAAGCGCCGTCGCGGCGTGGCGAGCTTTCAACGCACGCCATTATCAAGCGGCGCGGCGCGAAGCCGGCGGCACGGGCGTGGCGTTAAAAATTTTCTTTTAAGATCAATTAAGCGCGTTTTGTAAAAATTCCCAGCTAACGTCACTCTTCGAGGAAGAGGAGATCATGTTCATGCAAACCCGTACGCTTGTCCCTAAATTCGTAGCCGGAATGCTGCTCTTGAGCGGTATGGCCCAGGCCCAGCGACTCACCGAATCGCAGCGACTCGACGATTTCAATCAGCTTGTCGCCAACATGCGCGCCAAATACGGCCCGCTGGTTTACAAAAAAGAAACGCAAAATATCGACATCGATGTGCTCTACCCGAAATACGTAGACATCATCAAAAACGGCAAAACGAACGGCGACTTTTACTACGCCATCAACCGTTTCATTGCGGAATTCAAGGACGGCCACTTCGGCTCGATGGTTCCCAGCACTCACCAAAAATCGATCGCCGTGCAAACCGACCTCGTGCAGGGCAAGGTGCTTATCGACACGGTCGACCGCAGTGTGCACAGCCAAGCGGAGTTCCCCTTTAACAAGGGCGACGAGATCGTCGCTGTGGACAACCAGAGCGCAGCGCAGCTTCTGACCTCGCTCAAAGCTTACGTGTATAACGCGAATGATCTGTCGATCACTCGTCGCGCGGCGATGATGTTCTTTGCACGCCGAGCAGCTCAAGTGCCCGTGCCCACCGCCAAAGAGGTTACGGTATTCGTGAAACGTCGCGGATCCGAAAACGTCGATCGCATCACTCTCGCATGGCGTGAGAGCGGAGAAGCGCTCGACGAAGCCGTGTCTGCGCAAGGCCTTCGTCCGCTCTTCAGCGATTTCGATGGCCCCTCCACGCGCCGCGAACGCTTTGCTGACTACCGACAGCTGAACTTGCGCTCTTCGCTCATGCAGTCACTCGGCCGCGATCGCGTTGAGCGCTCTTACCAGTGCTCCGGTGGCACGCGCATCAAGATCCCCGAAGGCGCCACGGTCATCATGCAATCGCCCTTCGTGGCCTACTACTGGCCTACCGCCGAGGGCAACCTTGGCTACCTGCGCATTCCGCACTACTCGCCTGTAAACGACATCACAGGGGCCGACGAATACGTTCTGCGCTTTCAGCAGTACGAATACGCCGTGGCGGAACTCGAAAAGAACACCGTGGGTCTTGTGATCGACCAAGATCACAACTGCGGCGGCAGTGTGGATTACCTTGAGCGCATGGTCGGCCTCTTTATGAACCAAGACTACTTGCCACTCTCGTTCCGCTTCATGGCGGGCAAAGCGGATCTGCTCGAATGGAAGAGCTGGATGGATCCTAGCGCCAAGCACACGATCGACTACGTGCTGATGCAAAAGGTTTCGGATGCGATCAAAGCTGCATGGGAAAACAACCAGCGCATGACGGATCTGACTTCGTTCAACGCGCTCACCGCCATCAAGCCCAACGCGCGCGTTCAGTACACCAAACCCATCGTGATGCTGATCGACGAGAACTCGGGTTCGGGCGGCGACGCCTTCCCCTCGATGCTCAAAGGTTACGGCCGCGCCAAGCTTGTCGGCACGCGCACCATGGGTCTCGGCGGACACGTTACCGAACAGCCCGCGCTCTCGAATTCGGGCATGACCTACCGCATGACCCGCTCTCTGTTCTACCGCCCGGACGGTGTGGCTGTGGAGAACAATGGCGCAATTCCCGACTACCCCTATGAGATCACCACCGATGATTTTGTGGGCGGCTACCAGGGCTACCGCGCTTTCTACACCGAGAAGCTCCTAGATGCCGTCAAAGCGGCCCAGTAATTTCGAACGGTTCCAACTAATCCCCAACCTTCTCCGCGAAGCCAAGTTTCGCGGAGAAGGTTGGGGATTTTTTTGTGGCCCAAAGGTCAAGAATCAGGACCCCAAATCCGATAACTAAACATGCGGATTTGGGGTCTTTTTTTAGGATTTGCGATCGCATCGGCGCACGCGCAAACCAAGACGCCCGCCAAGGCTCCGATCATCCCGCCCCTGCAACAAAGCCTCGACGACGCCGTCAGTGGAAAGGCTGAAACGTTTAGCGGCATCGAAAAATTTTTTTTGAGTCACTACGTCACCCCCTTCTCATACCTGAGCGAGTCCGAGTTGCCATCGGTGTGGAAGGTGCCCTCGCAGTTTTTTGCTGGCGACAGCATTCATTTCCGCTGGGGAGCCAAACGCACGTCAAACCCAGCTCATCGCGATGACCCCACCTTTTTTCCGAGTCCACCCATCCTGGAAGCAGCGAGAGCAGCCGGCGTTCAACGTCGCTACGAATTTTACAAAGGTGTGGCCCAAGAAGCCCGCGCACGTCCCCATGAATCGGATCGCTACGTAGAAAATTTGGACGCCTACGCAAAACTCCTACGTCAGCCCTCACACCGGCCCGAGAGAGAGTTGAGCGCCAAGTCCCCCACTCAGATCGACACAGAAACCAACCGTCGATTCCAAACGACGTATCATCGGCCGCGCAACGACGTGCTCCACCCCGAAGACAAGCTCAACTATAACCGCTTGCGCCAGCGCGTGGAGTACGAAGAAGATCAAACGCGTATCAAGTGGGTCAAAAACGATGTGAACTTTGAGAACATCAAACAGCGTCTGTTGAAAGACCTCGATATGATGCACGCCGAAATGTCGCTCAAAGCCTTGCGCATGGCGATCCCACCGGCGATGAAGTTCAACGCTCAAAATGACGGTGACCCTCAACAACTCGTCCCCGGCACCATCCAGGGAGCCGTTCGCCTCGGCGTCGAAAGCGATCATGGAGTCTTCATCCCCGCACTAGATCTGGCGAGCGCTGAAATCCGTATCGATCCCGAGACGTACCAATTGAAAATTCGTCCGGCCAAAGGCGGTTCCGAACTGAGTCTACGTCGAAATTGGGAACTCAGCGCCGAAGCCCCTTTTATTGGCAGCAAAAAAACTTACACAGTCAGACCTCATGCCGCCACGGTAAAACTCCACGTGGCCCAAGCCCAAGCCCAGGATCCGCTTTGGATCCTGACGCCACCCAGAAATTCGGCACGTACGATCTACGAAACGATGCAAGACCAGCGCACGATGGACCATCTGACGCAAGCCTATGTGCTAGTGCGGGAAACTCAGAACCCCGCACAGCTGCTGCGGGTGCTCGAGGCGCAAGCTCCAATCCTGAGACGACAGGATGTCGACGGCGAGCACGTCGACAATTTTTCAAAATACGGGGAAAATTTATTTTCGCGTGACCATTCCAAAATCAAGCCGCTCAGCGACGTGCGTGAGTTGTCTAGAGAGATTATCGGCATGCAAGAGCCGAGGAAGATCTCCGAGGCAACCGTTGAGAGCTCGCTCATGCAATGGAAAGTCGAGCAACGTCACATCCTTTGGTCGCGCCTCAACGAGTCGCCCCAGGGCTGGCTCACGCAGGAGCTGCGCGCCCGCCAGCAAAAGAAACCCACGTTTGACAGCCTCTTTTGGGAGACTTTGCGCTCGGAGAAGATTCGCTCGCGACTTTACAACACCTGGGCACACACCAAGTATGCCGCCAAAAACATTCTCGTCGCAGGCTCGGCGTCTCTGTTGCTATGGCACGGCGGCAAAGCGGGAATCCATAAGCTTTCAAATATTGAGATCTCCTCACCGAGCGTCCCTGAGCAATCCACTCCCTTCGAACGAGAACCAAACGCGCTTGAACAACAAGTGAAGCGAGCCATGGAAAAAATTCGCTCCATGCTGCCCGCGGGCGATCCGCAGCGAGATCTCTTCAACGATCCCAAGTCGAAGCCCAGTGGTATGGGGCTCGAGGAAAACGCCACATCACATCAAGACGAAAAAACCCTCTTCACCGTGTCAGGCAAAAACGCCGAGAAACGTACGCTGCTCCACCTCGCGAGCCTCGAGGAAGTTCAGAAGGGCATCGCCTACTACGCCTACGGATCGAACATCGCTGATGCCGCCCTCGTGCTAAAATCCTCTACCACCTTCAATGCCACCGATGGATATCTCTCGATTCCCACGCCGTCGGGTGCCGACATCGATTTCATCGAGCTGCGCGACAAGGGCGGCAAGATCATCCCGCGCCATGAATACCGCGTGCTCAGCACCAAGCAGGGGTTTTATGGGGTGAGCCTCAATTCGGGAGCCGAGCAAACGGTACACATGAACATCGCGTTTCGAGAATCTCGTCCTGTAGCGCATCAGCTCGCCCAAGCCGCAAGCCCCATCAAAGCGCAGATGCTGTCACCTGTACTGCCGCTGCTCAAAGAAGCGGGCTTTGGCAAAATCGCCGATCGCCTGGAAGCAGAAATCTCCAGCGGCGCACTATCGCCTCAAGAAGTCGCATCCATCGTGGCCTCCGAATCGGTTTACACCCACGCCCGCACGCTGCCTTCCCATGTGAACGCCGAAGCGCTCGCGCGCAACCCCTTTTTGCGCTACCAGGAATTCACGACCGATGGGATTCTTTGCGGAGAATGCGATGCCGGCAACGCTCTGGCCGACATGATTTTCGATCAAGTTTACGCCAAGTCTCCTAACATGCGTTCCGATTTGCGAAGTGCCCTGGTTGCCGAGGCCGGTAAAGTGGGAACGATCGGTCACGTCGAAACAGAACTCAACTACACCTCAGACTGGACGACTTCGACCTTCCGCGTAGACGCCACACCGGAAAATGAGCCCGACGAAGCTCTCGCCAAGCGCTTGGTGGAGCGCGACCGGGAAGCCTCCGGTGGCCGCCGAGCTCCCACCGAGGAGACGCCCCGTTTCGCCATCAACCATCCCGCCACCACGTGGGACGACCGGCGGCGGCGCGAGAGCCCCAACCGTCACCCCGAAATGGATTACCTGCCTTTTGATTTGCGCCCACCGCCCGGGGCCCCTCCCTCTCCCGTGCCACAGACGCATTCCCCGACCACGCCGACACCACTCCCCACCCTCGTGGAAAAACCACGCGCACCTACCGAAGAAGACTTGTGGCGAGCGCGCTGGCGCGACAAGCTCGGCGCCGAGCTCAAAGCGCAAGAGCGCCTTTTCCGCGGAGGCAAACTCAAGGTCGCCGACTCGCCCCTATTGCTGCCCCTGGCCTCGATCGCTTCGAATTTGCACTCCTACGCGAACGGCAATCTTAGCCTCGAAGAGGTTTACAAGAATACCGGCGGCGTGGGCCCCTATCCCGGCCCCGAAGCCACCATTCAGCACCTCCAAAACACCGTGCGCGCTCAAGTCGCACGCATCGAAGAGATCCAGCGCCGGCTCCCCAACGAGCGCCACCTCCTAAAACGCGCCCCGGAACTCGCCGAAGCGCCCCTTTTGGAGCACTACCTGAACGAAGTGCCCAAGCTGCTCTCCGCTATGGCGGCGGATCGCCCCGAACACATGGATCGCTGCTCGCAATTGCTCAATTTTTAGGTCCATTTTTAGCCCTGGCGTATCAAGTCCAAAGGTTATAAGTCCGAAAAGCAAGTATGCGGATTTGGACCTTTTTTTGGTTTTTTGCGCTGACAGTAGCGCACGCCCAAGACAAGGCCACGCCGCAGCCTCGACAAGGCCCCGAAGTCGCACGCATCGAAACCATGCTCGACGCCACGGCACTGGGCCTCGACTCCGGCTTTTCAAATATCGCCGATTATTTTTGGGGAGCGCGAGTTCCCAATTTTTTGCAATTTCGTCTTCGCGAAAATCCGTACGGACGAGCCCCGACTCCCTTAACCGAGCCGAAGCCGCTGAACGTTTCGCAGGAGATCATGAACTCCCTACGCAGTCGCGGCTATCGTACACGCGACGAATTTTACGATCGCGTCGTCAAGGAAGTCGCGGCTTCGCACACGATAGACAAACGCACGGCCGACGCACTGGACGACCTTAAGCGCCGACTCGCCATCCACGCCTTTAGCGCAGAACGCTTGCTAAATCAGCCACGCAGCGAAACGCAAATCGACTCCGAGGCCACCAATCGTTTTCAATCCACCTACCAACGCCCGCGTAGTGACAGCGTCTTTCCGCTCGATCGATTTAACTTTGGTCGCATTCGCAACCGCGTGGCCTACGAAGAAGACGGCGGCACTTCGATCGATTGGAAGAACCTACAGCCCCAGAGCCTCGAAGCTGTACAAACGATGGCGGCGAACGAAATTTCTCGACTCATCTCGGAGACGGCGATGAGCGCCATTCAAGACTTTTTGCCTTTGGGTCTCGAATTCAATGCCGCCAGTCGCGCCGTTTACGAAACGGCTCTTCGCCGATCACACGACAATCCCGGTGTCGCCGCCGACATGCAAGTGGAACTCGATAGGACCTTTGGCTTTGAAGACAAACAACGCAACTTTCACACCTTGGAGGAGATTAGCGCCGGAGAACTCAAATTGAACGATCGGGGTGACTTTGAGTTTCGCTCCAAGGGCAAAGACCAAGTCATCTTATTTTCGCAATATCCCCTGGTGATGCGGCGCTTTGAACATATCGATCGAGACAAAGGCAACGAGCTTCGGAGCAAACTACAGACTCGTGACCTCTCCGACGACACCATTCAGCTGTGGCTCGCCAAAGAGCAAGCCAAGGATCCCCAATGGATCCTGCGCCCCCCCGAAGACCTCGCCAAGCGGATTCTCAACAAACATCTTGAACATCACACCTTCAGAGTCCTCTGGAACCTGCGCATCAATGTGAAACATGAAGAACGCGCCGGAATGATCCCCCTTCAGTTACAGAATTGGTCGAACGATCTGCGTAGGGGAATCGAGCGGTATCCCGGCAGCATGGATCCGCAAGAAAATCCGAATTACTATCGCCGAGTAAATTTTCAAACCTTAACGGAACGCATCGCGAGCCACCCTCCCATGCGTTCCCTCTTGGATCTCGATAAACACCTCGAGTCGCTGCCCTCCTTCAGATTACGTGACATCGATGGTTCTTCAGAAATTGAAAACCACCGCGCTTATTACGCCCATGAGCACCGATTGCTGCTGTGGTCTCGACTCGTGGATCAAGGCGACGACGTGATCCCCTGGCTCACACTGGATAACAGATCAAGACTCAAGAGACGCCCCACATTTTTAAGTGCCATGAGCGCCAGCGACCGCATCCAAAATGCTCGACTTTTTTATCACCGCGCGCTGGCGCGTACCAAAAAATATTCTCCAAAAGTCGCGGCCACAGTGGCCGCGATCGCCCTCCTCTGGGGCGGTGGCAAAGCGGCCTTGCCTCACCTCAAAAACCTTGGGGAAGGCTCCCGCTTCACTGACGCGGAAAATGTCGAAAATTTCTACGAATCCCTAGACGAAAAGCTCAAAACTGCAAATGAGCATACTTTCGGAGAGCCCAAGGTCATCGAGAGCGAGTGGAGTTCCGCGTGGCGAAAGGTGCAAGAATTGCTGCCCGCGGTGCAAACCAGATCTTCGCCCCCTCAATCCTACACTCCCAGCGGCGATCGCGACTTCAAGGTCGAAGGCAGTGGCCTGAGCGAAGACCCCGGACATCAGCAGGTCTACGAGCTCAGTGGCCGCGATGCGGGGCTTCGCACTTTGCTCTATGAAGCCAATCCCCAAGAGCTGCGCGAGGCCAACATCACCACTCTCAACCCGAACGCCGGGGCGGATCTCGTACTCAAGGGCACCAGTGTTCAGTATCCGACGGACGGCTACCTAGCGTTACATACCCCCAAAAACGCCCGTCTCTCGCGTCTCGAACTGCGCACCCCCTCGGGAGCGCTCATCCCTCGCAATACCTACGAAACCTTGCAGGATCCCAACACCGGTGCCTACGGCGTAAAATTTAACTCCGTACCCAAGGGAGCCGTGGTCCCCAATCTGGCTTACGATATGGACTCGGACATTCGGTATAATATCGCTCCAAAAAACTATGGTCCGCTCATCGATGCCCCTCGCATGAGGGAAATTTCGGCCCAACTGCGCGAAGCCGGATTCACCGCGATCGCAGACGACATCGACATAACACTCCGACGCCAAGCGATTTTCACCGCAGACGATGTCGCCGAGGCCGTGAGGGCGGGCTCCGTTTACACGCACGCGCGGGCGCCTGACCTCGTCATGGACGAAGCCGCCTTGGCGCGCAATCCTTTTTTAAAAATCTCCAATTACCTGATGGGTGGCATCGCCTGCGGCGAGTGCGACATGGCCCACGTGCTAGTCGATGGCATTTTGCGCCAAGCCTTTCGCGAGAACCCAGATATTAGGACAGTGCTTCGCAGTTCCCTCGTGGCCGAAGACGGCAAAGTGGACGATGTGGGTCACGTCGAAACAGAACTCCACTTTCAGGTTGCGCGCCCTAGGAATAGGCTCGTGCGCGTCGACGGCACCCCCACGACGCTCCCTTTACCGCAGCTCGAGCACGATCTCGCGGAGCGCGATCGCCTAGCCTCCGGCAAAAAATCTACCGCAGACTCCGCCGAGGGAACCCGTCATCCCGCAGAATCTCCCACATCCGAAAAGCCCGCCGACCCCGAAGACACGCCCAAACACGTCGTCGCCAACCCCGCAGCTCCCTTTCAAGATCGCCGACGCCGGGATCCTCTGAATCTCTATCCCGACATGGATTATGTCCCCTTTGACCTCCGTCCGCAGCCCCTCGTCGAGCCGACCTCCACTCTTGACGTCGCTGGCGCTGCAAGTCCCACCGAAGCGACTGTAAAGAAGCCCCCCAAAGAAGCTACACCTACCACTCCGTCCCAAGTCGCGGAGGAGAAGAAAGCCAAGAGCGAGTCTCCTGCCCCCAAAGCCGTGGTCAAGAAACCCGCGCCTCCCACCCCCGAAGAATTGTGGCAGCGGCGTTGGCGAGAGCGATTAGAAAAAGAACTCGGGGCTCAAGAGAAACTGCTAGCCCAGCGCAAGCTGCGACTCGACCAGACGCCCCTATTGCGTCCCATCGCGGCCATCACTTCGCACCTCTGGTCCTACTCCAAGGGCCACATCGACTTCACAGAACTTTATCGTCGAGTGACAGGGAAGGAAGACTCTCCAAACGCAGAAGTAGCTGCCCAAGCCATTCTTGAAAGTCTCCAAACGCAGCAAAAAGCCATCGACCTAAGTCTCTCCCAGATGCCTCGAAATCCAAAACTGGCGAGCCGCGCTCCGGAACTCGCCGAAAAAGAAGTCCTCGAGTCCTTCACCATCCGCACGCCCAACCTTTTGCGCGAGATGATGCGCGATAGGCCCGCGGAGATGGATCACTGCGTGGGCCTCGTTCAACAAGCGGGATCTTAGGCCCACAGCGATTGCCAAAGATAGGTGCGCTGGCCCTTGGCTCCGGGCACAACACGAAATCCGGCGCGTGAGATCTGCTCATTCCACCACGCGTAAGGTCGCAGCGTTTGGCGCCAGGGATCGGGACACTTGGAGCCCGAAGTGCTCGAACGGCAATGCAAAAAATCCGTACAGCGGCTGAGCTCACGAAGAATCTTGGGCACGTCGGCTTCGGGCAAATAGATGAGCGAATTGGAGAAGACGAGGGTGAAGCGTTTGCCGCTCTCCACAATGTCCGACACATAGTCGCGCATGTCGCGGCAGCGCACCCGAGAGCGGAATTCGTCTTTGGTCTGACGGTGGGCCCAGCGACTCACTTCGCAGCCGTAGGGCTTTACGCCGAATTTTTTGTAAAAAGCCTCGCAGATCTCACCCGTGGCAGTGCCCAGCACGCAGATGGATTTCAGTGTGGGGGCCTGGGGATCCTTAAAAAGCGCCGTGCATTCGTCAAAATAACAGTATTGTCGCCAAACACGAGCGTAGGCGCGGCCCGAGCCCGCGTAATTTTTAAAAAACTTCTCATCGATGTCGAGCGCCATAGGAGTCACCCTACATTAACTGCTGGAGATATTTCTGGCAAAGCGCACCGGGCTCGTCGGGGAAATTCCCGTCGAGCACCATCTCGCGCCCGAGGATTTCCTTGCCAAGACTTTCGTAGATGGTTTTTACGGCCTCGTAAACCTTGGGCTGGCGCAGCTTCACTTCGCGCTCGAGCCAGTCTTGGCCGTTGGCATAGCCTCCGCTGCGCAGCTTTTTGAGCCAGCGGGCGAAGATGTCCACGGTGAGCGGCGACGCCTTGCCGCCTGTCTTCACATGCTCGGCGATTTGATTCAGGATACGATCGCGCACGCGCTCGTCTTGTCCCGGCGCGAGCAGAAAACCGCTGATCCGGCCTACGATCTTGGGATACTTGGCGACAAATTCTTTGGATCCCACGTAGGGATGGTTACGGAACGCGAGCCAGAACTTCATAAGATCTTTGTGCGAGATGTCTTGCAAAAAGACGTGCTTCGAAGTCCAGATCTCACGCACCAACGCTTCAGGCAACTCACGTATGTCATCGGCTTTGAAATTCGCAAGGACTTCTGCGTCCACCCACGCCCAAGACTCAATCCCTTCGGGTGTGAGCAAGCGATCGGTGCTACGCAAGAGCTCGCTAAGGTCCTCTGGAGTGGTCTTGGACTGGTGCAATTTGGCAAAATGCTGCGAGGCTTGGTTGACCCAAATCGCTGTCGGCGCATCACCTTCAATATGAACTGGCAGGACACTGGCTTTCGCCCCGAGGTTCAGCGCGCGAAGCGCGTCGGCGGTCACCTTGCGTCTTTGGTCCGAATCATTGGCGTCCAAATTCGTAAGCATGTCGTTCACGAGGGCGCCGAAGCGCTCGTTCCCGAAATAATGAACAAAACCTTTTTCATTGCCCCGAACGACGGCTGTGAAGGCCTCCACGTGATCGTAATAGGCATATTTCTTATAATATTTCTTCACATACTCATAAACTAGCAGGGCGTGATCGATCTCTTCTTTGCGATGGCCCGGTTCTCGGCAGAACTTTCTTAAGTAGGTGCTTAGATATTCGATTTTTTCTCGGGAGATGCCGTGCACCTGCTGCTGCAAATGTCGGTCAATGCCCGCAATGATTCGGTAGCGCGAGGAACGGAGGGCAAGCGGAGCGTCCTTGATCAGGCCAAAGCGAATCATGGAAGCGTAGTCGAGAAGTTCCTTAAGATCATCGGACATCAAGCGGAACTCGGCATCGTTTGTCTGAAAAAATATCTCATTCAGAATAGGCAACGAAGCCGTTCCCCAACGCTGAAGCTCATGGCCGGAACCAAGAGCCAAAGAGTGAGAAAGCATCTTGAGGTAATTATCACGGTTCGTCAGCGAAGCCTTAGAAAAGTTCAGGAGCGAGCGAAGGAAGCGATTGTAGGTATCAAGTTTGTCCGCGGACGAACGCGACCACTTGGCATTCGCCATGGTGTCGAATTCCATGAGCGCTTTGGCGTCTTCGAAGCTAAGGTCGCGGTAGGCTTCGGCATTCTCGGACTCGAAGAGCATCTGCTCTCGGTGAAGCGCAAAGGCCTTCGCCAAGGGGAGCCTATCCAGGGAAGGCACGCGCATGGCCCGCCAACTGAGGCCCTGGAGATCTCTCTCAACATCGATGTGTTTGATGAGCATCGTGAAGAGGGTTTTACGCATGTTCGGCGAAACCCATCTGT
This sequence comes from Bdellovibrionota bacterium, assembly GCA_035539375.1. Taxonomy (GTDB): domain Bacteria; phylum Bdellovibrionota; class UBA2428; order UBA2428; family UBA2428; genus DATLIP01. The sequence goes on along the minus strand of DATLIP010000027.1, from coordinate 21,824 downwards.
CTGTGGCGCGCAGAAGCTTCACCGCCACCGCGTTCAAATCGTCGGGAGAGGTTTTCACCACGTAATCGACCACTTTAAGAATGCGCATCGTTTCGGGCAATCTGGCTTGTCCGGCGTCAAGTCGGCCGAGCGAAGCGATGAACTCCGCCGCGCGTTCCGAGCTGGGCTCTTCTCCTAGAGTTTTCGCCAGACCACGCTCAGCGGCGTCTCCAATTTCGCTGCGATTCGTCTCCGCTGGCAGAAGCCCGTAATAAGCCTCCCACGAAAAGATATAGTCGAGATTTCCCGCCTCAAGGTGCGCTAGCAGCCTTTCGCGGAACATTTCCTTGAGCGTTTCATCGTCGTTGATGACGTTTTCAAGCGTCGTGAGCGGAGGAATCAGGGCCGGCACACGTTCGAGCATTTTTGTGAGCAACCACGAGCGCGGTTTGCCGTCGGTAGCCACGTAGAGAGCGCCTTCGGGAACCCAAACGTTCTGGATATATTCTGGGCGGTAAGTGTCTGGGAGCAGCGAAGCGTCGCCGGTATGGGTATTGAGGAGATATTCGCGGCCGGCAATTTCGGCAATGACTTTGGTATAGGCTTTGACGCTCGTGATATGCGAGCTCACGTTTGCCGCAGCCAAGATCAGATTTCCCACGATGGCGTAATCACGGCAGTCCTTGGAACAAGCCGAGCTCATGTCCGAGAGGTGAAAGATCGGTGTGGGCGCCTTGCCGCTGACGATCTTATCCATATGCGCTTTGACAAGCACTGAGACCTGTTTCGCGACCGAGATGGCATTGGCCTCTGTGGCCTGATGCACGAGGTTCATGATCTCAACGATCTCTTCGCTTGCCCGGAGACGCGAGGGACGAACGAGAACAGGCGGACGAGCGCCTCCAAAGAGCGTTGTTCCCTCGACCACCGACCCTTCGGGAAGGTTTTGAACCACGTTGATAGGCACGCGGCGCAGGCCATTGAGCGAGAGTCCACGGCCCAGCTCGACGATGGCGCGTTCTAGGCGCACGATTTCGTTGAGTTGCACGGGCACCACGCCCGCCCTCTGCAGAATGCGATTCACTTGGTAGCGGCGCAAAAAGGCGACAGTTTGCTTGGCGTCGCGCGAACCGATGAGCATCTCGCGGACAATGCGCTGCATGCGCCCGCGAATGTAGTCGTGATTGCTACCGTTCTTGGGCTCGTTGTTCTCCAAATAGTCCTTCACGATGCGCAAGAGCTTGGCGTCAGCTTCGTTGTCGAGGTTTAAATGGTGACGCGAAGCCTTGTTGATGATCCTCAACACGGAAACCACCTCAGGATTCATCCCCTTGCGGTACATGACGCTCTCTTTATGCGTGTCTTTTTCGAGAAAGGCGATCTCGCCCTTTAGGACGGATTCGACAAAGGGGTTGGTCTGAGGATTTTCGTCAAAGCTTGGCGTGTAGCGCAGATCCGCTTCAGCTCCCTCGTCGAAGGAGGGCACTTGTAGTGTGCCTAGCGAAAGGCTGTCGGTATTTTGCAAAAAGAGCCTCGGCGAACCCACGTATCCGCGATTGTTCTCGAGGCGTAGGGTGAGAAAATCCCATACGATCTTGCCCTCGATGTTCATCTTTAGGAGTTCTTGAGTCTGCACCCAGCCGAGAAAGGTTTGAACCTGCTGGTAAGGCGCATCAATGGCGATATCGACGTCTTGGCCAGGAGAGAAGATGTCAAAGAAATGCACCTCGCGGGGAATCTCTTCGCCGCGCTGGAGCTTTTCTTTGGCGTAAAAGGCGATGGCCGAGGCCGTTCCGCCCATGAACCAAGGATGGAGTCCTCGCTGCCAGGCCTCGCGAAGTACCATCGCAAGTTGCGGCTGGTTGCGCACCGCGGTTGCGATGGCTGCCACGAGTTCTTCGCGCGTCACTTCGCGCAAGGTCTGCTCGGAACCCTGCGGCCGAGCGTAGGCCGAAGGCACAAGGTAGAACGAAGGGGGCAGCGAGAGCGCCGCCCCTAGCCCTAAGAGCCACAGTATCTTCCTAAATCCCGGCTTCACTTACCCCACCCCAAATCAATCGTTGCTTAAAGTTGACTTATGATTTTTTCGCAGCGATCTGCCGAAGCCGGTGAACGAGTACCACCATCCACAGGAGCTTGGTAGCCCGGAATTCGCGACGTAGGAATGATCTCGTTTTCGGGCACGACAACACGGGCCATCAAAGCTTCGAGATCGGCTTTTTCGATCTCACCATGCTCCACGAGGTAATCGCGCATCTCTTCAATGAGGTGCCAGTTCTGCGTCAGCATCAGGTCGGCAAATTTGCTACCCTCTTGAAGGAGTTTGGCAATCTCGGCCTGAACCTTGCGGTGTTCGACGATGACCTTGCCGTCTTTGGTGGGCAGGTCGTAAACGTTGTCGACAAGACCGAAATCAGTCACGGCGCGCTGGGCAATCTTGCGGGCCTTCTCGAGATCCGATACCCAGCCGGCATCCTTGCCAACCCCGGCATGTACCTGAGCCTGCTGACCCGCGAGGATCATGGCGATTTGGGCGACCGCAGCATCGCGGTTGCTGTTCACAGAAAACTCACCTCGTTCACTACGGGCATAGCCCAGGTAATCACCTTCACCGATGATCGTAACAAAGACCGTTTTCTGACCCGTAAGACGGAAGAAGTTCACCAGGGCGTGACCCGCCTCGTGGTAAGCCGTCTTCGAAGCCGAGTCCTTGGTGACGAGACGCTTGGGCGAAGCGATGCCCGCAAGCTCCTCGGATTCGTAGCTGCGAATTTCCTCGCCATTCTTTTCGATGACGAGTTTGAACTTGACCGAACGTTTTTCGTTAGCAGGGTCGTCGGTATAGTGACGACCAAAGTAAGTATCTACCAGCTCCACTCGGAATTCCGTGCCTTCGAGCTCATCGAGCGAAAGGTCAATCCTTGCCTTGGTGAAGAGCGACGAAAGCGGGCCTTTGTCGATCACGGCGCGCAAGAGGCGTGCGCCTTTGGTGTGTGAGAAAAAGGTACGGCTCATTTGCTCGTAAAACTGCTCATTGCCGTAAACACGCGCTACAGGAGTGTTCCCCTTGACGTATTTTTCGAAAATGCTGAGGAACTTGTTTGTGATGGCTACGCGATCGGCTTGGACCAGGGGTTTGGCCATGAGTACCAAATCAAGTCGGCCTACAAGAGCTTCAGGCCAGCCATGGTCCTGGGTCAGCATTTTCTCGAGATGTTCCGCTTTGTTGGCTTCTTTCCAGGTAGCAATGCGCAGGTCATCGGCCACGACATCTTTAAAGAGCTCCTCGCCTTCATTCGACGTCATGATAAAAATGAGGTTGCGCAGATCGTAGACTTCGCCCGTGATGGGGCTTGTCCAAGTGCCTTCGTCTATGATGCTGTAGAATTTTTTCAGCAACTGCTTTTTCAGGGCTGGATCTCCGCCCCCCATGTTGCCGATCTCATCGAGCAGCACCACGCCGCCCACCGTCTGGTGAGCGCGTACAAACTCTTCGAAGGGACCAATCTTCTCGGAACCCACAATTCCCTTGGGCGGAGAGAAAATGTTGTTAAAGTCGATCTCGCTCTTCACATCGGCCATATTGAAGGGCTTCATGCGAGTTTCGGAACCGTAGTATTGACGTGCGATCGCCTTGGCGAGTTCGCTCTTGCCCGTACCCGTGGTACCGGCCAAAAGCGCCGCCACGGGCTGCTTGACTTGGTTATTGGCACGCTGGTTCATGATCACTTCGGTCACACGTTTGATCATGTCTTCTTGTCCGAAAACTTCGGTATTGAGCTTCGCTTCGAGCGAGAGCAGCAACTCGCGAACTTCGGGGTCTTCGAAGGGATCGGTCTTCACTACCAGGGAGAGCTCGCGAGGATCGACCTCGAGCGCTTCTCCACCCTGTTCTTTGCGCAGGATGAATTTGAAATTCGTACGGCCGACAGCTTCGACATCGACAATCAGATTGTCACCTGGCGCGAGTCCCTGTGACTTGCGAATACGCGATTTGGCGAATTCCACAAGCTTGTTGACGATACGCTTGGGGTTGCGCACGCCGTTGATCGGGTCGTAGCTCGTGTCGGCAATCTTCCTCATGGCCTCTTCGGTGAAGTCCATGGTGATGCCCTTGTGTGCTTTGAGGCCCTTGGAGCGCTTGCGGAGCTCGTTGACGAGAATTTTTTTCTCTACAGCTTCGCGCGAGGGCGGCAGAGCCACCACAGCGTCGTCGATACGTTGCACGACTTCGGGGGGCAATGTTTTGTGCGAATACAGATTGTTCGGGTCGGGCTTCAAAAAGAACTGCTTGATTTGGTCGACCGTATACTGCGACACGCGCGCCAGAATCTCAGCACGGGTCATGCCACTGACGTATTTGCGAGGAAAGATCTCGTCAGAACCTTTGTTCGTGGTGAGGGTGATGATCGAACGACCGAGTTTGTAGGTTTTGCCATCGGCCGCCTGAAGTTCTCCGCGGTCAAACATCTCCATGAGGCGTTTGAAAGCCTCAGGGTCCATTTTGTCGGCTTCGTTGATGGTGATCATGTTAAAGCCGCGGCCGCGACCCGCCAAAAATTCGGGCAGGATACCGGCCGTTTGGTCCGAGGAGATGATCCCTGGAGGGGCACCGAGCAGATCGTTCATGACGATCGAAATGTTTCCGTCGGCGTTGGCGTACTTGGTGCCGTCGATGATGAGGTGGCGGCTCTCGCCCACGAGGAGCTTGGCGGCTTCTTCGGCGCCGAAGGTTTTACCCGCACCGGTAACACCGGTCACCAGAATCACGCGGTGAAGCTTGGACGAACGGTCGGCGTCGACAATAGCGCTATAATTGTCGATGAGAGAATCCACGAGACGCTCTTGATCGACCACAATTTCTTTGAGCTTTTCGCGCGCCTCTTCGATCTTAACTTCGAAGTCCGGAGCGTCTGGATCGATAGGCAGACGCAGAGCGCGTTTTACGAAGTCCGAAACTTCCGGAGCATCTAGGGTTGGAGCACGACCAGCGGCCCTAAGGTGCTCACGCGTGATGGAGTTCATGAGGAACTTGATGGGACCTTCGGGAAAGGAACCATTCGGGAGCACTTCGTGAGTGCGATCGATGATCTTGTCGACCGCGGCTTCCGTGATCACAGCACTCTGGCCATCAAGACCGCGGTAGTCTTTTTCGAAAGTCGGAACGACGCTTTCCATAAGAAGACGCTTGGTGTCTTCGGCGCTGAATTCGGGCACATCGATGCGCGGCAGGCGGCGTTCGGTGGCCGGGTCTCGCTTCACGAGCAGTCCGTACTCACGATTCGTGGTGGACATCACAAAGCGAACCGGCGAGCGCTTGGACTCGAGGATCGGCTTAAGAGCGTTGATCTGGGCTTCAGAGAGCATGTGCACTTCGTCGATGAAGACCACAAGCGGACGATCCAAGAGACGCTGCACTTCTTGCATCGACTTCACAAAAAGACGCACGGCTGCGGCTTGGGCGTTGGCCGAGTCGCTTTTGGCGAGTAGAGAAATGAGGTCGGCGCTGGTTTCTACCCATACCGAGTTGTTGAGAGCGTTCATCGAGCGCAGGGCTGGCGGGAACTCGCCATAAAAGGCTCTCTGCGCGAGGAGCTCGGCGATGGCCGTTTTACCCACTCCGGCGTCGCCCACAAGCACGGGGTTCGGTCCAAAGGTACGGCTGAGCATTTCGATGGCCTGTTCGGCTTCGATGTCACGACCGAAATACTTGACGCGCTTGCCTTCGAATTCGTCTAGGGCAATTTCGTCGGTCATGTTGCGCGAAATGGTATCGAGAAAGATCTCCACGTACTTGTTCGTGGCGTCGAGGCTTTCGAAGATGGGGCTAGGCTTTTCGCCAGCGTTTGCTCGGTGGGCACCGTTCTGCACGCCGCTTGCAAGACGCTGCAACTGATCGCGCTGCAATCCGTTGTCGACGTTGAACAGGCGGGGCTCGGCCCCCAGGCGACTGACGTCTACCGAGCGGATGCCATTGGCACTCACGAGGGCGATGCCGTTGTGAGTGACGGCAACTTGGTGTTTGCCAAGCTCAACAATATCTCGAACGTTTTGACCAATGGAATTCGTAATGGCGCGGCCGGAGGCTTCGTCGATCTGCACGGTGACCAATTCGCCGTTGCGCTTGAGGGCGATGACGCCAGTAGAGCCTTTGAGGGGGAGGATCTTGGTGAATTCATCCGTAAGGCCCAAGTTGCGAGCCACAAACACGTTGCCGTCGCTGCTGACGTAGTTCAAACCTTTGCCAGTGCCGGCGAGACGTACGAAAATATTTTTATCGGCGTCGAGCACCGCTTCGGCGTAGGTGATGCTCGGATTAGGCGGCGCTTGCAGCTCGGACTTTACCCAGCCACTGCGCGCCTTGGTATAAACTTCGCGGTTGATAATTTTGGTGTTGCCCGTGGAATAACTGCGTTCGCTGTCTTCGAGCGTCGATGGGGAGAGAGCAGCTAGCTCGGCGCGGAGCGCTTCGAGTTCTACGTCTTCGATGCGTAGGTTGGAGCCCTGCATGGTGAGCTTTGCGTAAGCACCGCCTTCACCAGCGAGATAAATATTTTGGGCCCAGGCATTTGGGGTGAGCGATGCCCCGACAACAACAACAAACGACAACGCACGCAGCTTCAACGCAGCCTTAACTTTCATGATGGTTCCTCTTCCCTCTAAAAAACTCGAAAATCGAGAAACGAATAAAAACTTATAGCTATGAAATGGTCAATACGGAGTGGGCGCAATTACGTGAGTTGTAAGAACTATTAAGCAATGGTGCGGCGCACACTTTCAGCGCCTTTACAGAAGTCGATGGAGATAAGTTTCGCAGAGACGATTCGCTTCGCTTGGTCCACTCGACATCAACGGATTGCGCGAGGTGTGACGAGCGAGCAGCGCATCAGCACGGGTAACGAGGTCGATCGCTGCGCGACGCGCGCCCTCACTTTGCCAGACTCTCTCTTGCTCCAGCATAGCTTGTAGATTGAGTTTTACCGTGAGGACCAAGGCGGGCGGCAGGTCATGTTTAGAATCTAGTAGGGCCTTGGCAAAGGCCGGCAGACGCCGCTGCCCCGCATAACTCGTCAGAGCACCCACTAGATGATGCTCCGTAATTTCATAAAAGGGCCTCGTGCGTAAAAAGGCATTGTCGCGAAACAAGCGGACGAGCCTTAGGACAATTTGACTGCGTCGATCCCACTCACCCCCGATTGACCGAAAGAGCACTGTCAGAGAATGCTCGTCGGCTCGTGAAAGTTCCTCGTGGGTGAAATACTTTTCGAACCGAAAATCATCTCTTGAAGCTAGGGATTCAAAGATTTGAGCCAAATCAATCGGCGTGTAAGTGCCACGAGCGTAGGCGGTAACGATAGGCTCGATCTCATGATCACCTGTAAAAAGTGGCTCTCCGTGGACTTGGTACAAAGCTCTCGCCACCCGCAAGCGGGCGATATCTTCAGATCGGTCAAACAAACGAACGAGCACCTTGGCATCCACAAGATCTAAATGACGGATCGTCGACAAGAAGGTTTCAGAACTCGGGGGAACAATTTTAACCTGTTCATCATCCCAAGTGCCGCCGGTGATTTCTTCGATGGTGGCCATGGCTTCCTGGAGGCTCTGGGGAGACTCGGAAAATTTGGAAAACGCTTTTTGATAAAGATGCGCCTTGATCTCCGTCCTCAGGTGCCGCTGAGCCCCGGCGGGGTTGTCGAGCGTAGAGCCGATCATCACGCGCCTTAGCCTCGCAAAGGAAAAGAGTGGCATTTCCGGAGACGATAGGGTTTCAACGAGGAAAGATTTTTGTTGAAAGATGAGTGTATCCACAATCTTAGCGAAGGGGGCTTCGTCCGCCAACGGAGATCCAAAAACAAATGTTGATATTAGTTTTTCGATGCCATCGCGAATTCTCGAGTACAAGATCAAACGGCTCTCCAGCGCGCTAAATTGAAGCAGTCGGTACAACTTGTCGCGTGCGAGAGCGTCGCCCGCGATCGCCTTCGCCTCGAGGGCTTGCCAGAGATCCTCGAGGATCGTTGAGTTGCGCTCGTTCATGATCAAATTTCGGTCGTGGCGAATCAACTCATCGAACTCCTCCGCCGGTAGCTGCGGGTCGGAATAAATCGAATGCGGAAAGCCTTTGGAGCTGAAGAAGCGCATGTTTTTGGTGGTCAGAATTTGACGCGCGATCGGCAGCAGCTCGGGATCGGGCTTGAAAAACTCCGCGATCATGTCGCTCACTCGATCGTCGTTCATTGTCTCGAGGCTCACCTGCGTAATAAGCATCACAAAGGCGGCCCGGCGGCGCTCACCGTGACCCCAGTGCTGGATGTTTTCCAGCACCTCCACCACGAACTTGGTATCTAACTCACTCGCGATCGACGTGTGACGGTGAGCCGAAGAGAGTACCGCGTGGAGAATCTTGAGCGTGAGGTCCGTTTCCGGAAGTGGCGTGTGGGCATAAGTGATCTGACCGCGCAACGCCCGCCAATCAGCGTTCGTGAGCTGTGGCAAGTCCGAGACACGCTCACTCAGGCGTTCTTGAACCATCTCCAAAAGCTCCGCCCCCCGACTCCCCAAAACCTCGGACTGCGAGGCCAGACGCAGGAGCGTGGTGATGTCATTTACCGATGGCAGCTGTTCCCTCCGGGTCTCAACAAAGCGCTCCACCGCTCCGGGAATCGCCTCGACATAGTTTTTCATCTCGTCACGGCTTATGTTGCGATCGAGCTGCCTTAACACCCGCTCGAAGTGCGTGCGCAGGTACTTTTCGTTGAGTTTGCCGTAGTCCTGTCCGCGACGTACCCAAATGCTTTGGTAATAGGTCGCCGTGTTGATGGCCACACTATCGAAAGAACCGTGGTGCGTGTTGAGCAGGTAACGGGAATCGCCGATTTCGATGTAGACCTTGGTGTTGGTCTGATTGCTAGAGATGAGCGAGGGAATGCCGGCCACGCTGAAGAGCATGTGACCGACGAGCGAATAATCCCGGCAATCTGCCCAAGCACGAGGCACGTCGGAGAGGATCACGATGGAGGGGGTTGGGAGAATGCGTTTGGCGAGTTGATAGGCCAATTGAGAAAGCTTGGCGGCCACGGCGCCCGGAAGGGATTTGTCGCGGTCTCGCCAGACGCTCTGGGCCTCCAGCACTTCGGGTTCGCCGAGAAGTGCTGACGGGAAGACGATCGCCGGGGCCCGCTCGCCGCCGTGGAGCATGGTGCCCTCGAAGATCGCGCCGTCAGGCATGATGGTGACGTGGTCAACGGGCACACGCTGGAAGGCGCCGAAGGCCATGCCATCGCGCGTGCGCACCATGGCGCGGGCGAGTCGCGTGACGTCGCGCAAGTGCGCGAAGGGGATCGCTGCCTTGCGTAAAACTTTGAGCACTTTGAAGTCGCGCAAGAGCTTTAACGTATAAGTGGTGTCGCGCGATCCGATGATCATGGTGCGTACGATGCGATTCATGCGGCCCTGTACGTAGTCTACCGGCTTCTCGCCACTTTCCAAAAATTCCGCCACCACGGCCAGCGCCTGCGCCCGATGCGCATCGCTGATCGTGAACGAGGTGCGCGCAGCTTTGTTCAGCAGGCGCAGCACCGAAAGGATTTCGGGGTTGCGACCCGCGACCACTTGGGAGTTTTGGGCATGGGTGTCGCGGTAGTAATACTCGATGCGTCCTTCGAGGATGGACGTCAAAAAAGGATTCTCACCGCCGTTGTCGAAGTTCTGGGCCCAGCGGATGTCGGCGAGCTCGGCTGTAAGGTCGTCAAAACGCACGAGTCCCAGAGAGAGCGAATCCGAATGCTGCAGGTAAAGGTCGTCGTGGCCCACGAATCCGCGCCCGTTGTGCGGGCGCATGGTGATCACGTCCCAGGCGCTCTTACCCTGGATGCGGATCTTGAGCGATTCAAAGTTATTGAGAGCCTCGTTCAGCGCCTGCACCTTGGCGACATCCCCATCGCCAACCAGGTCGATGTCTTGCCCCGGCGAAAAAACGTCGTAGTAGTGAATCGCATTGGGAATCGCCCCAAAGCGTGCGAGTTGATCTTTGGCGTAGAAGGCCACCGAAGCGGCAGCGCCGCCCACGAGCCAGGTGGAAAGACCCGCTTCATGCGCAATCTGCGCTGCGCGATGCAATTGCGGCACACGCTCGATGACAAGGGCGACCCCGCGACGGAGCTCCTCTTCGCTGATTTGGCGCTGAACGGCGGCAACGCTCGGCTCGAGGGCTCGCACCACGGGCGAAAACCCGGCCAAGCACCAAGCCGCAACTAACCAACAAAACTGACGCACGCGCATTCGAATGTCCACTCCGTCCCTTGAAGGTTTCGAAGCTTAGTCGCAGGCCCCAGCCTGTCGCAACGCGAGCACGCGCCGCGACATTACGTTGTAAGCGCTTTTAAGTGCTCGAGCTTTCATCCCTTTTAGAGAAGCTTGCGCAGGTACACTTCGCAAAGACGATTCGCTTCGCTCGGTGCGCGGGGTTCGGAAGCCGGTCGTCCCGTGCGTGAAAGCTGCTCTGAAACGCGCGTCCACAGGGCCTGCGCTGAAGCCAGGCCGAGTGTGCCGGTCCAATTGAAGCCGTGCACAGCCGACGCCAATAGTGGCGAAAGCTCGGAGCCCCTTGCGAGAAACGATTTCACGAGTCCGGGAAAGCGCCTTTGCGCCGGGCCGTCCGTCATCACGTCTTGAAGTTGATCGATCACTTGATCGTGAAGTCGGTCGCTCTCCAACCACGGATTATTCTGGAAGGTACGCAAAAATTGGAGAGTGCGCCTAGCCTTAAGGGTGTCGGTCGAAGGAGACTGAGCCCAGTCCCAAGCCACTATCAGAGAATCATAATCCATCCGCGCCACTTCGGCGGGGCTGAAATACTTCTCTAGGTCGAGGTGCCCATTTTCGGTGATGAGCTTGACCAGATACTGCATACGCGAGGGATCCAGTTTTCCGGTGGCGTAGGTTTTCGCCAGGTAGGAATGGCTCACATCACATAGCGCAAAAATGGAATCCCCGTGAAGGGGGTAAAGCGCACGGGTTAGCCGGTAACGGAACGGGTCGATATCGTCCAGCATCAACATGAGACGCTGAATCTGGTCGAGCGGAAGTTGCTTGATCGTCTCCACCAACCGTTCATCCCGTGGTGCCGTAATGCGAAAATCCACAGAAACGAAGTCAAAGATGCGGTGAAGAACGTCACTCAGACCCTGGGGATCGGCCGCATATTCTTTTAGCGCTTTTTCGAGAATTTTTTCGTGGACATCCGAAAGTCCCACGATATCCGGCTGGTAATCCTTAAACAAATCTAACATTCGGGACGTGGAAACATTCCCCTTGTCTTCGTTGATGAGATCAAAGATAAATTCTGGTCTTTGAAACACGAAAGCCTTGGTGATCTCGGCGTAAGGCTCCACATTGGCGAGGGGCGAACGGAGCAAGAAATTCCCTATCACACCCTCGATACCCTCCGCATTGCTAGCGTCGAGGCGCAGATCACTCTCCAGGGCCACGTATCGGTACAGGCGGTGAAGCTTTTCGAGGGCGAGGGAGTTGCCCGACGAGGCCTTCGTCTCGAGGACTTTCCACAAGTCACCAATCGCCGTGCAATAGCGCCCATTCAAATCGAAGAGGTGGTCATGGCGGATGAAATCGTAAAAGAGTTCCGCCGAAAGCCCTTCGTCGGAATAGAATTCTATTAACGTGTCGTGGGAAGAAAAATAGCGGCGACCGTCACGGATCTTCAACCCTCGTGCGTAAGGGAGCATCTCCAGGCTAGGCTGGCGGTAGGGTTCGAGCATTTCGTTGACCCCGGTGTCGACGATGTCGTCGAGATTCGCAAAAGAAGCCGCCATCAGTACCGCCGCCCGCTTGCGATCGGCGTCGCCCCACTCCCGCACGTTGCTGAGCATATCCGAAGCAAAGCCGATATCCACGGATCCGTCCCGGTGTTCCGAACTCAAAACGGCGTCGATCATCCGCAGTGAAAGGTCTGAATCCGGCAGGGGAACCTCACTCAAGGTGATATGATCGCGGAGGGTCACCCAGTCTTCGTCGGTGAGGCTCGCTACATCGCCCAGACGCTCGATCAAGCGATTCGTCGCCAAGGCCACCAAATCATCGGCCCGCCCCTCCAGCACTTCGTGGTACGAGGCCAGCTGCAGGAGCGACTTGACGTCCTGAATTCCGGAAATTTGCGTGCGGCGCGCTTCAAGAAACTTTTCAAAAATTTCGGGCTCGGACCTCATCAAAGATCCTAGCTCGTCCGCGCTAAGCCCCTTGGCAGGATCGCGCAGAAACTCATCGAAAATCAAACGATGATAGTCCGTGCGCGGGGTCGTGTAGTCCTGACCGCGGCGAATCCAGTAACTTTGAAAGTACGAAGCCGTATTTCCGTTCACGTTCTCGTAAGACCCGTTATGGGTGTTCAGCAGAAACCTGCGGTCGCCGATTTCCATATACACTTTGGTGTGCGACGAGGTGCTTGTCATGAGCGAGGGAATTCCAGCCAGAGAAAAGAGCATGTGACCGACGAGTGAATAATCCCGGCAGTCTTTGCAGGAATGCTGGAGATCGGTAAGCGGAATGATTGCCGAGCCGGGCGCCCCGACTCTGACACGTTCGCTAACTTGCTTGGCGAGCCTTGAAAGCTCGCTAGCAACCTGTGTTGGATTGTTACCGTTCGCACGGTTTTTCCAAATCTCGTAGATTTGCTGCACTTCGGGTTCGTGCAAGAGACGCGATGGGAAAACCATCATTGGCGGGCGCCCCCCGCCATGCAGAGTCGTGCCTTCAAAAATCGTACCGTCGGGAAGCGAGGGGACTTGGTCGACCCGCACCCTTTCGTAGCCGCCGAGCGCGAGACCCGAGTGCGCATGGACCATCGTCCGGGCCAACGCGCCCGCTTCGCTCAGCAAGTGTGGCGCGAGCCGCGCGTGTCGCAGAACTTTTAGCACTTTAAAGTCGCGCAGCAATTTCAGCGTGTACTTGCTGCTATCTGAAGCCACGATCATGGTGCGCACGATGCGGTTGAGGCGCCCGGTGACGTAATCGTCGACGCGGCCATTGCCCGCTAGGAATTCCCTCACGACTGTGAGGGCACGTTCGCGCTGCTCTGGAGAGATGGTATACGAAAACTTCGCGGCCTTGTTGATCAGGCGCATGACCGAGATGATCTCGGGATTGCGTCCAATTGCGGCTTGGCTATTCTGATGGTGCGTGTCTCGGTAGTAGTACTCGATACGTTTGTTCAGAATGGACTGCAAAAAGGGATTTTCGCCGCCCTGCTCGAAATTTTGGGCCCAGCGAATGTCCGCAAGGTCATCCGGCTGTGTGCTCATCAGCACGAGGCCGAGCGAGAGCGAATCCGAATGCTGCAAGTACATGTCTTCGTTATCAACAAAGCCCCGGCCATTGTGCTGGCGGAGCGTGATAATATCCCAGGCGCTCTTTTCTTGGATGCGGATCTTGAGCGAAGAATCGGACGTCAGCCCTACGTTGAGCCGGCGAACGGCGTCGAGATCGCCATCCACGGCGAGATCGACGTCCTGGCCCGGCGAGAACACGTCGTAGTAATGAATGTCGTCGGGAATGCTCTCGCCGCGTTCGAGTTTGCGATGGGCGTAGATAACGACCGATGCGGCCGCGCCCCCCGCGAGCCAAGCCGTGGTTCCCGCATCGCGAGCGATGTTAGCCGCACGCCAGAGGTGCGATTGGTTCTTGAGCACCTGAGTGACCGCAGCGCGAAGCTCGTCTTCGCTAACAGAGCGAAGCTCGCCCGAATTCACTTCCGTGGCTCGCGCCACGCCTACAGGCGTGACGGTGCCCATGCACAACGCCGCAATCAATAACCAAAAAAAACGCACACGCATTCGATGTCCACTCCGTCCCTTGAAGGGTTCGGAGCTTAGTCGCAGGTGAGTAAGACGCGCAATGCGAGCATGCGGCGCGCAACGTCGATGTAAGTGCTTTTAAGCCGTGGATAATTTTCGCGCGCGGTGGGTCACTTCTGTGCGGGCAATCGCGCAGATGCGGGCTTCGCTCCCATGGCGCACCAATTCACTTTAGATTTGGTACCGCCATCATAGGCTACAGCCAGGCGATTTTTGATGAGCAAATCACTCACGAGCACCCCATCGACCGCGACGTCAGCGAGGATGCGAAAGTATTTGTCGCGCTGCACATTACGCAGTTCGATATTCTTCGCACGCCTCAGCTGCGACTCCACGAGCTTGCGCGCATCGCGTGCGCTTTGGGCTTCGCAAGCGGCTTTGCCGCGCATCTCAGCCGAATCGATGCCCGCCACTCGCACAGAGATTTTGTCGCCGATGAGCGGATGCACGCCGGGAATTCTTACGGTGATCGTGTCGGCATCGTAATTTTTGATGTATTCCACACAGCGAAAGGTCTTCGCATCGTGCGCGCACGCGGTGTGCGCATTTGCCGAAGCCAGAGCGGCCGGGAGGCCAGCCAAACCAGCGGCCAAGGATCGCGGCTGATCCGCGCGAGCCTCAAGAACCAAAACCAACAAAAAAATCCCACCAAAGAATCGGCCCCTACCCATGCCTTTGATACTATCCGATCTCCACCAAATTTCCACGGGGGACGGGTAAAGGTATCCGTTACCTGTACCTGGTACCTTCTATATAAATGTCCGATTTTGCTGTGACGAGGTTGCGGGGACGGGTTAAAGTACCGGGTTAAGGTAACGGATACCTTTTATGCGCATTGACGAACGGATGGCTGAGATTGTTGGGGTGATCGAGGGGAACGCTCGCGTGGCGATCTCTTCGGATCCGGGCTCGGGCAAGAGCACTCGCATTCCGCCTGCGCTGGTGCGCGCCGGGCATCGGGTGCTTGTGCTGGAACCGCGACGGATCTCGGCGCTGAGTCTGGCCACCTATATTAGTGAACAGCAGGGCACCAAAGTTGGTGAGCGATTTGGTTATCAGGTGCGTGGGGACTCCAAACGCACAAAAGACACGCAAGCTCTTTTTGTAACTGAGGCGCTGCTGCCTAAATTTTTGGACTCTGATCCCTTTCTTTCGGAATGGGACGTAGTCGTGCTTGATGAATTTCACGAGCGACACCTACACACGGATCTCGCCTGGGCTCTGCTCAACAAAATTCAACGCGAGTTGCGGCCCGAACTGAAACTCGTACTTCTTTCGGCAACGCTGAACCTTGCCGAGGTGCGCAAACGCTGGCCCGACGTCAGCGTGCTGCACATCGAAAACCCACCCCACCCGCTGCACATCGAACAAATGGAAGTCGCCAAATCGCTGAGCGATCCGCACGCCCTGCGCCGCGCCCTGGTCGACACGCTCACAACACGGCGCTTTGAAGGCGACGTGCTCGTTTTTTTACCCGGGACGGGCGAAATACGCCGCGCTCACGAAGACCTCCAACGCGCTCTGCGCGGACGCACGGATCTTGAGATCATGGAACTCTATGGCGCACAGAGCCTCGACGAACAGCGCCGCGTGCTCAAACGCAGCGATCGCAAAAAAATCATCCTCGCCACCAACGTGGCCGAATCTTCGATCACCATCGACGGTGTGCGCACCGTGATCGACTCAGGCCTGGAGCGCGTGGCTTGGGCCAATAGCAAGTCCGGACTCACCGAGCTCAAAACCGAACGCATCTCAAAATCTTCGGCCACACAGCGCGCTGGTCGCGCCGCACGTCAGGCCGCGGGCACTTGCATTCGTCTTTGGAGCTCCAGCGAACAGAGCGCCCTCGATGACTTTGCCTTGGCCGAGATCCACCGCAGCGACCTCTCCGAAACCCTTTACTCCGTGCTGAGCTCCGGCTGGAATCCCCTGGGCGAGGACTTCGTGTGGTTCGAACGTCCCCAGGACCAACGCCTGCAGGACTCATGGCAACGCCTCCTTTTTCTAAAACTTGTGACGAGCGAAACGAGCCTCGCCCCCGAGCGCGCGCACCTGGCGCAGTATCCCACCGGTGTGCGCGGTGCCATCTACCTTGAAGAGCTTCACCGCGTCCAGCACGAGATCAGCGCGCTCGACCTTTTCATCGCTGCGATGGTTTCGAGCCCCGAAGGTCGCACGCCTACCGATGCCGCCTACCTGCGCGATGTCGACGCGCTCGCCAGGCACTTCAAAGTCGGCAGAATTCACCCGCCGAAAGATTTTGATCTCGGTCACCTGAGCGAAGCCCAACGCCTGGCACTCGGCGCAGCCGCTCCGGACCGCGTTTTCGAACGACGCTCCGCCGGCAGCGCCTCGGTAAAACTTCAATCCGGCCGCGGCGCCACACTCGCCTCACCACACACGCACGCAGGCGAAAAGTACGGAGTGGCGGTGCTCTTGCGCGAGGCCGATCCCGACGCCAGCATCGCACTTGCCGCGGTGCTCGATAAAAAAGAATTTCAGCGCCTCAGTGCCCGCCCCGAAGAAAAAGCCAAAATCGCATCTCTCAAAACGATAGATCCCTTCGCACCAGAGCTCGAAACCATCCAAAAGCTCCTTGCGCGAGCGGAGATCTTTCGCGCTTTGCTTTTGCCGAGCTTCGACCTCAAGCCCCTCATTCAAAGTGCCGCGGAGTCGCTCGCGGAAATGCACCCCAAGCGCGATTTGGATTCTCTGCAAGGAGAGATCCTCGCTTGGGTACAGGGCATGAGTCCGCAATCCGAATGGCGCCGCTTCGAAAGCGCCTGCCCCACGCATTATACGCTTCCGCGCACGGGCCGCACGGTTGCCCTGCAATATCAAAACCCTGAACGCGTAGAACTCCACGCACGCCTGCAGGAATTTCTTGGGGTCACCGAGCACCCTCGCATCGTAGAGGGCCACATCGCGCTCACACTCGTGTTGCTCTCACCAGCCATGAGGCCCATACAAATCACTCAGCGCTTAGAAGATTTCTGGACCGGATCTTATGTGCAAATTCGTAAAGAAATGAAGTCGCGCTATCCCAAGCACGATTGGTAAAGACGAGCCCGATTTAGCGGGAGCGCAGCAACATGACACCGGTCCCGAGCGCCGTCATGCACACGATGACCATCGAGGTCGTCGGCAAATTTCCGGCCGCAAGCGAGGTGCCAAAGCCCACCAGGGTGCCGATCACAGCGACCCCTGCACCAAAGGCAAAGTATTGGGTACGCGAATGAGCAGCCTGGGCCGCAAAGAAGGCGGGGATACACACCGCGCCGAGCGTGAACAAAAATCCGAAGTGACGAATGCTCTCACCGAAAAGAGCAAGTGAGAGCAAGCCAAAACCATCGCGCAGTGGCGTTTTGAGTCCGAGCGCAAATTCTCGAAAGGCGTCTCCCATCAGCGCCGATCGCGCCTGGGACCAATAAATCATCGCCATCACCGATATCGCGACCATCTCCCAGGCTCCAGCGCCCGAAGCCGTCGCCAAATCTCCCAAGAAGGCATTGCTGAAATGCGATTCCAGCTGGGGCACCATTGCGGTGATGATGTAATTGAGCGAGAGAAGAAAGAGAAAGGCCACGACGAGCATCGCTGTGGTCCGCTGCCCACCAAAACGAAAGCGCTGCAGAAGGGCGAAGACGATGACCGTTGCAAAGATCGAAGTCAGGGGCGAAACCCAAGCGTGGTGCATGGCATCGCCATGGCCAAGAATTTCAATGAGGAAACCGAGCGTGATGCCGAGACCCGTAGCTTGTCCGAGCACCATCGTTTTCAGCGTTTGTCCGCGCGATAAAAAATAGGATCCCATCAAAAAGAGCGCCACAGCACTGAAGGCGGCTCCCACGACGTTGGGCATGTAAAGCAGAAGAGCTTCCATCAGGCCTCTCCCCGGCTACGCAAAAGGATTTCTTTGGTGGGCAAACCCGAAATAACATCCTCTAGCCCATGAGCCACGAGTACAAAAGCGGCTCCGTCGCCCTGGAGTTCCCTCATCCACTCGACGACGCGAATCTTTGAAGCTGGATCCAGGTGATTGAAGGGCTCGTCGAGGACGTAGAGATCTGCAGGCCTGGCGAGCGCTGCGGTCAAGAGCGCCTTTTGGCGCTCCCCACCGCTCGCCTGGTTCCAAAGTCGCGACCATTGCGCGGTCGAGAGCAATCGTGTGGACAGTTCGCGCACGCCAAGCGACTCGAGCAAATCTCGGAGCGAGGTAGGAATGAAGAATTCTTTTTCTACAAGTTGCGGCAAATACGCAATGCGCTCGAAACGATTGTCGAGCTGCGTCGCTTCGCCGTTCATGCCTAGCAGCGTGCGCACCAAGGTGGTCTTGCCCGCACCGTTTTCACCGCGCACCACAAGCACTTCGCCCGAGCTGAGCTCAAAATTCACACCCTGCTGGAGCACTTCTCCGCGGGGCGTACGCAGCTCGAGATTCGTGGCGCGCAGATTCATCTTAAGGTGCCTTTACCGAAAGGATTGCGTCGGCAATGGCGTGCTGCACCTTTTCGATGCTATCAAAACGCTCGTTCGCGGTGAGCACCCCTCCGGGCACGATGAGCACGCGGATCGAGCTCAATTCCCCAAACTTTTTCATCTGCCGCTCTGGCGAGTGGTTGGTGCCCAGCGCCGCGCGCACTTGGCGCGTACGAGCCTCGGTAGCCACGGACGCAAGTCGCGCGGCTGAGGGGAGCACTCCGGGCTTTTCTTCGATGGAACCGATAGAATTTAGATTGTAGGCCTTAAAAAAATAACCAAAGTCCTTGTGGTACTCGGCAAAGGCCGCACCACTGAGCCCCGCGAGCTTGCGCGCGATTTCTACCTTGAGCGAGGTCATGCGCGAGACAAACCTTTTTTGATTTTCTGCAAAGATGGCCGCACGCTCGGGTCGCTGTGCCGTGAGCACGCGCTGGATTTCTACCGAAGCTTCGGCGAGTGCGCCGGGCGCCAGATAAAAATGGGGATTGCCCTGGGGGTGCACATCGCCCATGGAGCGATCTACGGGACCGTGCGCGACATCGATCACGCGCACGCTCTTGCCGGCTTCGCAGTAGCCCGGACCACCGCTCTGCACTTTGGCGTTGGCGGATTTGCTGAGCACCTTGGGCACCCAGCCCACTTCAAGTCCGAGGCCCACTTGGCAAAAGATGTCGGCCCCAGCGACCTTCACAATGAACGAAGGCTTGGCGTCGGTAAAGTGCGCGTCTTCGGTGCCCCTCAGCAGGGATTCCACCGCAACTTCCGCGCCACCCACCTCACGCACCACCTCGGCCAGGTCTGGGAGCGTTGTGACCACCTTGAGAGGCGACGCCGCGAGAGCCAGGGGAACTGATGCAAGAGAGAAAACGAATTGGACAAAGGCTTTAGAAATCATGTGCTGGATGCGCTCCCAAGATGAAAGAATACTGAAGTTCCACAAGGTGATCGCGGCGGTCCGCATCGCCCTCGGTTGTATCTACAGAAAAGGTGTAGGCAAGGCGCAGGGTCGCAAACTCACTGGACTTGTAGGTGATCATGGGCACCAGCGCAAAGTCGAGGTCGCCGCGGCGCTCGCCGGTGCTCTGGAATTTTTTGTTGAGATGCGAAAAGGCGTCGAGACGCAGCCCCGTGCTCCAATTTTCGTCGAGACCATTTTGAGCCAGATAATAACCACCGAGCTCGTGTTCGGTCTCCACGTGATCGCCACCTTGGCGTTCGTAGTAGAGCTCCACTTGGTGGAGCCACCTGAGCACCTTGGCCGCTCGTCGCTTGTGCGTGAGGTCCAGGCCCACAAGGTGCGTCGTGACACCACCCGTTTCGCTGCGGTTCAGGTACGAAAGCCCTAGCAGCGTGCCGCCCGTGTCACCCTCAAAAAAGATCGAAGGATGAAGGTAGGTGAGCGGCCGCGGCGGGCGCTGACCCGCGCCGTGACAATGGCCATAGCAATAACCATTCGTCACGCCGGCGGTGATTTCGATAAAATTCTCGGTCGGCAGCAAATAGGTATATTCGAGCCCCACGTCGGCCGCGCCCTCGTCGGCAAAAAACCGCTCGTGCGCCTTAGGCGCCGAGATGAAAGGCCAGTCGTGCTGATGGATTTGGTTGAGGCGGCCAACACCAAGAAAGAACTTACCGATGCGAAAGCGCGAACGCGGCAAGAGCTTGGAGGAGCCCAGATAAGCTTCGTGCAGCTCCCAAAAAAACTCCCCGCCCTCGGTATGTCCGGCGAAATTGAGTTGGCCGTCGAAGAGGTGATCCACCGGAGAGTAAAACATCAATTCGGCGCCGCGCATGTTCAGCAGGGGCGTTTTTTCGGCAGAATTATAAACCGGCGAGACCATGTCGAGAGCGGCGGTCGCCTTGAGATCCGAAAACACTCCCTCGGCACGAGACAGCCCCGCACTCAAAAGAAGAATCAGAAGAAGCTTATTAATGCGCATCACGAGGCTCACCCCTACTTACCGAAATGAGATGAGCGTCGCGCAGGCGAAAGCCCCAATGCGCTCCAAAACCGTGTCCGGGAGCTCCGTCGGTGTCGGCACCGCTATCCAGGAGCTTCGCGCCTGAACGCTTTTCATCCCAGACAATCAAGTGAGAAAAGGGGCCGTGGTCGTTGTGCACGTCGACGGCAAGTTTAAACGTCTTTGCCGCGTCCAGGCTCGCAAAGAAATTCGACCAATCGGCCACCTCGCCCGAAGCTTTGACGGCCACAAATGGCGAGCTTGCCGCGTCCGTGCGACGAAAGCGCAATTCCACGCCATTCTGGAGTTTGGTGTCGGCGTGCGAAACAAAGGTCAATTCCGAATTGATACGCGTCAGCACAAATTCAAAGACAAAAGAGTGGGCCGATTCGCTTTCGCCCAAATCAGGCGCCATACGTAGGTCTCCACTGCCGAGAACACGATTCTCCGAAGCTTCGTAGTTTAAAGATTCCGGAGAACCGAGAATCTCAAAACGCGTGCTGGAAACTTTTTGGTTCAGTCTCTCGAGCGCAGCGCGGTCGGGATTATAACCCCCACCGCAAGCTGTGAGAGCGAAAAGCGCGATCGCATTAATCTTGAGGTTCATTGGGGCCCGCCTTGGGCTGACGATGGCAATCCATCTCTTCGCCGTGGTGTCTGTGACACATCATGAAGGTCGTCGTGTTCTCACCCCAAACGAATTTCACCTGAAGGTTGGGTTCCCCGCGAAAATCCGAGCGCCAGAACTTGGCCGACTTGATGGTGTCGAGCTTGGCGACTTGGCCTTTGCCGTCTTTAACGGTTTCGAGAGCCGCCAGGGCGGCGTCGACGGCGGGTTCAAATTGCGCGAGCGGCAAGAGGGCCGGTGCGGCGGTGTAGTTTTTGATCGCCTGGGCGGCGGGGTTGCGGCAATCGGCTCCGCTGAGCTTGCCCGCTTCGGCGCGTTTCACTTCGCACTCGTAAGCGGTTTTTTGAATCTTTTCGTCGGCGGGAATCGTGTAGATGGCAGCTTTGACCTTTTCGCCCTCGAGGCTCGCTTCAAAGCCCACAAGATCGCGGTCCTTGAGTCCGTTGTCTTTTATATGTTTCTCAAAAGCCGTGTGAGCGGCGTAAACCACGGCAGTT
This sequence comes from Bdellovibrionota bacterium, assembly GCA_035539375.1. Taxonomy (GTDB): domain Bacteria; phylum Bdellovibrionota; class UBA2428; order UBA2428; family UBA2428; genus DATLIP01. Next base: position 406 of record DATLIP010000027.1, on the reverse strand, counting down.
TCGGCAAGGTGATCTTCGTCGCCGTGCTCGTGTTCGTGATCATGGTCGTGATCGTGGGTCTCTGCTTGAACAAATCCTTTTTGAGCGTTCGCCATGGGGGCGAAGGCCACACTCAAAGCGATGGTCCAGCTAGTAGAAAGTTTCAAAACGTTCGAATTCATCATAAACAAAAGCAACCTCCGATTCGGGCGTCTATATATAAGGAAGGCGTGCTCCGATTGCAAATGGTTTGCATTGCAAGTTAAGATTCCTACACCGGGGCATCTTTACACGAGCCGCGCCCCCAACTTAATAAGTCTTAAATTTGCCTGTAAAAGTGCAATAAAAATTAAGAAAAATAACGCATTATACCAATAGAGGGTTTGCACCTGCGTCATTGGGGTTTATAAGTTCCCTCCCCCATGAG
>DATLIP010000026.1:0-59435 GCA_035539375.1 Bdellovibrionota bacterium | reverse complement strand
TCCCGGTGGCGGTAACCACGGCGGCGGCAATCACCCCGGAGGTCCCGGCAGACCAGGACGTCCCGGTCGCCCAGGTCGTCCCGGTGGTCGTCCGATCATCGTAGTCCCGCCCGACAATCACTATCACTACCACGACGGTTACGATGATGATTACTACTACGGCGGCGGCACGGCATCTTGCTCGACCGAAGTCAAAGAGAAGAACGTCAAGGCCGTTGAAAAACGTCTCGGCGAACTGATGAAGACGGAAGAATTCAAGGGCGCCAGCATCCTCTCCAACCGAGTGAACGAGATCAAAGCCAAAGGCTCTGCCGACGCTAAGATCAAAGGTTACTTTGGTCTTGTGGGTGTGAACTCCGAAAAACCGCGTGACGTTGTGGAATTCCTCAGCGCTGCAGACAAATCGGAATACATCGACCGCGCGCAAACGAGCCTCAAATTGAGCAACGACCAAGCTGACAAGCTGGTAGTTGATATCTTTGAAGCGATGCGCTCTTCGATCAACGGCCCGAAATAGTAAAATAAGGAGCGTCGAGTGTTTCACTTGAGAATCATTTTAGGACTCGTGTTGGCCTCGACGCTTCAAGGATGCCTGTACCCGGAAACCCCGAGTACAGGCGTCGTTAGTGAAACCATTCCCACCTCGCTCAAAGGCGAGTGGAATAAGATGACCCGTTATACCCATAGCATTGGGGTCGCCAGCAAGTCGCGCACTTCGGTGCCGCGCAAACGCAGCAAAAATTTGCTCTTCATTGCGGCCGACAATCAGTTGGGTGACAAACTCGGTCCCGAACTTAAAAAGATGTACAACCGCGACGTGCGCCTCGAAGACGCCCTGTGGTGGTACTACGCTCCCAAGATTCAAAAAACTTACAATTACGTATTACGCATCCACTGGGATGGTTTCAACGCCAAGAGCTTTGACGCCGCTCTCTCGGAGATGGAAAAACTCAAAACCCCTTACGATGTGATGCTTCTTGTGCACGGCAGTCCCACACGCGACATCATTGCCTCGCCTGAGCAGGGACTCATCGGAGCCACGGAGCTCGCCGAGTTCCGCGGCGTTCAGTACGCAGACACGCTTTATTTGCAGGCTTGTTTTGGTGATCTGCTGGCGCAGGACCTTCTGGACATCGGCTTTCAAAAGGTCATTGCCTCTGAGGGCTTTAGTATCAATTTGTTCTTTCCGGATATCTACTTAGATGCGCTTTCGGCCAAGCTCGGCAACACCGAGAAGGCGCACAAGAGCGCCGTGGATCATTTCGAGACGAGGTTCAAGTGGAGCCCGCTCTATAACAAGATTGTGGAGAAGGTGTTCAAGGACGATCCGCAGATCAAGGGTGACCCCAAGCTTTATCTGAAATATCTCAAAGCTCCGGAAATTTATTATCGCTAGCAAAGTAGCGGGGCCCGCAACTCGCGGTCAGGGCCCCGGTCTGGCTTAGAATCCGGCTTCGCGAAGCTGGCGTGCGTACTCGGGATTGTTTTTGATTAACTTACAATCCGTGCGAATCACCGAGTGCATCGAAAGCTGCGTGTAGCATTCTTTGGTATTTTTATCGATGATGTAGGCCGAATCCCAATCTGCACCTTGGCTAGTGATGAAGCCCATGGGAATGGTGATCATGTTGTTCTGCTCAAGGCTCGCCGTGCTGCGAGTTTTTTTGTGGGCGCAGCCCGCAAAGAGACCAAGCGAGAGAACGGTTAGGGTGATGATGGGTGTTTTCATCCCTAAAATATCGCAGCCCGGGGCGAATTTCGCAAGTTCTGGGGGCTTTTCCACTAACGAAATTTCATGGACGGACGCAGCAAGGGGCTATTTGGCGAAGAAGGATTTGATCCACTCGAGCTTTTCGCCCGACTGAAAGTCCACGGCGCAGGAGTCGAGTCGCGCGCGCTCGCCCAAAAAGACAAAGGCACTCGGTTGGGCCTCGAGAATATGGCGGAAGCTGTTGATGCCCACCACAAAAACCTCACCCTCGATGTCTACGTAAACCGGCCCGCCCGAATCGCCGTTGTTAATGGCCGAGCGAAAGGTTCCGCGGACGTCACTGCGAAAGCAAAAGATGTGCTTGGTGAGGCTGTCGATGCGGCGCACGTCCATATCGAGCTCCCCTTCGGATCCCGAGAGCGTGTTGGTGCCATAGCCGCCCACAAATACCGAAAGCCCGCGCTCGATTTTGCCCACGGCAAGTCTTGCGACGGGAATTTGCGGAGTTCTCTCGCGGATGTGCACGATCGCCAGGTCGAAGTCCGTGTCGGTTTCGTAGGTAGAAGATTTTTTGTCGAAGCGCAGGTACTTCGGATGCTGCACAAATTTGGCGTGACGCGAGCTGATTTTTTCTTCGCCAAACTGCGAGCGCAGCACAAGGTCTTCGTTGGCGTAGATTTTCATGAAGACCGGTTGGCAGTGACCGGCTGTGAGAAACTTTTGCTCTGAGATCTTCACGGCCGTACAACCGTCGTAGAGGTCCGGCATGCCCACCTTGCCATAGATGTTTTGCGGGATGAGCTCACGACGGAATTGCACCGTTGAGGGGAATTTGCCCAGTAGGCTCACGTCCCGTTTTTCACGTGCAAGTTCGAAGGCCCCGACGCTGAGCGAGTAGGCAGTGAATGCCGCGAGAACCATGACTTGACGCATTGCGCCCACATAGCGGAAGGCGGCTGTGCGAGTCAACGCGATTTAAAATTGCGAGAGCGCCCAAAGGAGCGCTGGGTAGGTGGCTATCCATACGAAGACAAAGCGGTTTAGTCCGAGCACGGCGAAGTTCGCGAGGTGGAATGCGACTCCGAGGGCGAGCCAGTAGGGGGCGGCCGCAGGCTTGAGGTAGAGCAGAGCGACACTGGCTTCAAAGATCATGGTGAGCCAGGCAAGAGCCATGCGGACTCCGCTCGAGCCCAGTGCGCGGCGCAGGGGCGCGGGCACGTCGTAGTCCGAGTGGGCGAGGTGATCCTCTACGGCGCGGCCCGAACGCCAGGCGCCGCTGCGGAGCTTGACCACAGCTGAGACAAGGTAGGAGAGCGTGCTCTGAGCGGCGATGTAGGCTAGGGCCCAGCGTTCAGCATCCGGGCTTTCGCGAAAGAACGCGTGCACGGCCAAGGCCGAGCTCAGCACGAGGGTCATGCTATCGCTGCCTCCGCAAATCGTGCCGCGAAAGCGTATGGCCGAGAGGTAGAGTGACAAGAAGAGTGCGGGATAGACAAAGGCCTCGCCACGACCCGCGAGCGCCATCGCAGCGAGCAGACCTTGCGCGAGCGTGAGGTAGAAAAATCCGGAGCGCGAAAAGACGCGATCAAAAAATCTCTGTAGCCACGAGGGCAGGCCTGCAGTGTCACTTCTGATGAGCGACCACTGCCAAGCGCTTTGGGCCAGGGGCAGGCGTGCCAAGGCGAAGTTCTCGAGGCTTTGCAGGAGCACGGCCAGCAAAAACAAGGCGCGTGTGAGGTAGAGGGCCGTCTCTGTAGAAATCACGGTGCGACTCCGTGAATTTTCGACACCAAGACGTCGTCGCGATTTGTGGAGAGTTTGAACTGAAAGAGTGTGGATCCTTCGGGGACCGCTGCACGCACGTGGCGCTCGGCGACGAGGTAGCTCACCGTGCTCGCGAAGTCTTCGGAGCGCTGAGCAAAAGCTTGCGCTTCGCCGAGGAGCCTTGAGAAGTCGCTGATCGCAAGCAACCGTGCGGTGCCCTGGGGGTTGATCAAGAGGTGCCACGCGCGTCTTGGCAGTGGCGCAAAGAGGGGGCGCCAATCGCTGAGCGAGTTGGCGTCAGTGCCGTAGCGGTAGTAGGTGCGCACCCCTGCGCTCACGTCGCCGAAAAAACGCCAGTTTGGCAATAGCGACGAAAAGAGACTCCACGATGTGCGCATGAGGAATTAGTTTAAGGGATGAAGTGGTTTTTGTGAAATGTGATGCTCATGTCGTTTTCAGCAGAGCAAAAACGTTAAGGCGAATTAAGCCCATGCCATTGGACACTTCCGACCTCAGCACCTAACTCCGTAGCAGGAGGAATTCACATGAAAAAGTTACTCGTATTATCGGTTCTGGCCGCTTCGTATGCGCAGGCGGTGGAGGTCAAAAATTGTCCGCCCGCACTGGAGGTTTCGCTCAAAGGCGTCACGCTTCAATCTCTGGAATCTGTCTATGTTTCGCTTCGCGATTATGATCTGAACGACGAAGAGCGCAGCGACGTGGCGCGCGCCTATCGCGAGACCAAGGCTCTCGAAGAGAATGTCACGCAAACCTGGGCTCTCACAAAAGCCGAGTCGGGACGCTGTGTTTACGAAGACACCAAAAGCAAACTTTTTGAAAAGGCCGAGCTCTACACCAAAGATGGCAAGAACACCTTGCTCTTCCAAATCGAAGTGGAGCCCAAGAGTGGCATCATTCTTCGTTCGTATTCGAGCTTTGACTCCATCAAAACCGACTTCGTGGTGACCTCAGACGAGTCGGCTTCGCTGCACTTCGGAGTTCCCCGTTCGAACTATGACTCGTTCCGCGCTGGTGGTGCCATGGCAAAGGTTGGCAAGGCCAAGGTTCGCGCCTTCGCTAAGAAGACCGCAGATTAGTTCATGTTGATGCCGAATTGCTCGAGCACTTTTTTCAAGTTGCCTTTGCCAAAAACAAAGACGGCTTGCTTGTTGTCGGCAAAATAAAAAGCTTTTTTGCGCGTCAGACGATCGAGTTTTTGGGCTAGCGCCGCGGGTAGGAACGCCAGCGTTTGGTGCCGGCGTTCGCTCTCGTGGTAGCAATTTGGAAAGGGCGCTTGCGGAAAGTAAATGAACACGTTGAGCGCCCACGTCCACCATCGGGTGTAGTTTCTGGGCAGCGTTAAGGTTTCGGGTTTGCGTATCATCCCGACGTAGACGCCGTCGAGTTTACGGATGAGACTCGCGCAGCTGTTCATGTCAGAAAATCCGATCTCGCCCAGATCACCCAACTGGAGAGGGGGGTAGGGGAAGTCGCCTTCGCCGAGAATGTCAGTGCCTAGCAACTTGCGAGCCACGGCGTCTTCGCGAAGCTGGTTGAGACCGTCGATCACATCCCGATCCGCAGTGGTTACAGGCAGAGACTCTAGATGCTCTAGAAGTTGAGTGTCCGAATCCATGCGCCAAAGCATCAGCACAAAAACCAAAATCAGAGGCATTCCGATGCAGTAAAGATAAACGCTGTAATCCATCGTCGTCGTAGCTAAAAGGTGCGTGTGCGCTCAGGGAATTGACCGAAGGCGAGTGACTTCATGGCTTTCATGTACATCGGCTTAGGGTTGCGGGTGGTGTTGAGTCAACGGGAATGCGCTGCTTGCGGGCCCGGGGACTTGGCAGGGAGCCTTGGTCGAATTAAGGTTGCCGGGCGAAATCATTTCGCTAAGTGGAGGTCCTATGTGTCGTAAAACCTTGTTATCGCTTGTTCTCTCTGCCAGCACGCTGAGTGCTACCATGGCCCAGGCCGCCGGCCCCCAAGCTTATCTCAACATGGAACCGGGTTTTTTTGGAATGACCACCGTTGTTGTCGATGGCAAAACTTACAAATCCGGCCTCTCGACGCCGGGATACTTTTTGATTGCTGATGCGATGTCATCCAATCCTCTTGCGGCCGAATATGCCCGCAAGCACCGCAGCTACGCCATTTGGGGGCAAGTCTCGGTTGGGGCTGGGCTCGCCGGAGCGCTGACCTACTTGTTCACGCGACCCGAAACGGAAGTAAATTATCCCACCTACTGGCTCATTTTTAGTGCGGGCTTGCTCACGGGACTCATTTTTCAAAAGTCCTCGTATGCCTATCTCAATAAGGCCATCAATGCCTACAATGGTGTTGAATTGGCCGATCTCTACGTGACCCCCGCGCTCGGTGGTGCACAGCTGGGCTTGGCGTTCCGCTTTTAATCTGTAAGGCTCGAGACGTATTTTCCGTTTTCCATGATGGGAACTTCGGTGCCGTCGGCTCTGATGCCGATCACTGACAAGTCTTTGGTTCCGAAACTCAGGTCCACGTGAATGGGCGAGTCGTTGACTTCGTGCTTGTCGTGCTGCTTGGGATCGAGCTTGCTATTGGTGAGCGGATAGGGAGCTCCGACGGCGATGTGGCTGGCGGCGTTTTCGTCGATGATGGTTTGGCCCGATACAAGACCCGACTTAAAGATGGGCGTGCGCGTGTCGACGAGGGCGACCTCGCCCGTATAGAGAGCGCCGTTGCGCCTGAACATGTCGCGCGCGTAGTGTTCGCCGACACGTGCTCCGAAATCGACCACCTTGCCGTCGCGAAATTCCACCCACAGATCCTCGATGAGACGCTGACCGAGACGCGTGGGGCGGCTCGTTTGCATTCGGCCGTTGACCTGACGCATTTTAGGCCAGGTAAAGATTTCGTAGGAGGGAAGGTTGGGCATGAATGTGCGGCCGCGCGGATCCACAGCGTCGCAAGCACGTATAAAACCGCAGCCGCTGATGATGCCCACTTCAAAATCCGTGCGGCCGTCTTTGGTTCGGAAGCGCAGCGTTTCGATCTTGAGCGCCTCTAGGCGTTCGGCCACGCGTCCGAGCATGGCGTTGCTCTTGCGCCAATGGGCCACGGGATCCACGTAGTCCAGGCCCATGATCTTGATGTGGGTTTCCCACACCCGGTAGAGGGTCTCGAGGTTCGTCAACTCCGAATGGGGATCCACATGTACGGCGTACTCTAGCGTGGGCACCATCACCCGAGTCCAGGGCATTCGATAGTGGAAAGCGGCCTCGTGAAAGGGGCGCTGGAGGTCGTGCTGGGCGTCCCGGAAGACGCGCGCTCGATCGGGATCTATGAACACATTGGCAAATTTGTTGGAGACGGGGTCGAGGTGAATGAGCGTCCAACCTTTTTTCTTGGAGGCGATCTCTTCATAAAAACGCCGTTCGGAATCGGGGAAATCCGTGGCAGATTTGCGATCGATGCCGTAGCGAATCCGGTGCGTGGCAGACTCATCAAAATGGGGGCGACGTTCCACGTAGCGTGCGCCCATGCTGTAGGCCTCTTGTTCGAGAATGCCCGCGTAAGAAACTTCGAACTCGTTAAAAAAGTGCGAAGGGGTGCCGACGATGAGCAGTCGGTCGCCGGGTTGCAGGTTGATGCCGAGGCTGAGGGTGACCCGCGCACTACGGCGCAAAATGGTTTCAAAACTCACAGGCTGCCCGCGCACCAAAAATTCCGTCGCGAGCGGCAAGTGCGAAGCCTGGTGATAGCCGAGTTCTTCGAACTGCTCCGCGCGAAAGGCCTGCTCGCGCATGAGGCGCGCGCAGCGTTCGCTGTGCGAGGCCAGGCCGCTGGTCGCAGAAAGGGCTAGGGCGAGGAGGGCGTAGGTGTAAAGAAAAGAGCGTCCCAAAAGCACGCATGACTCTTAGTGTTATTGCGTCGCAAATGTCACCCAAAAACGAGAGCGGGGTGTCGTGACCTGGTCACGACACCCCGCTCATTGGTATCTCAAGAAAAACGCTTAGCGTTTGGGAAAGGCCAAGCTGGCCGAAGTTGGTGTGTCGCCTGTGGTGAAGTATCCCGGGCCGCTGATGAGCGGCGAAGTGATGCCCATGTATAGCGTGGTGCCCGACATGCGGACCAGGTTAAAGAGGTCTTCGCTCAAGCCCGGTTGTTCCGAGAAGCCGCAAACCATGGTGCTGCTAGGCAGGGAATCGCCATCGGGGAAGGGAGCGCCCACACCGCCCACACTGCAATCGTTGTTGAGGTAAGTCAGACCCGCGCTGTTGCCGGGATCGATTTCCACAAACTCCGACATGGTGAAGGTGATTTTGGTGGCATCACCAGAATCGGCGCCTAGTTCGTAGGAACCGCCCTGAATGATACTGAAAAGGTTGTTCGTGGTGTAGCACTTGGAATTGAAGCCCACGCCGTCGTAGTAGCGACGATAGTAGCGCACGAGGCCATCGCCGTTGAGGTTGATGGCGATGGTGTCGTAAAAGTACACCGTGCCCAAACCCGAGAGCGTCGTCGTTCGGCAAACGGTATCAAAAGTTCCCGTGAGGTCCGAATTGGAAAGGCTTTCTCCAGATCCACCGCTTTCGGACTCGTCTCGCTTCTGCAAGAAGCAACCTTGTGTCGAAAGGGTTGTGGCCAAGAGTACGGCTAAGATAGATCGTTGTTTAAGATTCATTTGTAGTACCTCCCCGCAAAAACTGACGTACTGAAACCGCTCAGTATTTGAACTCAACTCAGGATATCGGAGTTTTAAAGTGCTTGTTGAGGGGCCTGAGGGGTGTCAAAAAAAACGAGCTAAAAGGCTAGGGAATTCAGGGGTTTCGGGGAATGTGAAATTTCAGCAAGGTAGGCATAAGTGCGGTTTGCGGGCGGCGGTTTTATGGCAGCCTCTAAGGGGCTGAATTTACGAATCTTGCTAAGTATTGAGCGCTTTGAGCAAGTTGCGCAAAAATTGGTCGCCGCAGGGTCGGTAATTGCGGTGGCCGGGCTTTCTAAAGAACGCGCTGAGTTCTGTTTTGCTAACCGTAAGGCCGGCTTTTTTGATGAGGTTCGCAAGGTCGACGTCTTTGAGTTCAAAGGCAACGCGGATTTTTTTGAGAATGATGTTGTTGGTGAGGGGGAGCTCGATGGGCGCCACCGAGCCATCGGCTTTGGCACCGCGTTTGACAAGCGTGAGACCGGCCAGAAAGTGCGCCATCACCTCATCGGGGCAGGCCACAAAATGAGGTTCTTCTTCGCGGGCGACAAACGACACCATGTCGTCTGTCGACACCGTCATTCCACCCAGCGCAGTGATTTCGGCCAATCGGCTTTCGGGAACATTTAAAGTGTGGCGAAGACTGCGCAAAACGTCGTTATTGATCATGGTGGGCCCTCATAGCTGAGGCCGCCACTTAGCACAAGGACGATGATGAGATCTAAGCGAAGTGACTACGAAGTCGCTAGGATCTGCCTTACCAGATCGTCGCGGTTGACCGGTTTTGATAGAAATTCGCTAAAACCCGCACGTAGGCAGCGGTCGCGCTCGATCTTCATGGCGTGTGCCGTGAGTGCGATGATGGGCACCTCGACGCCGTGCTTACGCATAATGCTGAGAGCTTCGACGCCGTCCATCTCGGGCATTTGCACATCCATTAAGATCACCGAGTACGGATGCGCGAGGGCTTTTTGAACGCCGATGCGGCCGTTGCCGGCGATCTCCACCTTGGCTCCCGCATTGGTGAGTAAGATGCGAATGAGTTCTTGATTGTCGGTCGAATCTTCGACCAGCAGAACGTCGGCCCCGCGGAGTTCCTCGGAGCCCATGAGGTGAGCATGCGGGCGATAATCGAGCTCTATCATTCGCTTTGTTTTTACCGCCTCGGCTTTGACCTGGGCGACGAAGGTGCTACCGACCCCGAGCGCGCTCTCTTTTAGGTAGAAAGTGCCGCCCATGGCTTCGCAAAGTTTACGCGTGAGCACGAGGCCGAGTCCGGTGCCGCCAAACTTGCGGGTGGTCGACGTGTCGGCCTGAGCGAAGGGTTTAAACAGGAACTGACTTTGTTCGGTCGAGATGCCGTGGCCGGTGTCTTTCACTTCGAACGACAAAACACCCGCCGCGTACGATGCAATAAAAGTCACCGATCCTCGGTGCGTAAACTTGATGGCGTTGCCAATCACATTCATCAGGATCTGACGCAACCGGGTGGGATCGGAAATGACCGATTCCGGAAATGGCGGTTGGAGATGCATCGAGTAAGCGATGCTAGATTCGCGCGCGCGCAGTCCGAGCATCGTCGACACGTCGTCGAGCAATTCGATCAACGAGAATGGCACGCGCTCGATTACCATCTTGCCGGCCTCAACTTTCGAGAGGTCCAGAATATCGTCGATGATGCGCAGAAGTTGCGATGAATTGCGTCGGATCACCGCCACATACCTCTCGATTTGCGCCGGCGCCACGTCGGATTGTACCATCAAGTCGGCGAATCCCATGATGGCGCCGAGGGGGGTGCGTATCTCGTGGCTCATGTTGGCCAGGAACTGAGATTTCGAATGTGACGCTTCTTCGGCCTGAACTTTAGCTGCGGCCAATCGTTCGTTCGCGACTTTAAGTTGCGATTCGTACTGCTCGCGTTGCTCGATGTCGGCCTGCAGCTGCGCCAGCAAATCACGAGTGCGATACTGACGACCACGATCACGTAGGGCGTTGTTCACCGCGTTTAGAATCACCGTGGTAGTGACAGGTCGCGGGAGAAAGTTGATGGACGTAACGTTACCTATTTTGTCGACGAGATGGCGTTGTATCGCCTCGCCTTCGATTTGGGGAGAATAGAATACCAGCAGCGATATCGCCGACCACGTAGGTTGGGCAGTCAATCGTTCTTTGAGGGTTTCGACTTTCCTCGACGCCAGGACCTCTTCGGTGGTGAGGATGACGCCGGCATCGTGCTTGAGTTCTTCGCACAGGTGGTCGATGTCACGGCAGATGGTACAAAAATTTCCGTGCGCACCGAGCACTTTGCTGAGGTGAATCGCGTCTTTGCCGAAGGGCGCCAGGATAAGCAGCCTGCGGTCGTGTTCCCCCCTCGGCATCATTCGGACTCCATCATCGCGGCCGGGGTGCCCATGTACTGTGGGGTTCCGGTCAATATGCCGTGGAAGTCGCGGAGCGAATTGCCCACGGTGATTCGCTCGGGACCGATGCGGTATTCGCGAATGGTCGTTTCGTGTGGCCCGCTGCGCATCTTCACTACCGAAATGGCTTTTTTAATTTCTCCGCGAATCTCGAAATAACGAAGCAGGATGACGGTGTCGGCGAGGTAGGAAACGTCGGCGGGGTTTTTCATGTTCGACCCAATGTATCCGTGCTGTGCCATGGTGAGCAGTGTCACCACACCCTGAAGGTTGAGATAAGTGAGCATTTCGTGCATTTGGATGGTTAAAAACTGAGATTCGGGCATCGCGTCGAGGTAACCCGTGAGACTGTCGATCACGACCACCGAAACCTCTTGTTCTTCAACGATCTTTTTCACTCGCCACATGAACTCTCCCGGTGACATCTCGGCCGGGTCGATCTGCTGAATCGAAATGGCTCCGCTCTTGAGATGGGGGTCGAGTGACATATTGAGCGCCGTCATGCGCGCAGTCAGCGTATCGATACCTTCGTCGAAGGAGATGATCGCGGCTTTTTCGCCGCGTTCGGCGGCCATGACTGCGTACATCGCGCTCAGGCTACTCTTGCCCGTGCCGGCGGGGCCCAGCACTAGCGTCGTGGTACCGCGCGCGATACCTCCGCGCAATAGCTGATCGAGCTCCGCGGATCCCGAGGAGACCTGCCCTCCGGTATAGCCGTTGCGGTAGTGGGAAGCCACGAGGCGTGGGTACACCTCTAAACCGCCCTTGACGATGTTGAAGTCGTGGTAGCCGGCTTGAAAATCTACTCCGCGTAGTTTCACGACCTGCAGTTTACGCCGCGCTTTGCCGTAAACCGGGGAATGGCGCTGTAGCTCGATCACGCCGTGCACGAGACTTTGCAGCGTGAGGTCCTTAGACTCCCCTGTGCGATCATCGAGCAGGAGTACGGTACAACTTTTTCCGGTAAAGAGATGTTTGAGCGAAAGAATCTGCCGACGGTAGCGCAGAGGATTTTGTGCAAGCAGCCGGACTTCTGAGAGCGAGTCGATAACCACCCGGGCGGGCCGTAGGCTTTCGACCTTATCCTTTATTTTTTGAATCGTATCGCTAAGTTCGATTTCCGACGGTTGCATCACGGAGTACTGCTCTTCGCCGCCGAAGTGATCGGGCGCGAGACTAAAGATGTCCACCGCGCTCATGTCCCATCCGTGCGACGCCGCGACGGCCGCGAGTTCGTCGCCATTTTCGGCCAAGCTAATGAGCAGTACCTTTTCGTTGTTTTTGACGCCTTCGAGAAGAAATTGCAGAGCAAGGGTAGTCTTGCCGACCCCGGGGTCGCCTTCGATCAAATAAATGCGATCGCGTGGAAGGCCACTGCCGATGAAGGTGTCTAGACCTTCAATGCCAGTCGCCGCTATGTTTGGGAGCGAAGTTTTAGTCATGTGTGGTTCGAACTTAGCATCGTCAAGCATTGTTAAAATTTGGACGGTGTTAAATTTACTTATTTTCGGGACGGAGATGCCGTCACGTTGCCTAGTTAACGCACTTAGCTATAGAGCGCTTTAAGTAAGTTACGCAAAAATTGGTCGCCGCAGGGACGGTAATTGCGGTGGCCGGGCTTGCGAAAGAACGCGCTGAGTTCTGTTTTGGTATTCCGTGAGGCGAGCTTTTTTGATGAGGTCCCTAAGGTCGCTATTTTCTCTCTGCATTTAGAATGCGTGCGTTGCTGGTGCCTGCAAAAAAAAGGGAGAAGCTAAGAGCCTGGTTTGTGGGAGGCAGTTGGATTGAAGGTCTACTTCTCTTTTAATCGCGATTTAAATTCTTCTACGTTGCTACGGCTCGTTACGGTTGGGTGTTTTAAAAATTTTTCGAGCTCAGCGATGTCCTGCCTTTGCCGAGTCTCAGGTCGGTTAAAGTCGGTTGTAAGTTGTGGAGATTATTTGGTACTCGCTACTAGATTCGAACTAGTGACCCCTTCCATGTCAAGGAAGTACTCTAACCAACTGAGCTAAGCGAGCACGTCAGTGAGTGGGAAGATATAGCGCCTGCCCCGCAAATGGTCAATGCACTCGGGGGCGAGAAGCCCATAGGGCTTTCTGCGAAATAAGATTCCTTAACCATCTGTGGCGGGAAGAGCAAAGCCTTTGGCAATCCAAGACTTGGGAGAGGGAAAATCCTGGGGCAAAGGGCCACTCCTTTGTTGCTTGACCTCTCGTGGGGCCGGTGGCTAGTGCGGCGCATTATGCTCTCTTTGTTGCGCTTCTTTTTGCTCTACAGCGTGGTGCTGTCGACGGCTTGGGCGGGCAAGGGAGATTGGCCGCGACCTGTGCAAAAGGGACAGCTCTGCCGCGCCCTGGTGAAGGCCGCGGAGCTCGGCGAAGGCTATGACGAGCGCATGGCGCGAGTCGCCTACCTCAGCAAAGCCCACGAAGGCTTTCCCAATGGTCGCGGATCCACCTTCACGCAGCTTCGCTTGTCCAACGAATGGCCCCCAGAAATCGCAAAAAACCTGATTGGCCTGCATCCTGTCTTGCGACGGGCTCCGCACGATGTGATGTCCGGCAAAACGCTGTACTTTCCGGCTTCGCTGCTTCCCCGGCTCCCCGAAATTTTAAAGAGCATGTGGAATGAGAAATATCCCAAGTCCCCCGTTTGGGACGCGAACGTTATCGAAGCTCACCGGTCTTATTTCGAGACCGAGGCCGATTTGCAGCCCGTTCCCGAATGGTACGTCTTCGCCATGCTCGCGGCACGGGGGCACAATCGGAGCCTTCTCGAGATGCTCCAAGAGCTCAGCGATTTTGTTTACATCCTCGAATCCACCAATTGGGATTTCTCCAAACCTCTTCGCCGCGATGGTCTGCGCGCTTCGCGACTCTCGCCTGAGGTGCGGGCAGATCTTGAAGCCCTGATGCAGGATAATTTTTCCATCAAAGTCACTCCCCAAGCTGGGGGCGGCACCCCGCTGGTGATTCTCGACGAGGCCTCCCTGCATCGCGAGCTACTGAATCGCATCGATAGCGAGAACGAAGCGGCTACCATGATGGGTAGTGTGGCGTGGTTGCACCTGATGCCGCTCTTTGATGAGTATCTCATCGCCAAGAACAAGCACATTGAACTCGACCTTTCGCGTTTGCAGCAGTCCATCAACATCTCTCTCATTCACGAGCTAGTGCACGCGCAAATTCAGCGAGCCGTTATGGATGTTATTAAAATCGCCGAAGAATTTTTGGCCTCAGACTTTCGACAGCGGGGCGAGTACAAGTTGCCACTCACATTTTCTACCATCACTGAGGGCGTCAATATGTTCATGAACATCAGCCTCGTGCCTTCAAAGATTCTTTTCAAAAGTTATCCCTACGTGCCCCGCGAAGAGCTCATCGACATCGCCATGAGCTCGGTGAACAAAGAACTTCTCGAAGGCAGGGACCGCGCGCAGTGGCGTGGCTATTTCGGCGCCATCATCGACAAGATGAAGGCCGCAGGGAGCCCCGAAGAAGCCACCGCAGCGGCCGAGCAATTTCCTATCAATCCCCGCGAGGACATGAAGCTCATTCGCCAATTGCGTATGATGGACGCTCTGATGAAAGGCTTCGAGGAGTCTTTGGTTTGGCACTTTACCCACGAGGGATATTCACCCGAAGCCTACGGCGTCGATCCCATTTTCGACGAATTCGTGCGCACCCATTTGATGCCCAGGTTCCGCGACTATTTCAAGCACCCCGAATGGCTCGATGTGCTCGATACTCTACAGAGAGTTTATTAGTTTTTGTGCCGCGCAAAGCTTTGTCTTTGTTTGATGGGCTCGTGTAGTTCTTTGGGTTTGGCGTATTTGCGTGTGGCCACCACGTGCTTCACCCACTGAGTGTAATCGTCCACCCGCGGCTTGAGCTGGGGGTACCACCAGGTCTGCGAAAAGCTCTTCCAGCCGATCTTCGATTGGCCCCGGAAATTGGGGTGAAAGCAGTCGATCGCTTGATCGTCGAAATTCAGCTCCTGATTAAAAAAGCCCGTGGCCAGGCGCACGCGGTCGCCGCCGTAACGGCCCGCTTGGCTGCGAAACTGCGCCGTGGTTTCGCGCAGCACGCGGTTGTACTCGCGGTTCTGGTTTTGCGAGCGCTGCCGCTCGGCGGGCGTCAGGTCGCCGAGCACGCTCTGGCAGAGGTTGGAGCTGCGCCAGAGCACCGAGCAGTTCTGAAATTTTTTGAGCCTCGAGAGTTTCTTTTCGCGAGCAAAGTTCCACACCCGGTTCACATCGGGCAGCTCCACGAGCAGCACCTTGGACTTGCGGTTGCGCACCAGCACTTCGTGCACGAGCTTGGTGATGCGCGAGCGATAGGTTTCGGTGGTGGTCGAGGGCTCTCCGGGGTCGTTACAGAGGTCATTGGCACCAATGAAAATGGTCACATAATCGGGGGCTCCCTGGCTCTGGGTGGTCACGCTCCAGTCCACCACGCGATCGAGCTGCTTGAGCGCATCGCCAGAGTCTTCTTGCGAGACGGCGGCGTTATAAACGTGCACGCCCGAGCGACCGTCGCGTTCGGCGAGGTACGAGAGCATGGCGTAGTGGCTGTGCACCCAGTGGCGGTTGTTGGCGCCCGTGGCCCAGCTCAGGTCCTTGCGTTGGGCGGGTTCCACGGAATTTTGCAGGCTGGCACGCAGCAGGCGGTAGAGGAGGCCGATGAGGTCCTTGGGATTGTACCAAGACTGAGTGGTGAACTGCGCCACGGCACCCGCCGTGATCGAGTCGCCGATGGCGGCCATCGAATTCGGCAGAGGCTCCTGCGCTCGGGCCACCCCAGAGACGCCAAGGCACAACACTAGAATGAGTTTTTTGGTCCCAAATCCCACGTCCATCTGGGGCGGAAGCTAGCGGCTTTTTATTTTGCCGTCTAGCCCCCGATAGAGCTTCCTAGAAGGGCTCATCATCTGCTATTCAGGGCGCCACAAAATGGTCGGTCCTTACCTCTCAATTTTACTCAGCACCATGCTTTGGTCCGTGGCCACGATGCTCTACGCCACCCTGGGTCGCAACATCGGCGTGCGCCGATTGAACTTTTTTAAAGCCCTATTTTCGCTGATCTTTTTCTTTATCGCGACGCTGATTTGGGGATCCTTCACCTGGCCGCGCGAGGTGATCTACCTGCTGCTCGGCAGCGGTTTCTTGGGTTTTGCCTTGGGCGACCTCTTCATTTTTTATGGCTTCTCCAAAATGGGTGCCGGCCGCGCGCTCATGCTCACGGCTTTTGCACCGCTCTTTGTTTTGATGTGGTCGCACCTGCTCTACGACACCGCCACGCAACCTCGCGTCTTTCTCGGCGTGCTTGCGCTCATTGCGTGTCTCTTCTTTTTGAGCCTCGAAAAGCTGAAGTCCTTTGAGGTGCGGCCCAAAGTTTTTCTCGCCGTGATCTTCGGCATCTCGCTCGAGTCGCTCGGAGTGGTTTTCTCCAAAGAAGCTTTCAACCTGGCACCCACGCTCGATGCTTTTAGTGCCAACTTTTTTCGCATCTCGATCTCGCTAGTTTTTCTCATCGTGTTCTTGGGTGTGAAACGCGTTTCCCTGAACCCCAACGACATCACTCGTCGCGACCTCAAGCTCACGATCCTCTCATCATTTTTGGGAACCTTCCTTGCGCTCTTCTTTTACCTCAACGCGCTCTCTCAGGGCGAAGCGCCGGTGATCTCCGCCCTCTCGAACTTGTCGCCCATCTACGCCGCGATCTTTGACCACGTGCTTGCCAAGCGCTGGCCGACGAAATGGTTCTTGCTCGCCATTGCCTCGATGTTCACGGGGCTCTATTTTGTAAGTTAATGATTCACGGAATTCGCGATTACCTCGCTGGCGTGCTGGCCATCTTGGCGAGCGCTCCGCTGCGCGCGTGGCTATGGTCTGTGGTGTGGCGCGGAGCCCTGCTTGGCATGCTCGTGCTGGTGAGCACGGCCACCATCGGAGCTTGGTGGATCTCCACGCTCGGTGAGTCCCGCTGGTTCGATTTCGGAGCTCTCCTCTCGATCTTCGTGCTTTTGTACTTTTCGGGCGCGATCTTCGGGCTCGTCATGGCGCTGGGGGTGCCGCTCTTCATACGTGAAAAACAGCTAGTGCGCGCGCTCTCGGGCGCCGTAGAGCTGCAAAAATCTCGCGTCGCGCTCGGCGATCACGCACGCGAAGTGTCTTCGTCGCTCGTTTCGGTTCTCATATCGGTTCTTGCCTGGCCCTTTCTCATCATACCGGTGCTACTGCCCATTGGGGTGACGATGCTTGCCTGGGCCTACGCTCGCGAGGCCGGTGCCACGAGCACCCGTATCGCCAAGGAATACGCCGTCCACGTGCAGGCAACACGAGCCGAGCCCACACGGGCCTACAATTTGGGTCTGGGCCTGGTGCCAACGGTCCTCTCGCTCATCCCCTTTGTGGCCTTTCTCGCTTGGCCCACACTGCTCGTTGGGGGCCTGCGCCGCACTTCGGGTAATTCTTTTGACTAGCCCGGGGGGCTATGCCAGTTTTCGCGCAACCAAGGAGGCTCTCGAAATGACTTTCAAATCACTATTTTTGACTTTGTTCGTATCGACCTTGTCCCTTACGGCTTTTGCTGCCGATTGTTACGGCCCCGAAGATGAAGTGACCCTCAGTGGTGTGCTCACCACGAAGGCCACTTACATCGATCCTAGCGATTTTGGCTGGGCTCCCAAGAACGGCTTCCAGGCCTACGATGCCCTCGTGGTTCAGACTCCCGTTTGTTTTGAAGACAAAGAAAACGGCGTCGAAGCCGTGAAAGACATTTACGTGCTGCAAACCGGCGGCGTGAAGCTCTCTGAAAAGCAGGCTGAGAAAATGCCCGACGGCATCAAGGTCAAGCTCAAAGGCAAGCTCATGCCCGAGGAGACGGCTCACCATTTTCAGAAACTCGTGTTTCTCGTGACTGAGACGAGCGTCGAGAAGTAGATCAGAGGAAATCGATGGGAAAAACGCGCAAGGGTCTTCGGTACAATCCCAAGGATGAGTACTACCACAAAGCCAAAAAAGAAGGCTTCGTTGCGCGTTCCATCTTCAAGCTCGAAGAGATCGACGCCAAGTTCAAGCTCCTACATAAAAACATGAAAGTTCTCGACCTAGGCTGTGCGCCTGGCTCGTGGATGCAATATTCGGCTCGCAAGGTAGGCGCCGCGGGCCGCGTGGTGGGCATCGACATCGCTCCTGTGCGCGTGGAGATGCCGCAAGTGTCGTTTCATCAGGCCGACCTTTTCGAGGTGAGTGGCGATGAAGAGTATCTTCGCGCTCTCGCCCCCTTTGACATGATCCAAAGCGACGTCATGGCCAAAACCAGTGGCGTGCCCGACGCGGACTGCGCCCGCTCGCTGAACCTTGTGGAGAAGGGCTTTTCGCTTGCGCTCAAGGGCCTCTTAAAAGTCGAAGGTTCTTTTGTGGCCAAGGTTTTCGAAGGCCCAGGCTTCACCGAGTTCTACACCGAATTCAAAAAGCATTTCAAAAAGGCCGCCGTTCAGCGGCCCAAGGCCATCCGTCAGGGCTCGCGCGAAATTTATATCGTGGGCACAGGCTTCAAGGGCTGAGCACTTTTAAAATCGCTGCCCCGTGCTTCTCAACGAGTTTGGGGCCCATGCCGTAGACCGATTGCAATTCTATCAAATTTTTAGGCGCACTCGAGGCAATTTCTCTAAGACTGCGATCCGTAAGAATCGTGAAAGCTGGCACGCCGCGGGTTTTTGCCTCTGACAAACGCCAGGCCTTGAGCGCGGCCACAAGCTGCGGCGAGGCTTCGCTGGCAACGGACGCGGCGGCAGCTGTGGCCTTGGATTTTTTAGATCGCGAGCGAGGTGCGCTGGGAACGTCCACGGGAAGGCGAGTGCGCAGCGCCACGTCTTGGTCTTTGATCGCCGCAGTGGTGAGGTAAGCCGTGCGATAGCTGATCGTCTGGCCGTCTTTGTCGAAACTGCGCTCTTCGGTGGTGAGGAATCCCGCGCGCTGGAGGGCGCCGAGATAAATCTCAAAAGTTTTGCGGTCGAGTTTGGGAGCGCCTTCGCGATGCACGCGGCCCAGCGACTGGCCTTCGCGCTCGTCGACCACGCGCAGGAGCGAAACGAGCTCGAGGGTTTCTCCGGCGTCGGGAGCTCGAAGGCGATCCAGATTGGGAGCGCAGATGTCGCAGATGCCGCAAGTTTTGCCACTGTCGTTTTTGTCGCCAAAGTGCTCCACGAGGTAGAGCATGCGACACTCATGCGATTCGGCGTAGCGGGCGATGAGGCGCATTTGTTCCAGGCGGTGTTCGCTTTGTGCGGCGTAGGAGAGCTTCCACTGAGCGTTGGGTCCCGGAGCGACGCGGTCGTTTGAGTCCACCAGCACACCGCCGTGAATCCATAGTTTTTCGAGCGCGGCGTCGAAAAGGTCCGCTTCGATCCTTGAGGATTCTTTAAGCTCGTCGCGCATCACCGGGCCGTCGGGGTGGTGCTTCACTTTTAAGAAAATCTTATCGAGCAGGCCCGCGTCGGGATAATTCTTTTCAAAAAGAAATTCGTGCATCTTGCGGTCCGCATAAGACCACATCAGCACCGCACGCGAAGGCTCGCCGTCGCGGCCCGCGCGGCCGATTTCTTGGTAATAGCCCTCCACACTGCCGGGCAGGGCGGCGTGCACGACGGTGCGCACATTGGCCTTGTCGATGCCCATGCCGAAGGCGATGGTGGCCACCATGACGTCGGCTTTGCCGCTCTGGAATTCGCTTTGCGTGCGGTCGCGGTCTTCTTTGTTCATGCCCGCGTGGTAGAGCGACGCGCCCTGGATCGCGGCAGCTAGCGATTCGGCCGCTTTGCGCGTTCCGGCGTAAACGATGGCGGGACGGCGGCCCTCCTCGCGCAAAATCTCCACGATGCGTTCGGGGCGATCTCCCTGGGCCACTTCGCGCACTTCGATGGCGATGTTGCTGCGGCGAAAGCCGTGAATGAAAGTGTCGGCTCGCTCAAGCCCGAGCTGCGTGAGAATGTCGCGTTGCACGTCGGGCGTTGCTGTGGCTGTCAGTGCGATCACCGGACTTGCGTTCTTGCTCTCTGCGTGGCGCAGCAGTGGCAGACGCGAGCCCAGCATGCGGTACTCAGGCCTAAAGTCGTGGCCCCACTGCGAAATGCAATGGGCTTCGTCGATGGCGATCAGGCCGAGTGTTTTTTTGGCGAGCATCTCGGGAAAGCCAGGCACGGCGAGACGCTCGGGAGCGATAAAAAGAAAATCTAGCTTTCCTGCCAGGTAATCTTCGCAGACGGCGCGCGAGTGCGCGCGGTCGCGTCCCGAGTGAATCCGCTCGGCGCGCAGGCCCCAGGCGCAGAGCTTGGCGACTTGGTCTTCCATCAGCGCTACGAGCGGAGAGATCACCAGGCAGGTGCTGCCGCGCGCGAGGGCGGGGAGTTGGTAGCAGAGCGACTTGCCCGCACCGGTGGGCATCACAAGAAGCGCGTTCTTGCCCAGGCTCACCGCCTCGCAAACCTCTTCTTGGTAGGGACGAAAGTGGGCAAAACCGAAATGTTTTTGCAACAGTTCGAGCATGCGCTTTGAGAGCGGCGTTTTAGTCGACATGAGCATGGCCCATGAAAAATCTGTGCCAACTGCGCCCTAGGCCAGTTGGTGCAGATACCAATCGTGGATGAGGGAGATGAAGTTGTTCGGATTGCCTATCTCGTTCTTGATCATGCGACGGATGTCGGGCGAGATGCGGGCGTCGAGCGCGCCGATGGTTTGCACGTGGCCATTGTCAAAAACCGCACGCGATTTGTTGGTCACGGCCACTTCAACTTGGGTTTTGCTCACGTTCGGATGCTGCAAAAGGCGTCCCATTACCGCAACGTCCTCTTCCTTAGCGATGGCCTCGGCAAGAAGATCCGCGTCCCATAGGGGAATCCGAGCGGCGTAGAGACGCACGCCCGCTGAGGTGTCGTTCAGGAGCCTTTCGGCATAAGCGGTTTTTAATTTCTCCATCGTGCCCGTCTCCGTGATGGGATCCGGAGGATATTCGAGCAGACGGCGGGTGAAACTGAGCGCCGCCGAGGCGCGGTGTGCGGGATTTGGCACAGTGGCAAAAAAATAAATCGCATCCCAGGGCGCTAGCGGGTGGCCGAGGATGTCCTCCACAGAAGAGTCGTGAATTTCGGAGATTTGCAGTTCGAGCGCGGGCGGGATGGATCCCGAATGGGGGTGGCGACGCTTCATGACCTTTTCGGCCGCTCGTCGCGCCATGTTTTCGTTGGAATGTTCGCACATCATCTCCAGCGTGCCGTCGAAAACGTCGCTGCGGTTGACGATCCACATCGCCGGGCCTTCGTCGCGCGTGGCACCAAGGAGTAGGTCCTTGGCGATGTGTGGTGACAAAAAAACTTCGGCAGCTTGGGCCGCATTGAATTGGTTGACGTAAGCGCGGATCGATTCGAGCGTGCTCATTTGCTACCGATTCAAATTCTCCACCAACACTGAGACGGCTTCGCCGCCACCGATGCAAAGTGAGGCCACGCCGTAGCGCAGCTTCTCTTGTGCCAGGGTGTGCACGAGGGTGGTGAGGATGCGCGCACCGCTGGCGCCGATGGGGTGCCCTAGGGCGATGGCGCCGCCGCGTTTGTTCACGCGGGCGGGATCAAGTTTCAGTAGGTTGAGGTTCACGAGCGCTACGGCCGCAAAAGCTTCGTTGATTTCCCAAGCGTCGATGTCGCTCGCCTTGAGTCCGGCTTTCTTGAGCAGAATTTCGATGCTCGCCGCGGGAGCTGTGGTGAACCAGGTGGGATCTTGGGCGGCCTGTGATTGGGCCACGATGCGGGCCAGGGGCTTGAGTTCGTGCTTGGTTGCCGCTTTCTCTGAGGCCAGAAGCAGGGCCGCGGCGCCGTCGCTCAGCGACGAGGCGTTGGCCGCAGTCACAGTGCCGTCTTTTTTGAAGACGGGCTTCAGCGTGGGGAACTTTTCGAATTGGGCTTTGGCGGCCTCTTCGTCAGTGGCGAAGTGCTCTTCGCCCTTGCGACCCTTGAGGGTGATCGGCGTGATCTCTTCGGCAAAAAGGTTGGCGGCGATGGCTTGCTGTGCGCGGGTGTAGGACTGCACTGCGTAGGCGTCTTGCGCCTCGCGTGTGATTTTGTGCTCGGCGACGCAGATCTCGGTGGCGTTGCCCATGTGGAAATCGCTGTAGACGTCCCAGAGGCCGTCTTTGATCATGGAATCGACGAGCTCGCCGTGGCCCATGCGCAGACCCGTGCGAATCTTGGGCACGAGGTAGGGGGACTGCGACATGTTTTCCATACCGCCGGCGAGCACCACATCGGCTTCGCCGCTGCGGATTGAGAGGTCGGCGAGCATCACAGACTTCAGGCCCGAGCCGCAAACCTTGGAAACGGTGGTGCAAGGCACGGCTTTGCTGAGCCCTGCAAAGATCGCCGCTTGACGCGCCGGCGCCTGGCCGATGCCTGCGGTGAGCACACAGCCCATGTAGACTTCTTGTACCAGGTGCGGATCGATTTTGGTGCTTTGGAGCACGGATTGGATGACAGGTGCGGCGATAAGGGGCGCCGAGAGGTTCGAAATCGTTCCCTGGAAGGAGCCGATGGCACTGCGTTTTGCGGCACAAATCATGGTCGACATGGTTTTCTTGTTAACACAATGGCGCTAACCTGTAGAGCGTGGGTTCAAAAAAGGGACGTTGGATATTCCTCCTGGTGTCGCTCGCATTTTTGCCGTTTCTCGCTCGCACGGGACTCGATCCTGAAAAAATTCGCGAGTATGCCGTGGAGCGCATTTACGAACAGTGGCGCGCCTCGGAGATCGCCACGCTCGTGGCGCCGGGCAGCGAACTGCACTTGCAAGAATCGGTGCTGCGCACGCCCTTTCACCATCACTTCCGCACACATCTAGCCAAAGATTTCATTCTCTATACCGATGCCCGCTACCCGCGTATCTCGGTGGAATTTTCTGACGGAGATTACCTCTGGGCTTCGATCCAAATCGAAACCTCGCCCGGCGTGCGCAATCTCTGGCAAGGGCATACGCGTCTTGTGAACAACGGCTATCTGATTGGCGTCTGGCTCTCGGGGCTCATTTTGCTCGCGGGCTTGGGACTCTGGATTGCTAGCACGGTTTTTGTGGTGTTCTCGTTTTTGTGGGCGAGCCATTGGAACCCGCTCGGCATTCCCGAGTATCTCTACGAGCGATGCCGCACAGGCTTTGTGCTGCTGCAGGATGGGTTCAGCAAAAACTCGCTCGCGTTTTTGATTGCGCTGATTTCGATCGCCATGTTTCTCGCGCACCGGGCGCTGCGCCGCAGGCGCTGGCGTTTTCGCTTGCACGAGCGCTCGCGCAGTCGCTGGCTTGTGGCGACGCTTGTGCTCGAGCCCATTCTCATGGCAATCGGATTTTCCTTTTACCAATGGGGTGAGGGCGAGGCCTGGTGGCGGCTCTACCTGATGTCATGGACGGGAAGGTTCTTTACCGTGCCCTTTCTGGTGCACCATTTTTACTTTGAATCGCGCGACGCTCGTTGGCGCGTCGATGAGCGCACGCTGCGCAAGCCGCTCAAGCTCTTTCCCTTGGCACTGCTGATTCCGGCGTTTTTCTACTTTGGCATGGGTTGGGACTGGTTATCCGTGCTTACCTCTTCGCAAGAAGCGCCTGTGCTAATGGGGCTCAAAACCTTCGCCATTGCGCTGCTCCTTGGGATGGTGATGGGCTCGCGTCCCTTTGCGCTGCTTCTGGGACTGCTCGCCTTTCCGGCGATGATCGCCACGCGCGCTTCGCCGCTGGATATGGCTTTTCTTTTGGGAGTCTTTCTCGATGGCTTGCTCGTGGGCTGGATCGTCAGTCCCTGGATGATGTGGGTCGAGCCCTGGAGGCTCATCCTCGACAAGAAGGTTTTCTTGATATTGCTTCCACTCACTCTGCTTGTGGGACTCATGCTCTCGAGCGTGGGCATTCCCTACGTGGTGCCCTGGGTGCTGCTCATCATGGCGATGTGGGGCTTTTACAATTTGCACAAGGGTGGGGTAGGGCATGAATCTTAAGGCATGGGTTTTGATTTTTGGCGCTGGAATCGCGAGCCATGGGCACGCCCAGGGCGAACCCGATGACCTGCGTCGCGGCGTCGCGGTGCTGCGCGAAGAAAGCCCGCTTCTAGAAAAGCCCGAAGACAACGCGCGCCGCTCGCGCGAAGAGCTCGAGGTGGGGGAATCTTATTTTGTGATGGGCCTTTCGCTAGATGGCGAATGGGCACAGCTGCTCACCTTGCGCAATGCGCGCGGCTGGGTGCGCATGAGCAAGATCTACCGTCTGCCCGACTCCGATCCCGAACTCCACGAGGACTTTATGAAACTCCTCGAACGCACGCATTGGAACACGAGTCGTGTGAGCCTCACTGTAGGCGCGTATCCCGAGCTCGACGTGGTTGGAGAAGCGGCGCTGACGCTGCTGCCGCGCGGTTTTAGTGGTCTCAAGGGCGAAACCTTTGATTTGATCGGCGGAGCGGTCTTTGTGAAAACCACCGACAAGCTCCCCTCGCATGTGGGTTATCGTGGCCTCTTGCAGTGGTCGTTTCGCTTGACCAACATGGGCAACCTCTACATTGGCCCACGCGGTGGCGTGGAATTCCGCAAGCGCTACAATCCCGTGGGGCTCGTGACCGCGCAGAATGCGATCTTCGGAGTGGCAGGACTCTTGTTTCGCTACATGCCGAACCCCGTGCTGGGCTTCAGCTTTGCGCCCGAGTTCTTGATTCATTCGCAAGAAGTAAAATTTCACGCCTATCTCGGCATGACCTTGATGTTTTAAAAGGTTCCTGGAACCTATACCTGGCACCTATACCTGGCACCGAATCCATTCGGCACGCTCATTCATGCACACGGGCAAAAGCGCAGAAAATCTTGACCATTCATAAATGGGGCATTCCAGGACGCCCCCTCCAAACTGACCATGTAACGTGCAATAGGTGTAATCCAATGGGTCCGTGCAAAGTCCGGCTTTTCGTGGGTTGTGGGCTATGTAGCGATAGGTATTTTCGTATTGGATCATATTTTGTATGGCTTTCCATTTGTAACGAGTTTGAAATCGGTAATCCTGCGATCTCGTGAGATCCTTGATCCGTTTGCTAACTTCGCGCTGAAAGTAGAGCATCCCCTCGGAAATGTTGGCGTCCGGAGTTTCTACGACCATGTGGTAATGGTTGCTCATCATCAAGAACAAATGAATACGAAAACCAAAGGCCCAACTAACGACACGAAGTTCTTCGCAGTAGATGGACCAAATGAGTTTTTGTAAAGCCGGGGGGTAGTGTTTCTGCGACAGAACACGATTGTAGATGTGGTAGGGGAACTCGGATTGACGCTCAATGATTTTTCTAGTCATGGCGGACCCCTGGCATTTTCTGTGCCAGAGGTGCCAGGTATAGGTTCCAGGAACCTACGTGAAGGTCTTGTGGGGGAGCGATTCGAGGCGCGCGGCCGGAGTGATCTGCACGTAATCGAGTTTGCGCTGCAGTTCGCGAATGTTCTTGGCACCCGCGTAAGTGAGGCCCGAACGCAGACCGCCGATGATATCGGCGATGATCGCTTCGTGATCCACGCGGTAGGGGACTTTGGTTTGCACGCCCTCGGCGGTTTTCCAGTCCGTGAGCGGGCCGATATAATCTTCGTGCGCTTCGCGTGAGGCCATGCCGCGGTAGAGTTTGTACTTTTTGCCGTCTTCTTCGATGACTTTGCCCGGAGTGGGTTCGCAGCCGGCGAAGATTCCGCCAAGCATCACGTAGTCTGCGCCGAAGGCGAGGGCTTTGACGATGTCACCCGGCGCGCGGATACCGCCGTCGGCCACAATGGAGCGGCCCACTTTGGCGCACTCTTGCACCGAGCTCAGTGTGGGCACGCCGAAACCGGTTTTGATGCGCGTGGTGCACACCGAGCCACCGCCAATGCCAACTTTGATGACGTCTGCGCCGCAGGAGGCGAGGTAATCGGCGCCCGCGTAGGTGGCCACGTTCCCGGCCATAAGGCAGGCATTATCGCCCAAAAGCTCGCGCACTTGTTTCAAAACGCGGCCCACGTATCGGGCGTGCGCATGGGCGACGTCCAGGCAAAAATATTCCGCGCCCGCATCGCGCAGGGCTTCGACGCGTTCGATGTCGCGCTCCGAGCAGCCGATCGACACAAAGGTTTTGTGCACGCAGCCTTTGAACATCTTCACGTTCTCTTCAATCGAACAGAAGCGGTGCAGAGCCCCCATGGCGCCTTTGGAGCCCATGAAGTTTGCCATCTCAGATTCGGTGATGGTGTCCATGTTGGCCGTGATCAGCGGCAAATCGAGAGAAAGTTTTCCGCACTGGGAGGTCGAGGAGATGTCCACGAGCCTTCGAGATTCGTAATGATTGTAAGCGGGAACTAAAAGGATATCGTCAAAAGTGAATGCGTTGTGAGGCATGACTTTGTGATTCATTAACGCCGGGGGATTCCAGTGACAAGGGAATTCCACTGAGGTGGGTCAAAGACCCTTCTAGAATGCGTACTTGGAGCAAGTCGCCGATGCCCAGTCCAGGGACTTTTTGTACGTGTACCGGCACGTTTTGCGAGTTGCGACCGGTCCACTTGTTTGGATCTTTTTTAGAAACGCTCTCAATGAGGATCTCGTGCACACGGCCGGCTTCGCTCTCGTGGCGGCGGCGCGAGAGGGAACGCGCGAGATTTTGCAGACGATCGAGCCGTTCGAGCTTCACATTTGCGGGAGTCGTGTCTTCGCGTGTGGCGGCCGAGGTGCCCGGGCGCGGCGAAAAGACAAAAGAGTAGAGATTGTCGTATTCCACGCGCTCGATGAGTGCGAGGGTCTTCTCAAAATCCTCTTCGGTTTCGCCGGGGAAGCCCACAATGAAATCTCCCGAGAAGGCGATGTCGGGGCGCACGGCTCGGAGCTTCTCGATCTTCTCGAGGTACTCTTCGACAGTGTAAAACCGGCGCATCATCTTGAGGATGCGATCCGAGCCGCTCTGCACAGGCAGGTGGAAATAGGAGCAGAGCTTGGGCAGATCTTTAAAGCAATCGATGAGCGAGTCTTTGAGGTCGCCCGGGTGCGAGGTGGTGAAGCGAATGCGGTGCAGGCCTTCCACCTCTGAGGCCGCGTAGAAAAGCTCTTCAAGCGATTCTCCGGCGCGTTTGCCATAGGTGTTGATGTTCTGGCCGAGGAAGGTGATTTCCTTCACACCTTGATCCACGAAGCGGCGCACGTCGGCGATGACGTCTTTGATGGGACGCGATTTTTCACGCCCGCGAGTCCAGGGCACGATGCAGTACGAACAAAAGTGATCGCAGCCTTTCATCACCGAGAGAAAGGTTGAGGGACCGGGCTCTAGCACCTGCGCGGTGGTGTGCCAGACGCGCGCGCCGGCCGAGTTGTCAAATTCGGTGCGCAGAATATGGTCCGAGGGACCCGAACGCAATTCTTCGAGCGCCCAGGGCAGCTCGTCGATGTTGTCGGGGCCGAGCACGAGATCCACAAAGGGGAACTCTTTTTGAATGTTGTCTTTTTCTTGCTGGGCCACGCAGCCCGTCACGCCTAGCACGAGCTCGGGATTGGTTTTTTTGAGGTTCTTGATGTTGTGGGCAAAGGAGCCCATCTTGTCTTCGGCCTTTTCGCGTATCGAACAGGTGTTGATGAGCACGAGGTCCGCGTCTTCGGGTCGGGCGACGTTTTTATAACCCAGGGGCGCGAGCACGGCTTTCATGCGCTCGGAATCCGAAACGTTCATCTGACAGCCGTAGGTTTGGACGTAGAGCCCCTTCATCCGTCCCGGAATTAGCCGAAGGGTGGGGCCAAGTCCAGAATTAGCGTGGCACAATCCGGGGCTGACCGATTTGAACTTGGATCACCAAATTCACGCAGATGCCAGCCGGGCCTTGGGCCTCCGCAACCCATTTCACGCCGCCCTCGATGGGCACGACGGCGTGAATTTTGAGATTCTGTACGGCGACGTGATCCCGGATTTGCCCGCGCGGCACGAGCTGATCGTTGAGGTAGCGTAGGCTCCCATCGGGGTCCTGCACGGTGTAGCCGAGTTCGTAGAGCCTTTGCAGCACGCCCAATCGTTTGAGGAGGTTTCGGGTAAGGAAAAAGTTTCGACCATTGCCCTCGTGAAGTTTGTTCAAAGCTTTTTGAACCCAATAATTGTCGGAGCTGGTGAAGTTGTGAGCTTCTTCCTGGGCGATGCGTGCGAGGCGTCTGTTTTCGTAATCGGGAAGGTCGCCCAGGAGCATGCGGTGAAAGCGGATGTGACGCAAAATGAGGGCGAGCTTGGAATTGCTGCCGAGTCCGCCGTTGTGCGCCCCGGGTGCTTGTCGATAGCGGGAAAAGGTGGTCTCAAGGGTATCGTGATAGTTAATTTTGTCCGAGTGAAACGCATGCAGGCTGTGGAGCGGGTCGACGATGCTGTAGGGACTTACCATAAGTTTTTCGATGCCCGAGCCACCGGCATCGAGGCTGGCTCGGCGAAAGGCGGGGTCCAGCACGTCCCAGCCCTGGGTGAGCCCGGCGCGCTGGAGCATATTCGCGACCTGATCGTTCGCGGGGAAGAGATCCTTGTCGGTGCCGCCGAACTGCGCGAGATTCTCAAGACTCGGCGGGCGCTTGGCGCGCACTTCCGCAACCGAACGGCCCGCGGTGAATTCCTGATCGATCCACAAGAGAAGTCCGCGCAGGCGTCCGCCGCCCAAGTGTACGGCGTTGCCGCCGCGTTCGTTCGGAAAGTGACGATCCATACACTCCCAATGGCGCTGCAACTCGTCGATGCTAGCGACTTTGTCCATGAGTAACGATTCGAGTTCTCCGTAGCTGACGCGGTCGTTCCAGTCGGAGGGGAAAGCGCGGGCCGTCGACGTTGCGCAAATGAAAGCAAAAACTAAGAAGAATTTCCTCACTCCATACCCCTTTTCCGAGGGGCACCCTAGGTGAGCTCGTCGCCTGCGTATATTTCTGCGCGCTTAAAAAGGCTTTACGGACTTAACGATTCGAGGGCTTCAGCGAAAATTTGATGCCCGCTTCGAGATCCATAAAGGGCGCGTCGTAGCCCGCGCGTCTCAGCTCATCCATCTTGGCTTCGGTGAAGTACTGGTAATGCTCGCGCAGGTGTTCGGGCGTGGGCATGAACTTGATTGGCGCCTCGCTGCCGATGGCTTTAAGCACGCCGCGCGCGAGATCTAAAAAAGTTTGCGCTCGGCCCGTGCCGAGATTGTAAATTCCGGATTTGGGGCGCGTGCGCATCACCCATAGACAAACTTTAGCAAGGTCCTCAACGCATACGAAGTCGCGCATCTGCTCGCCATCTTTGTAATCTGGGTGGTGCGATTGAAAGAGCGTGATCTGACCTTTTTCTTGCACTTGTTTGTGCGCGTGGTAGACGACGCTCGCCTGCGAGGTTTTGTGAGCCTCTCCGGGCCCGTAGACGTTAAAGAATTTAAAACCCCAATATCCCTCGGGATGACGGCCGGCGCGAATCTCGTCGAGCGACCACAAATCGAAAACCCATTTGCTCTTGCCGTAGAGATTGAGCGGCTTCAGTTTTTTCATCTCGGATTCGCTCATGCGGTCGTCAAAGCCCAGCTCACCGCCGCCATAGGTCGCGGCCGAAGAGGCGTAGATCAGAGGCACCGCGTGATCGCTGCACCACTTCCATAGGCTTTGAGAGTATTCGATGTTCACGCGAGTGAGATAATCCCAACGCGTTTCGTCGGTGCGTGAACAGGCGCCCATGTGCAAAATGAACTTGGGTGCGATCTGGTCGAGGCGCGTGAGCAGATCTTCTGGGGAGATTTGGTGCACACTCTGATCGCGCCAGGATGCGGTGCACTCGCGAGTGTTTAAAAATTCCAGATCGTCGCAGGCCCAAATCGCGTCGGCTTCCACGCCCGCTTTGAGAAGAGTTTTAACAAGATAGGCACCGATGAATCCGGCGGCGCCGGTCACGACAATTGGGGTCGACAACTTCATGGGGAGGGATTTTAGTAGCGCCATGAGCGTTCATCAAGTTCGAGTCTTGCGAGCCACCTTTTCGATCGCGCGAGATCGCCTCGCGGCCTTCGAAAAATATTGCGACGAGCACGATCGCGGCACCGAGTGGCCCGATCTGGAGCGCGCAGTCTACCTGGTTCGCACCGTGGGGACCTCCCCCTTGTCGGTGGAACTCGCCTGTTCCTGGGCATTTGGCAAAAATTTTCCTCATTATGAGCCTCAGATCGAGGCGCTGATCGCCACTTGGGAGCAAAAATTCGCCCTCAAGCGGGTGGTGGAGTCCTCGAGCCTCGCGCCCTGGTCGGTGCTCCACGCTTATTACGCCGGCGCCCGCCAAGACAGTCGTTCGCCCCTGATGGATACGGTGACGGCGAGGGCCTTTGTGCACGAGCCCGAGGGTTTTGCCGAACTGCGCGAGCGTTCACTCGAACGAGGGCTGCCACCCATCGCGCTCTCGCCCCAGGACGGGCACATCCTTATGGCCACCCTCCTTTCGGCCGGCGCCAAACGCGGCGTGGAAGTGGGCACCCTGGGCGGTTATAGCGCCGCGTGGATCTGCAAGGCCATTGGCGAAGAGGGCGTTCTGGTGAGCATCGAAAAAGACCCCAAGCGCTCGCGTCTTGCGGCCGAAAACCTGGCGCGCCTGGGCTATGGCGAGCGGGTGGAGTGCCGCTCGGGCGATGCCGCCCAGGTGCTCAAAAACCTCTCCAGCGAAGAGCCCTGGGATTTTGTCTTTATCGACGCTGACAAAGGGGGCTACCCGACCTATGTGGCGTGGGCGATGAGGCACGTTCGGCCCGGAGGGCTCATCCTTGCCGACAACGCCTACCTTTGGGGAGGAATGCTATCGTTTCTGGACACTTGGGAGGAATCCAGGGTTGACGAAACCGCCCCTCACGGGGCAGAATCCAGGCTTCACGGGTTTGATGCCGCGGAGTATCAGGGCATGCGAAACGCGTGGAAGTTGCTAGCGGAGTCTCCCGAATTTGATTCTTGGATGATTCCCACGCCCGAGGGGCTTTTGGTCGCTCGAAAACGATAAAGGAAAAGACATGAAGAAGTTCCCCTTGTTGAAGTTGCTGTTTTCTCTTGTTGCCTTTGGGGCCGCCGGCGCCCGTGCCCAAAATCAGAGCGCCCAGCTGATCGCACGCGATCCGGCCGCAGCCGGCATCGACGTTTCGGCCGACGACCGTCCCTGGAGCGGGCAGGCGGAGCTGAACTTTCTCTCGACGGTGGGCAATACCGAGACGCTCTCCACGGGCGCCAAGGCCTCGGGCAAACGCAATTGGCAGTATTGGGCCCTCATTGCTCGCGGGGAATACCTGCAGAACCGCGACAAGGGCAAGAAAACGGCCGAATCCTATCTTTTTGGTCTCAGGGGTGTGCGCAAGTTCCCCGTCTTCGACGTCTTCTCGGACAATGAGTACCAGCGCAACACCTTTGGCGGTTTTGAGAATCTCTATAAGATTGCCCTCGGTCTCGGTAGGGAGTTCTTCAAGGGCACGCCCCACCTGCTGCGTCTTGAGGCCGGTCCGGCTTTCGTGATCGAGGAGCGGGTCAGCGGCGAAACCATCCGTTTCGGCTCGCTCAGCGTCCAGGCTCTGCACAAATGGAAAATCACCGACAAGGTAGAGCTCAATGACCGTTTTTCGTACCTCACGAACTTCGAGGACATGGCCGACGCCCGCTATGAATTTGAGGTGGGCCTTGCGGCCCCGGTTTCGACGCACTTTTCGCTCAAGGCGGGCTACCTGGCCCAGTACCGCAACCGGCCGCCGGTGAAGACGGACCGCTTCGACGGCAAGAGCACGTTTTCACTCTTAGCCACTTTCTAGTGCGCAGGGACTAGGCAGGTGTGCGGATTTCGGCTAGAACTTTGCCCGAAATGGCTAAAGGCACACAAGATATCTCAAAAGTACGTAACATTGGTATTTCGGCGCACATCGACTCCGGCAAGACGACGCTCTCCGAGCGTATTTTGTTTTACACCGGTAAAATTCATAAAATCGAAGAAGTGCGCGGAAAAAGCGGCGTTGGCGCGAAAATGGACTCCATGGATCTCGAAAGGGAAAAAGGGATTACCATTCAGTCGGCCGCGACCTATTGCTCTTGGGGTGATTTCAACATCAACCTCATCGACACTCCGGGACACGTAGACTTCACCGTAGAAGTAGAGCGCGCCCTGCGCGTTCTCGACGGCGCCGTACTCGTGCTTTGCTCGGTTGCCGGCGTTCAGTCGCAATCGATCACCGTAGACCGTCAAATGAAACGCTACTCGGTACCCCGCCTCGCATTCATCAATAAGATGGACCGCGCTGGTGCGAACCCTTTCCGCGTGAAAGACATGCTCCGCGACAAGCTCAACCACAACGCTCACTTTGTGACTTACCCCATGGGCGCGGAAGACGCGTTCAAGGGCGTCATCGATCTCGTCAAGATGGAAGCGATCTTCCACGACGGTGAGATGGGCGAAATCGTACGCAAGGAAGCCATTCCTGAAGAATACAAAGCCGATGCTGCTAAGTACCGCGGCGAGCTCATCGAAGCTCTCGCGGATTTCGACGACAAGCTCGCCGAAGACTACCTCGAAGGCAAAGAAATCTCCGCGGAACAGATCGTTCCTGTGCTTCGCAAAGCGACCCTTTCGCTGGAGTTCACTCCTGTGTTCATGGGCACCGCCTTCAAAAACAAAGGCGTTCAGCACCTTCTGGACGGCGTGACGGCTTATCTGCCGGATCCTTCGGAAGTTGTGAACAAGGCTCTCGACCAGAAAAACGGCGAAGCGGAAGTGATCCTGAAGTCCGACGCGGAACTGCCTTTCGTGGGTCTCGCGTTCAAACTTGAAGACGGCCGATACGGTCAGCTCACTTACATGCGCATTTACCAAGGCACGCTCACCAAGGGCGACTTTATCTTTAACATCAATACGGGCAAAAAAGTTAAAGTGCCACGTATCGTACGCATGCACTCGGACGAGATGCACGACACCGAAGAAGGTGTGGCGGGCGATATCGTAGCGCTCTTTGGTGTGGAATGTGCTTCGGGTGATACCTTCACCAAAGGCGACGTTGAGTACACCATGACTTCGATGTTCGTTCCGGATGCGGTGATTTCGCTTTCGATCGCGCCTAAAAAACGCGACAACCAAGTGAACTTCTCCAAAGCTCTGGGCAAGTTCACCAAAGAAGACCCTACGTTCCGCGTTTCGCGCGACGAAGAGTCCAACGAAACTCTGATTTCGGGTATGGGCGAGCTGCACCTCGAGATTTACATCGAGCGCATGAAGCGCGAATTCGGTTGCGAAGTTGACGTGGGTCGTCCGCAGGTTGCGTACCGCGAGACCATCCTCTCGTCGACGCCCTTCGAATACACCCACAAAAAGCAAACGGGTGGTTCGGGTCAGTTCGCAAAAGTTTCGGGCATGATGGAGCCCCTGCCGACCGACGCCGCACTCAACTACGAGTTCGTCAACGAAGTCGTGGGCGGTTCGATTCCTCGCGAATTCATCCCTGCTTGCGACAAAGGCTTTAAAGAGCAGCTCACCAAAGGTCTCCTTATCGGAGCTCCCGTGGTGCGCGTGCGTATGGTTCTCCAAGACGGTTCTTACCACCCGGTAGACTCCTCGGAGATGGCGTTCCGTCTCGCGGCGATGGCCGCGATTCGCGAAAACTACGCCTCGGCCAAGCCCGTAATTCTTGAGCCCATCATGAAAGTAGAAGTTTCGGCTCCTGAAGAGTTCCAAGGTTCGGTGATCGGTCAGCTCAACCAGCGCCGCGGTGTGATCATGGACACTTCGACTTCGGAAAACTACTTCACCGCCCTCGCGCACATCCCCTTCTCCGAGATGTTCGGTTATTCGACCGACCTTCGCTCGGCGACCCAGGGCAAGGGCGAGTTCACGATGGAGTTTGAAAAGTACGAGCCGGTACCGAAGATGGTTCAAGAAGAACTCATCAAAGAGTACCAAAAACGCCGCGCTGAAGAGCGCAAATAAGCTCTACGGCACAAGACGTGATCCAAGACCGGTCCTCTCTAGCGAGAGGGCCGGTTTTTTTTTGGTGTGTGGGGCAAATCCATGGGGCCGTGGCATAATAGGGGAGTGGCAACGAAGCTCTCGCTTACCGTAGACATCGATTCGCGCAAGTTGACTCTCGAGCTGGCAGAAGGCTCCGCCCTCGTCTTCGGAAGATCGCCCACGGCAGACATCCACGTCGAAGAATCCTCGGTCTCTTCGGAGCACCTCAAAATCAAATTCACCGGCACCAAGGTGCGTATCGAAGACCTTGGGTCCTCGAACGGCACGCTGCGATTGCCGAGCGAAGCGCCCTTTGTTGAGGCTGAGTTTTCGGTGAGCGGTCAGAGCTTGCACCTGCGTCTTGGTTTTCAAACCGAGGTCAAGCTTCAGTGGCAGCTCAAAGCTGACACTGGCCGTTCGGAAATGACTCGCACCGCGTTTGACGCTGCGGGCCCCGAACCTAAAGTGACAAAAGCCGAAGTCAAGGCCGCCACGAGTGTGGGGGAGGTCAAGCCCGAGCGCGCTGAGAAAGCCGCTGCTTCTATGGAAAGCGCGCCGGTGAGCCCCCGCGAAGTCATTCAAAAAGTTCAAAAGCGCACCTCGTGGTACTTCAAGGTTTTTGCGCTGCTCGTGTACAGCGCGGTGGTGCTCGCGCTCTCCAAAACTCTCTGGCAGGGCGACCTGGGCTTTGTGGATCAAGTCACCCGTGAACAGCGCGGCGTGGGGCTGGGCATCGACATCCTTGCCGTTTCGCTAGCGGGTTACGCAGCGAGAGGCTACTTTGTGGCCTCGCTCTGCATCTTGCTCGCCTACGGGTTTTACCGTTTTTGGATCAAGCATCTGGTGAATTTCAAACTGCGCGGGATCGCCTCTCTCTGGGCCATTGTGGTTTCTACTTGGCCGCTTGTGTACCCCATGGTGCTCGCTGCGCGCAACGGTGTGACGATGACTCACGTGAACGCGCTGCGCACCTCGCAGCGTCTTTTTGAATCTTCGGAGTACACACTCGAAGAAAAATCGAAAAAGTTTGCCGAGCTGCTGCCGCATCTGCAGGGTTCGAGCTACTTTTACGCGCGTGTGGTGAAGTTGTTTTTTGGTCAAGCTGTGGGCGAGTGCGACGGCGCCTGGCGCGACGACTGGGGCAAGAAAAAGCTCTGTCTCGTGCTCATCAATTCGGTTGCGGTGCAGGCGCTTGCGGACATAAAACCCAAGCTGCTGAACCCCGTCGCCCTGCGTATCGTGCTGCTTACCTCGCTCGATTCGATCATCCGCATCTTTCCGGTGGAAGGCGCCTCGGGCCCAATGAATGAGGTCTTTATCAAGTCTGTAGAGTCGGTGGGCCTGAAGGCCGAAGGCGCGCGTATCCGCTCGATCCTCGCGTCGACCAAAGCCTCGGACGAAGAAAAAATCGAATCGCTCAAAAAGCTCAAGATCTCGGTCGAGATGCGTCTCGACTCTCTAGAAATGGAACTTCACCTACCTGAGGTCATGCGCCTGCAAGCCCCTGATGTGCTCGCTCTGGGGATTTAGGGGCACGTACCAGAACGGAGAGGACTCTAGGAGCGGGTTTAATGCTTGGGTGTTGGCGCTGCGGCCGGCGCGGCCACCGGGGCCGTGGCCATCGAGGTGGGGGCGGGCGGCTTGGGCATCACGCCGGGCAGATCTTTGCAGGCGAAGGGGCCCTTGAGCTTCCAGTGCGAAGTGATGCGAAAGGAGCCGAGCTTTTGTTTGTCGTAGCCCCCACTGTAATGTGGAAAGGGATCGAGCTCGAGGCTCGGAATGAGGCCCACGCTGAGATAGGAATCCGCCGGAGCCACGCGAATGGGGGCGGCGCCGTCCCAAGCAAAGAGGCTACACACCAGTGAGCCATCACCTTTTTTGCCGATCAGAGGCATGTCCATCATCTGCTGCATGGGTGCAAAAGCGGCAACGTCTTTGGCGTCTTGAAAGGTGCCGCGCTCGATTCCCATGCGCAGGTCGATCGAAGGGATCTTCTTGTTCTCGGTATAGACTTGGGTGTGGCTGCCATCAGAATCGTAGCGTTTGGTGAGATGCTTGTTGTAGCCGTAGAGCCCGCCGAGCGTGACGGCCAGTGCGCTATCTAGATAGAGGGCGGGCATATAGTAAAAGGGCCCGTAGTACTCGCCGGGGGTTCGGTGTGCGGCTTTGAGCTGCACATAGGGCACCGCCACGATGGTCTCTTGGTAAGTGGCGGGAACAAGGCCCGGAATCGGCACCAGCTTGTCGCCGTTCTTGCCATAAGCGTGCTGCACATTGTGCTGTGTGCCCGCAAGCACCAGCATCGGATGTTTGCCCGTGTCGGTGATGCTCTGCGGAGCCAGTTCTAATTCGGGCGGCAGTATGTACGAGAGGTCTGCGGGTTTGGCAGAGATCACTTGACCGGAGCCGTAAAATTTTCCGATGACATCGGGCTGGCGCAAGGCACCGCGGGCCACCTGGGCCTGAGCTGCGACACTAAAGCTAAGAATCATGGGGAACAAAACCAGTAGCGCAATTTTATTTAGGCTCATGCAGGTATAGCTTCGCACGAAAGCCGCTATGTGCGAGCGCAAACACGCGTCAATAAATTGAGAGGCTGCTTCGGCGCGAACTGTAGCAGTTATCGCAAAGAGGGATCTAAAAAATCAGGCCGATGTCGGTGCTGAATGTGGGGCGACCGGATCCGTTGTTCCATTCGCCGGCTGTGGTTTTGATGGTGTCCCACACCAGGCGTGAGCGCAAGATGGCCGAGCGATCAAAGAAATAAGCCGAGAGGCCCACGCCATAGGTGAGCCAGTGCACGGGCTCTTCGAATCCGGGCGAGGTTTGCAGTTCGGAGTAGCGAGTGTAGCTGAGCACCGTGCCACACTTGAGCTGCGCCCAAAAACAGCGCAGCTGTGCGGTGTGCGTGAACGAGAAGATCGTCTCGCCGAAGTCGATAGGAAAACTGAGCGCAGACACAAAACTCTGGTCTACGGCAAAGGGTTTGTAGCTGACGATGCCTTGGCCACCCCGCAGAGACATGGCGCCGAAGCGCACAAAGAGCGAACGTCGCGTGCGGTTGATGCGCGCTGCGGGGGCCCCCTCTGGCGCATCGGGATTGGTGTTCATGTGTGTGAAACCGGTTTCAAAAAAGCCCTGGAGTCCCACGCTCTCGGCAAGCGAGGGTACAATAGTGCTGCGACCAAAGGAGAGTTCAAAAGTTTGCGTCTCGTAGGTGCGCAAAAAGGAAGAGGCGTTGGCTGTCGAGAAAAATGCCCCAAGTCCGAGGCCCCATCCCGACTGTTCGTTGTGGACGTCGCGAATGAAGGGCATGTTGGCGGTGATGCCGTAGGTTTGGGGGCGAGAGCGAGCGTTCGAAAAGTTGCTCTGCGCGCCGAGCGAGGCCCCGCCGTTGGAGTCCAAGGCGTTGCGACGGTGCGAGGGGCTGAGCGCGAGGTGGGGATTCACCACCAGCAGCGGCATTTCGGGTGGTTCTGATGCAAAAATTCCACCCGAACTCAGGGCACCCAGCAAGATCGCAAGGTTGCAAGCAGCTTTATTTCGAGTACTCTGACCATTCATGGAGTCTCTGAACTTAACCCGTGAGATCGTAGGGCGTCGATACCCGGCGCGACGAAATTATCTCTCCGACACGTGGGTGCGTAGCTTCGCCCAGGTTGTGTGTCCTGACTCCGCGGGCGAGATTCGCGACGAAGTTCCCGAATTTTTTATTCCTGCTCTGCGCGACGGACCTTTTGAGATTTTCAACGATCTAGGCGTCGAACTCAAACGCTTGCTACACGTTTCGCAGGAGTACGCATATTCGGGCGCTCTGAAGATCAACGATTGGGCGGAATCCGTATCGACGATCTCGGATCTCAAAGAAAAAAGCTCCAAGCTTGGCAGCATTTACATTCTCGACGTGAAAACCGTTTTTACCCAAAACCAAAAAACCTGCGTGGAGTCGCTGATGCGAGTCTTCGTGAGGAGGTCCTGAGTCCATGGCCCTGAACGGTGACGTGTTGAGCACCCAAGAATGGAAAGTGAACGTGACAGATCTTGTTCGCTACGCCTGGGTCTCTGGAGATATCAACCCTATTCATTTTAACCAGGCCGCAGCCGAAGAACTCGGTCTGCCGGGCACCATCGTGCACGGGCTCTTTGCCCATGCGAAACTTGTTGCGGAACTTGCGCGCGTGTCGCGAGAGCAAAAGCTCGGCAAACTCGTGCAAACGAACACTAAGTTTGCCAGCATGATGCCCGCGCCGGGCACTTACACCTTGCAAGTCTCGCGTCCCGGGGACGCCGCGTCGTTAGTGGCCAAAGTATTGAATGGCGAAGGCGCCCTCTGCGTTGAAGTGCGCGCGAGCTACGCGCCTGTTTAAGAACCCAAATAGGCTTTGCGGATTTTAGGATCTTTGGCGAGATCCTTGGCGTCGCCCGCAAGCGTCGTGTGTCCGGTTTCGAGCACGTAGGCGCGGTGTGCGATGCTGAGGGCGGCCGCCGCGTTTTGCTCCACAAGCAAGATCGTGACTCCGTGTTTGTTGATCTCCACAAGAGCTTTAAAGATCGCTTCCACAAGTAGTGGCGCGATGCCGAGCGAGGGTTCGTCGAGCATTAGCAGTTTTGGTCGCTGCATCAGCGCGCGTGCGATGGCGAGCATCTGCTGCTCACCGCCGCTGAGGGTGCCGCCGAGTTGAGCAAGTCGCTCCTTGAGGCGCGGGAATAGCGCAAAGACCTTTTCGTAATCTTCAGCGATCTCGCGCTTGTCGGCTTCGCTGCGCGTGCGGCGAATGTAGGCACCCATCTCGAGGTTCTCAGCCACCGAAAGCCCGGCAAAGATCTTGCGGCCCTCGGGCGAATGCGAGATGCCCGCCTCGACGATCTTGTGGGCTTTGCCTTGGTAGATTTTTAAATCCTGTCCTTGCCACGAGACCAGGCCCGATTGCACAGGCACGAGGCCCGAGATCGCGCGCAGGGTGGTGGTTTTGCCAGCACCATTGGCGCCCAGCAGGGTGACGATTTCACCTTCGTTGACCTCAAGGCCCACGTCGAAAAGCGCCTGAATGGCGCCATAGCTCACGGCGAGATCTTGCACTTTGAGAAGAGTTTTAGACATGCGCTTCTCCTACGCTGCCGCCTAGATAGGCTTCGATGACCCGGGGGTTGCATTTTACGGTTTCTGGGCTGCCCTCGGCGATGAGTTGTCCGTAGTCGAGCACGTAGAGGCGTTCGCAGATTTTCATCACAAGGCTCATGTCGTGTTCGATGAGCAGGATCGTGAGGTCAAAGTCTTTGCGGATCTGCTGAATGTAGGTGGCGAGCATGGCCGTCTCGGCGGGGTTCATGCCGGCCGCCGGTTCGTCGAGCAGCAGCAATTTTGGAGTGGTGGCGAGCGCACGGGCGATTTCTACCTTGCGCTGCTCACCATAGGGTAGGCTTGCGGCTGCGGTGTTGGCGTGCCGATCGAGCCCGAGCACTTTGAGGATTTCCATGGCTTTGTCGTGCAACGCTCGTTCGCGCACGGCGAAGCGTGGCAATCTCAAGATGGTGTCGAGCAGTGAGTATTCGCGCTCATGGTGCATCGACACGTAGAGGTTTTCGAGCACGGTCATCGACTTGAAGAGACGGATGTTCTGGAAGGTGCGCGAGATGCCACGGCTCGAAATGTCGTGCGGGGCCACACCCACAAGGCTTTTGTCGCAGAGAAGGATCTCGCCTTCGGTGGGTTCGTAAACCCCAGTGAGCATGTTGAAGCAGGTGGTTTTGCCTGCGCCGTTGGGGCCGATGAGGCCCACGAGCTCGCCGCTGCGGATGGAGAGCGACACGTTGTTCACGGCCACGAGACCGCCAAAACGGATGGTCAAGCCGCGTACGTCGAGAAGAGGTTTCAGTGAGGGATCCGTCATACGGCAGTCACTCCCACTTTTTTGCGTCTATGAAAGAGTCCCATGAGGCCCTGGGGTTTGATCAGCACCACAAGAACCATGATGGCGCCGAAGATCAGCATGCGAATGCCTGAGAGCGTTTCGTTAAAGCGCAGCACTTCTGGCAGCAGGGTGACAACGATCGCGCCTAGAACGGCACCGATTTGCGAGCCGAGGCCACCGACGACGATCATGAGCAGAATCATCACCGAGTTCATGAAAGTGAAGTTCGAAGGGTGCAAGAACTGCGAGTAGTGGGCAAAGAGGGCACCGGCGAGGCCGGCAAAGAAGGCGCCCAAAACGAAGGCGAAGATCTTATAAAAACGCACATCGATGCCCATGGATTGAGCGGCGATTTCGTCTTCGCGTACCGAGATGATGGCGCGGCCCGTGCTAGAGCGGATGAGGCGATGCATTGCTAGCAAGCTGAGTGCGGTAAAAAAAAGAATCCATAGCGGAAGCCTAGCGCCCGTCAGCAGCGGGATGCCCGGGAATCCGCGCGAGGCGCCCACGGATTCGAGGTTGAGTAGCACGATGCGGATGATCTCACCGAAGCCCACCGTGGCGATCGCCAGGTAGTCGCCGGTGAGGCGCAAGCACGGCACGCCGATCACGAGGCCCGCCAGAGCTGCCGATAGGGCGCCCACGCCCACAACAAGAAGCAATGCCAAATCGGGATGGCTGGCGGCGAGGCCCGGGAACCACAGCACCGAAGCCGCAGCCGAAGTGTAGGCCCCCACAGCAAAGAAGCCCGCGTGGCCGATAGAAAAGAGCCCGCAATAACCGTTGATCACGTTGAGCGACGCCGCCAAGATGATGTTGATGCCCAGGAGCTGGGTGATTTGTAAAACGTAATTCATACTTTGATGCGCTCCGGTTTGCCGAGGATGCCCCAGGGCCGGAACATGAGCACGACGATGAGAATCGCAAAAGCGATGGCATCGCGATAGGAGCTTTCGCTATAGCCCACCACAAGGGCTTCGGAGATGCTAAGAATGAAGGAGCCGATCACGGCACCAGGAATCACCCCGATGCCGCCGAGCACGGCCGCCGTGAAGGCCTTGAGGCCCGCGAGCTGGCCCATGTAGGGCTCGATTTGGTTGTAATACATGCCCACGAGCACGCCGCCTGCACCCGCAAGGCCTGCGCCCAGCAAAAAGGTAAAGGCCACCACGCGATCGATCGCGACGCCCATCAGGCGGCTGGCGTCGAAGTCCATGGAGAGCGCGCGCATGGCGCGGCCGATTTTGGTTTTCATGACAATCGCGTTGAGCACGAGCATCAGCGCAATGGCGATGCCGAAGATCATCATCTGGCTGCGCTGTACGATGACGCCGTCGAGAGAGGGGATCCATTCGCCCACTTCGTAGATGACGTCTTCAAAGGGCTGCGGAAAGGCGCGGGGCTGGGCACCGGCAATGAGGCGCATCGCTTCGAGCAGCATGATGGAAATGCCAATGGCGGTAATCAGCGGAGCAATGCGGGGAGCGTTGCGCAGCGGACGGTAGGCGATGCGCTCCACGAGCACAGCGAGGCCGCCGACGATCGGCATCACGAGGATCAGCACGAGCCAAAAGGGCAGGCCGAACTTGGCTAGCAAGAACGCGCCGACAAAACCACCGATCATGTAGAACTCACCGTGTGCGAAGTTGATGAGCTTCAGGATGCCGTAAA
Source organism: Bdellovibrionota bacterium (assembly GCA_035539375.1). Classification (GTDB taxonomy): domain Bacteria; phylum Bdellovibrionota; class UBA2428; order UBA2428; family UBA2428; genus DATLIP01. Next base: position 18,249 of record DATLIP010000026.1, on the reverse strand, counting down.
CCATGGTGTAACCCAGGGCGATCAGTGCGTAGATCGAACCCTGGGCAAAACCGTTGACTAAGTATTGTACAAACTCGCTCATGGAGTTCAGGTACCTTTATGGTTGGACGCGTTGTTTGAAAGATCCGCCCGCTTTGTTTGTCGAGATGATCACGAGAGGCTTGGTGGCGTTGCGGTCTTTGTCGAGGGTGATGTTCCCCGTGACGCCCGAAAAGTTCGCCGTGGAATTGATCGCAGCCTTGAGGCCAGCGCCGTCGGTTTTAAACTTGTTGCGTGCAAAAGCGTCGGCGAGAAACTTCACCGAGTCGTAGCCAAGCGCGGCCATATCCGAAGGAGCGGATTTGAATTTGGCTTGGTAAGCCGTAACGAAGGCCTGAACTTTGGGATCGGTGTCTTGATGTGAGAAGTGCGCCGAGTAGAAATGGCCTTCGATGCCGTCGCCAGCGAGTTCGGTGAGTTTGCTGGAGCTCCAGCCGTCGCCGCCTAGGAAGGGGGCTTTCACTTTGAGGCGTTTGGCTTGTCTCATCATGTTGCCGATTTCGGTGTAGTAACCGGGAGCGAAGATCACGCTCGGGTTGCGGGTGCGGATGCGCGTGAGCTGCGAGGAGAAGTCTTGGTCTTTGGCAGCGTACGAAACTTCGGCGACGATCTTGCCTCCGCGTTTTTCAAATTCCGCTTTGAAGCTCTTGGCGAGGCCTTGTGAGTAATCGGAGGCCGAGTCGGTGACGACGGCCGCGGTTTTGGCTTTGAGTTCTTCGGTGGCGAACTTGGCGAGCGAAGTGCCCTGGAAGTCGTCGATGAAGCAAATGCGCGAGATGTAATCGCCATTCTTGGTGACGTTTACGTTGGTCGAAGCAGGCGAGATGAGCGGCACTTTGGCGGCTTGGGCGATAGGCGCGGCGGCGTTGGTGTTGGACGAAGCGACGGAGCCGAGCACCACGTTCACTTTGTCGACGTTGATGAGTTTTTTAACGGCGTTGGCGGAGTCGGTGGGTTCGGACTTTTCGTCTTCGAGCACGGGTACGATTTTGATCTTGCCAGCCTTGTTGATCTCTTCGATCGCCACTTGCATCCCACCGTAGGTGTCGGTGCCGAAGGTGGCTGTTCCGCCTGACATGGAGAGGAAGATGCCCACTTTCAGTGTCGGTACGGCAGCGAGTGCCAGGGCCGAAGAGAAGAGCGAAGCGGTTAGCGTGAGGGGCGAAAGGATGTGCGAAGCTTTAAACGTCGTTTTTGCCATTAAGGGACTCTAAAGTAAGCCCCTTGGGTACGCAAATCTCGTAAGATAAATTTAGAATTTTGATGCGGGCATACGGTCGGCCGCGGGAGACGCCGTGTCAGCCGGGGACGCGTCTTTTTGCGCCACCGATTTGAGGTTCGAACCCTGCATCAATTCGCCCGCGTGGTAGGCGATGCGGATGCGCATGCGGGCCATCATGACCTGAAGACCGCCGTCGCCAATCGAAGCGAGACCGCGTTCGGCAGCGCTGCCCATGGCATTAAGTCCCGCGCCCTGACCGGCGCTGAGGTCCATGCCATCTTCTTGGCCAAAGCCGCCACTGAAAACGCCACCACCGCCCGCACCGGCGAACATGGCGCCGCCTTCGGGAGTGGGAAGTCCGCCGCCCAGGTAATTGCCTGGGGCGCCGTCGAAGTTCCATGTGGGCGTGCCACCGCTGCTACCGCCCGCACCGGGGGCGCCACCTGCGGCACCGCCACCACCACCCGCGGCCGGAGCTTGCGCAACGGCGGAGTCTTTGGCTTTGGTGGGATTGGGAGCGCCGGGGTTGATGGGAGGCAAGGTTTTGCCTTCGTTGGCATCGTCGTCGATACTGCCGTTGTTGATTTCGTTCATGGCCATGGCGTTTTGCAGCGCCAGGTCGCGCAGCTGATCGGCGCGGTCAAGTTCGAGTTGGGCGAGGCGACGCTTGGTGTTGTCGATTTCCGACTTCGCGTCCATTTCGCACATCTGGAGGTTTTGGTTTGCGGTGCGTGTGGCGATCTCGTTTTGTTTCTGAACGTCTTTTTCGTTCTGCGCGTTTTGTGAGTGCGCCATGAAGCCCGTGGCAGCGGCTGTCAGTGCGGCACCGGCGAGTTGCTGGGTGGCAGTGTTGCTGTTTTTGGCGAGATCGAGTTCGTTCTCAAGCCGTAGCGCCGCGCTAGCGACGTCGCGGGCCGTGTCATAGCAGCGGTTCACGCGTGTGATTTTGGTCGGATCCGAAGTGGCTTCGGTTTCGAGGTTTGAACAGATACGAGTTGCCACTCGGCGAAGGTCGGCGGAGTCTGGCACCGCATCGGGATCTTTTTCGTCGTCGCTCACGGTATATTGTGAGGGGATTTTTCCACCGAACTGATCCATGTCAGCGAGGGTGTTGTTGTAGTTGTTGATCGCACGTTCGCGTTTGCGATCGGCGTCGCTGGAGGCCGAGCCGAGGTTGCCCATGACTTCGGTGAGCGCCGGGGCGGCTTGCGTGAGAGCAGGGATCATGGCTTGCATCATGTTAGCCGTGCCGTCGGGTGCCTCATCGAGGTCGGGGTGAGCTTTGCCGTCGGCACCTTTATTATAAGTCATCCCGCATTGGGTCATCTGCATGTTGGCGCGACTCAGGGCGCCCTGGGCGTCCTGAATTTGGTTTTGATATTGACGGTCTACCGCTTTGATTTGTTCGTTGAGGGTGGCGCTCTGTGCGTAAGCCGGCGTGAGCATCGAAAGGCTCAGCGTGAGAGCGATGATTTTTTGTAGATCTTTCATTACCAAAGGCATACGCGAGGCCTCCCCCATGCTTTGATCATGCCTGGTGCGCTGCGCGAAGGCTCGATAAGATTTGTGCAGGTCTTTGTGAAGATCGCGTTAAGGAGTGCCCACGTCTTTGCTCAATTCGCTCGCGATGCGGCGGATCTCTTCGCGGTGGGCCGGGCTCAGGGAATTCAGAAAGGAGGCGGGATCTCTTTGGGCCGCCTCTAGGGTGGCCTTCATTTGCTCGGCGTCGCCCTTAGTGGCCTCGCTCATGTCACCAAAAATCTCGGCCGCTAGCGCTTCCACTTCAGGTTTCGGCACGTCGATACTTTGCGCGATCGCGACGGAAAGATTCAAGAAGGCGGCAATGAAGAGAGTCTGAAATAGAGACATCTTTCTTAGTATGGGGGAGGGAAGCTTTGTGGTCAAAGTTAAGCTTTCGCGAGGTTGCTCGGAACTGAGCTAAGTATTCCCCCACGGTATGTGTCTTAGTCGCTCCGTAGCGCACAATGTTAGGAATTAAGCAGTTTTAAGCATTTAATGACTTATTGCAGCATGTGCGCGTGTCAGAATCTCGTTAGCATCAATAGCTTGGGAGGGCTTTCAAATGAAACGAGGGCTAAAAATTGGGGTCGCGCTGGTCCTAGGCGCATGTTTAAATCAACAGATCAACTTCATTCCGAACGCAGGCGCTAAGGAGTTCGTGGCCAAGGTAAAGCCGGGGGTGGCTTTCACACTTGATCAGAATTCCGGCATGTCGGTACTCGACGTGCACGCTGAAGGTTCGCTGATCCTGGTCGACATCGACGAGCGTCACGAGGGCGTGCTGCTTACCCGTCTCTTTAACACCGATGGTGTGGACTACGTGGTTCCTAACTTCAAACTTCACCGTCTTGCTGAACCCGTGAGCGCCGCTGCGCTGCGTGAGCAGTGGGCCATCTCTAAAGTCAACGCGCTGAAGGCGTGGACTCTTGCCGGCCACCGCGGCAAAAAAGAAATCGTTGTCGCCGTGATCGACACTGGCGTGGACTACAACCACGAGTCGCTCAAGACGAACATGGTTCCTGGCTTTGACTACGCTGAGAATGACGCCGATCCTATGGACAAAACGTCGTTCCAGAATCCTGGTCACGGCACGCACTGCGCGGGCATCATCGGTGCCAACGGCGCTATCGAGAACGGTACCATCGGTATCGCTCCCGGCGTTTCGATCATGCCGATCCGCTTCCTCGACGAGCGCGGTAGCGGCGACCTCATGAACGGCATCAAGGCAATGGACTTCGCCATTCAAAACAACGTTCGCGTGATTTCGGCTAGCTGGGGCGCTGCGGTTCCTGAATCGCAAGCTCGTCCGCTGATCGAAGCCGTACAGCGCGTTTCGGACGCGAACATCGTGTTCGTGGCTGCAGCTGCTAACGATGGCAAGAACAATGACAAAGTGAGCATGTACCCCGCAAACGCACGTTTCGCGAACACCATTTCGGTCGCGGCTTCGAACTCTTCAGACGGCAAGCCAAACTGGTCGAATTACGGTCGCGCGAACGTGGACATCGCCGCTCCTGGCGACGCCATCCTTTCGACGCTTCCTGGCCACAAGTACGGAGAGCTCTCGGGCACCTCGATGGCAACTCCGCTTGTTTCGGGTTCGGTAGCACTGCTTCTTTCGCAAGATCCTACGCTCACCGGCGCTCAACTTCGTTCGATTCTTCAAGCCACCGGCTCTAAAGTTTCGATCGAAACCGCTTGCAACTGCCGCATCGACGTTGGTGCTGCTATGGAAACGGTCGTCGCTAAGAAAATGACCGTGGTTCCTGCCGCTGCAACGATCAAGCCCGCTGGCACGCTCCAGTTCGGTGCCATCTTCGGCGAAGGCGCGCTGCGCTTTGAATCTTCGAACCCAGCTGTGGCCGAGATCTCCGCTACAGGGATGCTGACCGCCAAGTCCGTGGGTGAAGTTACTGTAACGGTAACCGACGCCAAGGGCACTGCGGCTCGCTCGCTACCTGTCTTCGTTGCCGAAGCCAGCAGCACGAACCCCGATCCCGGCGAACCCGGCAACCCCGGTGGTGGCGAATGCCCCTTCCCGGATGAGAACACCTGCAAAGTGGCCTGCGAAATTCTGCCTTCGCTGCCCTGGTGCTCGGGTGGCAACCAAATCATGGATCTCAACGAGACGATCCAGGCTTGGTCCGAACTCTAATTGAGTTGTTAAAGCTTCAATAAAAAAAACCCCCGCTCTTCTTCGTGAAGGGCGGGGGTTTTTGTTTTTTTAGAAAGGCGCCCGACTCCCGGGCATACCGGCGCTGCGTTAATCTTCGGGGCCAGGGTGAGCTTTGCAGCGATCGAAATCGATTTCGTAAAGCTTGGCGCCTTCGGTCGATTCCACGCTAAAGTTCACGCGTTTGTAGGTGCCGGCGGCCGCGAGGTACTTGACCGTGCTGTTCGCCGTTTTCACGCTCGCGCTATAAATGCTGCCCGGTTGGGCCTTGGCTGGGAGGTAGGTTTCCGGACGCTTTTCGTCGGCGGCTTTTTCTGGCGCAAGTTTTTTTTCTTTGAGGTCTTTGAGGAGTTCATCACCCAAGTGGATGAACTTGCCCACCGGCAGTGCGTGTCCGTGCTCGCCTTCGATTTCGCGGAGCGTGCCGAACTCGATGAGCACCTGCGTGCCCTCTTTGTTCGTGCAGCTAAAGCCGTCGGTGATAGTGCGGGTGGCGGCCCCGGCCGTGAAGGACGAAATTCCGAGGGTGATTGCTAGGAGGGTTTTGTACATGGCTTTGTCCTAGGGATAGAGGCGTGAGACTTCAAATTAATAATGCTTAACGCGGTGCCGGTATGTGGGGGAGTCGGGCGCCTTTTTTAAGTGGTGCGCACCAAAAAGGTGAAGCCCATGCCGCCGCTCACACAGAGGGTGGCGATGCCGAGGGCGCCGCTCTGGCCCTTCATCGTGTGGGCGAGGGTGGTGAGGATGCGCGCGCCGGTGGCCCCAATGGGGTGACCGAGGGCGATGGAGCCGCCGCGCACGTTGACGCATTCTTCGGGGAACTTGAGGCGGCGCTGGCAGGCGATGACCTGGGCGGCGAAGGCTTCGTTGATCTCCACGAAGTCGATGTCTGTAGCCTGGAGGCCGTTGCGCTGGAGCACGAGCTCGGTGGCGCGAATGGGGCCGTGGCCCATGTAGAGGGGCTCGAGCGCCGTGGTTTCGTAATCGAGGATTTCGATAAAACACGCGCTGTCTTTGGTCGAAGTGAGTTCGAGCCACGCGGTGCCGTCGGTGATGCCCGAGGCGTTGCCCGCGGTGATGGTGCCGTTTTGGGGGTCAAAGACGGGGGCAAGTTTTCCGAGCGTCTCCAAGGTGGAATCGGCGCGCGGGTGTTCGTCGAGCGCCAAAATCACTTTGCCGCTTGCGGCGTCCACGATGGGCACGATCTCGTCTTTAAAAAGTCCGCCGCGAATCGCCGCGTCGGCCTTTTGCTGCGAGGCCAGCGCGAAGCGGTCTTGCTCTTCGCGCATGATCTTTTCTTCGGTGGCAATGTGCTGAACCGTGGCGCCCATGATCATGTCCGCCATGGGGCAGTGCAGGCCATCTTGGTACATGGCATCGACGAGTTTTTGGTTGCCCATCTTCTGGCCCCAGCGCGCCTGCGGGAGCAAGTACGGGGTGCGCGACATGGACTCCACGCCGCCGGCCCAAACACTGGTGGCGCGACCGAGTTGCAAGAGGTCCGCCGCTTGCGCCACCGCGGCCATGCCCGAAGCGCAGGCCTGGTTCAGCGTCCACGCGGGAATCTCCACACCGGCGCCCGAAAAGCAGGTGGCCTGGCGCGCGGGGTTGGGCCCGTTGCCCGCCTGGCGCGCGTGACCGAGCAACACGTAATCCGGCTTGCGGGCCTGTTTTTTGAGCCCTTCGGCGAGCACCTGTGCGGCGAGGCGCGGTGCGGGTAGTCCCGCGAGCGAGCCACCGAATTTTCCGATCGGCGAACGCAGGGCTTGGCGGATGTAAACGGGTTTGTGGAGTCGCGATTTGGGCGCCATGAATCTCAATCTAAAGCCGCCAACGTCGGGATGCAACGAGGTACGGGGTTAAGGTAGCGGGTTAAGGAACTAGGTTCTCTTTAAGAGAACCTAGTTCCTTAACCCGCTACCTGTACTTGGCACCTTTGCCGTGCTGAAATATGGGCATGTCTGATACGCTCCGTTATCCGCAAACCAAACTTCTCTTGCGCGACCTCAACTACGACTACCCAGTGATCGAGCGCAGTGCGGGCTCGTTTTTGTACGACCGCGACGGCAAGGATTATATCGACGCTTCGGGCGGCGCCTTTGTGACCTCGGTGGGCCATAGCAACCGTGAAGTGCTGACGGACATGCAGCGCCACCAGGCGAGCGTCGCCTACGTCAACGGCATGCATTTTCTGAGCGCATCGAGCATCGAACTCGCCGAGAAGATCCTCTCTGAGGCGCCCGCCGGCTTTGGTCGTGTGACCTTTTTGAACTCGGGCTCGGAGGCCGTCGAAGCCGCGATCAAGCTCTGCCAGCAGATCCGCGTCGAACGCGGGCAAAGCAAAAAATACAAAGTCGTCGCGCGCGACCCCGGTTACCACGGCAACACGCTCTTCGCGCTCTCCGCCTCGGCGCGCCCGCTCTACCGCAAGTACTTCGGCCCGCTGCTCGCCGAGATCCCCATGTGCGAGGCGCCCTACGAGTACCGCAGCGCCACGGGCAGCTGGGATGCAAAGGCCGCCGAGTACTACTTTAAGAACTTTGTGGAAGTGGTTGAAAAAGAAGGCGTCGAGACGGTGTCGACCTTCATTCTCGAGACCATCTCGGGCTCCTCGCTGGGAGGCACGCCGCCCCCGCCCGGATACCTCAAGCTCGTGCAGGATTATTGCCGAGCGCACGACATCCTGCTCATCGCAGACGAGGTCGCCTGCGGTGCGGGTCGCACGGGCAAGTACTTTGCGAGCGCGCACTTTGATTTCTCCCCAGACGTCATCGTCATGGGCAAGGCCGTCAACGGCGGCTACGCGCCGCTCTCGTGCGTGGTGGTGAAGCAGAACCTTGTGGATGAGATCTTTAAAGGTTCGGGGTCCTACGTGCACGCGCAGACCTACATTCAGAGCCCCATTTGTGCGGCGGCGGGCCTTGCGGTCTACGACCACATCAAAAAGCACCAGCTCGTGAAGAACGTCGAGCGCCAGGGCGAGCGTCTGCTTACGAAACTTCGCGAGCTCGCGCAGCGCTCCGAACACGTGGGTTTTGTCACGGGCCGGGGGCTCTTTGCGGGCGTCGAGCTCGTCGAAGACAAAAAAACCAAAAAACCCTTTGATCGCAAAAACAAAGTCGCCGAGAACATGCATCGCAAGGGCATGCAAAACGGCATCGTGCTCTGGCCCCACAAGGGTCAGGTGGACGGAGAACGCGGCGACCTTGTGATGATCGCGCCTCCCTTTAACGTGAGCGACGCGGAAGTGGACATGATCGTAAACCGTCTCGAAAAGACGATACAAGAAATTGGGTAAACGAATATGAACAAAGTCGTCTCTATGAAAGAAGCCATCGGCGAGAGCCTTCGCGACGGCGACAGCCTGGTGATCGAAGGCTTCACGCATTTGATTTGCTTCGCGGCCGCGCACGAAATCATCCGCCAGCAAAAAAAGAATCTCACCCTGGCGCGCCTGACGCCCGACCTCGTCTACGACCAGATCATCGAGGCGGGTCTCTGCAAGAAACTGATTTTCTCCTGGGCCGGCAATCCCGGCGTGGGCTCTTTGCACGCCCTGCGCCGAAGGGTCGAAGCCAAGTACCTCGAGGGCGGCGCCGAAAAGCTCGACCTCGAAGAGTACTCACACTACGGCATGGTCTCGCGTCTCCTTGCGGGCTCCTCGGGCCTGCCCTTTTGGCCGCTGAAGAGCTACCTCGGCACGCACATCCCGCAAGAGAACGACACCATCAAGCACATCGTGTGTCCGTACACCGGCGAGAAAATGGCCACCGTGCCGGCGCTGAATCCCGACCTCTGCATCATGCACGTGCAGCGCGCCGACAAGCGCGGCAACGCGCAGGTGTGGGGCCTGCTGGGCACGCAAAAAGAATCCGCCTTTGCTTCTAAGAAAGTCATCATCGTCGCAGAAGAGATCGTCTCCGAAGAGACCATCCGCCGCGACCCCAACCGCACCGTGATTCCCGAATTCAAAGTCGACCACGTGGTGCACGAGCCCTGGGGCTGTCACCCGAGCTATGCGCAGGGCTACTACGACCGCGACAACGATTTTTACATCAAGTGGGATGAGATCTCGCGCGACCCCAAGACCTACGCCGACTTCCTGGGCGAATTCGTGCACGGTTGCAAAAACCACTCGGAGTACATGAAGAAGATGGGCAAGGGCCTGATGGACAAGCTCAAAGCCGAAGACCAGTTCTGCGAAGGGGTGAACTATGGATATTAAACCGAGCGAGAAAATGGTCTGCCGCGCGGCCAAAGAGCTCCACGACGGCGACGTCGTCTTTGTGGGCATCGGCATGCCCAACGTGGCCTGCAACCTGGCGCGCTACACGCACGCGCCGAACCTCTTTATGATTTACGAATCCGGCGCGGTGGGCACACGCCCCGACCGTCTGCCGGTTTCGATTGGCGACCCTGCGCTCGTCACCGATTCGGCGAGCATCTGCTCGGTGGCCGACATTTTTCAGAACTACCTCCAGCGCGGCAACATCGCGGTGGGCTTTCTGGGCGGCGCGCAGATCGACCGCTTCGGCAATTTGAACTCCACGGTGATCGGCTCGGACTACGACAAGCCCAAGGTGCGTTTGCCCGGTTCGGGCGGTGCCTGCGAGATCGCGATCCACTCCAAAAAAATTCTCATCGTGATGAAGATGAGTCCGAAATCTTTTGTCGACCGCTGCGACTTTATCACGAGTCCCGGTCGAAGGTTCTTCCAAGAAAAACGCGGCCCGAGCTTTGGCGCCGGCCCCGAAAAGATCATCACCGATCTCGGCGTGCTCGGCTTTGACGCCGAGGATGAGATGATCCTCGAAGAGATCTACGAAGGCGTGAAGGTAGAAGACGTGCAGGCCGCTTGCGGGTGGAAACTCAAAATCGCCCCGCAGCTGAAAACCTTGCCGGCCCCCTCGAAAAAAGAGATCGACCTTTTGCGCAATCAGCTCGATCCCCAGGGGCTCTACATTTGATGAACAGCCCTTGGAATCTTGCCAAGAAGTTTTTGTTCAAGCTCGATGCCGAGACGGCACACCATTTGACCGTGCGCGCGGTGGCCGAGCTTGCGAGCGCGGCTCCGCACGTGCTGGAGCGCATCGCAGGGGTTTTGCAGTCGCCCGGGCCTCGCACCTCTCCCGAAGTCATGGGCATGCGCTTTGCCTCTGCCGTGGGGCTTGCCGCGGGCTTTGATAAAAACGCCGAGTTGGTGGCCGCGCTGCCGCACCTCGGTTTTGGCTTTTGTGAAATTGGCACCGTCACCCCTCTTCCGCAGGCCGGCAACACGCGCCCGCGCCTGATGCGCGACGCGAGCTCGCAGAGCCTTTTTAACCGCATGGGTTTTAACAACCTTGGCGCCCACCAGATCGCTGAAAATTTGGAGCGCGGTCGCAAATCGCTGCCGCAGAATTTTCGCGTGGGTGTGAACGTCGGCAAAAACAAAGACACCCAGGGCGCAGACATTGCGCGCGACTACGGCCGCGCCACCGCGCCCTTTTTGGACCTCGCAGATTTTTTTGTGATCAACGTCTCTTCGCCCAACACGCCCGGACTGCGCGCCCTGCAAGAGCGCGAGTCGCTCGAGCCTATCATCGAGGCGGTCAAGGCCCAGACGCTCAAAGCCTCTCGTCACCTGCCTGTGCTCGTGAAGCTCGCGCCCGAGCTCAGCGAGGCGGATCTCGCCGCACTCTTAGAATTTTTTGAATCGCAGGCCATCGACGGCCTCGTGCTCACGAACACCCTCGCAGGACAGACCGCCATTGGTCCGGGTGGCTGGAGCGGCGGTGCTGTGCGCGAACGCGCGGCCGAAGTGCTGCGCCTTGCGCACACGCTCACCAAGCTTCCGATCATTTCTGTGGGAGGCATCGACTCGCCCGAAATCGCGCGCGACCGCCTGCGCCGCGGGGCGAGTCTCGTGGAGCTCTATTCGGGCTGGATCTTTAAGGGGCCGAAGCTCCCCTCTCAAATCGCCGCTACTTTGTGATCTTTTTGGGGAACACGTAAAAGGATTCGTTGCGCAGAAACGCGCCCGTGTGCCGAATGGTCTGCACAAGAAGCGGATCCATGTTGTCGCCCTGCCGGCGGCTGTAATTCATGATGGCTTTGTTAGCAGCGTACAAGAGGTAATGGAGGCGCTGGTAGGTGTTCTCGCCATTGTCTTTGCGAATCTTCTCGAGATCCCGATTGTCTAGGAAACCCATCTCGGGCGTGAGCTTGTGTACCGTGTAGATGGCCTCAAGCGCCTCGATGGCGCGAATCGTGGTCTCCACGAGCACGACAAAGGAGTGCGGATGGTTTTCGGGCAAGATGTCGATGTCGGTCGTGTTGTCCACCTTGCGCACGATGTGCGGGTCGAGGGATATCATGCCCACCGCCATCAGACCGAAAGAGCACTGGAGCAGCGCCGAGGGGATCAGCTCGTGATCCTGGGGAGTGTCTTTGTTTTTGACCCAGAAGGGCGCATTCGCGCTCGCGGCCACGTCGGCCAAGAGGCGCACCCACGAGAAAAACTCGGTGGGGATGATGCGTCCGCTAGAGTCGGTCACGCCCGCAGGACGTGTGACAACGTCGTAACTTTTTTTGGCGGCTTGTTCTTTGATCCAATCGGGCTCCACCACAAAACCAAAGACGCCGGGAACGTCGCGCGCGGGCAGGGTGACTTCAGGATCGCTGCTCAGAGGCAAGAGGAAACCGTTGGCGTCGAGTTCGGGGCTCTGACGAATGCCCTTGAGACTGATGATCTGAGCCATCAGGCGCTGGGCGATAAGAAATTTGCACGAGGCGTCTTGGAGGTTGGTCGGAGCCACGGATAGCAGTGCCACCGAGCTCGCCACGTCGAGCTCTTGATCTTTCCACGAGGTGGGAAATTCCGCATCGCCGAAAAGAGTGAATTCCGAAGTCATCATCGGACGGAGGGACTCGAGGTTTTCGTTGATGTGTTTGAGGATCGCAGCGCGGCTCTCGTAGGGGTAAACCTGCTTGAGGTAGTTCACGTAGGTCTTGAAGAGATAAGCGTTGTCGAGAGCGCGGTCATCGTCGTCGAAGGCCCCGGGGGCCTGCTCGTTGACCAGCTCGGCAATCTTTGCGTTGCGGGCCAGAGCAAATTTTTCGCGGATGTCGTAAACCGAGCGCACCACGGAGTTGGCCACGTAGTTGCTATCCCAGTAGGTGAACGCAAAGGTGACGTCTTCGAGGTTCTTAACGGCCGTGATTTGTTCTTCGGTGCCGTTGGTTTTGACATCGTTGGCCGCATTTTCGATTTTGACGTTGGCGGTGTCGATGTTGCCGCGGATGCGCTGGATCTTGACGATGGCGGTGTCGAATTCGATTTCGGCGTCGATGATCTCTTCGCGCAACTTGGCCACGGCGTCGCGGTCACTGCTGCGGCGGGCAACGTTCTGCTCGAGCTTAAGGCGGGCAATCTTGTTTTCCAGGATGTCGCTGCGTCTTTGGTTTTCTTTGAGTTCGTCCCAGAGGCGGTCTTTGGCCTTCACTTCGCCGCAGTACGCGGGTACCACGGGGCACATGTATTTTTTGGCGAGCGTGTAAAAATCCCAGCGGTCGTAAGCGCGGTAGAGCGGTCCGCGACCGTCGGAGTCCGGCCCCTCGGCAGAGAGCATGAACATCACTTGCGGCAACTTGCCGATGGCGTGGGAGCCGAAAAAAGCACCGCTGCCGTCGCTAAAGAAAGAACGGTAGAGCTGAAAGGTTTTGATCTTTTGACCGCGCTCGATGAGCGTCTCTCCGCGCTTGGACTCGAGAAAGGAGCAGGCGTCTGTAGCGGTGCGGTTTTCTTGCCAAAAGAAATCCGAGTCGCGCAGTGACTGGGTTTCGGTGGGCGGAGAAGGAAAGTTGATGCGGCTTACCGGAGCCACGTCGGAATTGCACCCGGTGGTGGCGTAAACCAGAGAGCCGATAAAGATGCGCGTAAGATATTTCATCATAACGTGATCCTAGTTAAAGAAAAATTTCATGCGCGCGTAGCCGTAGTTGAGGTCGGGCGCATTCCGACCGGCAAGTGTGTGGTGGTAGGTCACCGAAACTTCAAAAGGGAAAGCTTTCTGTCCGCGCATATAGTCCGCAACGGTACTGTAAATCAGGAACAATTCGGTGGCGTGAGTTTGGGTATCCGTGTTCCGCGAAAGGGCGGCGTAGTCGAGCACGGGGTTATCTCCGCTGTAGGAATCGGCAAATTTGTTTTGAAAGATGTAGGCGCTGATCAGGGCAACGCGATGCTGGAACATGTAATAGCGCAAGTTAAAGTTCATCTCCCAGATGTTGCCCAGCTTGCGATTCGCAAAATCATAAGAGTTGAGGTCCGTGAGGTCGGGGAGCGGAGCTGTGGAGCCCTTGGGTTTGCCCACCACGAGTTCGCGGTCGGGTGTCTGGAAGGTGTACTTGGCCGAGCTGAGGAAGATCAAATGCGGCGTGATCTTGAAGTCGACCGAGGCCTGGAACGCGAGGTCTAGCTGTCCGTCGCCGATCGATTGGTCGAGCAAGTTGCGCGGATCTTTTTTGTGAGTGCCGGTGGGCAGGCGGAACCCAAAGAGCAGCGAGGAGTCCACGTAAGTGGATTCGAAAGCGCGGTACTTCACGCCGCCTTCAAGATCGCTGAGTCCGAAAATCTTGGTGGCCGAGGGCTCGTAATAGCCCTGGTCGGTGAATATGCTCTTGCGGAAGGTGGCGCTCGTGGGCGCTTGCTGGGCGAATTGCTTGACCTTGCTCTCCAGAGGTGTGCCTTTCACGGTGTGCATCACGCTGTGAAAGGAGTCTTGGCTCGCCGTGTTGAAGTTGGCCTGGATGTCGTACCACATGAGAGGGGCAGCGAGACCCACCGAGAGTTTGGGGGTGAGCCCGTACTCGAGCGCAAAGACAAATTGCATGACGTCGGCCTGCGCGTCGGCGTAGAGGTCCGATTGGAAAAGGTTGTCGCCCAGTTTGGGTGAGCCCACACCCGAGCCGAAGTTGTTGAGTTCGGTGCGCAGGTCCTTGAGTTGCTTGGAGGTGTTCAGCGCCTGGGGGTCTTTGGAGTTTTGGAGGGTGGATTCGAGGTCGAGCATTGACACGCTGCGGTTCAGCATGTGAGCCAGGCCCTCACGTTTGCCCTGGGGATTGAATTTGTACTCGCTACCACCCGCCGCGAAGATCGCCCAGGTGCGAAAAATGCCGTGCGGCAGCACGGAGGTCTCTTCTTGAGCAACCGCAGGCTTTGCTGCCATCACCATCCAAAAGAATCCCCAAAAAGGGGTGATGAACGAAAGTCGTTTTAGCACCGGACGCGTGTTCTAGCCGAAGCAAAAAGCTACTGGCAAGCATTTAAAAAGCTGCAAAATCAACCACTTGGACCTTTTGCACTGCGTATTGTCGAAATCGCAAGAATGGAGATCCCCCTAAATTGCTGATTTGACGTAAAAAATTTCGGCCATCCCCAAAGCGCCCCGAGCTGCTTTCGCTCGTGTTTTGCCTAGGCGGGAGCCCCGATGGACTCCCCTTTTTTCACCAAACTCGCGTAATAACCGCCTTGGTGCACGAGTTCTTGGTGAGAGCCTTCTTCGGCGAGGTTGCCCTGGCGGAATACCAAAATGCGGTCGCAGTTTTTGAGCGTCGACAAGCGGTGGGCGATCAAGAGGCAGGTACGACCACGAAAAACCTCGTGCACGGCCTCGTGGATGAGATGCTCGAGCTCGGGATCGATGTTCGCGGTGGCCTCGTCCATGATGAGGATCGCGGGGTTGGAGATCAAAATCCTTGTCAGCGAAATGAGCTGGATCTCTCCGGCGCTGAGGTTCGTGCCATTGGTGTAAATCAGGTTGTCGAGGCCCCGGCCCGTGTCGCGCAGGCGCTGCCAGAGTCCGGTCTTCTGGGCGGCGGCGATGAGTTGGCTGTCTTCGACATCGTAGCCCATGCGTAGGTTCTCACGGATGGAGCCCTTGAAGATCACCACGTCTTGCGAGACAAAACCGATCTGCGAGCGGAGCCAGTGCCGGTCCATGTCTTCGATAGCCACGCCATCGATGCGAATGAAACCCTTTTGATAGGGGTAGAGACGCGAGAGCAGCGAGACCGTGGAGGTCTTGCCACTACCGGTTTCGCCTGCGAGGCCCACCACGCTGCCAGCCTGAATCTTGAAATTCACGTCGGAGAGCACCATCTTGGCGCCGTCGTAGGTCATGCCGACCCCTTCGAACTCAATGTCGCCCTGCACTTTGGACAAGCGTGTGGGCGAGTCGACTTTTTTGAAAGTGATCGCCTCGACGTCTTCGTTGAGAAAGGTCGTCACGCGCTCGGCCGAAGCCATGGCGGTCTGGATCTGGTGAATCTCCTGGGCGAGCATGAAGATCGGTCGCGAAAAGCGCTCGCTGTAGCGCACGTAGGTAACAAAGAGCCCGAGGCTCATAAGCCCCTTTTCCACGAGCGAACCGCCCCAGAGGATGATGAAGAGAATCGGGAAGGTGCTAAAAAACAGCGTGATAGGGCGCGAGACAGCGTTGATGTAATTTGTCTGCAGGCCCGCGTCGAGTTGGTCGACGATCTTGGCGTCGAACTTGTTTTGCGACCAGCTCTCCAGACCAAAGGAGCGGATCACGGGCAGGCCGTTGATGAATTCGGAAAGCTTGGCGTTGATTGCCGATCCGCGTTTGGAGAGCTCGCGGTTCCAATGCAAGATCGGCTTGCGATAGTAAACCGTGGCAAAGATCGCAGGAAGCGCGGTGGCGGCGATCGCCAGGCCGAAAGCCGGTCGCGTGACGATCATCGCGATGAATACCGAAATCAGAATGAAAGTGGCCTGAATCATGCGCGAGAAGGTTCCTTGGAAAAAGTCCTCCAGGGATTCGACATCGTAGGTCAGGCGAGTGACCGTGCGGCCGAGGGGCTGGCGGTCGAAGTAGCGAATCGGCAGGTTTTGCAGATGATCAAAGAGTGTGCGACGGATTTGATAAACCGATTCGAGAGCACCGACGGCGAGCCAGGTGCGGCCGAAAAACGAAAGCGCGAGCGAGAAGACTTCGAGCAGCAAGATGCCGAAGCCGAGTTTGCGCACTACCGCCCAGTTGCGGTGCACGAGACCGTCTTCAACGAGCGTGCCCAAAAATCGCGACGAGTAGACTCCCACGAGCGAGCCCACAAAGAGAGCCGCGAGTGCGCAGTAGATGATGCTGCGTTTGGATTTGGTGAAGGTCCACAAAAAGGCGAACGAGCGCTGCTGGTTGTAAGCGCGCTGAACGTTGTCGGTGCTGAGAAAGGTGTTGGGCGGTTGGCTCACGACGTGGTCCCTCCTAATTCCAGAATCTGGTTGCAATACTTGAGGGTCGACTTACGGTGGGCCACCCACACGAGCGTTTGGTCTTTGAAATGCTCGTCGAGGTTGCGCAAGATTTTGTCTTCGGTAACGGTGTCCACGGCACTCAGGCAATCGTCAAAGAGAATCACTGAGGATTTGGCCGCCAGGGCTCGTGCGATGGTGAGGCGCTGCTTTTGTCCGCCCGAGAGGTTGATGCCCCATTCGCCCAGGGCCGTGTCCAGGCCGTTCGAGAATTTGCGCACGTCGTCCGCAAGGCCTGCAAGTTCTAGGTAATGCCATAGCTCATCGTCGGAGAGTTGCAGTTCGAGTTGCACGTTGTTGCGTAGAGAATCGGCAAAGAGAAAAGCCTTTTGCGGCACGACCGCGAGTTGCTGGCGCAGACTGAGGTGCTCGGCGTGGCGGATGTCTTTGCCGAAGAAGTTCACCCGACCTGCGTAGTCTTTTTCGAAGCCCGCGAGGATGCGGATGAGCGTTGTTTTGCCGGCGCCCACGGGGCCGATGATGCCCAGGCGATCGCCGCGTCGCAAGTTGAGGTTGAGCTCGTGCAGCAGTGGCGTGGCGGCCGCTGGATCATGCGCAAAGGTGAGACCTTCTACCGAGTAAACTTCGTTTTGCGGCACCACGGGCTCGCCACCCGTGCGCAGCAGAGGCTCCTCGGGCTCGTTGAGCACTTCGAGGTAGCGATGCAGGCTCGCAAAGCCGCGCTGCCACTCTGAGATGATATAACCAAGTTCGATCAGTGGTCCCTGCACGATGAAGATGTAACTCTGCATCGCGACAAAGGCGCCGATGCTGAACTCACCCGTGTAAACTTTGTGAGCGCCGAAGAAAATCAGCACAGCATAGGAGACCAGAGGTGCGATGCCCGTGTTGGGAATAAAGGAAATTTCGTTTTTGAGCACGCGGAAACGCGAGACTTGGTAGCGCTTGGCGGCTTCGAGAAGTTTTTGCGTCCAGTAGGCGCCTGTTTGCGAAAGACGCTGCAAGCGAATGGTGGCCACGGCCTGCGAAGAGGCGTCGGTGAGTTCGGAGAGACGCTCCTGCGCCTCTTGGTGGTAGAGGTGCTCGCGCTTGGCGAGACGGTTGATGGCAAAGGGCACGAGCGGAATCACGGCCAGTGCAGCGAGCGTAAGTTCGATATCGATGGTGAACATCGCCACGAGCGAAAAGATGAGGAGAAACAAAAAATCCGTGGTGCCCACCAGTGTGAATCCAAAAAGGAATCTCGCCGTACGCAAGTCACCAGTGCCCACGTTCATCAGCTCGCCCACCGTGAGTCGTTGCTGCAGCACTTTTTCGGGCAAGAAGCGGACACGATTCCACATCAGTGATTTTAATTTGGCTTCGGTGAGGTGGGTTTCGCGCGCTAGAGTGATGCGCCAAAAATAGCGTGCCACCATTTGTGCCGAGTAAGTGATGAGCAGAGCCCAGAATCCACGCATGTAAAGTGTGGAGTGTTCGATGAAGTGATCGATGATCCACTGTGTGGCTTTGGGCACCATGATGTCTGCGGCGTTTGTGACCGCAACGCTGAAGCAGCCGACGAAGTAAATGAAAGGTCGCGACTTGATGTGTCGCCACCAAAACGAAACGGCGCGCTGGCTGGTTTCGAGGGCGTTCTTAAACTCCACTCGATTGATGTCGGGAATAATTTTGTAGAGCAGCGGCATGAGACGAGCAGTTTAAATAATGAGTGTCCCATTTGACGACGAATATTCTCCCTCTTCTTGAGGATTTGTGGTGCAGAGCGATATGCCCCGGGGGGGGAGGGGTATTTGCAAAAGGTCTGCGATTATGATTGTTTAGCTAGTGGGGAACATTATGGAGGGCAAGGACTATGGCAGAAATGTCAGTAGCTTCGAATGTCGTGTCTAGAACACGTCAGACGGGCGCACGTGCGCATTCCGCGCAAGGATTAACCAAGAAACAACTTAACGATCTGGAACAGAAACTCATCGCACTTCGCGCCGAGCTTCACGATAACATCGAGGAGAAGGC
>DATLIP010000025.1:0-17849 GCA_035539375.1 Bdellovibrionota bacterium | reverse complement strand
TCATTTCACCCACCAACTCGGTGCGCCTCGATGGCCTGCGCTCGGGCGCGTGGACGATCAGCATCGCCGCCCGTTCCGGCGGTCAGGTCGTGCAGAAATCTTCCGAAGTGAACTTCCGCGTCACGATCAATCCCAAGCCGCGACCGGTGATCTATTCGCCCGTCTCGGGGGAGACCGCGGTGGCGTGGGACAACTTCACGATCCGCTGGCTCAATCGTTCGCCGACGCCCAAGTCCGAAGTCGTGATCAAGCGCATGGGCGACAAGGGCGGGGTGGTGAGCCGTGAGATCGTCTACGGTCGGGCCGAAACCCTGACGCCCAAACTTCCGCCCGGACCTTACCAAATTTCGGTGCGCAATTTGTACGACAACATGGCGAGCGAAGCCGGCGTGGTCGACGTGACCACCGTCGAGGACGCCATGGGCTACCACGCAAAATTTTTCGGCGTTAGCGCGCACGCCACCCTCGGCCCGACGTGGGGATCCACCGGATTCCGTTCGGCGGCCTACGGCACGGATTCCGTCACCAACAAAAACTCCAGCGGGGAACTCGAAATGCGCCTCGTTGCGGACCTCACCGAAGAGTGGGGCGTAGACTTTGGCGGCGGCCTGCGCGGTGATCGTTTCCGCGACCGACGCGAGCTCAGCACGCTCACCGACGCTTACGTCATGGTCGATGCGGTTCGCCTCAACACCAACGCCTACCTCGGCGTGCGCCACAAGCTCGAGCCCCTGGGGCCCTCCAAACCGCTGTGGCTGCGCCTCGCCCTCTACTGGAACCAAATCGAGATGCCCATCGCGGGCACCGGCAATACCTTCGACGTGGCCTCCACTTCGGAGCCGCGTTTCGTGCTCACCAACGCACGCACCTGGGGCTCCATGCTGGGCGGCGAATTGCGTTGGGGTGGTTACCGATCGCGCTGGGATGCCGTGGGTCGCGTCGATTTGCTCGTGCCCATCATCGGGCGCGGCGCCGTGCTCGCCACCGGCGGCGCGAGTCCCTGGTGGCCGGGTCTCGAGTTTCGCGTCACGCCGCGGGTGAAGGTGTCTTCGGACATGCGCCTCGGACTCACGCTCGGCGGCCGCCTGCAGGCGGTCACGCTCAAAGAAAGCTCGGGCGAATCGTCGAAGTACTATTCGCGCCGCATTTTCTTCATGCCCAACTTTTCGTGGGATCTGTAAAACTTATTTGTAGAGAGATTTGAGCCGGAAGAGATCTTTCTTCGAAAACGGGTTTTCGTAGAGCAGATTCGATACCGAGGGGAACATGATCGAGTCGCGCTCGTTGACGTGGGTAAAGCCCAGGGCGTGCATGCACTCGTGGATGAAGGCCACTTTGGTCCAGCGGTCGTCCGCGCTGATGCTGCCCTGATAAGATCCGTTCATCACGTGCGTGCTCACGTGCTCACCGTCGCTGGCCGCGGCCGCATCGAGGGCGGCCTCTTCGGGCGGAGTTTCTAGGCTATAGGTTTTGGAGTAGGTCGAGACGCGGTAGAAGATGTCCGCCTCGGTGATCTTGTCGCCGCGGTTGATGAGCACGGTCATCGCGTCGGAATTTTCTTTGCCTTCGGTCTTCGCCCAGGGCCAGGGTTCGGGCAAAAAGTAGATGCCGTTGACGCCGTCGCCGATGACGTTCTCCGCGGAACCCTCGGCGCGGGGGGCGGTAGACTTTTGGGTTTGCACGCTGATCTTCACCCGAGAAACCTCGGCGTTGATGTTGTTTTGACCGCCATTGATGTGCTCACGGAGTTCGTCGGGCACCGAAGAGTCGGTCACGAAATGCACCGTGGTGCCCGTGGGCCAGCTCACTTTAGCGCCCGATTTGGTCTTCAAAAAGCCACTGCCGTCGTCGACGAGTTCGCCGCCGCAGCCGCTGAGCGCGAGCAGCACGACCACGAGGAGGAGCGAAAAGCTGCGCCCATCGGCGAAAGGAATTTGGCTTGAAGGTTTCACGCGATTTAGAGAATGCAAAAGCGGGCCACGCGGTAAATATGCGAAATTTATACTGATTCAGAGGGTTTTCGGCCCTCCGCAGCCGTTTTTGGGCTCGGCGCTGTCTAAACTTTCGACGCTAATAATGGTATTTTGGACTCGCGATGCGACTTCGGTGGTGGATTGGTTTGGCGACGGCGGTGATCCTCCTGGCGCGCCTGCCTTCGCTCGCGCCCCTGGTGCTCGATCACGACGAATCCACCTATTTGGTGATGGCCCGCGAGTGGCTCCAGGGCGCGGTGCTCTACGTGGACGTTTGGGATACCAAACCGCCGGGAATTTTTTTGATCACCGCGCTCGGGCAAACGCTCTTCGGAGCTTCGGTCTTCGCCTTTCGACTTTTCAGTTGGCTCTTCGTGGCGCTCGGCGCGTGGGCGATTTTTGCGATTCTGCGCCGCCGCCTGGGGGAGACTCCCGAGCGCGCGGCCTTCTGGGCGCTGCTCTACCCGGCGCTGCTGACCACCACGGCCATGGGCCACGCCGCCAACTCCGAACTTTTCTTCGTCCCCTTTACCCTGTGGGGGCTCTACTGGTTTTGCGACGAGCGTGCGGGCGTACGTTTCGCGGCGGGCCTGGCCTACGGCGTGGCGATCGTTATCAAACTCTTCGCGGCCTTCGACGTGCTCGCGCTACCCCTCTTCATGCTGCTTCGCCTCGCGCACCGGCGCGGCGAAGGTTGGCGGCGTGAAATTTTCCAGGGCCTCGTTTTCACGATCGGTCTCGCGCTTCCCGCCCTCACGCTGTGGTGGGTGGCCAGCGCGAGTCCCGGCGGCCGGGCGTCGCTGGCGGCCTACCATTACGTCTTTTGGGATCTGCCGGCCAAGTACGTGACGACGGCCTCGTGGTCCGAATTTTGGAAATTCTTCGAGCGCGGTCTCCTCGTGCCCTTCTGGGTGGTGCTGATCCCGGCGCTGCTCGTGGTCGCCCGGGCGCGACGTCCGGCCACGCGCACCTTCGTGAGCTTCGCCTCGCTCTGGCTCATCGTGCTGCTCGTGGCCCAGTGGCGGGTCGGAAAATTTTTCCCCCACTACGGCATTCAGTTTTTGCCCGTGCTGCTGCTCCTCGGATCGCAGTGGCGACCCGGCTTCCGCCTCTCCGCGACGCGAATTGCGGCGGTGGGCCTCGCGGTGGTGCTGGCTTTCGGTGTGGGTTTTGCGCGTCGCTACCTCGCGCGTCCCGACGGCGTGCGGACGCTCGTCGAGACGCTGCGACCGCAGATCGCCCCGCGCGCGTCGCTGCTCCTCGCGAGCGAAGAATTGCCCCAAATTTTATACTTGGAACTCAACGCCCGCCCGGCGATTCCCTACGTGCACCGCACGCTGCTCACTCAGCACCGCGCCGTGCTGCCCCGACCGGTGGATGAAATATGGAAAGCGGCCCTCGCGGAGGGGCCCGATCACGTGCTCGAGCGCGGGAGCGGCAGCCCCGGGCTGCGCGCCTCGCTCGCGCAAGCGTATACGGATGAAGAGATTCGGGTGGGCAAAGATCGCTACACCCTGTGGAAGCGCAAGCCTTAGCGCTCGCGAACGTTGACGTAGTTTTTGAGGTAGCGCTCGATCACGGCGGATTGCGCGTCGCTCACGTCGAAAAATTGCAAACCGAGGCCCATCGGATGCGTGCCGATGCCGTCGCAGCGCCAGATGACCTTGGCCTTGGCGTCGAAATAGGCGTCGAGATCTTTAAAGATGATCCGCACGTGCACGGTGTCGCCCTTGGGCAGATCAATTTCGGTGCACAAAAAAAGCCCCGTCAGCGAGATGTTGGCGGTCTTTTCGACCACGTGGTGCTGCAGGTCGCGGTACCAGAGCTCGGCCCGCAGGGCGAGTTGGTAGCGTGGTTTTTTTCGTTGCCCGAGGGGGCCGTCCGACTCAAAGTTGTCCATGATCTAAGTCAATTATAGCTTAGGCGCCTTTGTTTTTGTCGCCGGCCTTGGTCTTATTCTTGGCCGTTGCAGCTTTGGCACTTTGCTGAACGGGAATGCGACCGAAGAAGATCTGACCATTGATTTCGGTAAACGCGTAGAGTTTTCCGCCCAGATTTTGGTAAAGCACGTTCACTTCTTTTTTGGACTTGGATTTTTTTGATTGCGCATTTGACATATGAGTCTCCTCCTTGAGAATCTTGGTCACAGTTCTTGTCGACCTAGGAGGTACAAAACTTGAGCAACTTACCCAGTGCCATCGCAAAAAGAGACTTACTTCATGGCGCCAAAAATTCGTCGCACGCGCAGATCGCGCAAAAGTTTGAATCCGAAGGTTGGATTTCTGACGCCATCGACTTTTATAACAAAGCCGAAGACCGCGCTTCGCTGCTGCGCTTGCAGAACGCTGCCGCCGCCGAAGGCAATGCTTTTCTCGTGCTCAAAGTGGTTCGCCTCTTGAAGCAGGGCGACTCCGAACTCGATGCCGTGCGCACGGTGGCCGCCAAGGCCGAAGCGCAGGGCATGGTTCGCTACGCCATCTCCGCATACGAAAAGCTCGGTAACGAAGCTAAGGTGCGGGAATTACGGGAATCCGTAAAGGGCGACGGCGACATTGTGCTCGAAGATGCGGCCGAAGTTTTCATCCCCGACGAGCCCCTCGCCGACGGTTGACTTTGAAAGTTCTGGCCCCACATTAAGGGGCATGAACATTGACAAATTCTCTACCAAAACCCAAGCGCATTTGGCCGCCGCCCAGAAGCTCGCCGAGAGCCAGGGCCATCCGGCCATCGATTTGCCTCACGTGGTCTCGTCCTTTCTTGAAGATGCCGATTCGCCCGTGCGCAAGGTTTTGAACAAGGCCTCTCTCTATCCCCAAGTCCAAGAGCTTGTGAAAAAATACCTCGCTCGGCAGCCGCATGTCAGCGGTGGTGCCGCTGTGCAGAGTGTGGCCAGCGATTTGCAGGCGACCTTCACGGCCGCCGAAAACATCTCCAAGCGCAACGGCGATGCTTATGTCACCAGCGAACACTTGTTCGTGGCGATCCTCGGGGGATCCTCGCTCTTCGCCGAAGATTTGCGACGCCTCGGCCTGCGGGCGGACACGCTTATGAGCGAATTCAACGCGCTTCGGGGGCCTTCTGGCAAAGCGGATTCTCCGAACGCCGAAGAAACTTACGACGTGCTCAACAAGTACTCTAAAGATCTCACCGAGCTCGCTCGCGAGGGCAAGCTAGATCCCGTGATCGGGCGCGACGAAGAGATTCGTCGCGTGATTCAGGTGCTCTCACGTCGCACCAAGAACAATCCCGTGCTGATCGGCGAGCCCGGCGTGGGCAAAACGGCCATCGCCGAAGGTCTCGCTCAGCGTATCGTTGGCGGCGACGTGCCCGACTCATTGATGGGTCGCGCTGTGCGCTCGCTCGACCTTGGCGCTATGGTAGCCGGCGCCAAGTACCGCGGTGAATTTGAAGAACGCCTCAAAGCCTTCATCAATGCCGTTGAAAGTGCGCAGGGCAAGATCATTCTTTTTATCGACGAGCTGCACACGCTGCTCGGCGCGGGCCGTACCGACGGCGCCATGGACGCGGGGAACCTCCTCAAGCCCGCCTTGGCGCGCGGACAACTGCGCTGCGTGGGCGCCACAACACTCGATGAGTACCGCAAGTACATCGAAAAGGATGCCGCCTTTGAGCGTCGCTTTCAACAAGTCTACGTGGGCGAACCCTCGGTAGAAGAAGCGATCTCGATCTTGCGCGGCCTCAAGCAAAAGTACGAAGTGCATCATGGCGTGCGCATTCAGGACCAAGCGCTCGTGGCTGCGGCCACGCTTTCGGATCGCTACATCTCCGATCGTTTTTTGCCTGACAAAGCCATCGACCTGATCGACGAAGCCGCGGCGAAGCTGCGTATCGAAATCGACTCGATGCCCACAGAGATTGATGAGCTTGTGCGCGCGCTCACCCAACTTGAAGTGGAACGCGAAGCGCTCAAAAAAGAAAGCGATGCAGCATCGAAAGATCGTCTGGGCCGCATCGAGAGCGAAATTTCGGTCAAAAAAGCCGAAGTAGAAACTCTCAAGGCGCATTGGGAAAAAGAAAAGTCCGTGATCAAAAAGATCCGAGCGCAAAAAGAAGTGCTCGAAAATCTGAAGGTCGAGCTGGAACACGCCGAACGTTCTTCGGCTCTGCAACAAGCGGCTGAGATCAAGTACGGCAAGATTCCCGAGGCCCAGAAGTCCATCGAAGCTGCTCAGCGAGAACTCGCGAGCGTGCAGTCGTCAAAGAAAATGTTAACCGAAGAGGTCTCAGCAGAAGACATCGCCTCTATCGTGGGCCGCTGGACGGGCATTCCCGTTGCGCGTCTGGTGGGCGGCGAACACGCCAAACTCCTCCACATGGAAGAGCTTCTGCGTGAGCGTGTGAAAGGGCAAGACGAAGCTCTCGAAGCGGTGGCCGATGCCGTGCGCCTCGCGCGCAGCGGTCTCAAGGAGGCCACAAAGCCCATCGGATCCTTTCTTTTCCTGGGTCCCACTGGTGTGGGCAAGACCGAAACCGCGAAGGCCCTGGCCGAAGCGCTTTTCGATCACCAGGATCATATGGTGCGTATCGACATGAGCGAGTACATGGAGAAACACTCCGTAGCTCGCCTCATCGGCGCGCCTCCGGGATACGTGGGTTACGACGAAGGCGGTCAGCTGACCGAAGCCGTACGTCGCCGCCCGTATACGGTGGTGCTTTTTGACGAAATCGAAAAGGCACATCCCGACGTCCTGAACACGCTACTGCAGGTGATGGATGACGGACGCCTCACCGACGGTCAGGGACGTGTGGTGGATTTTCGCAACGTGGTGCTCATCATGACTTCGAATATCGGTTCGGATTTGGTACTGGGCTCTCAAGAAAAACCCGAAGTGCTCAAAGCCAAAATGCTTGAGCTGCTGCGTGATTATTTGCGACCGGAATTCATCAACCGCATCGACGAGGTGGTGGTCTTCAAGTCGCTCGACAAGGCGCTTATTGAAGACATCGTGGGCATCCGTGTGCGCGAGCTTAACAAGATGCTCGGAGACAAGAAGATCGTGCTCACGCTTTCGAACGCGGCCAAGGAGTATCTCTCGGATCTCGGTTATTCGCCGCTCTACGGTGCCCGCCCGCTCAAGCGAGCGGTCTACAAGGAGCTGCAGGTGCCGCTCTCCAAGGCGATGCTCAAGGGAGAAATCCTGGACGGTTCACGCGTCGAAGCCGATTTGGCGGTGAACGACCACGGCCAAAAATATCTGCGGCTCGTGTCGCAGGCGCAGGCCTAAAGCGAAACGCTGGCGATGATCTCTAGATCTTGATCTAGTTCTAAGACTCCACGCTTGCCGCCAGGAATGACCAGGCGGTGGGCGTGGAGCTCCATTTTTTGGGGACCCGTTGGTGAGGATCCGTAGATCGGATCACCCACGATGGGCGCCCCAAGGGCTTGGAGCGTGGCGCGGATCTGGTGTCGCGCTCCCGTGACGAGGCGAATTTCAAAGGGCATGCCTGTGAAGCCGAGCTCGCGCGCGAGCTTCGTGATGCGCTCGCCTTCGTCGATGGTGAGCTGAGCGGGCCGCGTGGTGTGCCAGCCGCGCACTTCGCTCTTTTCGAACACAAATTTCACAGACTTAGAGCGACGGTAGCGTGAGGCGATGAGCCCTTTGACGATGCCAGGAACGCTGTATTCAGGCCTGGTCTGAGTGCCGGCGATATAAAATTTCTGCAAACCGTGAGACGGGTCTTTAAAAAGCTGCGAAATGCGTTCAAATTGAGAGCTGCGGCAGTGCAAGAGCACGCCACTCGTCTCAAAATCGAGGCGATGCGCGGGGACCCACGTGTCGCCGTCCGGCTCACTGACGCTGCGCGACAAAACTTCATTGAAGTGAGTCTGCGAAGGCTTGTTGACAGCCCAAAGAATCTCGTTTTTGTAAAGCGTCTGTGTTTCCATAAGTAGAATTCTGCGATCGGAACATAAGCTAAAATGCCTTGCGGCACGAGGCAATCTGGAGAAGGAAAATGGCTGCTAAGAAGAAAGTGGTAAAGAAAAAAGAAGCGACGACGAAGAAACCGGCGGCGAAAGCGAAAGCGAAAGCCAAACCGGCCTCGTCCGTCAAGGCTCCCCAAAAGAAGGAAGCCAAGAAAACCACGAAAGCGGCTGCCCCAAAAGCTGCGGCTCCTAAAAAAGCCGCCAAAGCAGAGCCGAAAAAAGTGGCTCCCGCCGCTGCGAAGACCAAGGGTCCCGCAAAGCTTGATCCCAAAAAAGCCAAGGCCGTCGCCGCCGCGGTAGCAGCCGTTGCGGCCGCGAACCTCGACGACGCGAACGAAGACTTCGAGCTCGACGAGGACATGGACGAAGAGCTGATCAAGGAAGAGTTCTCGGGCGAAGGCGAAGAAGAGTTATTTGGCGACGAAGAATTCGCGACCGAAGGTGAATTTGAATTCACCGAAGCTGGCGAAGATGAAGAAGGTGAAGTCACCACGCCCCTGATCGAAGATGACGAAACCGACACCGAAGAGGACCAAGAAGGTCCTCCGAGCTGGTGGAAATCGGATCCTCGGGGCATGGAGGGCGGCGAAGATGATCCTAACGATCCTCAAGGGGATTTCGACGATTCGGACGAGTGGACGGAAGATGACGACTGGGCTTCGGCCTCTAAGAAATCTGACCTCTACGACGACGGGGACGACTGGTAAGCCCGGCGCCCAAACGCCATGATTGAAAAGCTAGATTTTCATTGGAATGCCCTGCGCGGAGCTCTTGAAGGGGTGTCGGCGCTCGATTTCCGAAATCTTGGCATCAAGACCAAAGCCCAAGCCAAAAACTTTCTGCTGAGCTACGGCTACAGCGATGATCCCCAAATGAAAGAAGAGATGTGGCGCATCTACTTCGAGGCGCTCTCCTACATCCGCACCGAACTGCTCGACGAAGGCGAAAAGGTTCCCGAACAGTTTTTTATCCGGGGTGCGATCAACGAAATTCAAAAACTCCTAATGGACACTTCGAACGACGACGAGCGGGGCAAGTGGGCCTGCGCTCTGCTGCGTGTGATGCACATCATCTCGCACGTCGATAACGACATCCGTGTGGGCCAGTTCTCTGCGGCGCGCGACCAAATATTCTCGCGTATCGACCAATTCGTAAAACGAATTCCCGGTCGCAAATTCCTTTTCTCCAACGGAGAAAAATCGGTGCCTCTGCTGCGCTACTACAAAAAATCTCGCAAAGAGCGCGCTTCGCTCCTGACCAAGATGCTTGCAAAGACCACGGCCACGCCAGAACGCATTTACGACAACGTGGGATTCCGCTTTGTTACCGAAACGCGCTTCGATTGCTACCGCCTGCTCAACATGATGCTAGAGTCGGGCGCGATTTCGGCTCCAAACATTCTGCCCCTGCGTTCGATCAATACGCTGATCTCCTACGACGTTTTGCACCGGGAGATCGAGTCCCTGCGCACACAGCTGCTTGCGGGCGAGATCTCGCTACAGGATGTGAACCATCGCATTCGTCAAATCGAAGATGAGAGCCTTGTGCCTCGCGCGCAGCACCGCAATCCTTTCTCCTCGCCCTGGTACCGCTCGATTCAGTTCACGAGCCGTCAGCTGATTCACGCTCCCAACGCCGCTTACGCCACGATCGAGGAGATTCGTCGCCGCCTTAAAGACTTTCCGCAGGTGGAACACATCGTGCGCGAAGTTCCCGTGATGGTGCAGGAGAAGATCTCCTTCTTTTACCCCTTCGAAGTCCAAATTATTGACAAGCAATCGTATATCGAAACCCTCGTGGGCCGCAGCCGCCACCGGGAATACAAAACCAAACAAAGATTGATCGCCCGCAATCGTGTGCTTCGCGACCTAGTCTGATACTCTTAAAGGGTATGGCGACCCGTAGGACCGATTGGAGCGAAGTGAAGCGAACTCATCTGCTCGCGCTGATTTTGCTGCTGGCTCTCGTCGTTGCCCTGCCGACTCCGAGCGGCGAGTTGACCTCTCGTCGCGAAGTCGCGCTGCTCGTGGCTTGGGTAGGCGTGCTCGCCACTGCGTGGGCGGTTTGGTTTCGTCGCGAGTTGCTCGACTTATTCTGGGTGGTGGCCGCCGTCGGGGGCCTGCTCACCTATTTGTTCCGTGACTCGGCTTTTTTACTCAGCAGTCTCGTGATTTGGCGCTTCTGGCTGCTCTACCGGGAGAAACGTATGGCAAAACTGAATCTTTGGTTGGTTTTGGGACTTGGTTTGGGGTCGGTCCCTGCGACCCAAGCTCAGCGCCTAGAAGCGCCCCAAGTGATCGGCACGATCACCGCTCCGGCACCGGCTTCGACAAAGGCGTCGACCTCCGCGCTCGCGGGCGACAATATGGCTTATCTCAAGGGCTACAAAATCAACGACCTCACGAGCTGCCGTCAGGTAGACGTGGTGCCTTGGTCGCTCAACGAAGAAAACCGTCAGGCGCGCCTGATCTTGCGCGACAAGCTGCGCCTCTCCACCGAACTCAAGTACTTTGATTGGTCGGTGTATCAAACTATGGACACCGAAGGCTCGGTAACCTTCATCTTTGAGCGCATGCTCAGCGATGGAGCGCGCGAGTACTATCTCACCAAGGGCCACGTCTTCAATCGTATCGTCAAACGCGGTACGCTCAAGAGCGTCGCGGAAATGAAAAAACTCACAAACCTCATCGATTCTCCAGCGCTTGAGTTTTATCACGAAGACGGAAGTCGCTTGTCCTTTTTGCCAGGCTCGGCCGGCTCGTCCAAGCTGCGTGTGTACCTCGCGCCCAAGGCCGGCGCGCGTATCCTGCCGCCGCTCTATATCGACGGCCGCCACTGCAGTCGCCCCGAAAGCGCCTTTGACCAGGATGACGAACCCAACAAACAAAACAGCAACGCGCCGGCTCTGCCTAGCGCACCGGTGGCCGGTGGAGCCAGCAGCGCTGGGGGCTCGGCTCCCGCCGCGAAGTAGGGTAGGAAGACACCAATGTCGCGCAAACCCGCCATCGATTTTGAAAAGCACAAAGATTGTCCCGCCTGCCCGCTCGCCTCTTTTGGCTACAAGCAGCAGCTCGATTTCAAGCGCGAGCTCGTGATGAATTCCTTTCTCGAAGAAGGCTTTGACCCTTCGCTCATCTCCAAGGTGCTCAAGCCTACCAAGGCCTCTCCCCTCGCGGTGGGCTATCGCAACAAAGCAAAATGGGTACTGCGCACCGACGCCGCGGGCGATATTCACATGGGCGTCTACAAGCCCGGAACGCACGATCTTGCGGATATCCGCGACTGCTTGGCGCATGCTCCCGCGATCAACGAGATCTCTCAGTTCATTCTCGGACTGCTCACCGAGCATAACGTGCACTGCGAGCCCGACGACCTCACGAAGCCCGCTCTGCGCTATCTCATCGTACGCTATTCGTTTTTCCAAAAGGCTTTCGTGCTCGTTTTTGTTTCCAACCAAAAAGAAGTTCCCGGACTTCGCGAAGTTTTCGAAAAGCTGCAGAAGTCTCCTTTCGCCAAATCTATCAAGGCGCTCGTGCAGAACATCAACAACGACCGCACCAACGTGCTCCTGGGCGAAGCGAACCGATTTATTTTGCGCAGTGGTGAGCTTGTAGAAAAGCTCGGTTCCTTTAAGGTGCCCGTAGGTCCTTTGAGTTTTCTGCAGGTCAACTCGGTGCAAGCCTCAAACCTCTACAAGCGTGTGGAAAAACTTCTCACGCCCGACAAGGTGCCCTACGCCACGGGGCTCGATCTTTATGGTGGTATCGGCTTGATGGCCATGCACGCGTCGACCTTTACAGAGACGATTCTCAGTGTGGAAGACATGGGCTCAGCGGCGCTCGAGGGCATGACCGCTTCTCGACGTAACAAGGTCTCCAACGTGCTGTATTTTTGCGGTGACGCGCTCGAAGGCCTCAAGACCTTTCACGGTGAGTGGGGCGTGCCCGACTGGATCGTGCTCAATCCTCCGCGCCGCGGCTGCGACGAAGCGGTGTTGCGCGAGATCGCCAAAAAAATGCCAGCCAAGATTGTCTACGTTTCGTGCAACCCGCGCACACTTGCGCGCGATGTGCTGCTCCTGCTGGAATTCGCACCTGGGCTGAAATTACGCACGCTCGAGCCCTTTGACATGTTTCCGCAAACGGCGCACGTCGAAACGATTGCGCTCTTGGAGAACACTTGGTTCCGTTCGCAATCCGTCGAAACCGAGATTGTCAAGGAAGGCCGCTCCACGGCGAAGCGAAAAAAGCGCAGTACCAAAGTGCTCAACTAGCGCAGGTACACATTTCTGGCACAGAATTATGTTGAGTTTTCGCTCCGTCTTTAAGAATCTATAGAGAGATGGATCACACAAAACCAGTGCTCGAAGCCCGCGGGCTCTGCAAGATTTACGGCTCGAGAAAAGTGGTCGAAGAAGTCAGCGTCACCCTCAAGCAGGGCGAGGTTGTCGGCCTGCTTGGTCCCAACGGTGCCGGCAAGACCACAAGTTTCTACATGATGGTTGGCCTCGTGTTTCCGACCATTGGTCGCATCACCTTTTCGGGACAGGACATCACCGACCTGCCGCTGCACGAACGTTCGCGCATGGGCATTGGTTATTTGCCCCAAGAGGCGAGCCTCTTTCGCAAACTCTCTGTCACGGACAACATCTGCATCGCGCTCGAGTCCATGGATCTCGGCGCCGACGAGATCGAAGCTCGTTGTTCGGTGCTGCTGCGCCAATTTGGTTTGGAAAAGGTCGCCGAGTCGCAGGCCTCTTCGCTTTCGGGCGGTGAGTGGCGTCGCTGCGAAATCGCGCGCTGCCTGGCGACGAATCCCAAATTCGTATTGCTCGACGAACCCTTTGCAGGTGTTGACCCTATCGCCGTCGCCGACATCCAAAACATCGTTCAGGAACTCAAAGATCGCGGCATCGGCGTGCTGATCACTGACCACAACGTGCGCGAAACGCTGCGATGCTGCGACCGCGGTTACTTGATGAAAGAGGGCCGAATTTTCTTTCACGGAACTCCCGAAGAAATCGCGAACAACTCTGACGCACGAGAATTTTATCTGGGTCAGTCCTTCAACCTGAGCTGAGAAAAGGAAGACGAATATGGGACTTAAGCAGCAGATGAAACAAACGCTGGGGATGACGATGACCCCCCAGCTCCAGCAAGCCATCAAAATCCTCCAGATGTCCGTAATGGAACTGCAGCAAGAAGTGAACAAAGAGCTGATGGAGAACCCAACGCTCGAGGAACACTCAGGCGACGAAGGGGGCGAAGACCCCAAGGAAGCCGCCGGCGCTGAGGCGCCCGAAACCGCGCAGCAACAAAAAGAAAGCGCCGAACTGGAAGATTGGCAAAAGTACATCGAACAGAGCCAGTCGGCCGGTGACTACAAATCTACTCGCAATACCAACGTCGACGACGTGCCCACTTACGAGCAGATTCACGCCAAGCCAGAAACGCTTTACGATCACCTGATGTGGCAGCTGCGCATGCAAGCTCACGATGAAAAAGAACTTTTCATAGGTGAAGAAATCATCGGCAACCTCAACGACGACGGCTATCTGATGGTACTGCTCGAAGAGATCGCCGGTACCTGTAGCGTGGACGTGGCAGAAGTTGAAGCCGTTCTCTACAAGGTACAGCGCTTCGATCCTCCGGGTGTCGCAGCCCGCGAACTCAAAGAGTGCCTGCTCATCCAACTCGAGATTCTCGAAGAAGACGACGCGTGCGAAATGATCGTCGAAAATCACTTGGCCGAACTCGAAACCAAGAACTACGCGCTCATCGCCAAGTCGATGAACCTTTCGCTCGATTACGTCAAAGAGCTTTGCAAAGTGGTGCACGGCCTAGAGCCCAAGCCCGGTCGCTCTTTCGTGCATAGCGAACCTGTGTATTTTGTGCCCGATGTTTACGTGCTCAAGGTTGGTGACGAGTACATGGTGGTTCTTAACGAAGATCGCATCCCGCGCCTGCAGATCTCCAAGGATTACCAGCAGCAGCTGAGCGAAGGCCAGATCAAGGGTCAGGCCAAGACTTACGTCAAAGACAAGATGAAGGGCGCCGCGTGGCTGATCAAGTCGATCATCCAGCGACAGAAGTCCATTTACCGCGTGACCCAGGCGATCGTGTCTCGTCAGCGGGATTTCTTTGACCATGGTCCGCAGCATCTGAAGCCCATGGTACTGCGCGACATCGCCGAAGAGCTGGAACTGCACGAGTCGACAATCTCTCGCGTGACCACCAACAAATTCGTTCATACGCCGCACGGGATTTTTGAGCTGAAGTACTTCTTCAACTCCGCGATCAAGCGTTCGGACGGCGAGGCCGACATGGCCAGCGAATCGGTTAAGCAGAAGATCAAGTCGATCATCACTTCCGAAAACACCAAGAATCCGTTCAGCGATCAGCAGATCGCCGACATGCTTAAAGAAGACAATATCAACATCGCCCGCCGCACGGTTGCCAAGTACCGCGAAGCGCTGGGCGTGCTACCCAGTAGCAAACGCAAAAAGTTCTTTTGATCGTTACGAGTTAACGACCAATAACTAAGGGGGAGAAAAGATGATTTCTGACGCAAAATTACAGGTAACCACGACTTTTAAGGGGATGGATTCTACGGAATCCATCAAGGAATACGCCATGAAGAAGGCCCACAAGATCGTGAAACACCTTCACCACATGACGACCTGCTCGTTTGTGTTTTCGATCGAGAAAACAGACCATGTGGCCGAGGTCTTTATGAGCTCTGGTGATTTCGAAGCCAAAGCGGTTTCAAAGGCCGAGAGCCTCTACGCCGCCATCGATGAGGTCACCGACAAGCTGGTCAACCAGACGCGCAAACACAAAGAGCGTGCGGGCGACCACTCGGGCGATCCTCACCACGGCCAGTAGGCCGTACGGCTTTGGGAACCTGCGAGAACTATCGTCGTAGGTTCCTGAACCAGGTGTTGACTTACGCGCCAAAAATCGCAAGAGTCCCCGCCCATGTCTCAAGGGCCAGTACCATTTTTGTTTTCATCGGAATCCGTTACTGAAGGGCATCCGGACAAGGTTGCCGACCGTATCAGCGATACGGTACTCGATGCCTATCTCGAGCAAGATCCCGAATCTCTCGTCGCCTGTGAAACCCTGGCCACCACGGAGCTCGTGGTCCTTGCCGGTGAGATCAAATCCCGCGCCGTTATCAATGACCTCGAAGACCGCGTGCGTGCGGCTGTCACCGAGATCGGCTACACCGATCCCGATGGTGGTTTTTGTGCCGACACTCTTGAATACCTCGACCGTTTGCACGAGCAGAGCCCCGACATCCGCCAGGGTGTGGAACGCGACGACGGAGACGTTGGCGCCGGTGACCAGGGCCTCATGTTCGGCTACGCCTGCAACGAAACGCCCGACCTCATGCCCCTCTGCATTTCGCTCGCGCACCGTTTGACGCGTCAGCTCGCCACCGAGCGCAAGTCCGGTCGCCTGCCTTGGCTCAAACCCGACGGCAAGGCCCAGGTCACGGTGGAATATCTGAACGGTGTGCCCCGTCGCCTCGACACGGTGGTGATCAGCACCCAGCACGCCGATAGCGTCTCGACCGAAGAGCTGCGCGCCGAAGTCAAAGCCAAGATCATCGCCCCGGTGCTCGGCACCGAGTGGCTGAGCGATTCCATCAAATACCACATCAACCCCACGGGACGTTTCGTGATTGGGGGTCCCGATGGTGACACTGGCCTTACCGGCCGCAAAATCATCGTGGATACCTATGGTGGTTACGCCCCCCATGGTGGTGGCGCCTTTAGCGGCAAAGATCCCACCAAGGTGGACCGATCGGCGGCCTACTACGCCCGTTATGTTGCCAAGAATCTCGTGGCCGCTGGGCTCGTGGATCGCGCGCTCTTGCAGGTGGCCTACGCCATCGGCGTTGCAGACCCAGTGAGCGTGCACCTCGACACTTATGGCACCCATCGCGTGGATCCGGCCAAAATCCTGAAGGCCGTCAAAGAGATCTTCCCCATGAAACCGCGCGCGATGATCAAAGAGCTCGATCTGCGTCGTCCGATTTACGCGGCCACCGCCGCTTACGGGCACTTTGGTCGCAGCGACCTGGATCTGCCCTGGGAGAGAACCTCTAAGGTAGACTCGCTGAAAAATTATTTCGGTTTATAATCCAGGAACCCTCTCATAAATCCCCGCCCACGCACGCGAGGCAGAATCTGAATGATTCGGCTCGCCCCCTCCGGGAAACGTATAGGGACCCCATCTGCTGTGTTGTTCGTCGTTCACATAGAGCCTCCGGCTATGATCACTCCTCTCGCCTTGCATATGGGGTCCCTATGCGTTTTGCGTGCTGCGCGGATTTATGAGATGGTTCCTACATGATTGAGTGGCCGCTCGCGGTTTTTATCCTCGGACTGATTCTCATGCAGGAAGTGTGGGGATCGGGTCGTCGCTTTTCGGAAGTCTCGCGTAAGTTCTGGCTGCTTTCGATCAAATCCAAAAGCCCTTCGCCTGAGCTGAGCGCCCTGCTCTTTGCCACGCTTGCCACGCTCTGCTTTGCCTTCTGGGAATCGATCTTGCGTTTTCTCCTGCAGGCCTCGGCGGGGTGGGGGCTTTCGCTCGTGGGGGCGACGCTGCTCTTTGCGGTGCTTGGCGTGCGGGCACAGCGCTACCGAAAGCTTGCTCAACGCGCGTGGCCCATGCGAGCTCAAGAGTGGAGCGCGGTGGTGATCGGCACGATGCTCATGATTCACGGCTGGGCGACAGCGCTCGTGCTTGGAGCATGGGTGGTGTGGAGATCTTTAAAAGCCTTACCTCGTGCGTCGTAACCTTGCGCTCACCGGGGGCGGGCTTTAAACTCCCTCCATGCTCTATTGGTTGTTGTACTCGCTCGAGCCGTCGCTGTCGGCACTCAACGTTTTTCGCTACATCACATTTCGTTCGGGAATGGCGGCACTGACCGCGTTCCTCGTGGTCATCTGTCTCGGCAAACCCTTCATTCGCCTCATGCAGCGCGCGCAGTTTGGCCAAGCCATCCGCGACGATGGTCCTGAGTCGCATCTCAAGAAAAAGGGCACTCCCACCATGGGTGGCGTCGTGATCATCATAGGGGTTCTCTTGGGCACTCTGCTCTGGGCGGATCTCTCGAACCTCTACGTTTGGTTGCCGATGTTCATCCTCGTCGGTTACGGCCTTATCGGTTTTCTCGACGACTACCTCAAAGTCGTGCACAAAAATCCCAAGGGTCTCGCGAGTCGATGGAAGCTGCGTCTGCAGTTCATCTTCGCCACCATCACGGCCTTCGTGCTCTATCAGCACCAGGATCTGCTCGCTTCGCAGGGGCAACTGTTCTTTCCGTTTTTCAAACACCTCACACTCAACTTGGGCGTTTGGTACATTCTCTTCAGCGTTTTTGTCATAGTTGGAACTTCGAATGCCGTGAACCTCACCGATGGTCTCGACGGTCTCGCGATCGGACCGAGCATTGTCTGCGCGGCGGCTTTCTTTGTGCTCTGCTACCTGGGCGGCAATGCGCGCTTTGCGGAATATCTGCAGATTCCCCATGTACCGGGCATCGGCGAGCTCGCCATTTTTTGTGCAGCACTCGTGGCGGCTGGCGTGGGATTTTTGTGGTTCAACACCTATCCCGCGCAAGTTTTCATGGGAGATGTGGGCGCTCTCGCACTCGGAGGCGTTTTTGGTGTGCTCGCTCTCGCTTCGAACAACGAGATTCTCCTGGTGATTTTGGGAGGCGTTTTCGTAGTGGAAACTATGTCGGTGATATTGCAAGTTTTTTCATTCAAGCTCACAGGCAAGCGAATTTTTCGCATGGCGCCATTGCATCACCACTTTGAACTCATAGGTTGGCCAGAGCCCAAGGTCATCGTGCGTTTTTGGATTGTGTCTTTCGTGCTTGCTGTGTTAGCGCTTAGCACGTTGAAGTTGCGGTGA
>DATLIP010000024.1:0-11475 GCA_035539375.1 Bdellovibrionota bacterium | reverse complement strand
CTTTAGAATCCCTCTCCGAACCCGCCAGTCCCCTGCCGCCTAAGGCGAGTGACTTTTTTGCTGGCGACGATTTGGCCGAGATCATGGCCATGGCCAAACCCGCTGCGGCCGTAGAAGCTCCCGTCGCAGAAGCGAACCCGGCTCCCGCAGCCGCCGCAGCACCTGCCCCCGCCGCCCCCAAAGCGGAAGCCAAAGCCGAGCCCGCCAAAGCGGCAGCTCCCACTGGCGAAAAAGAAGACGAAATCGTGCGCGTCAGTCTCTCGCGCATCGACAACCTCAACGACTATGTGGGCGAGTTGATCGTCACGCAGTCGGTGATCCAGCAGCAGGCCCACGGTGGCAACACCGCAAAGCTCCTCTCGGCAATTCAACAAATGGTGAAGATCGCCAAGGACATCCAGAACATCTCGATGAGCCTGCGCATGCTGCCCGTGAAGCCTCTCATCCAAAAACTTCAACGTGTGGTGCGCGACACCGCCAAGTCCCTTAATAAAGACGTGCAGCTGAACCTCAGCGGCGACGGCATCGACGTGGACAAGTCGGTGCTCGACCGCCTGGGCGATCCGCTGATTCACATCCTGCGCAATGCCGTGGACCACGGCCTTGAAACCACCGAAGAACGCATCGCCGCTGGCAAATCGCCCGTGGGCAAGGTCACGCTTTCGTTTGAGAACGAGGGCAACCATTTAGTGATCCAAATCAAAGACGACGGCAAGGGCATCAATCCCGAAGTGCTGCGCAAAAAGGCCATCGAAAAAGGCATCATCAAAGAGGGTCAAACCCTCAGCGAAAAACAGCTGATCCACCTCATTTTCCACCCGGGGTTTTCTACCAAAGCCGTCACCAGCGAAATCAGCGGTCGCGGCGTTGGCATGGACGTGGTCAAGACCAACATCGACAAGATTGGCGGCCACGTAGAGGTACAAACCGCGGTCGGCAGCGGATCCACCTTCCGCATCCAGATCCCGCTTTCGCTCGCGGTGATCGAAGGGCTCATCGTGATGAACGGCGACAACCGCTACGTCGTGCCGCTGAGTCAGGTGCAAGAGACGCTCAACATTCATACGCTCAAGGTGCATGAGAGCAAGCTAGGCATCGGAAGCTGTTTCGAACTGCGCGGTTCCATCGTGCCACTCATTTCTCTAGAGACGTTGCTTGGCGCCAAACCGCACGACAAAGAGTCTTCAACGGCTCTCGTCTTTAACGTTGAAGACCAACTGATCGCCGTTCGCGTCAGCGAAGTCGTCAAGTCGCAACAGATTGTCATCAAACCACTCGGCAACGGTATCAAGCCCCAAAAGGGTTGGATCGGTAGCTGCGTGCTGGGCGATGGACTACCCACTCTGATCCTCAGTCCCATGGACTTGCTCAAAGGGCAAGTTTCATCCGTATTTAAGACCGACGAAGTCGGTCAAGGTCAAAGGAGAGCCGCATGAGTCACACATCACAGTTAGATAACCGTTATATGGAGTTCTTACTCGGGGAACAGCTTTTTGCTTTACCCCTGATGAGCGTCAAGGAGGTTATCCAGCGCCCCGACGTCACGCCGGTTCCCAACATGCCGACTCACTTTGAAGGCATGATGAACCTGCGCGGCCAAATTTTGGGTGTCTTTAACGTGCGCAAACGCCTCGCGGCCAAAGAGCGTAAGAACAAAGATTCGGCACATGAAGTTGTGGTCGTGATCGAACATCACGGCGTAAGCGTCGGCATGCTCGTCGACGAAGTGACTAAAGTGCTACACCCGGCGGCCGACATGCTCAAACCCGCCCCCATCAAACACGACGACGCGGCCTCGAAGTTCATTCGCTCGGTGATTCAAACCGGC
Organism: Bdellovibrionota bacterium; assembly: GCA_035539375.1. Lineage (GTDB taxonomy): Bacteria > Bdellovibrionota > UBA2428 > UBA2428 > UBA2428 > DATLIP01. The sequence continues at coordinate 9,647 of DATLIP010000024.1, read as the reverse complement.
AGCGAAATGGTGCTCACAATTGATGTCGCAGAACTCTTAGAAATCGAAAAATACCGCCAGCAGATGGCCGGATAATTAGGTCCCCACAAAAAGGAATACATATGAACTTTAGCAACTGGAGCCTTAAAAAGAAACTCATCACCCTCTTCCTCGTCGTAGGTATGACGCCCTTTGCAGTGTCTACCGTCGTCTCTTATTGGAAATCCTCAGAGGTGACCAAAGGACTAAGCAACGAAATCGCAAAACTCATTGGCGAAGGCAAAGCCGATGAAGTGCTTGCCTACCTCGATGACAAAGTGGGAGCTCTGCTCGACATTTCCGACCTCCCCGTTGTGGAGCAATCGATCGTAGAAATGAGCAAGGCAATGAAAAGCTACCCCACCAAAGGCGCTGCTGAAGAGCGCGTTCGCCTCAAGGCTTTTTACAAACGCAGCGTGGAACCAGCTTATGCCAAGGAGAACCCTGGTAAGAGCTTTCCTACGGATGTCTACATCGATAACCTCAGCGATACGACCGTGGCCATGCAATACGACTTCGTGGTGATGAACGACAATCCCACCGAAAAGAACTCAATGGAACTCGCGGCTCGTCCCTCGGCGTACAACGAACTCCACAAAGATTTTCAGCGCAAACTGAACCGCTTTGCGCAAAACCGTCACCTCTACGACCTTATGCTCGTAGACACCGAAGGCAATATCGTACTTAGCGTCGCCAAGGACGTCGATTTTGGCGCGAACCTCACGCGCGGTCCCCTTGCCGACTCCAACACAGGTCGCCTCTTCAACGCCGCCCGCAAGCTTAAAGAAGGCAGCGTGTATTTTGAAGACTACGGCAATTACCTCGCCTCCAACGACATGCCCATGCTCTTCGTCGGCATCCCCGTCTACGCCCGCAAGGAATTTGTGGGTGTGTTGATCGCTCAGATCCCCACCACAAACATTTCCGAAATCGTTAGCGAACGCGACGGCCTCGAAGAAAAAGGCCAAACCCTCGTGGTTGGTAAAGATGGTTCGCTGCGCGTGAACGCCTTTCGTGATCCCGAGCACTACTCTGTAAACAATAGCTTCAAGGGTGAGAAACTCGTCAAACTCAGCACTCCCGCCGTGCTCGCCGCTCAAAAAGGTGAAACCGGCATCATGGAGCAGGACTCGTACGACGGTCTCAAGACCGTGACCTACTTCCAGCCCATCAAATTCCACAACCTCGAGTGGTACCTGACTACCGAACTTAGCTATGAAGAAACCTTCGCCGAACTCGCCGAAATCCAGATGATCATGGGCCTTATCCTCATCTTGTCGATCCTCGGTATCAGCTTCGTCGCTTGGACCGTAGGAACGGGCATCGCCAAGAGCCTGCAACTCGTGATCGATCGCCTCAGCGTCTCGAACAAACAAGTTTCGGACGCTTCGGTAGAAAGCGCCGCTTCGGCCACCGAACTCTCCGAAGCCGCGACCGAACAGGCCGCGAGTCTGCAGGAGACCATGGCTTCGATCGAAGAGATCTCCGCAATGGTCAACCAGAACGCCGAATCGGCCAACAAGGCCAAGAGCACTGTAGATCTCAACGCGAAATCCTCGGAAGAAGGCAAGCAGAACGTTCAGCGCATGATTCAAGCGATCAACGAGATCAAAGGAACGAACGACGAAATCTTGCAGCAAATGGAATCAAGCAACCGCGAGTTCGCCGCCATCGTGAAGATCATCTCCGACATCGGTGAAAAAACGAAGGTCATCAACGACATCGTATTCCAAACCAAGCTCCTCTCCTTTAACGCTTCGGTCGAAGCCGCCCGCGCCGGTGAACACGGCAAAGGTTTTGCCGTCGTGGCCGAAGAAGTTGGCAACCTTGCGCAGATGAGCGGTAACGCCGCCCGCGAGATCACCGACATGCTCTCCGGTTCGATCAAAAAAGTGAACGACATCGTTCAGGAGACCACTGCCAAAGTGGATCAACTCGTGGAAGTCGGCAAAGACAAGATCTCCATGGGTCAATCGACCGCGGACAAGTGCCGCGAAGCGCTCGACACCATCACCGACGGCGCCGTCACGGTGAGCTCGATGGTAGCCGAAATCGCCAACGCCTCCAAAGAACAGGCTCAGGGCGTGCAAGAGATCAACAAGGCGATCTCGCAGCTCGACCAAGTCACCCAGCAGAACTCGGCAGTTGCTCAGCAGAGCTCGGCCCAAGCCGAAAACCTCAGCGCCGAAGCTCAGTCGCTCTCCGACGCTGTAGTAAGCCTGGTGGGATTCGTACAGGGCTCGGACAGCAACCTCGTGGGTGGCGGCGCTCCCGCCCGTGCGAAAGCCGCGAAGTCCGAAACCAAGAAACCTTCGACCACCGCGAAGTCGTCGCTCGCCGGCGATAAAGTCGTCTCGATGCACGAGCACAAGAGCAAGGTCGAAAAGAAAAAGGCAATCTCCGAGCAAGAGCGCTCACTGCGCGCCAAGGTCACCAAGAAAGCTGCCGGTTCGGATTCCGTTCCGAGCAACAACGACCCCGGTTTTGAGGAGTTCTAGTTAAATGAGTATTGGTATTCTCGATGCCGCGGATCTCGAGCGGCTCGTAAAAATTGTTCAGGAACTTACGGGTAACCAAGTTCAAGAGAAAAATTACTCGATGCTCGAGTCGCGCTTGCGCTCGCGTCTCATCAAGCTTGGACTGTCGACGACCCGTGAGTACTGGGCCCATTACGAAGCCCACGAACACGCTGAACGTCAGGTGCTGCAAGGTCTTATGACCACGCACTACACGTTCTTCTTTCGGGAATACGCTCATTTTGAAACTCTAGAGCAGTGGATCGAAAGCGAAGCGCCGCGCCTCAAGGCACGCTTCGCCAAAGATGGCACTCCTTTTCGCCTCTGGTCCGCGGCCTGTAGCCGTGGCCAGGAGGCCTATTCGCTCGCGATGTTCCTCGATGTAGGACTCACTCAGCGCCATGGCGTTCCCTATGAAATCGTCGGCACCGACATCGACGGCGAATCGGTGGAATACGCCCGCAATGGCGTCTACCCCATCAAAGAGGTCAACACGATCCCGCACCACTTTTTGACCTATTGGAAAAAAGGCTCCGGCGCGATCAAAGACTTCGCCGCCGTACACACAAAACTTCGCGAGCGTTCGAAATTTGAACGCTTGAACTTGCTGGAGCTGCAGACCTTTCCGCAGAGCCAAAAATTCGATGTGATTTTCGCTCGCAACGTGTTCATTTATTTTTCCGAAGAAAACGTTCAAAAGATCGCCCTCGACCTCGAGTCTCATCTCAACGAGCGCGGACTTTTTGTGAGCGGCATCTCCGAGCCGCTACGATTTGAACGCTGGAAACTCCCTTCGGTCGGTGCCTCTTGCTACCAAAAGCTCGCCACCGGCGATGCTGCCGCCAAGCCCGCAGTCTCGGCTCCTGCCGCCGCGCACGTGCCCGCCCCGTCTGCCGTGAGCGCTCCAGTCGCCCCTCCCGCCCTAGCTCCAATGCCGGCCGCCGCCAAGTACCATGTGCTTTGCGTCGACGACTCGCCAACGATTCAGACCCTCATCAAAAAGATCTTCTCTGAAGATCCCAATTGCGAGAAGGTCAGCGTGGCGAACAACGGTAAGGAAGCCCGCGAGAAACTCGACTCGGGCAAATACGACCTCATCACGCTCGACATCCACATGCCCATCATGGGCGGTGTGGAGTTCCTCGAAACTCAGTATCGCCGAAAGATCGACCCCCCGGTTCTGATGGTTTCGTCTGTAAACCGAACGGACGTGGATCTTGCCACCAAATCGCTCAGTTTGGGCGCTTTCGACTATGTCGAAAAGCCCGCGATGAACAACCTCAAAAAGAGTGTCGACGAGATCCTCACCAAAGCCAAAATGGCGATGCGTTCGCGCCAACATGCAACCACCGAGAACGCCGCTGAGCGAGAGGCTTTTGACCAGAGCATCAGCCAAAAGATCGTGGTACCCGACGCCTCGGTATGCCTGCGCTGGGTTCGCGGTAGCACGGAACACCTGCACCTTATCGAAGCCGTGGTACGCGGCCAGAACCACGAATACCGCTCGCCGGCCCTGGTGGTCTGCGTGAGCGACGCACAAGTCAATGGCCTCGAATCGCTAGCTCTAAAGTGGACCGAACGCACGGTCACGCGCCTGCACGAAGGAAACCACTTTCTGCGTCCGAACCAGATTTACCTCTGTGCCGAGACTCACGAAGCCGCCATTGTCGAAGAGCTCAAGGTGAACAACCTTTCGCTACAGATCCTCGCCGAACCGAAAACGGAACTCCGTCATTTCGCACGATTTCACGACACCCAAGTGCTGGTCGATGAATCCGTAGCTCCCCACGCACAGTCGTTAGTGACGCGCTCGGGCCTCGCGGTGAGCGACATCACTCCGGCCACAAGCTTTGCTTCGCTTTCGCTTGAGTACTTCGCCAAGCTCCGAAAGGCCAAAGCGGCATGAAGCTCGACCGCAGCCTGCTCTTGAAGTGGATCGACCCGGCTAAGGCGCCTACCCTCGCGCTCCAGGCCCAGGTCATCAACCACTGCGTGGTTGCTGCCCAAATCGGCAACACGATCACAGGTTTCACGGTGCTCGAACCACGCGCGCTGGACGAAGCCTTTGCCCAGCGTTTGTTTCTGCGCCACCAGAATTCGGCAAGCCCGGAGACGTTGTACACACTCCACGCTCCAGAGTACTTGCGGCATCGCTGCGAAAAGCTCTTCCTTGATTCCAAATTTGGATTTTTGAAAGTCAACCACACGCCCTTCGTGAGCATCAAAGTCGACAACGGCACGTCCGTGCTGCGCACCCGCATCCGCGTGGTGAACGTGGACGACTCCCCTGTGCTACTGAAGTTTTTGCGCCATACGCTCACCGAGCACCCCTTTATTGACATTGTGGCCCAGATCTCCAAATCCACCGATGCGGTGGATGCGATCCGCCGCGCACGCCCGGATTTCATCACGCTCGACATTCAGATGCCCGATAAAAACGGCGTCGAAGTGCTTCAGGGTGTTCTTGAAAACGAATACGTGCCTGCCATCATGATCTCTAGCCTCAACCTCGAAGACGGCTCGCTGGTTTTTGATGCGCTCAACGCCGGCGCCTTTGACTATATCCAAAAGCCAAAAGTCGAAGAACGCGAGGCTTTCAAGGTGGAACTCACCGAGAAGATGCTCCTCGCCCTCGAGGGCCGCTCGGCGCACTCGAGCCTAAAGGCCTACAAAGCTAAAAAACTAAAAACCACCCACGCCCCCATCTCGGGCGCGAAACTCCCCTCAAACCTCATTTGGTGCATCGGCTCGTCGACGGGCGGCACGCAAGCTCTTACGCACGTGTTCACCAGCATGCCCAACGAAATCCCGCCCACGCTTATCGTGCAGCATATCCCGCCCGTATTTTCGACCTCCTTTGCCAAATCGCTGAACGACCTCTGCCCCTTTGAAGTGAAAGAGGCTCAGGACGGCGACGTGCTCAAACCCAATCACGTATACATCGCTCCGGGCGGCCTGCAGATGGCTCTAGAAAAGCGCGGCACGCAGTATGTGATCAGCATCCGCGACGACGCCCCGGTAAACCGCTTCAAACCCAGTGTGGATTATATGTTCCGCACGGTGGCCAAGGTGGAAGGTCTGCAATTTGTAGCGGGCATCCTGACCGGCATGGGCCGCGATGGCGCCGACGGTCTCCTCGAACTTAAAAAAGTCGGCGCACGCACCTTCGCGCAAGACGAAGCTTCATCTACTGTTTACGGCATGCCACGCGCAGCCTTTGAAAACGGTGCTGCCGAAGAGGTTTGCAGCATCGACCAGGTGGCAACCACCATGCTGAACCTCAGTCACGGCGTTCACAGAAAATCCGCATAAAAAAAGCAAAAGCCCCGCCCACCGCATTCGGTGAGCAGGGCTTTTTATTTGGTTTTTCTGATACTAGAGACTTAGTCCCACGAAAGGGCGCCGCCCGATTGATACTCGATCACGCGCGTTTCGAAGAAGTTCTTCTCTTTGCGCAGGTCGAGGATCTCGCTCATCCAGGGGAAAGGGTTTTCCTTGCCGTAGAGCTTGGGCAGACCGATCTTCTCGAGACGACGGTCGGCGATGAACATCACGTAGTCTTCGAACATCTGCGCGTTCATGCCGAGAATGCCATTCGGGAGGCAATCACGGGCGTAGAGGCACTCGAGGTGCACGGCTTCTTGGATCTTCTGGATCGTCTTCTCTTGGAATTCGGTGGTCCAGATTTCGGGGTTCTCGATCTTGATCTGGTTAATCAAGTCGATACCGAAGTTCATGTGCTTGGTTTCGTCGCGCAGGATGTATTGGTACTGCTCGCCGATGCCCACCATCAGGTTACGACGCGTGAACGAGAGGATCATCGCGAAACCGCTGTAGAAGAAAATGCCTTCCATGATGATGTAAAAACCGATGAGGTTGTCGAGGAACATTTGCTTGCCCTCGAAGGTCTCCGTGGTGAAGTTCGGATCCATGATGTTCTTCGTCAGCTCGAGCTCGAAGGCATCTTTGTTGTGGATCGTCACGACTTCGTTGTACATGTTGAAAACTTCACCCTCGTCGAGGTTCAGCGACTCCACCACGTATTGGAACGTGTGGGTATGTATCGCCTCTTCGAAAGCTTGGCGCAGCAGGTACTGACGGCACTCAGGATTCTGCACGTGGTTGTAGATCGCGAGCACGAGGTTGTTCGCCACGAGCGACTCGGCGGTCGAGAAGAAACCGAGGTTCGTCTTGATGATACGACGCTCGTCGTCGGTGAGCTTGTCGGAGCGCCACACTTCGATGTCGCGCGACATGGGAACTTCGGTCGGCATCCAGTGGTTGGCGCACGACTCGATGTAGTTCTGCCATGCCCACTTGTACTTGATGGGCACGAGTTGGTTCACGTCAGCGCGGCAGTTGAGAATGCGCTTCTCGTCGACCTGCACGCGTTTTTTAACCGCGGTCTTTTCGAAGAACATCTCTTGGGCGGCGCCCTTGTTTGCAGATTCAGCCATTTTCTATCTCTCTTTCTTCTCTTGTGGCTCGCCCTTTACTGGCAAGCTTCGCATTCGGGGTTGTCGATCGAGCACAGTTGCGGCTCGCGCTTTTCCATCGGAGGCGTGAACTCTTCACGAGCTTTCGCTTCAGCGGCGGGCACGATCGGTGCGACGTTGTTGTATTCACGAGTGGTGATGGTCGATTTTTCCACCCCGGTTGCCCCCATGGAACGGAGGTAATAGGTGGTTTTGAGACCGGTCTTCCAAGCGTATTTATACATCGCATCCAGCTTTTTGCCATTAGGGGCGGCGATATAAAGGTTCAGAGACTGACCCATATCGATCCACTTTTGACGGCGTGCGGCAGCGCGGATGAGCCACTCGGGAGCCACGTCAAAGGCGGTCTTGTAGAGCGCTTTGAGGTCTTCGGGGATCGCCGTGATCATGTCCAGGTTGCCATCGTACTTTTTGAGCTCGGTGATTGTGTCCATATTCCACATGTTGCGCTTTTTGAGGTCCTCAACAAGGAAAGGGTTGATCACGGTGAACTCACCCGACAGGTTGCTCTTGACGTAGAGGTTCTTGTAAGTGGGCTCGATCGATTGGCACACGTTCGAAATGTTGGAGATCGTCGCAGTGGGCGCGATCGCCATGGTGTTCGAGTTGCGCATGCCGTGGGCTTTGATCGCCTCACGCACGGGCGTCCAGTCAAGACGGCTCGAGCGGTCCACGTCGACGGTCTCACCGCGCGATTCGTCGATTAGCTTGATCGAGTCGATCGGGAGAATGCCTTGGTCCCAGAGCGAACCTTTGAAGCTCTCGTAGGCGCCGCGCTCGGCGGCGAGTTCGGTGCTCGCAAGGATCGCGTGGTAGGAGATGAACTCCATCGACTCGTCGGCAAATTCTACCGCGGCGTCGCTGTCGTAGGGCATGCGCATTTTGTAGAGCGCATCCTGGAAGCCCATAAGGCCCAGACCTACGGGGCGGTGCTTGAGGTTCGAGTTCTTCGCCTCGGGGATCGGGTAGAAGTTCTGATCGATCACGTTGTCGAGCATGCGCAGAGCGGTGCGCGTGGTCTTGGCGAGTTTCTCTTTGTCGAGACCCTTGCCCGCGATCGTGTGGTTCGCGAGGTTGATCGAACCCAGGTTACAAACGGCAACTTCGTTGTCGCTGGTATTGAGGAGGATCTCAGTGCAGAGGTTCGACGAGTGCACCACCCCGGCGTGTTGCTGGGGTGAGCGCAGATTCGACGGATCTTTGAACGTGATCCAGGGGTGGCCCGTTTCAAACACCATGGAGAGCATTTTTCTCCACAACTTGACGGCTTCGACCTTTTTGAAATTCTTGATCTCGCCGCGGGCCGCTTTGGCTTCGTAAGCTACGTACGCAGTTTCGAACGCCTTGCCGTAAAGATCGTGAAGATCAGGAACATCTTCGGGGGAGAAGAGAGTCCATTCAGCTTCTTTTTCTACGCGCTGCATGAACAGATCCGGAATCCAATTCGCGGTGTTCATGTCGTGCGTACGGCGGCGGTCGTCACCCGTATTTTTACGGAGCTCTAAGTATTCTTGAACGTCGATGTGCCAAGTTTCGAGGTAAGCACAGACGGCGCCTTTGCGCTTGCCGCCCTGGTTTACGGCGACGGCGGTGTCGTTGGCGACTTTAAGGAAAGGAACCACGCCCTGCGAGCGACCATTGGTGCCCGAGATGTAAGCGCCGAGACCGCGCACTTGCGTCCAGTCGTTGCCCAGACCACCCGAGAACTTGGAGAGCATCGCGTTGTCGCGGATACACTTATAGATCTCGCCCAGATCGTCGCCGATCGTGGTCAGGAAGCAGCTAGAGAGCTGCGAAAACGGTGTGCCGGCGTTGAAGAGGGTCGGCGTCGACGAGACGTAGTCGAAGTTCGAGAAGAGGTCGTAGAACTCGATCGCCTTGTCGGTGCGGGTGGCGGTGTCTTTTTCGACGAGCGCCAGGCCCATAGCGACGCGCATCCAGAAGATTTGCGGCATCTCGATGCGGCGGTCGTTGATGTGAATGAAGTAGCGATCGTAAAGGGTCTGCAGGCCGAGGAACGAGAACTTCTCGTCGCGCTCGGGCTTCAGGGCCGCAGCGATGCGGACGAGGTCGAAATCGGTCTTCAGCTTGGGATTCAAGCGGCCGGCTTCGGCACCTTTGTTGAGGTACTCGGTGAGGTACTGGCGGTAAGCGCCTTCGCGCGCCGCGCGCTCAACGGTGTGACCGATCACTTCTTCGTAGAGCACCTGGCAGAGCAGGCGAGCGGTGACGTAGGAGTACGCAGGGTCGCGCTCGATGTAGGGGCGAGTCGCCATGATGGCGGCTTGCATGACTTCCTTGGCGGGGATGCCTTCGTAAAGGTTCTTGAAGGTCTCGGAGAGGATCATGTCGTAATCAACTTCGTCCGAGAAACCGATCGTCGCTTCGAGCAAGAGCTGGCGCACGCGCGCTTCGTCGAATGCCGCCTTCGACCCGTCTTTGCGCGTGACCGTAGTGATCACCGAACGGGGGGGGGTGAAGGATTCTTCGTTTCTGAGATTAAAGTCTGTGTTTTCCATTTTCTTCCTCTGTTGTGTTCTTACACTGTTTGGTTCAAACCGTGCATTTAGCCAAATTTAGGGGGCACAAAGCCCTTGCCTACCCCGCAGCTCCCTTT